>NZ_CP025228.1:2659032-3323790 GCF_004102025.1 Actinomyces qiguomingii | reverse complement strand
GTTCCCGATGGGGGAGAGCCGGGGAGACCAGCCGCCCCGACTCGCCTCCATCCCCATCCTCGCTTCCCTCGCCGATGTCGGTAGAAAAGTACGGCTGCTCTGGCAATTGGGGCGGCGCAAATGTCGTGGGAGCCGCCCGGCGGTTCTCCCTGAGACGCAAAGGAGCGTGTTATGAGTAAAGTTCAGGAAGGGAAACAGGAGACGGTGCGTGCGAGGCCGGTGGCCTCGCGACGGCGAGTCGCGCCTGTGGCGTGGTACCTGATCGCACTTGCGGTGTTGATGCCGGTGTCTGCCTGGAGCATTGTGCTTGATGATTGGTTCGGGGATGAGAACACGCGGGCAAGTGTGTTTTCCTTGTTCATGCTCGTGTTCCTCCTGGTTGTGGGGACGTGGGTGCACAAGCGGACTCCGGCACGGCAGCGGGTTATCCGGCTCTTCGCGTTTAGGGGTGTAGTAGCTGTTGTCTGAAGCCTCCGGCGTGGATGAGGCTGCGGATGGTGTAGTTGGTCAGATTCCTGAAGCCCAGGGCGATGCCGCGTAGGTGCTCCAGGCGGCCGTTGACTGCTTCAGTGGGTCCGTTGGATGTGCCGCGGTGGTCGAAGTAGGCGAGTATGTCTTCGCGCCGCTGGGCCAGGGTCTTGCCCAGCGACTTCAGCTCTTCGAGGGCGTCAGGCACGCCGGTGGTGAGGGTCTGCATCACTTTCTCCATCAGGGTCTTGCCCTGGGCGGGGGCCTTGGCGCGGTAGGCGGCCATGATCTTCTGATACACGCCCCACATGATCTCTACCGGAGTGTTGTGGGGGTCGGCGAACAGTTGTTCGAGACGCTCCCAGCCCTTGTCGCTCACCAGGCCCGCCCCGGTGCGCAGCAGCCTGCGGGCCTTGTACAGGGGGTCGTCCTTACGGCCCCGCCGCCCGGTGGTCTCGCGCTGGGTGCGGCGGCGGCACTCATCCAGCTTGTCCCCGGCCAGCGCGACCACGTGGAAGGGGTCCATGACCTCCGTCGCGCCGGGTAGGGCCTCGGCGGCGGCGGTCTTGAAGCCCGCGAACCCATCCATCGAGACCACCTCGATCCGGCTGCGCCAGTCCTCGTCGCGTTCCTGGAGCCATTGCTTGAAGGCCTGCTTGGAGCGGCCTTCGATCATGTCCAGCAGGCGGGAGGGGCCGGTACGGTCGCGCACGGGTGTAAGGTCGATGATGACGGTGACGTACTTGTCGCCCTTGCGGGTGTGCCGCCAAACATGCTCATCCACCCCGATGACCTCCACACCCTTCAGACGTCCAGGATCATTGATCAAGCGGTCCTTGGCCCGCTCAAGGACGGCCTCATTGGCGGTGTGCCAGGACACCCCCAGAGCTGCCGCCACACGCGAGATGGACATGAACTCCACCCCCACGGCCCGGATCGCCCACTCCTTGGCCGCCAAGGTCAGCCTCGCCCGCTTGGCGGCCGCACGAGACGCGTCCTGCCTCCACACACGCCCACAGCCCTGGCAGCGCCACCGGCGCAGCCGCACCAGCAAGTGGGTTGGGCGCCAGCCCACCGGAACATGCGCCAGCCGCCTCGCGACGGTCCCCACCGGGGCGCCCTGGGCCCCGCAGACCCGGCAGAACGCATCCTCCTCGCAGACCTGCAGCCGACACTCCACCAGTGCACCGCCGCCATCTATGCGCATGCCGGTGACAGTCAGTCCCAGCGCGTCCAGGCCCAGGAAACTAGCAAAATCAGGGGCAGCAAAGGTAGTCTCGGCCATGTCGAGGTCTCCGTGATCGGTGGTGTTCAGCAACCACCAATCATCGGGGACCTCGACCCCTACCCGCCCCTGCGACACGCGCACCCACGACTACCCCACCACCACACCCTCAAACACGAAGAGCCGGTTATCCTCCGGATCGCTGAGAACAACTCGGCGGTGGTGCTGGTTTCGCTCGCCGTAGTGGTCTGGCTGGGTTGGGGCGAGGTGCCTCCGATCCTCGCCGGCGTGCTCGGGGCGGCGCCGTCGCTCAATAGCCTGTGGGGTCTGCGCGCCCTGCGGAAGGCGGCGGCGTAGTTCATGTCCTGCGGCCGCCTGTGCCTGCAGACCTCGTTGAGTGTCGATCTGATCCACACTGAGCGGCTGTTGACATGCGTAAACCGTGAGCTCGCATGCCGCTTGACACCGCAAGGTGAGATATGTGACACTCTAGTTGGCGGCGTCCCGTCGCCGGTGCAATGACAAGGGCGACACATGCACACCCTGGTAGTAGTCGGAAGAGTCGTGGTTGGCCTGGTCTTCGTGGCCTTCGGAGTCATGAAGTGGCGCGCAGGCGTGTCACACGGCGCGCGGGTTGTCCGTGGATTCGACCTCGTCCCCGAGCGCTTCGTTTCTGCGGTGGCTGTGTTGCTACCACCTGTAGAGATACTTCTTGGCATTCTCTTGTTCGCGGGCGTTGTTCCTGTCTTCGCTGCGGTTGCCAGCTGTCTGTTGCTGCTAGTTTTTGCTGTGCGATGATATCCGCCCTGCGTCGGGGGATTGTCACCGAGTGCGGTTGCGCGGGTACCGCGTTGAAGAGCGAGGTGTCCTGGTTACTGGTCTCCCGCAACTGTGTGTTCATTGCCCTGCTGCTGCCGAGTATCATTGGAGGCATGTGACGATCGCGCATTTGGCTCTTTATTCTGCCCCTGGATCAATCATGCGCAATTCTGTGAAATTAGGAGATCGATCATGCAATTCAAACGTCGTTCCGCCGTCGGCTTCTTCAGCTTCGCCACGGTCGGAACCATGCTATCCGCGCTATTCCCCGAGATCGCTCACGCGATGCCCCGCAAGCAGACTCTGGTGGAGCAGCCCTGGTACGCGGAGGTCCCTGCGTCCGAGGCTGATGTCACGGACGTGGAGAGCGAGGCCTGGCTGGCTGAGCTGACTGCCCTCGGCTATTCGGTAGCGGATGCTGACGGCGAAGGTGCTGCCGTCCACTGCAACCAGATGACCATGGAGGATGGGCGCACCGTGCTGGCCCGAAGCGCCACGCTGACCAGCGATGAAGTGATCGCGAGCTACCGTGAGACGCTCGCCGACGGAACGGAGGGGCGCACTTATGCCTCTGTCTGGTCCCTTGAAGGTGATACCGTCTACCTCGAGATGCAGGGCGACGACATCGACGCGGCCCACGATGTTCCAGAGTCGGCCTTCAAGTCTGGAACCAAGCAGGCAGGTGGGGAACAACTGGCCAGCCTCAAGTGCCCGTACGGCACCGCCCGCCGCATCGACTGCGTGGCCATCAACGTCGATCGTGTGATCACCTGTTGCGGCAAGTGTGGTGTCCTCGCCTTAACGAAGGCGATTTTGGCTTGCATGGCTGTTACCTGCCCCTTCTGTATTGCTCGAAGCTGCACGAAGTGGTGGGAATACTGTGGTGCTCCGTACTAGAGATTAGGTGAGTGTGTCATGGCTGAAGTGCGAGAACGGCGACGAGAGGCAGTAGGTGCGCGGTCAGCGGTACCTGTGGCGTGGTACCTGATCGCACTTGCGGTGTTGATGCCGGTGTCTGCCTGGAGCATTGTGCTTGATGATTGGTTCGGGGATGAGAACACGCGGGCAAGTGTGATTTCCTTGTTCATGCTCGTGTTCCTCCTGGTTGTGGGGACGTGGGTGCACAAACGGACTCCGGCACGGCAGCGGGTTATCCTCCGGATCGCTGAGAACAACTCGGCGGTGGTGCTGGTTTCGCTCGCCGTAGTGGTCTGGCTGGGTTGGGGCGAGGTGCCTCCGATCCTCGCCGGCGTGCTCGGGGCGGCGCCGTCGCTCAATAGCCTGTGGGGCCTGCGCGCCCTGCGGAAGGCGGCGGCGTAGAAGCATTGTGCCGTCGTCGATCGACGCGCTTTGCGGTGCTACCCATATCGGCTCAGGCGCGGGCTGCGTGGGATCCACAATCGTGCGCAGCCGCTCCAACGCTGCGTCGCGCGGCCCCGGCCGGTCTCAACGTGGGTTCGGTGCCCGTAAACCGACTCTTCCGGTTTGGGGGGGTGCCCCTATGTGGTTTGTCAAGCGGCGGCGGGTAGGTCGTGTGCTGGTTGGGGGTCGTAGAGGGAGCCGTGGCGGACCCGTGGCGTACATGGGGTGAGGATGCGGCGGTGGGCGAGGGCGAGTACGGCCTGGCCCAAGGCGTTTGCCCTGGGCGCGTTTGCGGTCGTAGTAGGCCCGTGAGGCCGGGTCGGATCTGAGGGAGGCGAAGGCTGATAGGAACATGGCTGGTTTGAGGCGCTTGTTGCCAGCGTGGGAGACGCACCTCGCCACGGATGGAGGACCCGGACCTCCGGGTTACGGGGGTTAGTCCGGCGTATGAGGCCAGGTGGGCGCCGGTAGGGAAGGTTCTGCCTGCGGTCTCTGCCAGGAAGACGGCGGCGGTCCTGACCCCCACCCCGGGCATGGAGGTCAGGACCGGGTAAAGAGGGTGGGCCTCCACCAGGGCCTCGACCTGGGCGGCGACGTCACGCCTCTGGGCGTGTAGGGCGATGAGCTGGCGGGCCAGGTGGGGCAGCACTACTCCGGCGGCGTCGGTACCGGCCACGACCACGGTCTGCTTGCCCAGAGCGTCGGTGATGGCCTGCGCCCAGGCGGCATGGCGCTTGGCGCCCTTGGCTTCGGGGCTTGGCGTCAATACGCGCCCGACCGGCCTTGCGCAGGTCGGCGGGTGTGGGCCAGGCGGCGATCACCTCCAGTATTGGGTCGTGTTCGAGCCACTTGCCCAGCACCGCCTCCAGGGCTGGGTGGGTCTGGGTGTAAAGGCCCCGGATCCGGTTTGCGGTCTGGTTGACCTGGCGGGCCAGGTCCAGGTCAAAACCGGTCAGCATCGACAAGGATGCGGCGTCCTCGTCGGAGGTGCTGATGGACCTGAGCGTGTGGGGCATGGTGCGGGCAGCGTCGGCGATAACGGCCGCGTCCTTCGCGTCGGTCTTGGCGTTGCCTGGGGTCAGGTCGGCGATCCTGCGCACGGGGCAGGCCTGGTAGGTAGCCCACCGTGATGTCCATCGCCTGGGCCACCGCCACTGCCAGGGCGCCGATCGTTGCCGGCTGGTCTACCACTACCAGGACCCGGCCGTGCTCGCCCAGGTGCTTATAGACCTCGCGCAGCCGGCTCTGGCTGTTGGGAAGGGCCTTGTCGAACAGCTTCTTCCCGCCGACGGTCAGGGCCGTGGCCCAGTGCTCGGCCTTGCCCACGTCAATACCGACGAAGACCTCCACATCCTCGATATTCACCTTTCCGCATCCTTGTGTGTGTTGGTGGGTCAGCCTGTCAGGCAGACGGCCCCGCACCCACGCCTGCGAAAGGACTCTAAGGCCAAGGCGCCTCGGTCCGTTCCCCTAATCAGCGATCACCATCCGCCCGCCACCATGGGTGACTTTCGCCCCCCGGATCATCAAACGACAGGGGCAAGACATCATGCCCACAGCGGCTGGCCCGGTCCCGGACCACCCGGAACCACCAACAAGGTAACGGGCGGCTTGTAGCGCGTCCTGGTCGACCCCGAGGACTGCTTCCCGCGCCCGAGCGCGGCCTCTCGTGCCCGAGGGTGGCTCCGCGTCGCTGTTCCGAGCGACTGCGCTCTCGCATGTGAACGCTGGTTCACGACAGGGCGTCTTCCTTGCGTCCCCCTTGCGAAGCGCAGCCGGTTGGAGGTGGGTGCCATCAGCCCGTGGTTTGGGCCGGCCGGGGTCTAGTGTCCTGCGTCGTTAGTTTGTTTCTGGTTGTTTGTGGTGGTGACTCGTTTCAGGTAGCGGGCGATTGAGTCGAGGATCTCCTGGGCGGTTTTGGTCCAGGTGAAGGGCTTGGGGTCTTGGTTCCAGTGGGTGGCCCATTGGCGCAGGTCCTTCTCCAGTGCTTGGACGCTGTGGTGGTCGGAGCGCTGGAGCAGGTCGCGGGTGACCTCGGCGAACACGCGCTCGACCTGGTTGATCCAGGAGGAGTAGGTGGGGGTGTAGTGCATGTGGAAGCGGGGGTGGCGCTCGAGCCAGGAGGTGATCGTGGGGGACTTGTGGGTGGCGTAGTTGTCGCACACCACGTGCACGTCCAGGTCGGCGGGGACGGTCTTGTCGATCTTGGTCAGGAACTTCTTGAACTCCAGCGCCCGGTGGCGGCGGTGGGTGGAGGTGATCAGGGTGCTGTCTCCCACGTTCAGGGCGGCGAACAGGCTGGTGGTCCCGGCGCGCACGTAGTCGTGAGCGCGCCGCTCGGGGGTGCCGGGCACCATCGGCAGGGCCGGCTGGGAGCGGACCAGGGCCTGCACCTGGGTCTTGTCGTCCACGCACAAAACCACGGCAGAGTCGGGAGGGTTCAGGTACAGGCCCACGATGTCGTAGACCTTCTCGGCGAACAGGGGGTCGTTGGACAGCTTGAAGGTCTCGGTACGGTGGGGCTGAATCCCGAACGCCCGCCAGATCCGCCCCACGGTGGAGGCCGACAGCCCCGACCTGGCCGCCATCTTCGCCCGCGACCAGTGCGTCGCGTTGGGGGGAGTCGACTCCAGGGTGTCAACAACCACCTGCTCGACCCGCTCCACGCTGATCACCGGCGGCCTGCCCGGGCGGGGCTCGTCAGCCAGCCCATCCAGGCGCCGCTGAAGGAACCTGCCCCGCCACTTGCGCACCGTCGGCAGCGAAACCCCCACCTGCCGGGCAACCTCGGCGTTGGACGCCCCCGACGCCGCCGCCAGCACGATCCGGCACCGCAGCGCCAGCGCCTGAGACGACTTACACCGACGCGCCCACCGCTCCAACTGCTCCCGCTCCCCATCACCCAGCGTCAACTCCACCAGAGCCGGTCCTCGCCTCGCCATCACACCACCATACCAGAAACCAGCAACGAACTAACGACGCAGGACGCTAGAGTGCGCCACTTGGGTGAGTTCTAGTGCGCAGGTGATGGTGGGGATGCGGCTTAGGGCGGGGTCGTGGGGTGGTTCGCGGGGCGGACGGTTCGTACGTTTGATTGACGGTTCGTCACTTCACGCCGACGATTCGGCACTATCCGCGACGGTTCGGCACCTAGAGGTACGTACCGTCGCATCAAAGTACGAATCGTTGACCAGAAGGTACGAACCGTTGGGCAAGCACCCGAACCGTTCCACCCGTCCGCCACCAAACCCTTTTCCGGAAGAGCCGCTAAAGGAGAGCTTAGATGGAGCGGCTACTCCAGTTCGAAGGCGCCGGTGTAGAGCTGGTAGTAGGTGCCGCGCTGCTCGATCAGCTGTTCGTGGCTGCCGCGCTCGATGATGCGTCCGTGGTCCAGCACCATGATCGCGTCCGAGTTGCGCACCGTGGACAGGCGGTGGGCGATCACGAACACCGTCCGCCCCCGCATCAGGTTGTCCATGCCGGCCTGAACCAGCGCCTCGGTGCGGGTGTCGATGGAGCTGGTCGCCTCATCCAGGATCATCACCGGCGGGTCGGCGACGGCGGCCCGGGCGATCGACAGCAACTGCGCCTGCCCCTGGGACAGGCTCGAGCTATCGCCCGAGATCACCGTCTGGTAACCCAGGGGCAGACGGCGGATGAAGCCGTCGGCGTTGGCCAGCTTGGCCGCCTCAATGCACTCCTCGTCGGTGGCGTCCAGGCGCCCGTAGCGGATGTTGTCCATGACCGTGCCGGTGAACAGGCGCACGTCCTGGAGCACCACGCCCAGTGAGCGGCGCAGGTCCGACTTGGCGATCTTGTTGATGTTGATGCCGTCGTAGCGGATCTTGCCGTCGTCGATGTCGTAGAAGCGGTTGATCAGGTTGGTGATCGTGGTCTTGCCGGCGCCGGTGGCGCCCACGAAGGCGATCTTCTGGCCCGGCTCGGCCCATAGGGAGACGTCATGGAGGACCTCCTTGACGCCGTCGTAGGAGAAGTCCACGTGCTTCATGACGATCTCGCCGCGCAGCCGCGTGTAGGTGACCGTGCCGTCCGCCTGGTGGGGGTGGCGCCAGGCCCACACGTCGGTCTTGTGGTCCGCGGGCTGAACACCACCGTCGGCCGTCTCGACGGCGTCGACCAGACCCACATACCCGGCGTCCTGCTCGGGCTGCTCATCGATGAGGGAGAAGACCCGGCCGGCGCCGGCCAGGCCCATGGCGATCAGGGCCACCTGCTGGGAGGCCTGGTTGATGGTCTGGGACAGCTGCCGCACCATCGTCAGGTAGGAGACGATGATGCCGACGGTGATGGTGCCCATGCCGGCGAAGCCGATATTCGTGACCTGCAGCTGAATGAGCAGTCCGCCAACCAAGGCGATCAGCACGTACAGCAGGTTGCCGAGGTTACCCATGACAGGCCCGAGGATGTTGCCGTACTGGTTCGCCTTCTCCGAGTCTGAGAACAGCTGCCGGTTCAGGGCGTCGAAGTCGACCTTGGCGGCCTCCTCATGGTTGAAGACCTGGACCACCTTCTGCCCGCCCATGATCTCCTCGATGAAGCCCTCCTCGGTGGCCAGCGACTGCTGCTGGGCGACCATGTACCGCGATGACGCCCCGCCTAGACACCGGGTGGCGCCGACCATGATGGCGGCCACCACCAGTACCAGGATCGTCAGCCAGAGGCTGTAGTAGAGCATCATCGCCAGCATCGCCCCGAGTGTCAGGCCGGACTGGATGAGCGTGGGCACCGACTGGCCGATCAGCTGACGCACGGCGTCGGTGTCATTGGTGTAGGTAGACATGATCGCGCCGTGGGCGTGGGTGTCGAAGTACTTGATCGGCAGGGATTGCATGCGGTCGAACATGTCGTCGCGCATGTGCTTAAGCGAGCCCTGCGTGACCACGGCCATGATGCGCGAGTACAGGAAGCTGGTGATCACGCCGAGCGCATAGACCACGCCCATGGCGGTGATGATCCGCACCAGGGTGGGCATGACGGCGTCCAGGCCCGTGCTCAGGCCGGGAGTGATCACGTCGTCGACCACCCGCTGCATGAAGATAGAGGCGATGGTGGAGGCCACCGAGGCGATCACGATGCTGATGGCGACGACGATCAGCTGCCACCGGTAGTAGTGGAAGACGTAGGCCAGCAGGCGACGGGCCGGGCGGTCGACCCCCGGCAACTCATGCGGGTCGGGCTGCTCCTCCCGGTCCGGCGCGGCCCGGTCGGCGCCGGGTTCCGGTGCGCCGACGACGGCGTCCGGCCGCTCGGCGTCGGGCCGCTGGTTCCCGGTCTGGTCTTTGCGGTTGCGCGCCATGATCACGCCACCTCCTGGGCCTGGCTGGTGCGGTTCTGCGACTCGTAGATCTGGTGGTACTCCCCGCCGGCAGCCATGAGCTCGGCGTGCGTGCCGCGCTCCAGGATGCGGCCGTCGTCTAGCACGATGATCTGATCGGCGTGCTCCACGGAGGAAAGCCGCTGGGCGATAATGATTTTGGTGGTGTCCGGGATCTCCTGATCGAAGGCCCGGCGGATCAGGGCGTCCGTGCGGGTGTCGACGGCGGAGGTCGAGTCATCCAGGATCAGGATCCGCGGCTTCTTCAGCAGGGCGCGGGCGATGCACAGGCGCTGCTTCTGCCCGCCGGAGACGTTGGTGCCGCCCTGTTCGATGCGGGTGTCGTAGCCGTCAGGGAACTGGCGGATGAACTCGTCGGCCTGGGCCAGCTCGCAGGCGCGGATGAGCTCGGCGTCGGTAGCATCGGGGTCGCCCCAGCGCAGATTCTCCTTGATGGTGCCGGCGAACAGGACGTTCTTTTGCAACACCACGGAGACGGCGTCGCGCAGGGACTCCAGGTCATAGTCGCGCACGTCGACGCCGCCGACGCTCACCCGCCCGGAGGTGACGTCGTACACGCGGGAGATGAGCTGGATGAGCGTGGTCTTCGCCGCGCCGGTGCCGCCCACAATGCCGAGGGTGGAGCCCGACGGAATGACCAGGTCGACGCCGTGCAGGACGTCGGTCTCGGCGTCGTCGGAGTAGCGGAAGGAGACACCCTCGAAGTGGACCTCGCCGTCGGCAACCTCGGTGCGGCCGTCGGCGGGGGAGGTGAGGCTGGGGCAGTGGTCGATGACCTCGGCGATGCGGTTGGCGGACTCCACCGACATCGACACCATCACGAAGATGAAGGCGAGCATCAGCATCGAGGCCAGGATCTGCACCCCGTAGGTCATCAGCGAGGAGAACTCGCCGGTAGTCAGCTCGGTACCGCCGCTGCCGACTACCACCCGGGCGCCCAGGTAGTTGACCAGCATCAGCGAAACGTAGATGAAGAAGACCATGATCGGGCCGTTGAGAGCCAGGATCTTCTCGGCATAAGTGAAGTCCTTGCGTACCTGCTGGGAGGCGGCGCGGAACTTCGTCTTCTCGTGCTCCTCGGTGACGAAGGACTTCACCACCCGGATCGCGGAGACGTTCTCCTGCACCGAGTTGTTCAGAGCGTCGTACTTCTTGAAGATCCGTCGGAAGATCGGGAACACGTAGGCGGCCAGGCCGATCAGCGCACCCCCCAGCAGCGGCAGCATGACGATGAAGATCAGCGCCAGACGAGCGTTGATCGTAAGCGTCATGATGATGGAGAAGATGACCATCAGCGGCACGCGCACGGCCACGCGGATGATCATCTGATAGGCGTTCTGCACGTTGGTGACGTCGGTGGTCATGCGGGTGACCAGTGACGACGTCGAGAAGCGGTCGATGTCCGCGAAGGAGAACTCCTGCACCCGGTAGAACAGGTCCTGACGCAGGTTGTGGGCCAGGCCGGCGGCGGCGGTGGCGGCGCGTACGCCGGACATGACGCCGCACACGAGCGAGATGAGTGCCATGACCACCAGGGCCAGGCCGATGCGCAAGATCGGGCCCATGGAGCTGCCGGTGAGGGTGTCGATGAGTTCGGCCATCAGCAGTGGCAGGATGCATTCGAGCCCGGCCTCACCCACCATGAACAGCGGCGCCTGCAGCGACGGTCTGCGGTACTCGCGCAGGCTGCGCAGGAGGGTACGTACGGTCTTCACAGAGGTCTTTTACCAGCTTCCCGGTAGATTAGGTAGTGGCCCTCAGTCGTGATTTGTGTCTGGCGGGGACAAATGTGACGGACAGCGGCGAATGCGATCGACCCCCGAGAGCTGGCGGGCTACCTCAGGCGGCAAGCAGCGGGCGATACGCGCCGTTGGCGCGGGTGCCTACGGGCGCGGCGCTCGTGTCCATCTCGTGTGTGGCGGCATCCCTGAGGGGTGTCGCGGGACACCGCCAACGACGCCGTCCTCCATCGGGTCAAGAAGGCGCTCCTGAAGGACCCCTACCGTCTGGAGGCTATGGCTCAGCCCTCTCCAAGCAGGCCTCAAGCAGCGTGCCTCCAAGAACTTGGCTATCACCGGCGCCGGGGGCGTGCAGGTGGTGCCCGGGGTGGTTTCATCGGCTCCCAGGACAGCCACCACAATGGCCCTACTCGGCGTGACCGAGCTGGTGGGCCCCTACCAGCATGGTCGCCTTGGTCAGCGACAAACTCGACTACTGCCGGCGCCGCACCCAGTTCCAGGACACCAGGCGCCCTCAGACTCGTCGGAACCATGCAGATCTGGTGGGCGGCGCGGGCGGGGGGGACATCGTTCGTGCCGAATCCAGACGCTTCCCCCGCCCCGCCGGCCCTGCCAACCGATCTCGTTGGTCATATCGACCGATCTCGATGGTTATTTCGACCGAACTCGGCGAGGGGTGGCGGGTCGACTACGGACTGGTCAGGCGGACAGTCCGGTGACCAGGTTGCGGGCGGAGACGGCCAGCAGCACCATCATGAGCGCGATGTAAAACCGACGCACCGCGGCGTTCGAGCAGCGGCGGTTGATTCGCGTGCCCGCCAACCCGCCGACGACCGCCGCAACCACCACCACGGGCAGGGCTCGGAACGTGAAATCGGCGGGTACACCGGTCGCGGTCACCGAAGCCAATTTGGTGATCTGGGAGAAGAATATAGTCGCCAGCGAGTAGATGGTCGCCTCCTTCATCTCGAAGGAGAACAGCAGCGTCAGCAGGGCAATGTTCAGCGGCCCGCCGCCGATCCCAAGGAACACCGAGATCGCCCCAAGGAACACCCCGACGGCGGCCACCGCCGCCGCGTTGCGCAGCCGCCAGTGCGGCAGTTGCTGCGCCGCCAACGTGTAAACAAGGATGCCCAGCAGAGTGACACCCAGCAGGCCCGCCTGGACCGCCTTGATCCGTCCCTCGCCCAGTGAAGCCGCGGCCAGGTTGAACAGCCGTTCGCCGATCCAGCCGCCGGCCATGGACCCCGCCGACACCGATATGACTAGGCGCGTCTCGAAGCGAAAGCCCGCCCGCAGCTGGGCCGCGAGCGAGACCAGGCACATGGCGAACACCGCCACCGCCGAGTACACGCCGATCGAGGCGGCCCCGTGGACGCCGATGAGGTCGAGCAGCGGCTTGATGATCACACCACCACCCAGGCCGGCCACCGCTCCCGCGGTGGTGGCGGCCAGGACGACGACGCCGTACAGGGCCTCGGTCACGACTGTGCCCAGGCGTGGGCGGACTCTGCCCGTGGTCGCACCGCATTTCGGTCACTGCTGTAAACCATCGCCCGCCGCCTTCGCATCGGCCGCGTCCGCGTAGCCGGCGTCCTCGTCCCCGAGCCAGGCGCCGTTGGAGGCGATCACCCGCCGGTACCAGTAGAAGGAGTCCTTGCGGTACCGCTTAAAGGTGCCCTGCCCGGCGTCGTCGACATCCACGTAGATGAAGCCGTAGCGCTTGGACATCTCCCCGGTGGAGGCGGCGACCAGGTCGATCGGCCCCCAGGAGGTGTAGCCCATAACCGGTACGCCGTCGACGTCGATGGCCTTGCGCATCTCACGCAGGTGCCGGCGCAGGTAGTCGATGCGGTACGGGTCGTGGACGGTGCCGTCGGCCTGAAGAGTGTCCACCGCGCCGAGCCCGTTCTCCACCACCATCACCGGCAGCTGGTAGCGGTCGTACAGGAGGTTCAGGGAGTAGCGCAGCCCCATCGGGTCAATGCCCCAGCCCCAGTCGGAGCGCTTGATGTGGGGGTTGCTGTAGCCCGTGTCCAGACCGTTCAGGCCCCGCAGGATCCCCCGGGTCTTCTGCCCGGTCACGTGCGTCATGTAGTAGGAGTAGGAGATGAAGTCCACGGTGCCCGCACGCAGAATCTCCGCGTCGCCGTCGCGCACCGGCAGCTTGATGCCCTCCCGCTCCAGTTCGCGCAGCTTGTAGCGCGGGTAGGCGCCGCGGCACTGCACGTCGCAGTAGAACAGCATCTTCTGCATGAACTCCATGGTGCCGATGACGTCGGCCGGATCCGGGCTGGCGGGGTAGGCGAAGTGCCCGCAGAACATCATGCCCACCTGGTTATCGGGGTCGATCTCGTGGGCCAGGCGCACCGTACGCGCGCTGGCCAGGAACTGGTGGTAGGCGGCCCGCATGCGCACCGCCTCATCCTCGGAGTCGATGCCGCCGGCATTCCACGGGTTGGTGGACATCACGTTGATCTCGTTGAAGGTGAGCCAGTGGCGTACCCGCCCCCGGTAGCGCTCCAGCAGGGTGCGGGCGTAGCGGACGTAGAAGTCCGCCACCTGCCGGTTCTCCCAGGAGCCGTAGCGCTGCAGCCCCAGCGGGGTCTCGAAGTGACTGATGGTGACCAGCGGGGTGATGTGGTGCTTGTCCAGCTCGTCCAGGAGCCGGTCGTAGAAGGCCAGGCCGGCCTCGTTGGGCTCGGTCTCATCGCCCTTGGGGAAGATGCGGGACCAGGCGATGGAGAAGCGGTAGACGTTGAAGCCCATCTCTGCGAACAGGGCGATGTCTTCGGCGTAACGGTGGAAGTGGTCGATGGCGGTGTGACTGGGGTAGAACTCGCCGGGCTCGACGCCGTCGGTAATGCGGCGCCGCTTGACGCCACGGATGCCCGCGGTCAGCACGTCGGCGGTGGACGGGCCCTTGCCGTCGACGTCCCAGGCACCCTCGATCTGGTTGGCGGCGGTGGCGCCGCCCCACAGGAAGTCAGCAGGGAATCCCATGGTCTTGTTCCTTTCAATGCTTGTTAAATGCTGGTCATGTGGTTGGTGCGGAGGTTTTCGAATTCGCGGCTGCGGGACTGGGCGGGCACGCCGGGCTGACTTAGGTGGTCAGGACGAGCACGTCGTCGCCGGCCGCGACCGGTCCGGGTGCAACCGGACGGACCGAGGAGTACTGGGCGGTGTTGGTGACGACGACGGGCGTGGTCACCTCGTAGCCGGCGGCCCTGATGGCCTCGACGTCGAACTCGACGAGCAGGTCCCCACGCTTGACCTCGGCCCCCTGCTGCACATGAGTGGTGAAGTGCTCCCCGTCCAGGGATACGGTGTCGAAGCCGATGTGCATGAGCAACTCGGCGCCCGCAGTGGTGGTCATGCCCACGGCGTGGCCGGTGGGGAACATGACCGTGATGGTGCCGTCGGCGGGGGCCACTAGGCGGCCGGAGGCGGGGACGATGGCGATGCCCTGGCCGAGCGCGCCGCCGGAGAATACCGGGTCGGACACCTCCGCCAGCGCGATCGCCTCCCCGTTGAGGGGCGCGTGGATTTCCTCGTCGACGATGGTCACGTCCTTCTGGTTGCCCAGGTCATCCGCGGCTGCGCCGGATGCGGCCTGCGCTGTGGCCGCCCCCTTGATGTTGGCCGCGTCGGCCCGCTCGTCGATCCCCCAGGCCAGGGAGATCAAGAAGGCGCTGATGAAGGCGACGACGACGGCGACGATCGCCCAAATCAGCACCGACAGGTTGCCGGGCTCCTCGGGGTTGATGTAGGAGGGTAGGGCAAGCAGGCCGGGCGCCACCTGGGCGAAGCGGGCTACACCCATAACGCCCACCACCAGACCGCCCAGGCCGCCACCGATCATGGCGGCGATCAGCGGTCGCTTGAAGCGCAGGTTGATGCCGTACAGGGCCGGTTCGGTGATGCCCAGGACGGCGGTGAAGCCGGTGGAGGCGGCCACAGAGCGGGTGTTGACGTCCTTTGCGCGTAGCGCCACCCCCAGGGCGGCGCCGCCCTGAGCGACGTTGGACACGAGCATGCCAGGGCCGACGAAAGGGTCGCGATGGGTGGTGGCCAGCAGATTGATGCCGATGGGAATGATCGCGTAGTGCATACCCACCATGACCAGCAGCGGGGTGAATGTGCCCATGAGCGTGGGCACGAGCCAGGGCGCCACCCCGGAGATCGCGTTCACGCCGGCGGCCAGGCCCTGCCCGGCCCAGTTCCCCAACGGCGCCAGCACCACGAAGCCGACCACACCCACCACCAGCGAGGTGAGCAACGGCGTGGAGACCATGTGGACGGCACTGGGCATGATCCGCTTAGCCAGCGGCTCCACGTATGACTGGAGCCAGACCATCAGGAAGATGGGGATGACCGAGGAGGAGTAGGTACCGGCCTGGACGGGCAGGCCGAACAGGCTCAGGGCGGGTCCACCCTCCTGCGCGGCGCCTGCCAGGGACACGAAGGTAGGGTGGACGAGCATGGCCCCCAGGGCGGCGGACACATACGGGTTGACCTGGAACTTGTGGGCGGCCGACACCCCGATCAGCAACGGCAGGAAGTAGAAGGCCGCATCCCCCATGAAGGTGAGGAACTGGTAGCTCATCGACTCGGCGTCCAGCAGGTGGGCGGCCAGCAGGATGGCGGCGATGGCCTTGAGCATGCCCCCGCCCACGATGGCCGGAATGATGGGGAAGAAGGATCCGGCGATCATGTCCAGGGCGCGGGCCAGCAGGTTCTTGTCATCCTGCGCGCCCGCCCCGTCGACGGGCGCGGCCGCGAAGGAAGACTGATTGTTGATGTCCTGGTAGACGTCGGCGACGCCGGGGCCGATCACCACCTGGTACTGGCCGCCCTTGGCGACGACGTCGATCACCCCCTTGGTGGTCTTCAGGGCGGCAGTGTCTGCCAGGGACTCGTCCTTCAGGACGAAGCGCAGGCGGGTGGCGCAGTGGCCGAGGCTGGAGACGTTGTCCTGGCCACCGACCTTCTCCAAAATCGTGGAGGCAAGCTGGGAGTCAGCCATTGAGGGCTCCTTGGTGCGAGGCGGGAATGCGAGGCGCTCTCAGTTTGCGTTGGTTTTCCGCCGCTATGCGGGTCGGGGTCGATTCCTCGAACAGCGTTGCGCTGCGGCGGGACCGAGTCGGCGTCGGTGCGGGAACATTGTTGCGGCGATGGGACGGGGAACTGATGGGGTCGTAACGGCGTCGGCGGGTCAGGGGCTGCGGCGACAGCGGGTGGGCGGGCGGCGTCGTCGGCGAGGAACTAAGGAGGCGCCGTCGTCGGGTCAGAGGGTTCCGGCGTCGGCGTCTCGGCTCCAGCGGTCCCGCAACACCGGGTTGGTGGAGTCGCGGCGGAACTCATAACCGTGGACGAGGGCGGTGCGGTAGCGCAGGTTCGCCGCATGATCCAGGTTGAAAACCGCCGAATACAAGGAGTCGAGTAGAAACAGGGTGGAAAGGGACATGGCGTAGCCGCCAAGCTTCTCCACCAGGCGCTCGCGGGTGGACACATGCAGCACCAGGTCGGCCAGATCAGCTAGGCGGCTGCGGCCAAAGGAGGTGATGGCGATGAGTCCGACGCCGCGACGGGCGGCCAGGGCGACGGCCCGCAGAGTGCCCGCGGTCTCCCCCGAGTAGGAGATGGCCAGCGCCAGGTCTTCCTTGCTCAGCGTCGAGGCGGCGTAGAAGCCGCGGTCCGCCAGGGGGTGGATGGTCACCCGGTGGCCGATGCGGCTCATCTTATCGGCGAAATCTGCAGCGATATCGGCCTGCACGCCCTGGGAGAAGACGTGGACGCTGCGGGCGGCGGCAATGCGTGCGGCCGCCTCGGTAAGGACGGCCGGGTCCAGCAGCCCGGCGGTGTCGTCGATCGTCTCGTGGTACAGGGCGGTGAGCTTCCCGGCGAGGGAGGCGTCGTCGTCGGACGCAGTGAAAGGGTGATTGGCGTCGATGTCGGTGAAGGCACTGGACAGGTAGCGCAGCTCATCCAGGTAGGCGTCGCGGAAGTCCGGGTAGCCCTCGAAACCGAGCCGCTGGCATAGACGGACCACGGTGGAGGGAGCGGTGTGAATCTGCCGGGCGATGGCCCGGGCCGATAGCCCGCGGATGGTGGCACCGAGCTGGAGCAGATGGTCGGCTACGGTGCTCTCCGCCGCCGAGAACCCGGTTTTGTCCTGCAAATCCTCCTTGATCACGCCGACATGCTAGCGGTTGGTGCGGTGGATCGCCGCATGGGTGCTCAGTCTCCGCGCCGCTGCAGGTAGGCGACCAGGCTGATGACTATGCCTCCCAGCAGTGCCACGGTCATCGCGCGCGGCACCCAGATTGCGGCCAGCACCAGCCCCAGGGTCTGGATTGCCCATTCCGCCGGCGCTAGGGCTCGGCGCTCGCGGTGCAGCGGAACCAACGCCTGATTGTCCGGGTCGGCGGCCTGCAGTGAACGGTGTACGGCGACGCGACTGACGGAGGTCAGTAGGAAGACCAGGCCGTAGATCACCTGTGCGGTGCTATTGCCCGGATTCTGTGCCACCAGCGTCGTGGTGTAGGGGAAGAACGAGGCGAAGAAGAGCAGCAGCAGGCTCAGGCCCACCGTCGCGCGGGTTACCACTGTGGCCGGGTCCCACTCGTAGTGAATACGCGCCCACAGCAGGCCCAGCCAGGCGAAGGAGACCGTATAGGCCAGCAGCTCGTTGCGCAGTTCCCACAGTCCCGCCGGGCTGACCGTCTCGGGCTGGGGCAGCTCGAGAATGAGGATGGTGATGATGATGGCGAGGACCGCGTCCGTGAAGGCGGCGAGCCTCTCCTTGCCCATGGTCACGGGCGGCTTCTTGGTCATGCGGATTCCTTCGGGAGTCTCTACTACGCCGGTTCGTGCTGTAGTACGCCGGTTAGGTGTTTGTTGAAGGGCTTGGGAGCCTTCAGCACAGGTCTAACCGGCGTACCCAACGGTGAAGTGGCGTAATAGACGGCTGGTGACGATGCGGTCAGTTCGCCGGCAGCGCCGTCGGCCGGGTGCCGATTGGGGTGTGGCGACGCGCACCGGCACCGCGCTCGCCTCGCGCGCTCTGCTCCGCAGCCCGCGCCTCCAGCATGGCATTGGTCGACTCCGCAATGAAGCGGATCGTGTTGGCATCCAAAGGCGTGGTGGGGACTAGTGCGAACATGCTGGTCCTTTCAGGAGGAGGAGTCCACGCCGTCGTAAGCGGACGTGGACGGGGCCGGCGCGGCTGACAGGCCGCCGAGCGCACGTTAGCAGCCCGGGGAGCCGACGGCGATGCTTGCCCCGATCTGCGCCAGATGCCGTAGATGAGCAGGTCGGTTCGGTGGCCTGATGCCCTGGCCTGCTCGCCGCGCCAGGGCGGGTGGCCGGTGTCTTACGGTAAAAAGTGTCCAGATTCGGCGCAAACGCGCTGCCCGGGCCAGCAGGCGCCCTCAGGTTCGTTGGAATTATGCGGCTGCGGTGGGCGGCGCCGGGCGCGGGAATATCATTTGTGCCGAATCTGGACACTTTCCCGGCCTGCCGGTCCCACCGACCGAACTCGTTGGTTATATCGACCGAACTCGGCGTTCATAACCGGTTCTTCCGGTTTGAGGGTGTGGCGGTTCGCCGGGTGTGTGCGGCTGGGTGAGGTAACACGCCGAGACCGGCACTTGTAACACGCCGAGACCGGCACTAATGACGTACCGAGGTGGTAGTGCTTTGGTGTCGGCTTTGGAGTGGGCCTGACGGTTCGTATGTTCTGGTCGGCGGTTCGTCACTTCCCACGACGGTTCGGCACCTAGAGGCACGAACCGTCGTGGGAAGTGCCGAAGCGTTGGTGCCAAGTGACGAATCGTTGCCGTTCATGACGAACCGTCGTGCGGGGCACACGGGCGAACACGCCCCAGGCCCGTGCCCCTCAGCGGCGCATGCGCGCCCGAGGCGCCTGGGGTCGCGGCATTATTAGCAAGCAGCGGAATCACTGTAAGTACTGAGCGGTGCCGTCGACGGCCGCCGCTCCGGTCGGCGTTCGGATGGTCTCAACGGCCCTAACGAATCGTTCCCGCAAGGCCCTCCACCGCCCGCCCGACAACATCCCCGTCGGCCGGAGAACGTCCCTGGTTCGGCGAAGACGTTCTCGTCAGCCCGATAATGTCCTTACCGGCCTGAAACCCGCCCGAATGTGGAGGGTTTGGGGAGGAAGAGGTCGTCTGCGGCAGATCGGCACCCATCGAAGACGACTTCCCACACCCGAAAACGACCACCACACCGCAGCCCCGGACCCAACCACCACACCATCAAACCGGAAGAGCCTCATAACCTCAAAGCGGGCGAGCCGGTTATGGGTGGCGCCCGCGTCGCTGCGATCCGACCTGATTCACCGTATGAACCCGTCCGGAGGGCACGCAACGCATGCGCTACAGGCTTCCGCCCCGAGCGGGCGGAAGCAGTTCTAACGTCGACGAATACCAGGCGAGAGATCCGGTAGTGTGCAATCTGTCGTCAGGCACAGGACAAGGAGGTGCGATATGGACGATCAGGATGCCCGCGCCTGCGCGGGCTTGCTGTTTGACGCGGCCTGGCCTGCCTACCGCACACTCAAGGCACGCACCCATGACCTGTGCCGCCGTTACAACGCACTGGATGAAATGGATCCCGCCCGCGCCGAAATCCTGCCACAGATTTTTGCGGCCCTCGGCCCGGAGGCATACGTGCGCGGTCCGCTCCAGGTCAATTGCGGCTTCCACACTTCCATCGGGGCGCGCTTCTTCGCCAACTTCAACCTCACTTTGCTCGACGACGTGCCCGTGACCATCGGTGATGACGTCCAGCTGGGTCCAGGCGTGACCATTGTGGCCGGCACACACCCTCTGCTCGCCTCCGAGCGCCAGCACCTGACCTATCCCGACGGTCACACCGGCGGCGCCGAGTACGGCGACCCCGTCGTCATGGAGGACCGTATCTGGCTCGGTGCCAATGTCACCGTCATGCCGGGCGTCACCATCGGACACGACGCCGTCGTCGGTGCCGGCAGCCTGGTCACCCGCGACGTTCCCGCGGGCTGGCTAGCCTTCGGCAGCCCGGCCCGCCCAGTGCGCGAGATCACCGAGGCCGACTCCGTTCACAGCCCGACCTCCGCCGTCCACGGGCGTCTGGGTACCGAACGGCGCCCCGCTGGGGCCGACGGGCATTGACTGCCGGGGCGGTTCGCCCAGCCCGGCCCACGGCGTACCGCCCCTCAACGCGCACCGGCCGCGTTCGCTCAAGGCCCCGTGCCGCATGCACGCCGCCCCCGCTACCCCGCGCGATCGCTGTAGGCCGGGCCTCGTCGTTCCTCCTCGAAGAAAGCACACCAATGACCGCGGACTCCCGTATCCAGACTTCGCCTGCCCGCTCGGCGCCCAGCCCCAACCGGGTGGCCGCCGTGGTCATGATCGGCTCATTCATGTCGGTCCTGGACGGCACCATCATCAACGTGGCCATCCCTGCGCTTCAACGCCATTTCACCGCTCCCGACGGCGCCTCGCCCGCCTACTCCACCGTCTCCTGGACCGTCACCGGCTACGCGCTCGCGGTGGCCGCCATCATCCCGCTGACCGACTGGGGGCTCAAACGCATCGGCGCCCGCTGGATGTACATCAGCTCCATCGCCCTGTTCACGCTTGCCTCCGTGCTGTGCGCGCTCTCCCCGAGCCTGCCCTTCCTGATCATCATGCGCGTGGCGCAGGGCCTGTGTGGCGGTTGCATCATGCCGGTGGGCACCACCCTGGTCGCCCGCGCAGCCGGGCCGAACAACCTCGGCCGCATGATGAGCCTGATGGGCATACCCATGCTGATCGCCCCGGTGATGGGGCCGATCCTGGGCGGCTGGTTGGTGGAGGTCGCCTCCTGGCACTGGGTGTTCCTGATCAACCTGCCCTTCGGTCTGGCGGCGGCCGGGCTCGGGCTGCTGCTGCTCCCACGCGACGATGACCGCGGCACCGTCCGCCTGGACGTGCCCGGAGTGGTCCTGATGTCCCCGGGTCTGGCCCTGACCCTGTGGGGCGTGTCCAACGCGGGCGGTGGGGCGGCTGTCACCGCGCCGGTGGTGTGGGTGCCGCTCGTACTCGGGCTGGCGATGGTCACGGCCTTCGTGTGGCGCAGCCTGCAGGCCGAACATCCGTTGCTGGACCTGACGATCCTGCGCCTGCGCGGCTACCGCAACGCCGTCCTGTTGGCCGTGTTCTTCCAGGCCGGTTTCACCGCCGACCTGCTACTCCTGCCCGCTTACTTCCAGCAGGTGCGGGGTCTGGGTGCCATGGCCGCTGGCTTCTTCATAGCTCCGACTGGCCTGGGTGCGCTGGTCACCATGCCCATCGCCTCCAGCCTCGTGGACCGTCTGCCTGCTGGACGGGTGGTGCCCTTCGGCATGATCGCCATGTTCGTCTCCGTGCTGGCGTTGACCCAGGTCGACGCCGACACGAGCCTGTGGTGGCTCGGGATTGTGCTTACGGTGCAGGGGCTGGGCATCGGCGGCACCATGATGCCGGTGTCCACGGCGGCCCTGCAGACGGTGGATCGTCGGGAGGTCGGCAACGCCACCACCCTGTTCAACATCGGTCAGCAGGTTTTCGGCGCCGTCGGCATTGCGATCGTCTCCGTGCTGCTCGCCGTGTTCCTGGCGGGAACCGATTCCGGCGCCGCGGCAGTGGGCGGCGAACTGAGCGGATCGGCGCTGTCCGCCGGGCTGGAGCAGGCGGCGGGGGCCTTCGGCCGCGCCTTCTGGATGCCGACTATCAGCATGGCACTGGCGCTGATGATGGCCTTCCGCCTGCCCATGCGTCGCGACCGCGGCGTCATCCCCGCTGCCTGAGGCCCCGGCAGAAGCTGGCTCTTCCGGTTTAAGGGTGTGTTCGCCGAGTTCGGTCGAAATAACCATCGAGTTCGGTAGATATGACGATCGAGTTCGGTTGCGGGGCTGGCGGGCCCGGGGGAAGTGTCCAGATTCGGCACGAACGATGTTCCCCCGCCCGGCGTCTCCTACCAGGTCCGCATGATTCCAACGAATCTGAGGGCGTGCGCTGGGAGGGGAGGGGTGTTTATGCCGATTCTGGACACTTTGGCTCCCAGGTTCCGGCTTGCCGCCCTGGTGTGGTGGGCAGGCCGGGGCCTCCTGGTCGCCGACCCGGCCTCCCCTTGTCCGATCGGCTGGGACGTCTTTGACGACAAACCGGGCCCACAGCCCAGCCGGGAGCGCGGCCCAACCCGGCCCAGCCCAGCCCGGCCGCTGCCATGCCGGCCCGCTGCCAGGCCGGGCCTGGCTGCCGGCCATGCCGGCGACGTCCACGGCCTAGGTCTAGGGCATCTTGACCGTTGACCTTGGGTGCGCCGGCCTCCAAGGCAACCCCACCGGCCCGAACCAACACCCCCTCACTCGGACCACCTGCCTGCCGTTGGACCCCCTGGCTGCGGATGGACCGTCTGGCTGCGGATGGACCACCTGAAACGCACTCTCAGACGGTCCAACCGCAAAAGCCCGGTCCAAGTACGCGGCCAGCAGCCGGCCGGATCCACACCTGGAGGGTTATTCATAGGGGGTGTGGGGGGGTTCGCGACACGCGTATAGCGGGTGAGGGTTGGGGCGGTCCGTTCCTGCGAGGATTCATTTGACCGTGAATAGCCTCGAAGAACGGACCGTCAGTAATGAATGCTAGCACGAAGCTCGACCGCCACCAGCTTCAGGACCTGTGCGCCATCTTGCACAACCAGGGGGACCTGCCGGTGGCCGGCTCCCGGGTGCTGGGCCTGTACCAGCGCATCAAGCTGACCGTGATGGCCCTGCGGCACAACACCAGCCAGGAGCTGCTGGCCGAGATCTTCGACATCTCCCAGCCCACCGCCTCCCGCATCATCAGCTCCTACACCGCTCTCATTGCCGATGCCCTGGGACGGGGCGTGCCCACAGTGGAGGACATCGACCCCACTCAAACCCTGATCATTGACGGCACCGTGCTGAAAACCTGGGACTGGAAGGGCGTGCCGGGCTTGTTCTCGGGCAAGTACCGCACCACCGGGCTGAACGTGCAGGTGGCCTGCACCCCCTCCGGGGCGATCGCCTGGGTGGGCGACCCGCTGCCCGGCGCCACGCATGACGCCGCCGCACTGCGCGCCAGCGGCCTACTGGACGTCCCACCCCACCACCTGCCCGACGGCGCCACTGCCGCCCTCCATATCGGAGACAAGGGCTACATCGGGCTGGACATGATCACCCCGGTCAAAAAGCAGCCCGGAGGGCCCCTGCCAGAGGCCGACAAGGCCTACAACACCTCCATCAACCGCATCCGCCACGTAGTAGAAAGAGCCATCGCCAACCTCAAGACCTGGCGCGTCCTACACACCGGCTACCGCCGCCCCATACAAACCTTCCCACAAACCATCACCGCCACACTCGCACTCATATTCACATACACCCCATGAATAACCCTCCTGGAGGGCCAGGTTGTTTTGGACTTGGGGGATGGCTAGCGTCCTGGATTGTTGATTCCTGGACGGTTGGCTTTGGTGAGGATCTGTTCGGCGGTTTTGGTCCAGGTGAATGGGCAGGGGCTCGGCAAAGTCGTTGGCTGGGTGGTGGGTTGTTAGGGTTTTTCGGCGTGTTGGTGGGGGTGCGGCGCGACTCTCCGGTGACGATAGGTGGTGCAAACATATCCGCCACTGCTGAGAGGTCGCGCCGCTGTGTCATCATCCACTGGAACGCGAGGTTGTTTTGGGACTTGGGGGATGGCTAGCATTTCCCGTGATCTGATAGTTAGGATGGATGACTATGACGAAGGCGAAGTACTCCGACGAGTTCCGCGAGCAAGTGGCCCGTGAGGTGGTGGAAGGGGACCGGTCGATCGCGTCGGTCGCGGCCTGTTATGGTCTGGTGGCCCAGAGGGTGGGCAACTGGGTCGCTAAATACCGCAAGCAACACGCCGACGCCCAGGAACAGAAAAACGAGTCCGAGGCGCAGGAACTGGCCCGGCTGAAGGCCGAGCTGCACAAGGCGCGGATGGAGAATGAGTTCCTAAAAAAAGCGGCGGCCTTGCTTGCGAAGGAACACGAGTGACTCGCATCTACGAGTTCATTCACAGCGAAGAAGGCAACTTCCCGATCGCCTGGATGTGCCAGTGGGCCAAGGTTTCCAAGTCCGGCTACTACAACTGGCGCAGCAGGCCCGAGTCCGCCACAGCCATCAGGCGCCGGGAGCTGGCCGGGCACATCAAGAAGATCTTCGAAGAGTCCGACGGCACCTACGGGTACAGGCGCATCGCCGCCACACTGGACTGGCAGGGCATCCCCGCCGATGCGGACACGGTCAGGTCGATCATGCGTGAGCTGGGCCTGAAAGCGGCTAGGCCGCGCCCAAAGGTGCGCACCACCGTGCCGGCCCAGGACCTGGATGAGCGCCCCGACCTGGTCCAGCGAGACTCCCGCCGCGGATGCTCCGGGCGTGAAGTGGGTTGGGGATATTACCTATATTCCTACTTGGGTGGGGTTCGTGTACCTGGCCACCGTGCTGGATTGTTGTACGAAAAAGGTCGTGGGGTACGCGATGGCGGATCATATGCGCACCGATCTGGTGTGTGAGGCGATTGACATGGCGGTGCGCAACTGCAAGCCTACCCGTGGGGTGACTGTTTTTCATTCCGACCGCGGGTCGCAGTACACTTCCCAGCAGTTCGCCGACCATTTGAAGAAGTATGGGATTCTGTCGTCGGTGGGGCGTACGGGGGTGTGCTGGGATAATGCGTGGGCGGAGTCGATGGGCGCGACACTGAAGAATGAGCGCGTGCATCGTATGGTCTACCCCACCCGGGACAAGGCGATACGGGATGTGGCGGCGTGGATTGAATTGACGTATAATCAGACACGTCTGCACTCGGGGATCGGTTACCGCACACCCAACCAGTTCGAACGCGAACTACAACAGGCCGCCACCCCGAAAGCAGCCTGACAAACACACAACAACCAAGAGTCCAAAAAACACCCAGCATTCCACACCACTCCTGCCCTGTCGCGCCAGCCCCTGACAGGGGTGTTCAGTGGGGCCGCAGGCGGGGGTTATAGGCGTAAACGTGGTGCTTTAGACCGGCGTGTCGTGGTGTTCTAGCTGGTTCGTCCGGCCCAGCCTTTGCGGGCCCAGAGGCCTTCTTCGGGGGTGGGTGTGGTGCCCCATCCGGCGGGGTGGCTGGTGGTGGGCTTGTTTGTTTTGGGTTTGGGTGTGCGGGCGCGCTGGGGGCGGCCTTGGGTGTGCCAGTCGGCCAGGATCACCGCGGGCGTGGCCGGTGCCTGGGTGTAGGTGTGCAGTGTCCATTCGGCGATGGCAGCCTGGTGATCAGTGGTGGCGCCGCGGTGGTGGCGCAGCCGGTCGCGGACCTGGGAGTTGATGGACTCTATGGGGTTGGTGGTGCGCTCGGCGGGGGTGGGGCGGGGCTTGCCGTCCGGGTCGGTCAGGTAGGCGAACAGCTGGCCCTGCTTGGCCAGGCGTTCCAGGCGCCGCCAGGCGCGGCGCGCCCGGGGGTGGGTGTACCACCACTTGCGGCCGGTGCGGGCGGCGGTTTGGGGGTCCTGCTGGGCGGTGGTGCGCTGATTCAGCCAGTCCTTGTACTGGATGCCGTAGTCGTTCAGGGTCACCAGCCACCTGGTGGCCTGCTCGGTGGTGGAGATACTCAGCAGTTTGCGGGAGTGGCGTAGTAGGGCCTTGCCGGGGGTGGTCTTGGGATGGTGGGTCAGGTCACGGACGGTGTCGCGGTGCACGTGGATCAGACACCGCTGGATGGGAGTGCCCGGCCAGGTGGCGGCGATGGCCTTCAAGGCGCCGCCGGCCCCGTCGGTGGTTGCCAGGTCGGGCGGGGCCAGGTCGGCTAGCAGCGCCTGGTAGGCCGCCGCGCTCTCGGACGCGGCCCACTGCCAGGCGATCACGTGCGTGGGACTGCGGGCCACCAGGAGCACCCATTTGTGGGCCAGCCACATCCCGTCGATGAAGATCTGGGAGTACACCTCGCCGGTGACCGGCGGCTTGGGTACTGGGATGTCCCAGCACCAGGCCGTCCGGCGGCGAAACGCCCTGCCGCTACCACCGGAGATGTCGGCCTGGGAGCGGCTGCCGGTCGCCCAGTCGATGAATTCGCCCAGCACCGCCTGTTCGGCCCTACCCGGCGAGGGTGGGCGCGGCGCGGTGGTTGAGGACCGGCAGGCGGTGCACTTCCACCGCCTGGTGCCTGCGGCGGTGCGGCCGGACTTCTTCATCGGGGTCTGGCAGATCGGGCAGAGTCTTGCTCGTGGGGACCGTGTTCTCACGGCACGCACATCTACCCGCGAATGTCAAGCACCGCCCCGGATTAACCTCCCAGACCATAATCACTCCGACTTTCCCGCACCACAGCAACCAAAACCCCGATCTTAAGCACCACGTTCGCGCCGATAACTCGCAGGCGGAGCTTTAGCTGCTTGCGGTCGCTGGTATGGACC
Source organism: Actinomyces qiguomingii (assembly GCF_004102025.1). NCBI lineage: Bacteria > Bacillati > Actinomycetota > Actinomycetes > Actinomycetales > Actinomycetaceae > Actinomyces > Actinomyces qiguomingii. Next base: position 3,297,347 of record NZ_CP025228.1, on the reverse strand, counting down.
CGCGCCCAGGGACGCATTCGGCAGTTCGGTCGACCCCGCGTCTCGGTTGACGGCACCCACAATCCCAAACCGGTGTCGCTTCGCGTATGAGGGTGCGGTCGTTCGGAACAACGATGCGGAGGCCGTTTGAGGGTGCGGGAGGTCACGTTCGGGTGCGGGAGAGGTCGTTCTCGGGCCGACCAGAACACATCACCGACTACCCCCAAACATGAAGATTCCGGTTACTTCGACCGAACTCGGCACGTAACTTCGACCGAACTCGGCCGTCAGGCCTGCTCGGGGTGGACCACCTCGTGGGTGCGGGCCGAGGTGACCACAGCCTCCAGGACCGTCAGGCAGCGGATCACCGACTCGTTGGTGATGACCGGCGCGGCGACGCCGTCGACTACGTCGCGGGCGTTGCGGTAGAAGTCCATGACGTCGACGTCTGCCTCGGGCAGTGGCAGCACCTCCACGGGCGGGGTCGTGGTGGCTAGGGTCTTGTAGTCCAGAATGCGCGGTGCCATGGTCTTGGTCAGGCCCACGCCCGCCTGCACGGGGGCGGCGTCGTCCTCTTCGGCGCCGGTGCGGCGCACGATGCGGCCGTTCATCTCCCAGTCCTCGATGACCACGGTGCCGGTGGCGGACTGCATCCAGAACTTCGCCTCCGGCAGGAAGGAGGTGGTGGAGACGTCCACCATTGCGTGGAAGCCGTTGGCGAAGGTCAGGTGTGCGCGGAAGCCGTCGTCGACCTCGTGGCCGAGTGCGAAAGACAGCTCGCCGTAGACGTCCACCACGGGGGAGTCGACCATGGTGAGCAGCCGGTCAACGGTGTGCACGCCCCAGTCCAGGATCATGCCGCCGCCGCGGGAGGGCAGCTGCCGCCAGTCGCCGGGGATGCCGCGCGAGCCGTGGATGCGCTGGACGAGGTAGGTGGGTGCGCCGATGAGCTGCTCGTCGTAGATCCTCTTGATGATGTTGAAGTCGGGGTCCCAGCGGCGGTTCTGGTGCACCATGAACATCCGGCCGGTCTGTTCGGCGACGGCGGCGACCTCGCGCATCTCGGCGGCGTTCATCATGGCTGGCTTCTCGCACAGCACATGCTTGCCGGCGTGCAGGGCGTCCATGGCGTAGTTGTGGTGGGAGTCGTTGGGGGTGCAGATGAAAACGATGTCGATGTCGGCGTCGGCCAGGATGTCGGCTGCGGAGGCGTATACGTGCAGGCCGTCGGCCTGGGCGTCCTGGTTGGCGCGCGGGTCGGTGTCGTAGATGCCGACGACGTCGATGGCGACGTCGTCCAGTGCCCGCAGGTTGCGGGTGTGGTAGACGCCCTGGGTGCCGTAGCCGATGACGGCGAGCTTGTGGGCGGGGGCGGACTCGGGCTTGCGGGTGGTTTCCTCGGACACGGTGACCTCCGAAAGTGTTCGCGCAGCGCGGCTGCGGTTCGCCGACTGCGGATGGTTGCCGACAGCGACTTCCATGCCGCCGCCGTGTATACGGCGACAGTAGGCGGGGCGCGAGTGAGCGTGTCAGGGCGGAGCAGGGGCCTTTCGCCCGCTCCGGGGAGAAGCCGGGGATGGCGGCAGAGTACGCCTTCGGCCGCGGTCGTCCCAGTCGGTGCGGGTGGCCGATCAGGGCGTCACCGGGTCGGCGGCATCGGGAATCCATGCCAGCAGGTCGAGTGCCAGGGCGATGTCGGTTCGGTGCCCCTCCAAACCGTCCGGAAGCATGCCGACCGCTTGGGCAATGCGGTAGTTGACCGTGTTGCGGTGAATGTAGAGGCGTTCAGCAGTGACGCTTCCGTTCTCACCTGCTGCCAAGTAATGGCGCAGGGTGAAGCGCAGTCGCTCCGCGTCCGCGGCCCCGCCTGCCAGCGGGCCGAGCGTGGCTCCGAGCCAGCGTCGGGTGTGTTCCGGGCTGTGCAGCATGAAGGTCAGTGGGGCTACCTCGCTGTAATCTGCCGCTCTGGGTCCGTTCCCCGATGCGCTGACCACTCTGAACGCCGCCGTGGCCTGCTCATAGGTTCGCACAAAACCGGTGATGCCCCACTCCGGCTGCCCGAAGGCACCGACCAGGGATTCGTCCTTACGGATCTGCTCCGCCCAGTGCTGCTGGGTGGGCTGTGACTGGCAGGAGGCCCACAGGGCCGCCGTGTCCTCCGCCAAGTTCACGACCAGCGTCCTTTCGGTCGGCAACGTCTCACGTAGCCGTCGCTCCAATCCGCTGATCGCCTCGTCGAAGTCAAATTTGGTCCGCACCACGGCGGCAATATTCCAGGAACTCACCGGATACCCGAGCAGGCGGGAGGCCACTGCGCCGTCGGTGACCTCACCGTCCAGGACCGAACGGAGACGCGCCTGGAGGGCCGCGTCGCTGCGCCGATGACGGCGTTGCCGTCGTTCGAAGAAGGCTCCCACCGTTTTGCGGTGCCGCGCCGCGAGCTGAGCCAGCACGACGTCGACCAGTGGCGGTAGCACCTGCGGCGTCATGCCGGCGGGTAGCACCTCCACCGCCGTGGACACCACATCCCTGACGAACACCCTGCTGGCATTGAGGAACACGGACTCGACGACGTCCGCCGCGGCACCCCGGTCCGCCAAGTGCTGGACGATCTCCTCCGTCGCGGCGAGCAAGGGGGCCTGCCCGGAGGTCTCCAGCAAGAGCGTAGTGCTGAGTGACTGAAAGGAACCTTTGATTACCTCGGTGGTCAGTCTTCGCAGCTCTGCGTCGACCACCAGGTCCGGCAGGTCGCGTGCAACTTGTCTAAGAGTTGCGGCGGCCTCGCTGTCTGCACGGTTGGTGAGCCTTCGTACGAACTCGTGGCGCAGCTGCTCGGGAAGTTCCAGCGGCTCCGGTGCGGCGTCGGGAATCATGACGAACACTGTGCGCGCAACACGCGCCTTGTGCAAGTTGCACGACAGCATGGGCGATTTCTGGTCACGGGACCATGGCTGTTACGGGATGCGGTCGGTTGACTGTTCACCGAACGCGCGGTGAGGGACGCCGTGCGTCACGGAAGGAGCAGAACATGACCGACCATAACTTCGCTGTCGTCACCTTCACGGAGTCGAGCAAGGCCTATGAGACGCTGAGCGACCTGCGCGGAGCCTCCCGTGAGGGGCGCATTGGCGTCGTCTCGGCGATCATTGCGGAGCGTGAGCCCGACGGCCGCCTGCACCTGGCGGAGGGCGGCGACGCGGTCATCGGCGCCGGAGCAAGCACCGGCGGCCTGGTGGGCATGTTCGTCGGCATTCTCGGTGGCCCGCTGGGCGTGCTGCTCGGCTGGGGCACCGGCGCGTTGGTTGGATCCATCGCTGACAGCAAGCGGCTGGGCCGCAACGAGACCATCGTCGGCGAGTTAAGCTCCCGTCTGCCCGCGGGCACGACGGCGATCCTCGCAGAGGTGAACGAGGTGACGCCGGAGGTACTGGACGGGTTGGCCGCGTCCCAAGACGGCGTCGTCCTGCGGCGTGCCGCCGTGGACGTACTCGCCGAACTGGAGGCGGCCGAGGCTGCCGCGGAAGCTGCGGACAAGGAGGCCAGCCGCGTCATGCGCGAGCAGCGCCGTCAGGATCGCAAGGACTCCTGGGATGAGCGCGTCGCCCGCCTCAAGGCGCGCTTCCAGCGTAAGAACTGACGTCCTGCTGTAGGGAGGGCTGCGCCGAACGCGCTCCTTCGCGCCCGACTACCACCCGGGGTGCCCGTGTCCGTGCACCGGGCTGGTTGGGTGCGGGCGGATGAGCGTGCGGGGACGGCGAGGGGTGGGCTGTACGTGTTGTTGCGGTTATCACAGTGTGGTTCGGGATGCGTGGGCAGGACTGGGGTGCTAGCTTGTGACCGTTCGTACATCAATCGGTGAGGTTCTGGCCTGCGTGTGCGATGCGGTGGTTGGGCCTGGATTTGTGGAGGTCCCTGATGGTTCTACAGGTTGTCCCCGAGGAGCTTTATCGTGCTGGGGCGCTGGTGGATGAGTGCCAGGCGGCGGTAGGGAGGGTCGTTGTGAACGCCGGCAGTGAGGGCGCCTTCGGCTTGCCGGTGCTGGCGTCCGCGGTGGCGCGGTTCGCCTACCATTTCGAGGACCGGGCGAGCCAGGATGCGTCCCGCGCGGTTGAGCTGGCCGATGGGCTGGTTGTGGCTCGGCGGGATTTCGTGAACACCGATGAGGAGGCCGCCGACGGCGCACGAGCCCTTGGCGACTCCTCGCGCAAGTTCGGTGGTGGTCATTCCAATGGCGCCATGGTCGAACGTGAGGTGGGGCGGGTGTTCAGCTATCGCGGCCTGACGATCTAACCGGCAACCAGGCGGTTGTCACCGACTGGGTGACGCCACCGGTGGTGCACGTCCTGTCCGTTCGCATTTCCCTTCTCTTGAGAAAGAGTTCCTCTATGCATCCTTTGTCTATGTCCTCCTCGCTGGACGGCGGAGTCTCAACTGCGGCTGCGATGGGCGTTGGCGGCATGCTGGTTGGGCAGGTGCCCGGTGATCCGGCGGCTGTTCGTGCGGTTGCGGAGGATTGGAAGACCACCGCACGCGGGTTATGGGATGCGGCGGATCTGGTTGATTACGCCCGTGGGGCCACGCCGTCCTTCCAGGGGGCTGCGGCGGATGCTTTCAGGCGTGGTGCCCGGGAGCTGACTCGGACGTTGGAGCAAGACGCCGAGCGGCTAGAGGCGGGTGCGGTGCCTCTGGAGGCTTACGCGCAGGTCCTTGATTCTGCGATCGCGGCGGCGGATGAGTTGCGGGAGTTCGCCGGCCGGACGGTGCTGGCCGCGCTGGGTACCCCGGCGGCCGGTATCGTGGCCGCAGCGGTTGTGCCCGCGGTCGCCCAGGCGTGGGCGGGCATACTCGCAGAGGTCAACCTCGCCGCCATACGCAGCGCGGCGGCCTTAAGCCTGGGGCTGGGTGCAGGCGTACCGGTTAAGGGCGCCGGGCCGCTGGCTCAGGGTGGTAAGGGCAAAACCGATGACGATGATGATAAGACCAAAGACAAGGCTAAGCTGACCTATGCCGAGATCGAGCGGATTAAGCAGCAGTTGGATGGCGGCGAGGAATGGGACGATGTCAGCCAAGGCGAGCTAGGTGACTGCTATCTAATGGCTACGCTTCAGGCCTATTCATGGACCGACGAGGGCAAGCAGGTTTTGCGTGAGAACGTGCGGTGGGATGAGTCCAAGCAGGCATTCATCGTTGCGCTCTACGATGACGGTGAGAAGGTGGAGGTCGAAGTCACCGACGTCTACACCTACGGGAACGGAAATACCGACCTCATCGCGGTGTATGAGCGCGCCTACGGCAAGCACTTCGGGGATGAAGCAGTCAGGGACGGCGGGCACCCGGACGATGTTATTTCTGCGATCTCAGGTAACGATTCTGAGACGGTAAGGACTATCGGGTGGACGTGGAACCTGTTTCCTCAGCAGCAGCACGGGTACACGAACGAGGAGTGGAATGCGATCGAGGAGGCAGTGGAGGACGAGAAGCCTGTTATTGCGACCACCGGAGGCGGCAACTTCGACGACGGCGATCAGGTTACCGCCCTGGCTGACACGAATGACGATGGCGTCATCCGCTCCGAAGACGAAGACGAGGGCGTAACCGTCGGCGAGGGGAAGCGGGCCTGGCGGCCGGACGTCGTGCCGGGCGCAGAGCCGGACGAGGAAGGCCAATACCGAATCGTCGGCGGAGACTATGATGGCCAAGGAGAACGATCCGCTCATGCATACACCGTCGTAGCCATCGACGACGAGACCGTCACGCTATACAATCCCTGGGGAACAAACCACACTGTGGAAGACTATTCTGCACCACCTGGAGACCTGCGAGATGGATACATACGAATCTCCCGCGCTGACTATGAGAAGTACTTTGACGTCACGACCATAGAGAAGGACGAGGACGAGGAAGACTAGCTGTTGCGCAGATGATCGTTGCCAACGGTTTACTAGTGGACGCAATCGGCCTCTTCCCAGGGAATGCATTCTCTGACTCCGTCTTCAAATTCAAGAACGAAGTGTATCCTGCTCCCGCCACCGACTTTCTGTTTTACGCCAGGCAGCCAATATAATTTATTTGTATCAATAAGCGGAGCAGGGTCGACCCGTACTAGCATCATGCGCCCCAGACCTTCCGCGTAAACCGACTCCCCGAGCCGCAGCTCGTAAACATGCTGAATGCGCTCCAAATCCGTCCACCTCAAACGAGCCACCCACTCGTGATCCTCAGAACGTAGCCCAGCCGACCTGACCGTACCGGCGCTAGTGTGCAAGCTTGGCAGTGACGGGCCAACAACCATGTATTGATCTTGCTCGGTCCCTTCTGGTAAAGGTACGGATCTCAGCGCGGGTCTGGTCCACCAGATCCATCCGCCTGTCAGTGCGGCGGCGATCGCCAGTGTCGCCGCGATGCCTATTAGAACGCGCTTCTTGGACTTGGAGATCGTGAGCCTTCTCCCCATCGAGGACCTCCGGCTAATAGGGTTACGCCAAATCTTACGGTGCTATGATATCACGTCTGTTTCCTTCTGGGCTACCGCCTTTCTTGTGATATCTGGGCAAAGGCTGCCCGCCCCTTCCGCTGACAGAACCCATGCGAATACCGAACCGAGGGGCTATAGGGTTGGAGTCGCGGTTCACTGCCCGGACGTTAGGCGGGCAGCGAGCCGGATGAAGGGGGTGACTACCGCATCGTGGGGGTGCCCGTATGTGGTTTGTCATGCGGCTGCGGGTAGGTCGTGTGCTGGTTCGGGGTCGTAGAGGGAGGCGTGGCGGACCGGTGGCGTACATGGGGTGAGGATGCGGCGGTGGGCGGCGATCCACCGGGACACGGTCCGGGCAGTAGCCACGGGTACGCCCGTGGGTGGCACGATAGGACACCCGCGCGGGGGCCTCTTTCCGGGCTTGGTTATTCTTTGTCGAAACACATGCTGCCGGAAGGCTCCGCGTGCACCCACCAACGACACACCCACCTTCCCGCACCACCCCAACGATCCCTAACCCCCCCGCCCTCAACCCTGACAAGAACGGCTCAATCCCTGGGGGACAAACCATACTGTGGAAGACTATTCTGCACCACCTGGAATCCTGGGAGATGGATACATACGAATCTCCCGTGCAGACTATGAGAAGTACTTCGACGTCACGACCATAGAGAAGGACGAGGAAGACTAACTGTTGCGCAGATGATCGTTGCCAACGGTTTACTAGTGGAGGCAATCGGCCTCTTCCCAGGGAATGCATTCTCTGACTCCGTCTTCAAATTCAAGAACGAAGTAGGTCCTGCTCCCGCCACCGATTTTCTGTTTTACGCCAGGCAGCCACGAGAACTTGTTCGGATCAATAAGTGGTCCTGGGTCTACCCCAACGAGTGTCATGCGTCCCAAGCCTTCCACGTTAGCCGATTCTCCAAGTCGTAGCTCGTAAATGTGTTCTTTGTGTTCCAAATCCGTCCAGCGCAGGCCTGCGATCCATTCATGTCGCTCCGAACGCATCCCAGCTGGGGTTATCATCCCTGCGGTGGTGTATATCGAAGGCAATGAGCCTCCTTGTACCATGACTTGGTCTGGCTCAGTTCCTTCTGGCCAGGGTACGAATCCCAATGCGGGTCTGGTCCACCAGATCCATCCAACTGACAGCGCGGCGGCGGTCAGTACCAGTATCGCCGTCATGCTTACAAGAAGGCGTTTCTTGGACTTGGAGATCGTGAGCCTTCTCCCCATCAAGGACCTCCGGCTAATAGGGTTACGCTAAATCTTACGGTGCGATGATATCACGTCTGTTTCCTTCTGCGCTACCGCCTTTCTTGCGATATCTGGGCAAAGGCTGCTCACGCCTTCCGCTGGCAGAACCCATGCGAATGCCGAGGGAGTGCAGGTGATGGACCGACGAGGGCGAGCAGGTTTTGCGTGAGAACGTGCGGTGGGATGAGTCCAAGCAGGCGTTCATCGTTACGCGATACGATGATGGTAAGAAGGTGGAGGTCGAAGTCACCGACGTCTACACCTACGGGAACGGAAAAACCGACCTCATCGCGGTGGACGAGCGCACCTACGGCAAGCACTTCGGGGACGACGCGATCAGGTACTCCGGTCAACCTAGTGAGGTGATTAAGCACATCTCCGGCAATGACTCGCGAGTCGTAGACACCACCGGATGGAAGTGGGGTGTGCTTCCACAGCAGCAACACGAGTATACCGATGACGAGTGGCGGACTATTGAGCAGGCCGTTGAGGCTGGAAAGTCTGTGGTCGCCAGCACTGGAAGCGGCAACTTCGACGACGGCGATCATGTTACCGCCATGGCGGACGCGAATGACGGTGGCGTCATCCGCTCCGAAGGCGAAGACGAGGGCGTAACCGTCGGCGAGGGGAAGCGGGCCTGGCGGCCGGACGTCGTGCCGGGCGCAGAGCCGGACGAGGAAGGCCAATACCGAATCGTCGGCGGAGACTATAGGGGGCAAGGGCGTGCGTCCGCACACGCCTACACCGTCGTCGCCATCGATGACGAAACCGTGACTTTGTACAACCCTTGGGGTCGTAACCACACCGCCGGAGACTATTCCACGCCATCCGGGGACCTCAAGGATGGTTACATACGAATCTCCCGTGCAGACTATGAGAAGTTCTTCGGTAAAACGACTATAGAGGAGGGTGACTGATGGAAATCATCGAACTGTCCTCGCGGGGCTAGACGTAGCTTACGGACAGTAGTCTTCGGCGCGGCCACAGTATCTCACGCCGTCTTTAAATTGGACCACGAAGTAAATCCATTCGCCGCCACCAACTTTCTCTTCAATGCCTGGAAGCCAAGAAAACTTGTTCGGATCAATAAGCGGAGCCGGATCAACGCCAACTAAGGTTACAACCCCTAGACCCTCGATATCTACCGGTTCCCCAAGTCGCAGTTCGTAGATGTGCTCTAAACTCTCCAAATCCGTCCAGCGCAGGCGCGCAACCCACTCATGATCCTCAGAACGTAGCCCAGCCGAAGAAATCGCGCCTACAGTCGTCAGTATATCTGGAGTCGAACCCCCCTGTGCCCTCACCTGATCCGACTGGGACTCATCTGGCAAGGGTGCCGAGCGCAGCGCGGGTCTGGTCCACCAGATCCATCCGCCTGTCAGCGCGGCGGCGATCGCCAGTGTCGCCGCGATGCCTATTAGAACGCGCTTCTTGGACTTGGAGATCGTGAGCCTTCTCCCCATCGAGGACCTCCGGCTAATAGGGTTACGCCAAATCTTACGGTGCTATGATATCACGTCTGTTTCCTTCTGGGCTACCGCCTTTCTTGTGATATCTGGGCAAAGGCTGCCCGCCCCTTCCGCTGACAGAACCCATGCGAATACCGAACCGAGGGGCTATAGGGTTGGAGTCGCGGTTCACTGCCCGGACGTTAGGCGGGCAGCGAGCCGGATGAAGGGGGTGACTACCGCATCGTGGGGGTGCCCGTATGTGGTTTGTCATGCGGCGGCGGGTAGGTCGTGTGCTGGTTGGGGGTCGTAGAGGGAGCCGTGGCGGACCGGTGGCGTATATGGGGTGAGGATGCGGCGGTGGGCGAGGGCGAGTACGGCCTGGCCCAAGGCGTTTGCCCTGGGCGCGTTTGCGGTCGTAGTGACCTGTTTCAGCGTTAATGTCCGCTTGGGGCGGTTGGATCAGACATCATCGTGGTCTTCTTGGTTGGTTTGATTGTCTCGTTGTTTGCGGTTGTAGGCAAGGCGCTGCTGAGCGGCCCGTTTCAGGCCTTCCTGGCGGGCCTTGCGGATGGCCGGCCCGCGCCCGGTGTGCTCGTCCAGGGGTGTGACGTAGCCGATTCCGGAGTGCAAGCGCTGGCTGTTGTACTCGGTGCGCACAGAGTCGAGTTCGGCCCTCAGGACAGCGGGATCGGTGATTGCCAGCAGGTGAGGCCACTCGGCCTTGAGTGTTCCGTTGAGGGACTCGATCCAGGCCTGGTCGGTCGGAGTCGCCGGCCGTCCGAAGTGCTGGGCGATGGCGACCATGGCCATGAACCTGCGGGTGTTGGCAGCAATCATCTGGGAGCCGTTGTCGGACACCGCCAACAGGATCGGGGTCAGTTCATCGTCTCCGTCAAGCGTCAGCCGGCGCTTCAGGGCCTGGGCTCGTTCCAGGGCGGCCTCGAGCAGGCCTTCGGCGTCCAGGGCCTGCTCGAAGGCGAGGCGGACCTGGTGGTGGGTCTCCTCGCTGGAGACCACATGGGTGATCCACTTGCGTGAGACCAGATCCTCGATGATCAGCACAGTCATGCCGCAGGCGGTGAAGTGAGTGGAGTCGTAGATCCAGATCGAGTTGGGCTTGTACGTCGCCCAGTCGGGGAACGGACGACGCTTGGAGCGCGCTGGCCGGGCGGGATGCCTGAACCGAAGCTCGTGGTCATTCAGGACCCTGCGGACGGTGGAGGCCGACGCCCAGAACAACCCGTTGTAGGAGCCTCGGTGAGCCAGGCGACGGTGAGAGAAGTCCTTCTCACCGAAAGTCTCGAAGGCGTCCACAATCGCCTCGATCTCGCACGGCATCAGGGCATTGACAGCGGCGCCAGGCCGGGCGTCGGCCAGTCCTACCCCGTTCTGGCGCCGTTTCCAGCGCCGGTAGCGTCGCTCGGCCAGTCCCAGGACCTCACAGGCCTTAGCCACGGTCCAGCCCTGACCGGTGGCGTAGTCCACCAGCTCCAAAAGCCCCTGTTTGACGGGCGCATCCACCCGGGCGGGGACCGGGGCACCGGGCATCAGACCGAGCCCCCTTTTTTCTCCAGCACCACCAACTTCACCGCCTGCTCCGTCACCGTACGGGTCAAGCGGTCGATCTCGGCCCTGGCCTGCTCAAGCTCGACATCACGAGCCGACTTGCCAGACGAACCCGGACGCGAAGCCGACAACGCGTCCAAGGCGCCTTGCCTGGCGACCTGCCGCAGCCTCACGATCGTGGAGCGGTCCACTCCGGCCTCGGTCGCAGCCGCCCCCACCGTGACCTCCTCTCGCATCAGCCTTACGTAGATCTCATACTTCTGCGAAGGCGACAAGAACACCTTGGCCCGACGCCCAGAACCCCTCGTCGTGTCAGCATCACTGCTCATCGCGCACCCTCCTCAAGGTGTCACGAAGACCCTACCCATGCGGTCTGATCCTCAGCCCAAAACCGGACACGAACGCTGAAGCAAATCAGTAGTAGGCCCGTGAGGCCGGGTCGGATCTGAGGGAGGCGAAGGCTAATAGGAACATGGGGCTTGCCCCTCGGTACCGGCCACGACCACGGTCTGCTTGCCCAGAGCGTCGGTGATGGCCTGCGCCCAGGCGGCATGGCGCTTGGCGCCCTTGGATTTGAGCTTGGCGTCAATCCGCGCCCGGCCGGCCTTGCGCAGGTGGGCTGGGGTGGGCCAGGCGGCGATCACCTCCAGTATTGGGTCGTGTTCGAGCCACTTGCCCAGCACAGTCTCCAGGGCTGGGCGGGGTCTGGGTGTAAAGGCCCCGGATCCGGTCCCTCGGTCTGGCTGGTCCTGGCGGGCCAGGTCCAGGTCAAAACCGGTCAGCATGCTCAGCGCGGCCGCGTCGGGGCTTGCCCCTGACGAGCACGGCTGGCGGCATACCCGCAAGGGCGACCGGTACGTGACGGTGATTATTGACCTGACCCCGGTGCGCGACGGGACGGGCCCCTCCCGTCTGCTGGGGCATGGCCCCGGGCCGGTCCAAGCAGGTTTTCAAGCAGTGGCTCCAGGATCAGCCCGAGGCCTGGCGCAGCCGGATCGAGGTGGTCGCTATGGACGGTTTCACCGGTTCCCAGGACCGCCGCCACCCAGGCCCTACCCGGCGCGACGGAGGTGATGGACCCCTACCCGCGTAGTAGCACTGGCCCCAGACAAGCTGGACCAGTGCCGTCGCCGCACCCAGCGCGAGACCACCGGGCGGCCGGGGTGCGTAAGGACGATCCCCTGCACCAAGGCCAGGCGCCTGCTACGCACCGGGGCGGGGCTAGTGAACGACAAGGGCTGGGAGCGTCTCGAGCAACTGTTCGCCGACCCCCACAACACACCGGAACAGACCACCTGGGCGGTGTACCAGAAGATTATGTCCGCCTACCGCGCCAAGACCCCCTTCCGAAGGCAAGACCCGGATGGACAAGGTGATGCAGACCCTCACCACCGGCGTGCCTGACGCCCTCGAAGAGCTGAAGTCTTTGGGCAAGACCCTCAACCGAGCGGCGCGACGACATCCTGGCCCACTACCGATCACCGCGGCACATCCAACAGACCCACCCAAGCAGTCAACACCCCGCCCGGAACACCTACACGGCATCGCCCTGGGCTACAGGAATCTAACCAACAACCACCATCCGCAGCCTCATCCACGCCGGCGACTCCCGCAACCAACTACTACACCCCTAAACACGAAGAGCCGCGTTTCTCATAGTCCGCCCTGGGAATTCGCATATGCCCATCCTCTTGAACCTCTGGAGGGCTGATCGTATCCATCAGCAGTGTCGTTGCACCCCCAAGGGTTGTACAGTGCTACCGATAGCGACTACCGTGCAGGCATGAGCCACCCGCGTGTCTGGCCTCCGATAACTTTCTGCCGACGATGCGGTATTGACCTTCTTCGTCCGGCTCACTGCCCCGCTCCTTGTCCGGGGCAAAGTCGTACCCTCAACCCTGCAGCCCTCGCCGCTCGAAAGGGAATCTGTCAGCGACGGCCGTAGCAGTCTTTGCGCATATGCCGCCAGAAAGACAGACGTCGCAGAAGGCAACAGACGTGCTATCATCGCATCGTAAGATTTAGCGTAACCCTATTAGCCGGAGGTCCTCGATGGGGAGAAGGCTCACGATCTCCAAGTCCAAGAAACGCCTTCTTGTAAGCATGACGGCGATACTGGTACTGACCGCCGCCGCGCTGTCAGGTGGATGGATCTGGTGGACCAGACCCACGGAACGCTGGGTGCCCATTCCTGATGGACTCGAGAAGGACGAGCACATGACAGTTGGGTCCTCCCTGTCACGAAAATTCACAACTGCCGGGGCAATCGCACCGGCTGGAATACGTTCCGAAAATCACGAATGGATCGCAGGCCTGCGCTGGACGGATTTGGAACGCAAAGAACACATTTACGAGCTACGACTCGGAGAATCGGTTAACGTGGAAGGCTTGGGGCGCATGACACTCGTTGGGGTAGACCCAGGACCACTTATTGATCCGAACAAGTTCTCATGGCTGCCAGGCATCGAGGGAAAGGATGGCGGCGGAAGCGCGATCCATTTCGTGCTTGAATTTGAAGACGGAGTCAAAGCATGTCGCCCCCAGGACGGAGACTGCCCGCGTTTCTGAACTACTACTTCGCACGCCGCGACTACTCTCCGTCGTCCTCTATCGTTGTTTTGTCGAAGTATTTCTCATAGTCCGCCCTGGGGATTCGTATATACCCATCCTCTAGGTCATTTTGAGGTCTATCGAGCCTTTCTCACCGGGGTTGAGGGCGGGGGTTGAGGGCGGGGGTTGGGATCGTTGGGGTGGTGCGGGAAGGTGGGTGTGTCGTTGGTGGGTGCACGCGGGGGGGCTCCGGCAGCATGTGTTTCGACAAAGAATAACCAAGCCCGGAAAGAGGCTCCCGCGCGGGTGTCCTATCGTGCCACCCATGGGCGTCCCCGTGGCTACTGCCCGGACTGTGTCCCGGTGGATCGCCGCCCACCACCGCCGTCATGATGTGCGTCCCTGGCGGCGGGCCGCCACCAGCCGGGTACAGGCTGTCATGCTGCTGCGCTGGCTGATCCACGCAGCCGACGTGGACGGCACCTTGATCCGCACCGACCGGGTCGCCGAGCGTGACCCCGACACCGGATACCACCTGTGATACTCCGGCAAGCACAAGGCGCCTCACGCGGGAACATCCAAGTGCTTACCGACTCAACCGGCTATCCGGTGTGGACCTCACCAGTCGAACCCGGCTCGGTCCACGACATCAAGGCCGCCCGTACCCATGTGCTGCCAGCCCTGTACCCTGTAGCCGCCGACGGGACGCCCACACTGGCGGACAAAGGCTACGTAGGCGCAGGCATCGGCATCAAGGTGCCCATCAAGGGCTCCAAACCCGACACCGGGACACGCTCCTACAACCAAGTCAAAGCCCACCTGCAAGCCCCCGCCGAAACAGCCAACGCCCTCCTCAAGGGCTACAAGGCCCTCAAGCGAGTCACCCTCGACCCATCCACCATCACCAAAATCACCGCCACCGCCCAAGTCATCCTCAGAACAACAACCTCCCCTGATGAGAAAGGCTCAATGCGCACTTCCGCCAGTCGGTACGATAATTACTTCGTCTCGCACGAGTTCGGCTGATCCTTAACTCCATGTATCGCGCCCGCGGGCGACAGCCGGAGGCCAGCCGCCGCCTGCCAAGCGAAGGCGTGGATGAGCGCGCTGGTGGCGGCGCGCTGGGCGGATACCGCCGTGTCGGCGTGCCCGCCCTCGGTCTGCTCCACATAGCCGACCGTGAGCCCCAGTTCGCGCATCCGGTAGGCCATGGTGCGGGCGTGCGCCGGGTGCACGCGGTCGTCGGCGGTGGAGGTGAGCAACAGCAGCGGCGGATACTCCCGGCCCGGCACCAGGGAGTGGAAGGGCGACAGGGACCGCATGGTCTCCCATTCGTCGGGATCCTCCGGGTTCCCGAACTCAGAGCGCCACATGGCGCCGGTCAGCAGACGTGTGTACCGCTCCAGGTCCAGCAGTGGCGCCTCCGCGATTGCCCCGCCGATCAGCTCGGGGTGGCAGGTGAGCAGCTCACCGGCAAGCAGCCCGCCCGCGCTGGAACCGTGCACCACCAGCTGCTTCGCGGTGGTCACCCCGCGGTCGATCAGGGAGCGCGCCACCGCCGCGAAGTCCTCCACCACCAGCCTCCGGCCCCGGCCGGTGCCCGCCAGGTGCCAGCCGGGACCGTACTCGCCGCCGCCACGGGTGCAGGCCACCACGTAGGTGCCGCCCCGTTCCAGCCACGCCTTCCCGGTCAGTGGCTGGTAGCAGGGGGTCTGACTGGTGCCGAAGGCGCCATAGCCGTACAGCAGGGTCGGGCCGGATACGGGACCTTCCCGGCTCGAGCCGCTGCACGGCCGTCCGATCTGGAAGTAGGGCACACGAGTACCGTCCGCGCTGACCGCCACATGCTGGCTGACTCGCACTCCGCGGGCGTCGAAGCGGGCAGGTGCCTGCCGCAGCACCGACATGCCGGTCACCTCGCCCGCCTCGGTCAGGCGGGCGAGTGCGAGCGTGGGCGGGGTGGTCCACCCCGAGGCAGAGATGAACAGGTAGTCGGTGTCCCGCTGCCGCACCGCCTGGGTGCTGACCTCCAACAGGGGCCGGCCCGGCCGCAGCTCGGTGGGATCGCTGGCCGCGGCCGCGTCGGCTTCACTCGAGCGGTAGGCGGCGCCGGTCAGATCGATCCAGTGATGGCGCCACTGCCCCCGTTCGACGGCGTGCTCGCCCGCCTCCGACTCCCACCGCGACGGCGGGGTGCACACCTCCAGCCGGCCGGCGACGTCGTCCAGCACCGTGAGCACCAGGTGATTCGCAGTCCAGGTGGCGGCGGAGATGAAGGAGGACGGCGTCGGGGCGAACAGCACCTCCAGCCCGTCGCGCTCCCCGCGCAGCCACTGCGTCAATGGCGCGGCCAGCAGCATGCCCGCCTCATAGCGTTCCCCGGAAACCTCCCAGGGTTCACGCAGCTGGATCGTCACCCAGTCGCGTCCCACCCCCACGGAGGCCGACGGCGGTGCCTCGATCCGGATCGCACCCGCTGGCACCGTCTCATCCCCGGCCGCGAGCGCCTGCCGCGCCTCCGCCTCGCCGACGGGCACGACGGCGTCGTCGGGCAGCCACCACACGCGGGTGTCACCCATGCCGTCCATGCTCATGAGCCAGGTGCGGCCCCAAACATCGCAGCTGGCCCGAGTGACGACGGCGTCCGCGGCGCCGGTGATCAGCACCTCGGCGTCCCGGGGTGCCTGCCCGCGGCGCAGGCGGAGCGCCTGGCGCGGCATGCCCGCCGGCGACAGGGACCCGGGTCCGAAGTCTGCGGCTAGCAGGCAGGTGTCTCCGCCGGCGCCCCACGTCAGTGTGCCCTTGGACAGGGGCTTGTTGAACCCGCCCTCGGCCGCATCCAGGAAGCGCCGCTCCTCCAGGTCGAACTCCTGGGTGGTGGTGGCGTCCGTCCCGCCGTCGGACAGGCTCACCAGGGCGCGGCGCCCTGCCAGCGGGCCGGTGTCAAGCACCTGCGCCCCCGCCCAGGCCAGGTCGCGGCCGCGCCGACGGCGCTCGGCGTCCAGGTCGAGCAGCACCTCCCACTCGGTGGCGGAGGCGTCGTCGGGGCGCGGCGGGCGGGAGGGTGCGCCGGCCGCGTATGACGCCCAGGTCGTGCGCCGCCACACTCCGCGCGGGTGCTCCGGGGAGGTCCAGAAGTTGTAGACCATGCCGACCGCCTCGGTGACGGCGGGAATGCGGTCCGGGGAGTCGAGTATCTCCTGAAGGTCCTGGGTCAGGCGCAGGTAGTCGACGTCGTCGGTGAAGGTGGAGACCGTCTCATCCGTCCGTGCTGCCGCCCAGGCCAGGGCGCGCTCGCCGGTGGGCTCGTCCAACCAGGCGGGCACCGGCGGCAGCTCGGGCGCCTCGGTGGGCTCCGGCGGCGCGGAGTCGTCTGCACGGGGCGGGGCGTCGTTGCGATCCACCGGCCCATTGCAGCACATTCCGGGCTGGTGGCGTAGCCTGCCCGCTGCCCGGGTGGGGCCATCGACGACGCGGGGCGAACCTCCAGGGCACCGGTCAACTGTTAAGGACGCCCTGCCGGGCAGCGCTCTGGAGGGCCGGGCCGCCTCGTCATGGGCTAACCCGCGTCTTCGAACTGAGATGAGTCTCGTCGTTTGCTTGTTAGGCGAGCCCGCGAGCGGGCACATTAACAACAGAGGGGAGCCACTCGGAGGCAACCGGATGACTCCCCGATGCGGGCGGTTCAGTTGAGCCACCTGCTGAGGGCATCCACAAGGACACCAATGGCCCGGACCAGACGAGCGATGTCGTTAATTGTCTCGCTCACCTGCCGGGCCATTCCCCTGCCCTTGCGGACTTTGGCATGTCGACCTTTCGGGTTGTCGGCGTGAACGTGGTGTTTTTGACCGGCGTGGTGTGGGGTGTTGCGGGTGTCCGCCGGTGGCGTGCCCTGCTCGGCCCGTTAGCCTCCAATTGGGCCGCTTTGCTCTGTTTGGACCGTCACTCTCCGTTTGGACCGTCACTCTCCGTTTGGACCGTCACTCTCCGTTTGGACCGTCACTCTCCGTTTGGACCGCTTCGCTCTGTTTGGACCGCCGTAGTGTGCTACTGGGGCGGTCCAAACAGACTTATGGGGTCCAAACCGACGTATGGGGTCCAAACAGAGGTGTGCGGTCCAGACTCGGGGCGTGCCTGGCATAAGGGTGAGGTGGCGGCGAAGCGCCTTGATCTTAAGCACCACGCCCAAGCCGACAACTCGAACTTTCGGACTTTGGCACCTTTCGGCTTGGACATGGCCCTCACCTCCTTCCTGGCTCCTAACCTTCTCGGCCAAGGACATTGAGTGATCCGAGAGGAGGTGCCGGAGAAGGCGGGTTCCGTGTAACTGCGGGCACAGACGCATATCGGTGCCGACAACGGTCGGGCGCGGCCGTTCAGACGCCGTCGCGCACCACGCCCGCCCGCATGTGGCACGCTGGGGCTATGCGCAAGGAAGCCTTCCCACGGACCGACTGGCCCCGCGTCGTGGTCACCACCGACCCCGAGCTGGACGACCTGAACTCCATGATCCGCCTGCTCACCCACGCCGCCGAGATCGACCTGTGCGGCCTGGTGTACGCGGGCAGCAAGTTCCACTACACCGGCGACCCCGCCCGCGGTATCGCGCCCCACCGCTGGCCCGCCCCCGGCACCAGGCTCCACATCGACGAGGCCATCGACGCCTACGCCCAGGTGGAGGACACCCTGCGCGTGCACGACCCCCGCTTCCCCACCGCCGCCCACCTGCGCTCCCTGGTGTGCCTGGGCAACATCACCGCTGAAGGGGAGATGGACGAGGTCACCCCCGGATCAACCCTCATCGCCGACCTGCTGCGAGACATTGCGCTGACCCCGGACGGCGCCACCGGCGAGGGCGGCGCCCTGCTGGACGCCGCCCGCCCCCTGTTCATCCAGGCCTGGGGCGGCATCTCCACCTTCGCCCGCGCCCTGCGCACCGTTGAGGAGGAACTCGGCGGCCGGGAGGACTGGCCCGTGCTCAAACAGCGGGTACTGGACCGGGTGGTGCTGTCCTCCTTCGGGGAGCAGGACTCCACCCTGAGTGAATACATCCGCCCCCACTGGCCGGGCCTGGAGCACCGCGAGGTCGCCACCCGCGCCTGGGGATACACCACCCGGGACGTGCTGCTACCGGCCGACCTGGAACTTGTCGGCCCGCAGTGGACGCGTGAGAATGTCAGCGCCCGCGGGCCCCTGGGGGCCGCCTACCGGGTGTGGGGCGACGGGCGGCGCATGGCCGCCGACTTCGACCCCGAGGACTACTTTGGCGAGGTCGGCAAGACCGAGGCGCAGCTGCGCGAGGAGGGCTACCAGGTGTGGTGCCCGGTGCAGGAGGCGGGGTCCTTCATCTCCGAGGGCGACACCTCCAACTTCACCCTGCTGATCCCGAGCGGCCTGCACTCCTGGGAGGACGCCACCTTCGGCGGCTGGGGCGGCCGTCAGGTCCCCCACCCGCAGCTGCCCGACACGCTCACCTCCGACATGCGCTTCGACCTGCCCGGCCTGCCGCAGCCCGACTACCCCCAGCAGGTGGTTGACCACGCCGCCGACGGCTCCGCCCCGCCCGAGTACCACATGACCCGCTGGTGGCGGGCCCTGCAGCATGAGTTCGCCGCCCGCCTGGCCTGGTCCGTCACGCCCCGTTATGAGGACGCCAACCACCCGCCGGCCGTCGTCGTCGAGCACCCCGACGGCGGCAGCGGACTCGTGCGGCGCGTGCGTCCCGGTGAGGTGGTCACCCTGACCGCCACGGCCACCGATCCCGACGGCGACCTGGTGCTGCTGCGCTGGTGGGCCTACCCGGAGGCCGGGCCTAACCCGTGCCCGACGCCGCCGCGTATCCAGGACGACGGCGCCGGCACGGCCGTGGTCACCGTCCCCACCCAGGCGCGCCCCGGTCAGGCCATCCACCTGATCGTGGAGGGCACCGACACCGGCACCCCGCCGCTGACCCGCTACCAGCGCGTGGTGCTGGAGGTCGCCTGAGACCGGTGCGCGCCTCGACGCCCCAACCCGGCCGACGGCGCGGGCGTCCCGGCGCTCAGCGCCCGGCCGGCTCGACCGCGAGCGTCAGGTGCTGCTCACCCAGCTGCCCGGCGCGGACACTGACCTGCACGATCCCCGGCTCGGCGCCTGCGCGCACAACCGCCAGGGCCCGGCCGCGGTACAGCGGGGTGGTGGTCTCGTTATAGGAGGAGGCGGGTCGGGGGTTGGCTGAGCCCAGGGCCGCCAGTGTTCCGGCGCCCGAAACCTCTACGCTCACCGGCGTGCCGCCGACCATGGCGAGGTTCCCGCGCTCATCCACTGCCTCCAGTTCCAGGAAGGCCAGGTCCTGCCCGCCGGCGTGGAGCCGACGGCGGTCGGCCCTCACCCGCAGGCGCGGCGCGCCGTGCTGGGCGGGCAGTGTGGTGCGGCCGACCTCGCGTTCCCCGACCCTGGCGACTGCGGTCAGGTCACCGGTCCCGTAGGGGACGGTGAAGCGGGCCACGCAGCCGTGGGCGAGGCCCGCCGGCCGCGTGCCCAGGGAGCGGTCGCCCACTATCAGCTCCACCTGCGGCGCGTAGGAGTACACCTCCACCTGCGCCCGCGTTCCGGCGGGAACCTCGGGCCACACCCACGACGGCACGGCGTCGGTTCCACGCCAGGCCGCCTTGTGCACGCGTCGGCCCGCCTTATCCGGGGGCCGCACGGCGATCTGCGGGTTCTTGGCCCGGGTCCATACGGTGCGTGCCAGTGCCATCGACCCGTCCGGGTGTCCGGTGATGTCGATGGCGCCGACGCCGGCCGTCACATACGGGTAGGGCTTGTCGAATCCGCCGGGTTCCTCGCCGTAGGTCCACAGCCCGATGCCGACCTCACCCAGATAGTCCCAGCCGGTCCACATGAAGTCGCCGATCACATGGTCCAGCTCCTCCACCAGGCGCCAGTTGCGTACGATCTCATGCGGCATGGTCTCGCTGCCCACGATCACCCGCCCCGGATGCAGGACGGCGTCCTTGCGGTAGCGGGAGGCGGCGTAGTTGTAGCCGGCAACGTCCAGGGCGTCGAGCACGCCCGCGCTGGCACGGTCGGCCGCGCGGGTGGCCGCCGCCCGGGACATCAGCCAGCCCATCTTGGACACCAGCAGGTTGTAGGCGGTGGAGCCGAAGGCGGACTGCCGCTTCGGGCCGCCGGACTCGCCGCGCGCCCGGTCCTGGTGCTGCTTGCGGTGCTGCCCGGCCGCGTTGTTGTCCGCGACCAGATCCCGTCCCCGGGCGGTCATCATGTTGATCATGAGGTTGATGCCCGCCGTCGTCGGCCGGGTGGGATCCAGGCGGTGCAGCCGGGAGACGATGCTGCGGGCCGTGCGGATGCCGCGCGGGGTGGCGGACTCGCCCACCTCGTTGCCGATCGAGTACATGATCACGCACGGGTGCAGGCGGTCCTTGCGCACCAGCGCCTCGGTGTCGCCCGCCCAGGACTGCTCGAAGTGGGAGGCGTCGTCATGGGGATTCTTGGCCTGGAACCACATGTCCCACAGCTCGTCCATCACGTACACCCCCAGCTCGTCGCAGGCGGCCAGCAGGTCGCGTGAGGCGGGGTTGTGGGCGGAGCGGATGGCGTTGAAGCCCTGCTCCTTGAGGATGCGCACCCGCCGGCGCTCGGCGTCGGCGAAGGTCGCCGCCCCCAGAATGCCGGAGTCGTGGTGGATGCAGGCGCCCCGCAGCAGCGTCGGCCGGCCATTGATGAGCAGCCCGCGGTCGGCGTCGACCCTGATGGTGCGCAGGCCGGTGCGAGTGGTGGCCGCATCGAGTACGACGTCGTCACCGGCCTCATTCGTCTCGGCCAGGGTGACCGTCAGCTCGTAAAGGTGCGGGTCCTCAGCGGACCAGGGGCGGGCCCCGGCCACATGCAGCGGCAACTCGACGACGCCGCCGTTGGTGGACACCGAACCGCGGGCGGCCTCACCGGAATCGTCGGTGAGGATTGCGGTGACGGTGACGGCGGCGGCGTGGGGGTTGTCGATCTCTATGCGGGCGGTGGCTGTAGCGCTCGTGCCGGTGGGGGAGTGCTCCAGGTGGACTTCCGGCAACCAGGTGCCGCCACGGGTCAGGCGGACCGGGCCGGTGCGCCGCAGCCACACGTGCCGGTAGATGCCGGAGCCGGAGTACCAGCGGGTGGACGGCTGCCGCGAATTGTCCACTACGACTTCGATGACGGCCTGCGCGCCCGGGGTCGGCGACCCCAGGTCGACCTCGAACTCGGTGTAGCCGCCGCGGCATCCGCCGACGCGCCTACCGTTGAGGCGCACCGTGGAGTTCTTGTACACGCCCTCGAAGACCAGAGACAGGCGGTCATCACCCAGGTCCTCGGGCACGTGCAGTAACTTGCGGTAGCGGTAGGTGCCGCCGGGGAACCAGCCGGCACCGGAGGTGGTGGCCGTGGCGGCGCTGCGGGGCTCATGGATCATGGCGTCGTGCGGCAGATCGACGGCGACCCAGGGGCCGGGGGCATCCGGGGTGTCGGGGGCGGCGTCGGGCCGGCGGGACGTGGCATCGCCGTCGGATTCGCGGCGCCACTGCCAGCCGGCGTCGAAGAGACTGAGAGACATGATGGGGCTCCTTGAAAAGGCGGACGGGGTGGGCGAGTGGGCGCGAGGCCGACGGGTTCAGGCGCCGGGCTCCAGCGAGGCGGCGTTCTCGGCGGCGATGCGCCCCAGCCAGGCCAGGGAGGGCTTGGGTGTGCGGGCGAAGTCGCGCTGGCGGTCCACGGCGATCAGCCCGAAGGTGGGCTCCCAGCGGCCCCACTCGTAGTTGTCCAGCAGCGACCAGTGGCAGTAGCCGCGCACATCCGCGCCGTCGGCAACGGCCGCGATCAGGCCGCGCAGCGCCTCGGTGGTGTAGGCGATGCGGCGGGCGTCGTCGGCGGTGGCGATGCCGTTCTCCGTGACCAGCAGGGGCTTGCCGTAGCGCTCCCAGTAGCGGCGCAGGTTGAGGCCCAGCGCGTCGGGACGGTAGGCCCAGCCGGTCAGCGTGTTGTCGGGCGAGTCGGGGTGCGGGACGGGGCCGGAGGCCTCCACGGGCTGGGAGGTGTAGGCCTGCACGCCGATGAAGTCGTCCTCGCCGGTGGCGTCCAGGTAGACGCCCTCCCACTGGTGGAAGACCCGCTCGAAGACCTCCTCATTGCCGGGGGTGGGGGTGAAGGCCTGGGCGGCGATCGCCCAGCCCACCCGCGCCTGCGGGGTGACCTCGCGCAGCACGGTGCGGGCGGCGGCGTGCATGGCGATCAGCTTCGGTGCCACCTCCAGGGACGGGGCAGGCAGGGCGGCCATCTGCTCGGTGGGGGCGAAACCGGCCGCGCGCAGCTCCTCGGCGGACT
Organism: Actinomyces qiguomingii; assembly: GCF_004102025.1. NCBI lineage: Bacteria > Bacillati > Actinomycetota > Actinomycetes > Actinomycetales > Actinomycetaceae > Actinomyces > Actinomyces qiguomingii. Next base: position 3,274,709 of record NZ_CP025228.1, on the reverse strand, counting down.
TGCCGACCACGGCGGTCAGGCCGCTCATCAGGTTCAGGATATTGGGCTCGTTGATGGTGATGATCCAGTGCACGTCATGCAGGATTTCCGCCACGTAGCGCACATAGGCGGCGAAGCGGTCGGCGGCGTCCGTACGCTGGATGCCGCCGCCGAGCGTGAACCACAGTGGGCAGGTGAAGTGGTGCAGGGTGATGATCGGCTCCAGACCGTACTCGTGGCAGGCGTCGATCATGTCCCGGTAGTGCAGCAGGGCGGCGCGGGAGAACTCGCCGTCGGCCGGCTCGATGCGCGCCCACTCGATGGAGAAGCGGTAGGCCCGCAGTCCGCCCGCGGCGGCCAGGCGGATGTCCTCGCGGTAGCGGTGGAAGGAGTCGCAGGCGGAACCGGACTTCTCCGGCAGCAATCCGGCGGGGGAGTGCTCCGCAGCCCAGAAGTCGGAGGCGACGTTGTCCCCCTCCACCTGGTGGGCGGCGGTGGAGGCACCCCAGATGAAGTCTTCGCGCAGGATGGTCATGATCTTCCTTTCGTCATTGAAATCGGGATGAATGCGGTGGAGTTGAGTCTTGGCGCGCCGGCCCTCATACCGAGGGCCAGGGTGTGAAGCCCTCGGCACGGATGCGCCAGGAGCCGTCGTCGGGGAAGCCGGGATGCTGCGGCGCACCCTCCCATCCGCCGACCATGAGGGCGACGGCGGCGAGCAGACCGCCGTTCCCGGGCAGGTACAGGGGGATCATAGAACCCATGCCCGGGTTGTTGCCCACGGCGTCGTAGCGGTTCTTCGTACCCTCCTGTAGCAGTAGATCCACGGCATCCCCGGGGCGCCCCAGGCGTGTGGCCGTCATCGCCATCACCGGGTAGTCCCAGCCCCAGGCCGAGTCCCACTGCCAGCTGCGCCGAACCCAGTCCAAGGTGGCCGACATGGCGGTCGCGTCGATGAGCGGCGTGGGCGGCAGGAACCCGAGGGCCTGCAGGAATGAGGGGTGGTCGTCGGTGCGCACCTCGGATTCACCTGCCACCGCGGTGTAGCGTCCCCCCACCCGCTCCGGGGCGGGCAGGGCCGCCTGGACGGCGTCCCAGGACGGTTCACGCCCCAGGCCGCGTCGGAGCCGGAAGCGTTGGGCGATCTCCAGGCCGAACCACCAGTAGGCGAGTTCGAAGGTGGGGTCCCGGGTGGTGGCGGCGTCGTAGAACTCCTGGGCGGGCATCACCGGCGGGCCCAGGTGGGCGACTCCGCCGCTGACGTTGGGGAAGGAGGCCATAAACTCGGCGGTCTCATCAAGCAGTTCGGCGACGGCGCCCAGCAGACGGGCGCGCCCGGCGGCTGCCTGCGCCTCGGGCCGGGTGCCGTAGGCGTTCCAGCACAACTCGGCCAAATACAGCAGATGGGGCTGCTGCCAGATAAGAAAGGGCCCAATATCGCCCGGAGCCTCGCGCGCATCCGGTCCCACCTCCTTGGGCCAGCGGGCGCCGCGGCAGCCCTGAGTGGCGGCGGTGGCCCGCGCCGCTGGCAATGCGCGCCGGTACCAGTCGAAGGATCGCTCCAAGAGTTCGGGGCGGCCCCAGGCGGCGAAGTGCGCGGCATGCCACCAGTGCATCTCCAGGTGGAATTTGCCGCGCCAGGTGTTGGTCACCAGGCCGGACTCCTGCGGTGGGGCGGCCCCGCCTCCACTTGTTCGCAGCAGGTACTGGGACAGTACGATGCGGCGTTCCAGTTCGGCGGCACGCGAGTCCGTGGAACCGGCCAGCTCCACGGCGGCGCCGGAGCGCCAATACTCCTCCCAGAAGGCGGCGGAGGAGGCGAGAACGGCGTCGACGTCGTCGGGCGGGGTGACGGGTGCCGCATACAACTCACTGCCCGGGCCGGAGGTGGGCTCGAAGGCGGCGACGACGCCGAGCGCCGCAGTCCCGGGCGCGGGGGCGAGTACCAGGGTGCGGGCGTCGGTCAGGGCCGCTGTGGCAGGGGCGTCCCAGGTGAGCGTGATTCGGTAGGCGGTGGTGTCGATACGGCGCTCGACGACGGCGCCCCACTGCCCGGCCTCGCACAGGACCACTTCGCCTTCGGGCTCCTGCCCCCACAGGGCCGCCGGGGAGAAGCCCGGATTCGGATCCGGAAACGTCAGACGCAGGACGAGATCGCCTTCGGCCAGCAGCGGGGAGGACACCCGGGTGCCGAGGATCGCGCCCTGGCCCGCGACCGCGGTGGTCACCTGCACGGGGGCGTCCCGAAAGCGGAAGGTGGAACTTAGGTGCCCGCGCCACAGGTCCAGGTGCGCAGTCAGTCCCGTCAGAGCGTCGTGCTCCAGCTCGGTTATGGCGGTTCCCGTTCCCGACGACCGTGTGCCGTCGGCGGCGTTGTCGGTGGAGTTGCCGGGGGAGCCGTCTAAGGGGTCGGGCGCGGCCAGCCCCAGGCGTCCCAGGTCCAGCCGGTGCGGGTTGGAACAGAGCCACATGCCGGCCAGGTCCGGCGGCTCGGGCGTTACCTTCCCGGAGGCGATCTCCATCATCCGCTGCAGGGAGGGACGGTCCGGGTAGCGCACCGGGCCGCGGGCGGTGCTGTAGGCGGTCATGGCGTCGGTAAGGGCGTGACCGGAGGGGTTGGGCTGCTCGTGCCAGCCCCAGGTGGACTGGGTAGTGCCCTCGAGGATCCTGGCGCTCAGGGATGCGGGCGTGTGTGGGTCCAGGCCGGAAGGGTCATGGCGGGAGGTGAAGGTCTGCAGGCCGGTGGCGTCGGCGCTGAAGGCGAAGTCGCCGTTGCCCAGCGTGAGCACAAGTTCGGGGGAGTCGGCGTGCAGGTGGATATCGTGGCGGGATACCAGGGCTTGGCGGTCGATCATCTTTGATCCGGGTCCTGTCCTGTGGGTTGTATGGTCTCGATCTGGGTGGCGGTGTGGGCGAGGCGTCAGATGCTGCGAATCACCTCTGCCACGGCTTTACGGGTGCGCAGCAGGTCCCGACCGGTTATGTCGGCGAATGCGTGTAGGGTCTCCGCCTCCAGATCGAAGTCGGGGGCTACCACCCAGAGTTGCTGCAGCCCGTCCCAGGCAGCCAGGAAGCGGCGCGCCATGGCTCGGGCTGAGCGGTCGGCGCGCGCCAGGCCCTGCTGCTGCAGGGAACCTATGAGAATGCCGATGCCGGTGATGGCCTGTGCGTAGTGAGCAGTGAAGTGCTCATGCGCCGCAGAACCAGGAATCTGTGCCTGACCGGCCAGGTAGCAGTACAGGCGGAGCCGAGCGTCGTCGCCGGCGGCGCCCCGGACCAGCCGAGCGATGACCGCCTCCGCCTCCTGAGCGGTGGGCGCCCGTTCACCAGCGGATTCGCCTTCCCGGAAGTCGACGAGTGCGCCCTGTCCCTGGACCACCTGGTCGAAGTACTCCAGGGCCGCAACTAGCAGGTGGTCGCGGCTGGGGAAGTGGTAGAGCATGGTGCGTTCGGCCATGTCGGCCTTCTGCGCCACGGCTGCGGTGGTGAGGCGCTCGTGACCGACCTCCTGCACCACATCGTAGGCCGCATGGGCGATCGTCTCCCGCTTGGCGGCCGTCTTGGCGTACGGGCCGCGGGAGCGTTGCGCGGTTGGCATGCTCCTCCTCCAAAATCGATGCAGCCACTAGTTTGCAGGGCTCAGTGCCGGGCGTCAACCTCTTGACATCGTTTCAATTTCATACTTTACTTCGGTTTCATTCATCCATCTTCGTCAACGACGACCGAAGTCAGAAGGAATCCCATGACCGCATCCGCAACCGGAGGGGCCGTGCCCTCCACCGCCGTCGAACCGGGCCGTGAGGGGCGCCCAGTGGCGGAAACCGGCCGGAGGGCCGATCCCGACTACGTCTCCTGGCCCGTCAGGCTCGGCTGGTCCGCACGTGCGCTGTCCCTGGCCGCCAACATCATCATCCTGGGGTACTTCAGCCTCTATGCCACCGACACTCTCGGTATGAATCCGGCCCTGCTGGGCACGCTCATGCTCGCCTCCAAGCTCTTCGACGGCTTGACCGACCTGGTCGCCGGCTGGATGATCGACCGCACCCACACGCGCTGGGGGAGGGCCCGCCCCTACGAGTTCGCCATGCTCGGCCTGTGGATCTCCATCTGGGCGCTGTTCTCCATCCCCGCCGGGCTCCCCCTGGGCGCCAAGGCCGCACTGCTGTTCGTTTTGTACACGCTCGTCAACTCCGTCTTCGCCACCCTCGCCCACGCGAATCAGACCCTGTACACCGCGCTCGCCTTCCCCACTCGCGTGGCCATCGGCAGGGTGTCGGCCTTCTCCGGCATGTTCATCTCCGTGGGCGTCGTCGTCATCTCCGTGATCATCCCGCAGGGACTGGCCTGGGCTGGCAAGGACCCCGGCCGTTGGTCCACGTTCATCCTTGCCCTGGCGGTGCCGATGGCCGTCCTGGGGATGATGCGCTTCGTCTTCGTCAAGGAGAGCGTCGTCCAGTCGGCCGACACTGCGGAGAAGGTTACTTTTCGGGAGATCTTCGCCGCCCTGCGCGACAACAAGTGGATCTGGATCATCTTCGTGCTGGGCGTGTTGCAGAATCTGCTTCTGAACGTCGGTGCCGCCGCCTACTACTTCCGCTACATCGTGGGAGACATCGGCCTGCAGTCCTGGATCTCGCTCGCATCCCTGCTGGTGATCCCGGCGGTGATGGCCATACCGCCCCTGATGAAACGCTTCAAGCTCAGTTCGATCATAATCGCCGGCCAACTGGTGTGCGTCCTGGGCAACTGTGTGCTGTTCCTGGCGGGCACCAACATCGTCCTGCTCCTGATCGGTAGCCTCATCATCGGAGTGGGCACGCTGCCGCTGTCCTACATGATCGGAATACTCATCATCGACTGCGCTACCTACAACGAATGGAGGGGCCACCGGCGCCTGGAGTCCGTCATGGGCGCGGTCCAATCCTTCTCCGCCAAGATCGGCACCGGTCTGGGCCTGGCCGCCGCCGGAGCCTTCCTCGGCGCCTTCGGCTATGACGGCGGTCTTGATGCGCAACCGGACTCCGCCGTCTTCGCCATACGCGCGCTGTTCACCTGGATTCCGGCGCTGATAGCCCTCCTAATGGTGGTCACCCTGCGCTTCTACAAGCTGGAGGATCTGCTGCCACAGATCAATCAGGACCTGGCCGAGCGCCGCGCCGCCCAGGGCATTGCCGCCGGGCCGGCCGCTGACGGCGGCCCCGCCAACTCCGCCGACACCCCCACCGACAAGCCGTGAAAGGTACGACGCCATGTCCGCCAATGAATACCCATACCAGGACCCAGCTCTGCCCGTCTCCCAACGCGTCCAGGACCTGCTGGGACGCATGTCCACATCCGAGAAGATCGGCCAGCTGCAGCAGTACTTTTACCTGGCCCCGACCGATGAGGAGGTGTCCGAGGAACTGATAGCCTCCCTGCCGCTCGAGCAACAGGTACACGCCCGCCAGCCCGCGCGCATCCGCGCCGCCCTAGAGCGAGGCGAAGTGGGCTCCCTGCTGTTCGTCACCGATCCCGCACTCATCCGACGGTTGCAGGAACGCGCCATCGCCGGAAGCCGCTGGGGCATACCGCTGCTGTTCGGCTTCGACGTGATCCACGGCCTGCGCACCATCTTCCCGGTGCCCATAGCCGCGGCGGCCTCCTGGAACCCGGCGGGCGTTGAGGCCGCACAGCGCATCGCCGCCCGGGAGGCGGCCGCCGTCGGCATCCGCTGGACTTTCGCCCCCATGGTCGATATCGCCCGCGACCCCCGCTGGGGCCGCATCGTCGAGGGCGCCGGGGAGGACCCCTGCCTGGGGGCCGCCATGGCCGCCGCCCAGGTGCGCGGTTTCCAAGGCGGAGCCGAGGGAACCGCGGATGCGGTCCAGCCGACCTCCGGCCCCGCCGCCTTCCCCGCCGACGCCATCCTGTCCGGCCCCAAGCATTTCGCCGGCTACGGCGCGGCCGACGGCGGGCGCGACTATGAGGACGTCGACCTGTCCGACGACGCCCTGCACAACGTCTACTACCCGCCCTTCCACGCGGCCATCGAGGCCGGTGCGGGCAACATCATGGCCGCCTACATGGACCTCAACGGTGTTCCCGCCGCCGCCAACCGCCACCTGTTGACCGATGTGCTGCGCGGCGAGCTCGGCTTTAAAGGCTTCGTCGTCTCCGACGCCAACGGCGTCAACAACCTCACCGCCCAGCGGCTCGTCGCCGACACTGCGGAGGGCGCCGCTCGGGCGCTCGCCGCCGGATTGGACATGGAGATGGCCAACGGTCCGGCCGCCTACGAGCACCTTCCGGCCGCCCTCAAGGCTGGGCGCGTTGACGAGGCCACGCTGAACACGGCGGCGGGCCGGGTGCTGGCAGCCAAATTCCGTCTCGGCCTGTTCGAACACCCCTACGCCGAGGCCGACGTCTCCGCCGTCCTGAATGACCCCGCGCACCGGGAGGCCGCCCGGCGGGCGGCGGAGGAGACCCTGGTGCTGCTGGAAAATGACGGTACTCTGCCGCTGCGCCACGACGGGGAGCGTGCCGTGCACCGGATCGCCGTACTCGGGGACCTGGCCGACTCCAGGCGCGATGTGCTCGGCCCGTGGGTTTTCGACAAGGACGTGGAGGAGACCGTCTCCATCCTTGAAGGAATCCGCCGGCGCGCCGGCCAGGGCGTATCCGTCGACTACGCCCGCGGTCTGGCCACCGCCGAGCGCACCCAGGCCTCAGCATTCGACTTTCTGGACGCAGGTCTCCTGCCTTCCACTCCTGAAGACTTCGACGCCGATGCGGAACTCGACCACGCCGTGGCCCTGGCCGCAGCCAGTGAGGTGGCGATCGTCGTGGTCGGCCAGAACCAGAACATGATCGGTGAGAAGTCCTCCGCCTCCACCCTTGACCTGCCCGGGCGGCAACCGGAACTGCTGCGGCGCGTCATCGCGACCGGGACCCCCACCGTGGTGCTGGTGATGAGCGGTCGTCCTCTGGATCTGCGTCCCGCCGACGGCGCCGCCGCCGTTGTGCAGGTCTGGTACCCGGGAACCCGGGGAGGGGAGGCCGTCGCCGCTGTCCTTTTCGGGGATATCTCCCCGGCGGGACGTCTGCCATTTACGTGGCCGCAGCACGTCGGTCAAGTGCCGCAGTACTACGCGCATCGCACCACCTTCGCCCCCGAAGGCGCGGACACCCGATACTGGAACGACGCCTCGACCGCGCCCCGTTACGTCTTTGGACACGGCATGAGCTATGCGGCTTTCGCCTACGGGCCGGTGCGCGCGCCCGAGCGTATTGCGGTGGGGCAGACCGCCGTGGTGAGTGTGGATGTCACCAACACCTCCCGTATCGACGCCGATGAGGTGGTACAGCTGTACATCCACCAGCGCTACGGCACAGCCACCCGTCCGGTGTGCGAACTCAAGGGATTCCGACGCGTGCATGTGCCCGCCGGGGAGACGGCGACGGTGAAGTTCCCTCTCGGACCGGATCAGCTGCGCTACTGGTCCACGGCCACGCGCGAATGGGTGCAAGATGAGACCATCCTTGATGTCGCCGTCGGGGGCAGCTCCGCGGCGCCCTTCAGTGCTCGAATAAAGGTAACCGCCCAATGATCAGTAACAGGTTCTTCCGGTTTGAACCGCGTTCGCCGAGTTCGGTCGAAATAACCATCGAGTTCGGTCGAAATGACGATCGAGTTCGGTTGGTGGGGGCTGGCAGGGTGGGGAAGTGTCCAGATTCGGCACGAACGATGTTCCCCTGCCCGACGCCGCTCACCAGATCCGTATGATTCCAACGATTCTGAGGGCGCCTGTTGGGAGGTGCGGGGCGTTTGTGCAGATTCTGGACGTTTTGGCTCCCAGGCACCGGCCTACCGCGCTGGTGTGCTGGGCAGGCCAGGGCGTCTGGTTGCCGACCGGGCCCCTTGTCCGATCCGCTGGGACGTCTTTCGCGATGAGCCTGGTCTGCGGCCCGGCCGGTCTCACAGCTCAGCCGGGCCCGCAGGCCGGAAGAGCCGTTGAAGGCACGGAGCCAGGAGCGTCGCCCAACCCGCTCGGGTGCCTGGGGCTGGTTCTGGGAGCAGCGCACTGGGTCGGTTCCCGAACGGGGTTCCAGTGCCTCATGGGACTCGCCCGCACCAGCGGCATTCCACATGCCCGCGTGCGCCGATGCCTGGAGGAGACAGGCATCGCTGAAGTCGGGCACCGCAAGGTGCGCACTTACTCTCGGAATGCGTCAGCGCCTTTCTCTGGCAGCGGCCATGCTGGGGAGGTCGCAGAACATGGTCCTGGATGAGCCTTTCAACGGTCTTGATCCGGAGGGGGTGCGGTGGCTGCGCTCGCTCCTGCGCAGGCTCGCCGGCGAAGGCAGGGCCGTGCTGGTCTCCTCCCACCTGCTCGGGGAGGTAGAGGACATCATGGACTACGTCGTCGTCCTCAAGAAGGGCAGGGTGCAGGCGAAGGCTTCTGCTGACCAGATGCGGCACCCCGGCGGGGTCATAGTCCGTGTGGAGGACCCGGCCCAGTTGGCCGCCCTGGCGTACTCGCGCCACTGGCAGGTGAAGGCTGCGGAACTACCCGGAGCCGGCGAGGGTGCGGTGCTCATAGACGCCGACATCAAAGAGTTGCAGAGGACATTCTTTGAGGAGGGGATCGTCTTCACTGAGATGCGCGAGGCGAGACAACCGCTTGAAGACTGGTTCTTCAGTGCGGAGGAAGGAGGGCGAGACTCATGACCGTTGATGGCGCCGCTCAGGAGGCGGTGACTTGGCAGTGGGTCTGGGCAAGTGAACTCGGCAAGGCTGCGAGGGCTCGCTCGGTTCAGGTACTGGTCGCCCTGGAGCTCTGCGTCGTCGTCTTCTTCTCGTCCGTTCCGGGAGTCCCCGGGGTTCAGGCGGCGTCACTGCCGGTCGGACTGGCGGGAGTGGTGATCGCCGGTGCCGAGTACCCCTCAGGCGCCATCATGCTAACGGTGGTGGCCGTTGGCAGACGTACCAGGCTGTTCTGGGCGCAGTTCTGATGCTGGGCGTGCTGGTCCAGTCGCTGCTGGCTATGGCCGGAGGGACGGTTCGGAACCTCGAGTGGGTTGACACAGTGATGCCCAATGCGGTCATTGCCAGGTTGCAGGGTGTGGCCGCCATACCAGCCTCCGCATGGCAGGAGGAGCCGATCGCCACGGTGCTGCTGGCGGCGGCCTGGTGCCTGCCCCTGTTCCTGTGGGGCCACTACCGACTGACCAGAGACGACTTCTAGTTGTCGCGTGAACTGCGCGGGGCTGGACAGGTGTTGCCACTGGACCTGAATCAGTTGCGCTATTTGGCCACGCACGAACGCGAATGGGTGCAAGATGAGACCATCCTTGATGTCGCCGTCGGAGGCAGCTCCGCGGCGCTCTTCAGCGCTCGAATAAAGGTAACCACCTGATGATCAGTAACCCTGCACCACTTATCGATCCCGTACTGGCCGATCTGGACGATGCCACCTGGCTGGCCACGCCCACTCCGACACCTGTGGCCGGAAACCGGCCCGCCTACGAGTTGCGCACCCACCTGGACGCGTCTGCCGCGGAGGCCGGCTCGCAGCAGGTACTGGGACAGGACGATGCGGCGTTCCAGTTCGGCGGCACGTGAGTCCGTGGAACCGGCCAGCTCCACGGCGGCGCCGGAGCGCCAGTACTCCTCCCAGAAGGCGGCGGAGGAGGCGAGGACGGCGTCGACGTCGTCGGGCGGGGTGGCGGGTGCCGCATACAACTCACTGCCCGGGCCGGATACGGGCGCGAAGGCGGCGACGACGCCGAGCGTCGCGGTCCCGTGGGCGGGAGCGAGTACCAGGGTGCGGGCGTCGGTGAGGTCGGCCGTGGCCGGGGCGTCCCAGCACAGGGTCACTCGGTAGGTGGTGGCGTCCAGGCGACGCTCGACGACGGCGCCCCACTGCCCGGCCTCGCGCAGGACCACCTCGCCGTCGGGCTCCTCCCCCCAGAGAGCCGCCGGGGAGAAGCCCGGGTTCGGATCGGGCAGGGACAGGCGCACAACCAGGCCGCCGTCGGCGAGCAGCGGGGAGGTCACGCGGGTGGCGACGATCGCGTCCTGGCCTGCGACCGCGGTGGTCACCAAAACACCGTCCGCAGGCACTCCTACTGCGACAACCTGCCCCCGAACACCTACGAGAATCACCAAACACCCGCGAGGCCAGCCACTATGCGTGGAACACACCCCAAGAACCAAACCCCCGTGTCCACACAGCAAGGGCAAGCCTCGTACGCCGCGCCGCAAACATCTCCTCCTGGGAACCGACAAAGTGAGACTCCTCACATCAATGCGATTTTCGCCGCATCGGTGTAGCATGGCAGCAACCTGAGGGACGAATCGTCCCGACCAGACCCTGCCTGGAGGAAGATGATGAGCCGCAAGTTGGAGCCCCAACAGCCCGTTGAGGCCGCACCTCCCCGTACCAGGTTGACCGTCGCTCGGTTCCTCTTTCTTGCTGGTGCCCTAGGCTGCGGCACTTACGCAGCCACCCTGGTAGTTTCGCGCGAGCAGCCGCCTGATGGACCAGCGCCGATAGGGGCAACGGCCGCGTCTCTTGCCTTAATGCTGGAGCACGTCCTACGGCCCACCAAATTCTCGCTTCGGGGGCGGCGGTTGAGCGTGTTAAGGACCTGCTTCAAGCTCCGCAGGAGGCAGTAAACGATACTGGGGAAGAAGTGACTCGGGTTGCGACGTTTTCTAAGAGTCTCACCTTATCTCACGTAGTGAAACAGTACGGAGGTTCTTCTTATCCAGTTCTGCGGGATGTCTCACTGACAGTACGTCCAGGGGATTATATTGGAATTAAGGGAAGGACTGGAGCTGGCAAGACGACGCTTCTTCGGGCGATTGTATGTCTCGAGGAGATTGACGAAGGGCGCATTGAGTTTGACGGGGTGGGCAAGGAGGAATTAACGTTGGCGTCCGTAAGAGCTCTTTTCGGAGTCGTGTCTCAAGATTCTCAAGTGATCGCGGGTTCGCTGGGGTTCAATTTGACGCTTGGTGTTGAGGATGCTTATTCTGATGAGGCTCTGTTTGAGGTTCTCGATCTTGTTGAGTTATCCGGGGAAGTGAGAATGATGCCGATGGGGTTAGACACCGTAGTAGGTGATTCTGGCGCCGGTTTGTCAGGTGGACAAAGGCAGCGACTGGCTATCGGAAGGGCTGTGCTAAGGGACTGTTCGGTGTTGGTTCTCGATGAGGCCACTAGTGCTTTAGATGTTTCGATGGAGATGAAAGTGATTAGTAGCTTGAGAAGTAGAGGAATTGCGGTCATCTGCGCGACGCATCGTGATTCTACGTTGAGATCTGCTGATGCCGTTTACGAGCTTGACGGTGGTGTGTTGAAGAGGGTGTCTGTGCCTTGAGTGCTCGGCTGTCGATCTTACGGGGAGGGAGGGTCTGCGATGATCTCACTGACGGAGGTGAGTAAAGACTATGGGGGTGGACGTGGGTTGGTTCATTCCTCTTTCGAGGTGCCGGACGGGGTGATCGTATGCCTGGTTGGTGCGAACGGCGCCGGCAAGACAACGGCCCTGAAGGTGATCGGAGGACTCGTGCGACCCGACGGAGGCGAGGTACGGGTCGAAGGCACGGAGCCAGGAGCGTCGCCCAACCCGCTCGGGTGCCTGGGGCTGGTTCTGGGAGCAGAGCACTGGGTCGGTTCCCGAACGGGGTTCCAGTGCCTAATGGGACTGGCCCGCACCAGCGGCATTCCGCATACCCGCGTGCGCCAATGCCTGGAGGAGACAGGTATCGCTGAAGCCGGGCACCGCAAGGTGCGCACATACTCGCTCGGGATGCGCCAGCGCCTGTCGCTGGCAGCGGCCATGTTGGGGAAGTCGCAGAACATCGTCCTGGATGAACCGTTCAACGGTCTGGACCCGGAGGGGGTGCGGTGGCTGCGCTCGCTCCTACGCAGACTCGCCGATGAAGGCAGGGCCGTGCTGGTCTCCTCCCACCTGCTCGGGGAGGTAGAGGACATCATGGACCACGTCGTCGTCCTCAAGAAGGGCCGGGTTAAGGCCAAAGCCTCTGCTGACCAGATGCGGCACCCCGGCGGGGTCATAGTCCGTGTGGAGGACCCGGCCCAGTTGGCCGCCCTGGCCCATTCGCGCCACTGGCAGGTGAAGGCTGCGGAACTACCCGGAGCCGGCGAGGATGCGATGCTCATAGACGCCGACATCAAAGAGGTGCAGAGGGCCTTCCTCGAAGAGGGCGTCATTTTCGCTGAGATGCGCGAGGCGAGGCAATCGCTTGAAAGCTGGTTCTTCAGTGCGCAGGAAGGATGGGAAGAGCCATGACTGTTGATAGCGCTGCTCAGGAGGCGGTGACTTGGCGGCGGGTCCTGGCAAGTGAACTCGGCAAGGCTGCGAGGGCTCGCTCGGTTCAGGTACTGGTCGCCCTGGAACTATGCCTCGTCGGCTTCTTCTCAGCCGTTGTCGGAGTCCCCGGAGTTCAGGCGGCGGCACTGCCGGTCGGACTGGCGGGAGTGGTGATCGCCGGTGCAGAGTACCCCTCCGGGGCCATCATGCTCACGGTGGTGGCCGTTGGCAGACGTACCAGGCTGTTCTGGGCGCAGCTGGTCAGCGCAGCGGTGGTAACGGCCCTACCCGCGTTTGTGCTCATGATGGGGCTTGCTTTGACGGCCAGGCCTTACCTGGACTACCGCGGTGTTCCATTCGACATGACCGCTTCTGTGGAGACCGTGGTTCGTGCGGCGCTGGTTCTGGCGCTGGTCGCCGTTGCAGGCGCCCTGTTGGCGATGGGAGCGCGATCGGTGGCGGTCGCGTCGATGGTCCTGGCACTAATAATGGGCGCAGCCCAGATGCTGGGCGTGCTGGTCCAGTCGCTGCTGGCTATGGCCGGAGGGACGGTTCGGACCCTCGAGTGGGTTGACACAGTGATGCCCAATGCGGTCATCGCCAGGCTACAGGGTGTGGCCGCCATACCAGCCTCCTCATGGCAGGAGGAGCCGATCGCCACGGTGCTGCTGGCCGCAGCGTGGTGCCTGCCCCTGTTCCTGTGGGGCCACTACCGACTGACCAGAGACGACTTCTAGTTGTCGCGTGAACTGCGCGGGGCTGGACAGGTGTTGCCACTGGACCTGAATCAGTTGCGCTATTTGGCCACGCACGAACGCGAATGGGTGCAAGATGAGACCATCCTTGATGTCGCCGTCGGAGGCAGCTCCGCGGCGCTCTTCAGCGCTCGAATAAAGGTAACCACCTGATGATCAGTAACCCTGCACCACTTATCGATCCCGTACTGGCCGATCTGGACGATGCCACCTGGCTGGCCACGCCCACTCCGACACCTGTGGCCGGAAACCGGCCCGCCTACGAGTTGCGCACCCACCTGGACGCGTCTGCCGCGGAGGCCGCCGGTTCGGCCCGGCTCACTGCCACCGCACACGGCATATATGAGGCCTTCCTCAACGGTGAGCGTGTCGGTGACGTCGAACTCGCGCCCGGGGCCACCAGCTACCGCAAGACCCTGTATGTGCAGACCTGGGACGTCACCGGGATGCTACGTGAGGGGGAGAACGAGTTGCGGCTGGTGGTCTCTGACGGCTGGTTCCGGGGCCGCTGCGGTGCCAGTCGTATCCCCGACAACTACGGTGAGGTCACTGCCGTGATCGCCGCGCTCACCCTCGGTGCTTCGTCGCCGGATGCCGGCACCGGGGATGAAGCCGGGGGTCCGGCTGTGCGCAGGGTGGTTACGGGGCCGGGTTGGGAGGTCACCGTCGGCGCCATTACGGCCGCGGACCTCATGGATGGTCAGACCACCGACCTGCTTCAACTCGGTAGGGAGAAGTGGCAGCCGGCTACAGCTGCGGACACCCCGTTGACACGTGACCGTACTCGCCTGGCCGTCTCACCCGGCCCGCCCACGCGGCCCGGAGAGCTCCTGCCAGCGTTACAGATCTTCCAGCTGCCCTCTGGGCGACAGATCGTCGACTTTGGGCGAATGCTCAACGGGCGAGTGCGTATGGCTGATCTCGGCCCGTGGGGGACGCGCCTGACACTCACTCATTTCGAGGTGCGCAACGCCGACGGCGACATGACCACGGACCACCTCCGCTACGCCCCGCCGTTCCGGAAGGAGCCCTACCCGATAGGTCAGGTGGACACGATAATCTCCCGGGGAGTCGAGGGGGACGTGGTTGAGCCCAGGCACACCACTCACGGTTTCCGTTATGTCGCCGTCGACGGTGCCAATTGGCCCCTGGATCCGGATCTGATAACCGCGGTAGAGGTCCGCAGCGACCTGACGCAGCGCGGTGGCTTCACCTGTTCCAACCTGGACGTCAATCGACTGCATGCCCGCGCGATGTGGGCCTGGCGTTCCAACTCCTGTGAGGTGCCGACCGACTGCCCGCAGCGGGAGCGTTGGGGGTACACCGGTGATTTCCAGGTATTCGCCCGCACCGCCGCCTTCTTCGACGATATCGCTGGCTTTGCCCGCAAATGGCTGCGTTCTCTTGCCGATGAGCAGCGCGAGGATGGCACCATTACCAACGTGGCCCCGAACGTGGGTGTCGATGACGACAGTCCGCTGCCGGACCTGGACGGTGCTGCGGGTTGGGGCGATGCAGCCACCATCGTCCCCTGGGAGATGTACCGCGCATACGGCGATGTTGAGGCGCTAGCCGAGGCCTATCCGATGATGCGCCGTTGGGTGGAGCGCGTGGAGCGGGTGGCGGCTGCCGGTCGTCACCCGACCCGGGCGGAGAACCACCCCGAGTGGCGTGAGCATGACCGTTTCCTGTGGGATACGGGGTTCCAATGGGGGGAGTGGGCCGAGCCTGGAGTCGAGTGGGATCCGCAGAAGGACTACGGCATTGTGGCCACCGCGTACTTCGCCCGCTCGGCGCGTATAGTCGCCGATACCGCCGAGATCCTGGGGGAACGCGATGACGCCGTCCGTTTCGGTGAGCTGGCGGACCGGGTCGCGGCTGCGTGGCGCGCCGAATTCGTCGTCAGGACCAAGAAGTCGAAGAAGTCGGGCAAGCCGCTCATCCGATTGACCGAGTCTACCCAGGCGAATTATGTGCGGGCATTGGCCTTCGACCTGCTCACTCCTGCACAGCGGGCGGACGCCGCCGCGGGGCTGGCCAGCCTGATCCGTCGGAACCACTACCGGTTGTCGACCGGATTCTTGGCTACCGGTTTGCTGCTGCCCACGCTGGCCGATGCCGGTTACCTGGAGCTGGCCTACGAGGTTTTGTTGCAGCGCGAGGAACCGGGCTGGATGGTCATGGTCGAGCGTGGCGCAACCTCCATCTGGGAGGAGTGGAACGGTATCGACGCCGAGGGGCGTCCGCACGGATCCCAGAATCACTACGCCAAGGGGGCGGTAAGCACCTTCCTGCACGAGTACGTCGCTGGTATCCGTCCCGCCGCGCCCGGATACACGGCAGTGGAGATCGCTCCCAGGCCCGGTGGTGGCATCACCAGCAACCGGTCGTTCTTGGAGACGGCGGGAGGGCCGATAGAACTCGGCTGGAGAATAACTGACGAAGGATTCCGGATGTGGGGAGAGACCCCTCCCGGAGTACCAACAACCTTGCGCCTGCCCGACGGGCGCGTGGTTGAGACCACCGGAGGGAAGTACTCCGAGTCCTGCCCGTTGCCCGCCGCCTGATTCGGGTGCGGTCGATGATGTCCACCTGGCGGAGTTCCAATTACCAGAACTGGGGCCCTGCTTCACCTCTGAATGAACTGCCCCGGGTTTGATGGGGGCGGTGAATGTACGGAAGGATGACTGCCGGGAGTGCTACCCGTGGGAGTATCCCGGAGAGGGTTGCGGGAGTGGGCTACTAGGATGGGGTGTGCAGGGGCCCGTCGGGACCCTGAGAGGTCTAAGGGGGCGGACCTGGGGGATTGCCGAGGAGTTGGGTGCCGAGCCCTGGGGAGTTGCGTACTTGGGTGATAGAGGGGCCGAGGTCGATGCGGGCGCCCGGCCGGGGACCACCAGTCAGGACGCTGAGCGGATCCGGCGGCTGGAGGCCGACAAGCCGCGAGCCGGGGGCGGGCGGACGCGATCCCAAAGGAGCGCGTCAGTTGTTTTTCGCGGCCGACACCAGGCCGCCCGTCCCGCTGATCCGCGAGATGAATCGACTCCCACAGGCAGGAGATGCGGGGCCTGTGCCGGTTCTGTCAGGTGCTTGTCAGCGCCGATGTCAAGATCGCCCCGAGCACCTACTTGCGCAGCCATGTCCCGTCCCCCATCGGCAAGGGCTGTGCGTGACCAGGCTCTAAAGGCTGAGATCGGGCGGGTTCATGAGGACAACTACTGCGCGGGTGGGGGCCCGCAACATGGCATGCGATGCGGGGCCGGCCCGAGGCCTCGGCCCGGCATGGGCATGGGGCATGCGGCGCCTGCTGCACCGCGGGTGCGGTTGATGCGGGCCATGGGGTTGCACGGCCACCGGCCGCGCCAAATCACCGCGTACCACGCGCAGCGCTGCTAAGGGAGCAGTGCCCGGCGGATCTGGTCAAAAGACACTTCAGCGCGTTCAGGCCCAACGAGTTGTGGGCGTGTGGACACTTCCCCCACTACGTGGGAGGTACCCCCACCTACGTACGCACGGGACCTGCTCCTTACTGGTGGGCTCCACGAGTCGGGCCAGCACCATCTGCCTGAAGGCCTCATCCCCACTAGTAGCCTCACCCAACCCCAGCGTCTCATACGCGCCGCTCAGCACGTCCCACAACAGAGCCGAACGCTTAGCCTCCACCACCGCCGGAGCCACGGCTTGGCGGGCAGCCCGAGGTGTCAAGCCGGCCAGGTCCAAAACCCCCCGGCCGCCCGAATCCTCTCCCGCCCAGCCTGAAACAGGTCACGCCAGGTGCTTTGACGCACCAATCTTCCAGCGCACTGAACTACTTTGATCGCAATGCACACGTACCCGAAGAACTATCGCAGCCAGGTCGAAACCAGTGTCGGTGATCAGCGATCCAACGGTAAGCTAGAGCACTGATCGTCGAGAGCACAGGCGTGAGAATCAAGTTGCCGGCGAGCCGAAAGCCCGCGGAATCGGTGAGCGTGAGAAGTTCACCGATTCCCGCAGATCCAACGTATACACGTTCTGGCTGCCGGAAGACGAGTATGGATGAACTAATTGTCTGTTCGGAACCCACACCCTCGTAGTCACGTGATCCGATGAAACTGACCCTATCCGAGCAATGTCGTTCCACTGTCCGAACGAACCGCTGACAGAACGCACAGTCCTGATCATAGACGAATTGCGGTTTATCATCAGTGGTCATGAAATACTCCGGTGAGCCTTGGTGGATGCGTATAGCATTGATGTGAGAAAGACGAGCGTACTGCCGAGACCGATGGCGGCAAGGAGTGGGTACGCTTCGTTGTTCACGATCCCGACGATGAGAGTTGCGATCCCAGCAGTGATAGAAACGCATCCCTGAAACACGTAGATACGCCAGATGGCTCGGTTGGCCTTGGCGAACGTCTCCTCGTCGACCATAGTCTTCTTTGTGCGCAAACCCCACCACTGGTTCAGCGCCAACCCCGTGCGGGAGCGTAGCCCCAAGACAAACAGAGCTAGTCCCGCTACGAGGAAGTTGAACGCTAGGACACCGAACGGCCAGAACATTGCAGATCACCTCTCAGACTGTAGAAGGTTGGGACGTATGTATACATAATTAGCAAGGAGGACATTGAGCAGAGGAAGCTCCACAATCCGAAGACCATTGCAAATACGACATGTAACACCAAACCTGGGACGAGGAGCGAACGCCTGGCACTGGTTCGGAAGAAGATGGCTACGCCGAGGATAAACTCAAATGCAAGAATACCATAGGTGACGAGAAGCGCCGTGGGAGCGTACGACAGCAACGCGTTTATAGGAACATATAACCAGTGGGGCGGCGCGAAGGTCGGATCTTGCATCCAGTACCAAATCGCGGTACCATTCGGCCACTCTGGAACGCCAAATTTCGCTATTGAGGCGTGAAGGTATACCACGCTCCCCTGTATCATAAATAGAAGTACCGCCGCCGCCCGCACTGGTGCAAATAATCGATCAACATGTGCGAACATCGAGTTAGTATGCCAATGGGTTAGCCGCATATCGCCAAAATGAAAGACGACGAACAACAAAGTCAACGCCTGAGCGATCTGGTCGCCACCGTCGATTATGGGAACACTGTGCACGAACGACCAGGCAAGCCAAGCATGAAGCCAACTAAGTATACCTGGGAATACACCGAGTACAACCGCCAACAGAATAGCGAAGGAAATAATGTAGGTTATTGAATGCGTTCGATCAAATATGCAATAGAGTCCAAAACGATTGGCAAGTTCTCCGCAGGCAACGCCTTCAGGATGCTGGTCGGAACGAAAGAAGAGTTGGTCTCGCGGGGTCGCTAACATAGTCAGCAGTGTCCCCAGTGCAAGCAAACTCCGAGCCAAACCAGCTGCCGGTTCTCGCGGATCAACGCTGAGAATCGTTCCGCCAATGTTAAGGAATCGATCGCGAAGAAGGTGGCATTGCATTTGGTGGGCGCCTGATATCTGGCGGAAGTGTGTCAGCCCGCCGTCCCTTTTAGGCTCAGGGATAACGCTTCCAGTTCTTTCGCGTTCAACAGTTGACGACACCGATGATCACCGCCTCTCCTGGCATGCTACTCCTGAGATTTCTATACGACCAAGGCAGGGGTTCTGCCCTCGTAATTAGGTGGCGCCCGCAGAGCTCGAAACTTCCTGCCGGATGCTTCATTGAGCTCACGTGAACCATCTCGGCGCAACTGGCAAGGTCGCGAACATCGTGACAATGTAGCCAGTCAGAAGGCTCCAGGTCCTTAGTGAGAACCGATACGTCGAATTTTTGGAGGCGCGACGTTCTGTCGAGGCCGAACCAATTCCGGAGCTGATTGTTTGGAGCTCGTGATGCCGATATCCATGACGTCGACTGATCGTCGTGTTGTTCCTCCTTATATATGCGATATGTAGATTCGCGGGGTGATTTAGTGAAGAATCCACAACCTTGGATGGTCACGTTGCGGATGTTGTACGCGGCAATACGACCGCTCGGGCCGAGAATTTCATTTGCAGGCAGCCAAGAAATTGCCTGTGGCAACGCTATAGCAAGGGTGATGATCGTAGCTATGACGACTGCCCGTGCGCGTCCTCTCTGAGAGGCAGTACGACCGTTCATGTTAATCGATCGCGATCAGGTCTGCGACGAGCTCTTCACGGACCGCCGAAGAAGTTGACGAGTTACTCCCTGCCCATAGCCATTTGCCTGCCACAACAGCTCCGCCAACCACGACTACGGCCAAACCCGTGACAGCAACTGTGTTGTGGACTGCTAGCGCGGCATAGCCGATGCATATCACCGCGACACCGCAGGGGGCGGGTTCGGCACGATGATCATCGGCGCCTCCGGAAAGCTTGTACTCCTCGTAATTCAGGGCAATGGAACTCAGTGCCTCAAGACCATCTTCAACCACAACAGGATCGTCATCTCGCAGTTTTGCCAAGGTCTCATCGAGCTCATCCGGATATTTGGTCTTCAATTCTTGAATAGAGTAGTTGACCGCTTCGGTGTACTTTGCCTCGGGGAGATCGGAGGGCAGCATGACTCGGAGGCCGAGTTTGTCTGCAACCGGACCGCGTCCGTAGAGCAGGCCCTCAAGCAGATCATCATCTGAGATGGACGTGGTAGGCTGCGCTGCTGTCGTCGGTTCATTCGCCGTCGCCGGTACGGGGCTCGTACCTAGCGCCACTGCGACCAGGATGCCAACGATCAGCGACGTGATTGTACGGAGGCTGGTGGTGTGGGCCATCCGAGTCTCGCTTCAGGTTCGGTTGAAACAGGGTGCTGTGGCAAGATACCATGAGTTCTCGGGGCGCGTCAACAGTCCGACGATACTCATCTCGGGTGCCCGCGAAAGTGGTTCGGTGCCTCATCTAGGTGTCAAGCCCCGGGTTTTGTGGAGGGTGTTTTATCTGGCGTCGGTGGTTGCCGGCTGGGGTTGGTTGGTGGTGGTTTGCTCACTGACGGCACCACCGCCGGCCGAACCGACACCATCGGCAGTTCCGATAGTCGGAAAGCCCGCCCGCCAGCCAGCCGGCGGCAAACGCGAAGACCGTGGGTCAGTTGCCGTAACGGCCCACCTTGGGGTGGGCCTCCAAGTTGACGCTGGGCAGTATCACCGCGCTGGGGTGGTCCGCGTCGTGCAGCACTCGCATACTCACGGGGGTGCCGTCAGCCGGGTCCGCCACGCGGTAGCGCGGCCAGTTCGAGCCGGCCAGGTTAACGCGCAGGCGGTGCCCGGCCGGCAGGTGCACGCCGGTGGACCACATGTCCACCTCCGCCTCCACGGGCGCGCCCGGCGTAAGTGGGTCGCGCCGATCCAGACCGGCGTGGGCGCTGAGCCGCAGCACACCGTCGGTCAGCAGGGTGGAGGTGCCATCCGTGGCCACGTCGGTCAGGGTGGCGTGCAGGTGGGCGTCCACGGCATCGGCCGCCACCCAGGCCTCAAGGCGCACCTGCCCGAGGATCGTCACCGGCTCCGCCAGCGGCGCGCTGGTGAACACGGCGACGTCCGCGCGCGCCTCAACAGCGCGCTGATCGTGCGGGCCGGCGTTCTCCGGCGGCCCCATGAGCATTTGCCCGCCTGCGGTGGGCACCGGGTCTGCCGGGTCGTGCACCCAGGCGGTCCAACCCGCCGTAGAACTCGCGGTCCCGTGTGTATCCGGCGCTTCGAGTCCGGCTTTGCCCGGCACATCGGCTGCGTCCGTGGTGGCCTCGAGCACTGAAGCAGCATTCCGTTCCGCCTGGCCGCTGGGAGCCTGCAACGCCCCGTCCGCGCCCAGGCGCCAGGCCTGCTCGACGGCGTCGGGGGCGGGCCAGGCGGGCAGGTCGATCCAGCGGTCCGCACCCATGATGTACACGCGCACCGGCTCCCGGGGCAGCCGCTCCTCCGCCCGCTCATCCCCGAGGGCGGCCCGCCAGAAGTCCAGGGTCAACTCGCCCAGGCCGACGTCGTCAACGCCGCCGCCGGGGAAGTCACGTCCGGCCAGGTGCCCGTCGAAGGTCAGATGCGTCCACGGGCCGACCACCAGACGCACATTCTCGGGCCGTCCCCGCGCCGCCGCACCGGCGGCCATGGCCGTGAAATTGCGCAGGGTGCCGCCCTGAAACAGGTCGTACCAGCCCGACACGTGCAGCGTGGGCACGTCCAGGCCAGCCAGTGCGTCCACCGGGTAGGCGACCGAATCCCAGTAGGCGTCGCGCAGCGGGTGGGCCACCCAATCCACCACGTGCCCGCCGGCCCGGTGCGCCGCTGCCAGGTCCTGGGCCGCCTGCCCGATCCCGACACGTTTCAGATAGGGGGTGAAGGCCTCCACCGGTTCGGGCAGCTCCTCCTGTGGGGCATCTGTGCGCCCATCGCGCCACAGGCCGGTGCGCACCTGCTGACGCGCCCACTCATAGGACGGCCCCTCCAACAGCACGCCGCCGCGCATGGCCAGGTCGTCGTCATAGGTGGAGGGGGACACCCAGGCGGTCATAGCGGTCAGGTGCTCGGTGCTCGCCAGCGCGGCGGTGAACTGGGTGGTGGTCAGGTAGGAGTTGCCGAAGGTGATTACGCGCCCGTCGCACCAGGGCAGGGCGGCCAGCGCCGCCCGCGTGGCCACGCCGTCGGCGGCCTCGTCGAAGTAGAAGCGGAAGTCGCCGTCGGAGATGTCAGTGCCACGACAGGCCTGCGCGACCACGGCGAAGCCCTCGGAGATGGCCAGATCCAGACTCATGGCCGCCTGCATGCCCAGCACGCCCGCCATGAGCCCCGGAGTGTTGGGGGCGGCTCCGGTGACTTCGCAGATCATTGGGCGCCAGGCCCCGAAGTAGGGGCAGCGGGTCAGCAGTACCGGGTGGGCGGCGTCGTCGTCGGGGCGCACGACGTCGGCGCGCAGCACGGTCCCATCTGCCATGGGCGTGTGGAGCACCTCATGGACGGCGCGGGCGGCGGGCCCGTCGGCAGCGGGCAGTCTCAGGGCGGCGCGCACGGAGTCCGGGATGGACACGGTGACGTCCGGGTCGGTTTCGGGTGTGGCGGTCATGGGTGTGGCTCCTGTTCGGGCTCGGTTGTCGGCTGCGTCGGTCAGGCCCGCAAGGCGTCAGCCAGCATGGCTAGTTCCAGGGGGTAGATGGCTTCGTCGACGGCGCCCTCCGGACGGTCCGGACCGCCGTAGCGCCGGCCGCTCCCGGAGTGGTCCCAGGGGGCCCAGCCCGGGTCGCCGTCGCGAATGAACCGCACCCAGTCGGCGTGCATGACATCGGCCAGCGACTGCGGCCGCGGGGAGCCTTGGACGCCGTCGGCATGCGGGTGGGCCAGGCAGTCGAAGACGAAGGGCACTTCCATGCAGTGGGTGGACAGCCCGCCCGCCGGCGGGCGCAGGGCCGAACACCAGGAGAAGTCGTACACCCATGTGCGTTCGGCCGCGACCGGGTCGGCGGCGCGCCGCCGCGCCCAGGCCAGCAGCGGCAGGCGGAACAGGCCGTTGGAGATCACCTGCCCCACCAGCAGCTCCTCATCCCCGGCGAGCTCCGGGTAGGTGGCGGCCAGCTGCGTGATCCGCTCCGGGTTCATGCCGGCCTCGGCCAGCAGATCCGCGGCGGGCCGCCCGGCCATCTCCCGGCTCAGGGACCGGCCGATCGGAGTGAGCTCGTGCCGCACCCCGCCGCATAGGACGGGGATGTCGGCGCCAACCGCGGTTCGGGCCGCATCCAGGGTGGAGGCGGGGATGACCTCCCCGTCCACCACCGGCATGAAGGTGCGGGAGATCGCCTCAGGCGGGCGGATGAAGCGCGACAGGTCGGCGGAGACATCGAACAGCGGGAACTCCCGGCCCAACTGCTCTGACACGTCGAGAATCCGCTCCTGCGTCAGGGAACGCCAACTGGCCAGGTCCGCGGTAATGCCAGCGATCCGGGCGGCACGTTCCCCGATTACGCGGGCGTCGGCGACGGTGGCCGCCGTGGTGCCACCCGACTCGCAGATCACGCCCCGCAGCAGGCCGCGGGCGAGAGGGGAGTTCAGCAGGACCAGTGCGGAGGCGCCGCCGGCGCTCTGGCCACCGACGGTGACGCGTTCGGGATCCCCGCCGAAGGCGGTGATATTCTCCTGCACCCATTCCAGGGCGAGGATCTGATCCAGGATGCCGCGGTTGACGGGCGCATTGGAGCCGGGTATCCAGCCGAAGCCGTCAAGGCCCAGCCGGTAGGACACGGACACGGTGACCACGCCGTCGCGGTTGAAGGCGGCACCATCGTAGAAAGGACTGGAAGGGCTGCCCGCGTAGAAGCCGCCGCCGTGAATCCACACCAGCACCGGCAGGCGAGCATCCGCATCCCCCGGAGCGGGCGTGAAGACATTAACGGTGAGTATGTCCTCGCCAGGAATAGAGGGCTCGGGGATGGCTGTGGTCTGCGCGAAGGGACGCCGTTGCGGGGTAGGACCGGGGCGGTCCGCCTCTCGCACACCCTCCCAGCCTCCGCGCCGCACCGGCGCCGCAAGTCGGCGCGGGCCGGTGGGCGGTTCGGCGAAGGGGATGGCGTAGAAGGCCGCTGAGCGGTTGTAGCGGCCGGGGACGGCGTCCGCCTGGGCGGTGGCGGTCCGGCCGGGCCTGGCGGCACCTGCCGTACCGTTGCCGGCCCCGGCGGCCACGGGTTCGGCCCGGGATACGGGCGCAACGCCGGATGCGGAGATGATGTGCCGCCACACCCCGCGCACCGCGCCGCAGGGGGCGTCAACCACGGGCGCCGGTCCGGCCGCAGGCATTGCGATCGGGGTGGAGGCGGGGTGAGAGGCGGGCACGTTACTTGACCTTCTTCACCGGGTAGATCGCCAGAGCAGCCAGCAGCAACATGGCCATGGCGAAGATGTAGATCATGCGGTAGCCGGCGGCGCCCGCGATATGGGCGACCAGCTGGCCAGCGATTACGGGAGCCAGCATCTGTCCGATGTTCGTGGCCACGTTCGCCACGCCCAGGTCGCGGCCGGCGGCCTCCGGATCGGGCAGCACGTCGATGAACAGGGCCTGGTCCACCGTCATGAAGGCGCCGAAAGCGAAGCCTGAAAGCGCTGACATGATCAGCAGACTCACCACCGAGGGCCAGATGGCGGGCAGCAAGTACAAGGCCGCCAGGGCGAAGGAGGAGTAGATGACGAAAGGCTTGCGCCGCCCCAGCTTGTCAGACATCCGCCCGGAGACCAGCATCATGATGACCATTCCAGGCATGGCCACTAGACCCAGGATGGGAGCCATAGCATTGGCCTCTGCCTGGGTCAGTGCCGGCCGCACATAGGACTGGAGGACGTACAGGTTGAAGGTGGTGGAGGCGGTATAGCCCAGGAACATGAGCAGACGGGCGATCCAAACCCACCGGAAGTCGCGATCGCGCAGGGCGATCGTGAAGCCGATTATGAAGGCCTTGACGTCAAAGTGCGGCAGTTCAAGATCCTTGGAGGAACGGTCCTTGGCGAGCAGCACGAAGCAGGCGGCACCGAAGGTCACCAGAATCGCGAAGATGTAGTATGCGTCCAGGCCGATGGCGTTAAATGCGTTGCCGGCAACCAGTGAACCGGTCAGACCGCCGATCATGGTGCCGAGACCGGCGAAGGCGGAAACCGTGGCCAACCGGTGCTCTGGAGTGCGGTCGGCGATCGTCGTAGTCAGCGGCGCCTGCATGAAGTTCAGGGCCACCTGGGCCACCACCCAGAAGACGGTGATCAGCAGGATGGTGGTGGAGTAGCGAAGCCCGATCATGAGCAGGGCTCCCACGAATCCTCCCGCGCAGATCCAGAAGGAGCGGCGCCCCCAGCGTGAGCGCCACCGGTCGGAGATGACGCCGACGATCGGCTGAGCGAACATGGTGAACAAGGAGCCGACGGCGGTGACTACCGACATGGCGCTGGCCCGCGCGCCGTCGTACCGGTCGTAGATGTCCAACAGCTCGGCGGCGTCGGCGCCCGCGTAGGTGCCGGAGGCGAGCTGTTGGAGCACCTCCGCGGTCACGTGCGGATAGTCGCCGAAGAACGCCTGGAACTCCACCATCTGCACCTGGTTGGGCAGCAGAATGCCGGGGATCGCGGAGTAGCAGGAGAACAGGAACATTCCCGCGATGGTGTAGGCGAACAGGTACTGGTAGAAGGGCCTGCCGCCCAGGTACTTCATAGAGGTGCCCGGCCGGGTGGGTTCCTGAATATTGGGATCCTTGCCCACCTGGGGGACGGCCTGTGGCTGGGACATGGGAACTCCTTTACTCGCGTGTGCGGTTATTGAAGATGCCAATGGTGAACCGATGCGGTTCCGACAGTTGTTAGTTGATTCGGTAAGACGCCGTCGAGCGACGGATGCGGTCTCAGGCCACCAGGTGGTGGCGGCCGTGGGACAGCTCAACAGGCGCCTGGCCCTCCCGGCCGGGCAGGGTTACGCGCGCCTGGGCCCCGACGGGGACGACGACGTCGACCTCCAGGCGCCCCTGCCCGGCAGTGGCCGCCTGCGAGGTGATCTCGTTTCCGGCCTCGTCCACCAGCCGCCAGCTCACGGCGGCCCAGCCGTAGGGGGTGTGGTGCACAGACTCCGCGCGGGTCAGGCCCCCGCCCGGAACCGGTGCCACCTCAATCACCCGGTAGCCGGGTTCTGCCGGCGCCAGGCCTCCGACGCTGCGCTGCATCCAGGCCGCCACCGCGCCCAGGGCGTAATGGTTGAAGCTGGTCATGTCGCCGGGGTTGATACTCCCGTCGGGCAGCATGGAATCCCAGCGCTCCCAAGTGGTGGTGGCACCCATGGCGACCGTGTACAGCCAGCTCGGGCACGTCGTCGTCAGCAGTAGCCGGTAGGCGGCGTCCACATGCCCGGTGGCGCTCAGCGCGCCGGTGAGCACGGGAGTGCCCGCGAAACCGGTGGACACATGCCCGCCGGAGGCCTCCACCAGCTCTGCCAGGCGGTTGCCCGCAACCTCCCGATTCTCCTCCGAACCGGTCAGGTCGAAGGTGATAGCCAGGGCGTAGGCGGTCTGGGTGTCTGAGGTCATGCGCCCGGCGCCGTCGGTGAAGCGGGCGCGGAATCCCTCCCCGATCGCCTCCGCCAGGGCGGCGTAGTGGGCGGCGTCCTCCTCCCGGCCCAGAACCCGCGCCCAACCGGCCACTATCCGGGCCGACTGGGCGAAGAAGGCCGTAGCCACCAGGTGGGGATCGGTCATCGCCTGCATGGGGTTGTCCGGCGGGGCGGAGGGGTCCAGCCAGTCGCCCAGCTGCATGCCGGAGTCCCACACATGATCGGCGGCGGCCAGGGAATCCACCAGATCCACCCAGGCCTTGGCTGAGTCATACTGCTGCACCAGCAGACCCCGGTCGCCGGTGGCCCGGAACAGCTCCCACGGCACCACGGTGGCGGCATCGCCCCATACGGCGGCAGGTCGTGGCGGGGTCCAGAATCCGCCCGGGATCACCGGCACGTACCAGGGCACCGTGCCATGCACGGACTGCTCGATCGCCAGATCCGCCAGCCAGGAGGACAACAACCCGCTGCAGCCGTAGTGGAAGGCGGCGGTGGGAGCGAAGGCCTGGATGTCACCGGTCCAGCCCAGGCGCTCATCGCGCTGCGGGCAGTCGGTGGGCAGTGCCACGAAGTTGTCCCGCATGGACCAGCGCGAGTTCTCGTGCAAGCGGTTCACGCGTTCGTCCGAGCAGTTGAAGGCGCCTAGCCGTTCCATTTCAGAGTGCACGACGACGGCGGTGATCGCCCCGGCCTCAATCTCCCGTTTAGCCGCTGCCGCCCCGCCCGGCCAACCGGTGACGTCGGCGTAGCGGAAGCCGTGAATGGTGAAGGCCGGCTCCCACTCCTCCACGCCGTCGCCGGCCAGGGTGTAACGGTCGGTGGCGGCGGCGCCACGCAACGGACGCGTGCCCAACCGGCCGTCCTCGAGGACCTCGGCGTGACGCAGCGTGATGGTGGTGCCGGCCGGACCGGACACGCGTATGCGCAGGCGGCCGGAGATGTTTTGGCCGAAGTCGATCAGTGCCCGCTCCGGGACGATCTCGATCTGCGCGTCACCCATGGTCATCATTCGCCGTTCCTGCACCGTTACGGCGACAGGCAGCAGGGTCTCCTGGGTGCGCACCGGAGCGTCTACCGGCATGATCAGCCGCTCGGCGTCCGAGGCGCCGACCGCCACCGGCGACCAGTCGGCGTCGTCGAAGCCGGGGGCGGACCAACCAGGAGTGAGCAGACGGGCATCGACCGTCTCGCCGTCGTAAAGGCCGGTAAACAGGATCTCGCCGGCACCGGCCCGCCAGTCGGGGCCGGTGGTGATCGTAGTGCGCGTGCCATCTGCATGGGTGAGCTCGAGTTGGATGATGGCGGCGACGTCGTCGCCATAAAGGTTGCGGTAGCCGCCGTCGAAGCCGATGTGTCCGCGGTACCAGCCGTCCGCCAACTGGGCGCCGAGCGCGTGCGCCCCGACGCCGTCCCCGGCGGCGGATTGGTTCAGCAACTGTGCGGTGACGTCGTAGGTGCGGGCGACCAGTCGCTGCCCATACACGGTCCAGCCCGGGACCAACTCATCGGCACCGATGCGGGCGGAGTCGAGCTCGGCACGGATCAGCCCGTGGGCGCTGATATAGGCGCGGGCGGCCACAACCGGGCGGTCAACCGTGAACTCGTGACGAACCCGCGGCGGACGACGGTCGCTTTCGGGGTTTTCCGGCCATGCGGGGCCCACCGGAAGAGCCTGCCAGTCGGATGTGCTGAGCAGGCCGGCCTCGTAGACGGCGGGGTCCGACCAGTCGGTGGTGGCGGGCACCGCGGTGGCCGGGGTGGTGGCGGAGGCGGCGACGGCCACGGAGCCGGTGGCGCGCACACGTACCACCACGCGCTCGCGGGAGGTCAAGGGAGCGGTGGGCCAGTCGGCCAGGACGCCATCGGCGGTGGCCAGCGTAAGCGTTTGAGGAAGGCCGAGTGGGTTGCCAGCGGAGTCGGTGCGGGTGAGTTCGAGCTCGGCGTCGGTGGGGGACCAGCCGGCGGGGGCGGTGGGGATCTCCCAGGACAGGCGGGGCGTGGGGGAGGCGCCGCCCAGGACGTCGCCGGGCGGGTACTGCTCGAACTTGAGGTGGGTGGGGGCGGCCAGTTCGTCGACGGGGTCGGGCAGGTCGGCGGCGGTGATGGCGGGCTCGGGGACAATGGGCCGGGCGGAGGGAAGGGGGCCGGTGCTGTCTGTGTCAACGGCTGGGGCGACTGGCGTCGGGGGAAGTGGGCGCTGCGCCGCGGTGGTGGGCTGCTGCGGGGCTGCGGGCGCGGCGGTGGGCGGCTGCGGCGAGGGGGATGTCTGCGTTGTCTGCGTCGACACGTGTGGCTCCGTCTGCGGTGACGAGGGGCGGACGTTGAAACGACTCAAAGGCTAGTTGGCAGAGCGGGCCGAGTCAATGGGGAGGCGGCGCCCGCCGAAGACGTCCTCCCACACCCGAAGACGTCCTTGTCAGCCCGAGGACGACCTTGGGCGGGCGAAGACGTCCTCATCCGCCCGAGAACGACCTGCACGTCGTTTGCGCATCTTTGCCCACGGGTGCGAATCGAGCCGCACTACTCCCACAGGCCGGGAATGCGGCGGGCATGCAGCGTCACGCTTGACGGCATGTGCTGCATGACTCGCGATGCCAGCCGCTCCTCGTTATTGAGGTCCGCATACGGCACCCGTATGAACGACCAGCCCATTGCGCCGATGGCGTCTTGCCGGAGCTTCTCCTCCCAGACGTCGTCGTTGACGCTGCACTTGCTGCGGCCGTCGAACTCGATCGCCAATCGCAGGTTCGGCCAGGCCAGATCGAGGAAGCGTTGGAAGCCGTCGGCGTCGAGCAGGATTTCGTACTGCAACTCTGGCGGCGGCAATCCGAGGGCAACTATCAGCCGCCGCGTCAGGCTTTCGCCGGGCGACTCCGAGAAGGGGCTCGCCATGGCGGCGACGGCGCGAGCGCGCACCGCCGAATCAACGATGGTGATCGACTCGCGCGCGGGCAGGTCGAAGGCACAGTCGATCGCCGTTCTGAGCAGGGACGTGACCGGGAGCCCGTTGACCAGTTCTACATCATCGGCTGCAACCGGGACCGACGCCGTCGCAGGCTGACGGTACGACCCGTCCCGGATGGGAGCGGGAGCTCTCCGTCCGTAAAGGCGATGGGGGCCAGGGACTGTCGGGGGCGCTTGGGTTTCGTGGGCACCGCAATGCGAATGTCGGTCTCACCGCGGCGCAGCCACAGGCCGTGTGCGAGCGCCGCCGCCTCGTGGGTGAGTACGACTGTGGGTCTGGCTGAGTGAACGGCGGCCATGCACCGGGCCAGGCCGACCTCGCGCTGCTGCGCCCACACCGTCTGCCCGGGAGTCGGAAGCAAGGCGACTCCGGGGGAGATCTGCACGCGGGCATCAGCGGTCCGAGCTCTGCTGGGGCGCCTGGCATAGGCGAAGTCGATCGTCGGCAGCGGAGGCGGCGCGGGGATGGTGTCCATGAACTGATACTCGGGCTGTTGTGGCGTCTGCGCACGCCCGGACGGCGGGTTTTCCACAGGCGGCGGAGCCGGCCCTGCGGCGAAGACGAGTTGTGGGAAACGGGCTGTGCCGCGCAGCGTGTGGGATTCATGGGGGCGTGCCGCCGTCTGATCTGCGCAAGAGGTGTGCAGGGTGTTGACGTCGTGCCTAGAGAAGTCTATCGTCAGTCGTAGAACGGTCTACGGGTGAAGGGTTTGTGTGCGAGGCGACGTTGCCGCGCGCTCCGCACCCGTGAGCCGTCGACTATTCCCATTGCCGGCACCTTCCCAAGGCGTACCCGAGGTGTCGATCTAAGGAGGAAAACATGTCTCATGGTCCAACGCAGCTCCGTGAGTGTTGGCGGTCATCGCCTCCGTGCCCGCATCCGCCGGGCAGGCGATCCGTTGTAGCGGAGCGTCTCGTAGGCGTGCTCCCGCGCCGTTTGTCTGAGTTGGGTGTGCTGATTCTGTGCGTGCTGGCTCTGGCTCTCGGAGTCGGTGCGCCTGCAGGTGGCGCGATGGCGGCGAGCCCGGGAGACGGCGAACCGTGTGCTACTTCGGCGGCCGGCGCCGT
Organism: Actinomyces qiguomingii; assembly: GCF_004102025.1. Taxonomy (NCBI): domain Bacteria; kingdom Bacillati; phylum Actinomycetota; class Actinomycetes; order Actinomycetales; family Actinomycetaceae; genus Actinomyces; species Actinomyces qiguomingii. Next base: position 3,244,603 of record NZ_CP025228.1, on the reverse strand, counting down.
CATCGTCACCGCCGAATGCGTTGACGCCACCTACGCCGTGGCCGTCATCGAATCGGAGGAGGACGTCACCGCGCCGACAACGTTACACATTGTGCGAGGCTATTTCGAGGGGACGTCGTCGCGATTCGCTGTCTACCTGCCGCCCGCCGAGCGGTGGCAGGGGCGCTTCTTCCAGTACACCTATCCGCTCACCGATGAGAACGCCACGGATGAGGCCATCCTGTTTGGTGTGGAGTCCGGCGGCTACACCGTTCAGGCCTCCGGTTCAAGCGGCTACAGACACGCGGCCGCCGCAGCCCGACTGGGCCGTGAGATCGCCGCCTCCTACTACGGCGACGACGCGCGCCATATATACGGCTACCTGTACGGGCCCTCCGGCGGGTCCTTCCAGACCGTAGGCGCCGCCGAGAACACGACCGGTGTCTGGGACGGGTTCGTCCCCACCGTCATGGGCACGCCCGTGTCCATTCCCAATAACTTCTTCATCCGCGCGATGGGAAGGTTGGTTCTCGGCGACGTGCGCCAGCAGATCTCCGACGCCGTACTCAACAGCTCCAATCCGTACGCCGGTCTGAACGAGGCACAGACCATGATGCTGGAGGAGATGACCGGCCTCGGAGTCCAACTCGAGGGATGGGAGGACCCCGAATACCTCCTCGGCTACAGCTTCGACGACGGCCTGCTTGGCTACGTATCCATGGTCAAGAGTATGGACCCCGCCTATACTGACGATTTCTGGAGTGAGCCCGGCTACCTCGGCACGGAGGAGTCCCCACTGGGCGAGGTCGTCCGGGCCGCACTGGTGGATACCACTCTCACCGTGACCACCGTGGAGTACGACGACGCCGAGTCCCCAGCCGTGCTCATGACGCAGGGATTTCCCGCTGGCGCCTTGGATGAAGGCCTCGAGATGCGGGTCCTGGACGACGACGGCGCCCCCGTGGGCGTGCTCACCGGAATGCTCGATGCGGCAACCGGGCGACTGACTCTGACGGAGGAAAGCGACGCGACAGCGCTGGCGGCGCTGAAGGATGGTGCGTTGATCACAGTAGACAACCGCTGGTCGATAGCGGCGCGCTCCTATTACCGCCACCAACTCCCACCCCAGGAGGAGGGCTTCACGGTCTACGACCGCTTCTATGACGACGCCGGCGAGCCGCTCTATCCACAGCGTCAACCGCTGATTGCGGGCATGATGGCAAGTTCGATCTCGGGTGGTGCCACCTACTCGGGCATGTTCCAGGGGAAGGTCATTCTGGTGTCAAATTTGCAGGATGTTGACGCCTACACCTGGCACGCTCCTTGGTACGTTGAGCGTGTGCGCGCGGCCCAGGGCGATGCCGGGGCGGACGAGCGGTTGCGAATCTACGTCAACGAGAACGCCGACCACCTCGAAGGCCCGGTAACCGGTGAGAAGTCGACCCGAGTCGTCTCCTACGATCCCATGGTGCAACGAGCCCTGCGTGACCTGGCGGCGTGGGTGGAGGACGGTGTTACACCCCCGGCATCCACTTCGTACAGCTTCAATGATGGCCAGGTGGTGTTGCCCTCGACGGCGGCGGAGCGAGCGGGTGTGCAACCGGTTCTGACTCTGAGCGCGGACTCGGTCACGGCAGAGGTCGGGCAGATGGTTCGCTTTGTGGCGAGCGCCGATATGCCGGCGTCGGCTGGAGAGGTGGTCAGCATCGACTGGGAGTTCACCGGGAGCGGCGAATACGTCGAGGCCACCCAGACATCTGGAGAAAAGGTGAGTGTGACTATGGAGCACGCATTCGCCGAGCCGGGTACCTACTGGGTCACCGCGCGGGCTACATCGGCCATCGCTGGGAGCCCTGATACCTTCGCCCAGGTCCAGAATCTGGTGCGTGTCCGCGTGGTTGTACGGGCGAACGCCGGGCCTGCGGACCCGGCTCCATCGCCGATCGCGTCGGAGAGCGCCGAGGCACCGCAACCGACCACTCCCACATCCGCGGCATCTCCTCCGTCTGGCACGGTTACATCGAATGCGTCGCAGACCTCGAAGCCATCGACGTCCGAGAACGTTGCACAAACGGAGGCGACACCCTCCGGGAAGAGTAACTCGGCGACCGGCTTGGCCCGGACCGGCATACCGGCAGTGGTGCTGACGGCGGGAGCCGTAGCCGCTTGCGCATTCGGGGCACTACTGGCCGCGCGACGACGTGTTTGAGTGATCGACGCATGGTTCGAAGGCATGTGCAGGTGTGTCACGACCACGTCGGTGACGACCTGTCACATGTCTTCGAACCGCGACGTGCCCTTGCCCGCAACTCATACTGCTGTTTCGCAGAGCCTTGTTCACCGCTCAGTGTTGCGGAGTGTCCGGTGGAGCCGTAGTGCTGCGCACCACGAGAGTCGGTTCAATGACTCGCTGAGCAGATTCGGTGCGTCCCTCGATCCTCTCCAGCAACAGCTTTATCGCGGCTTGCCCGGTCTGCTGCCCCGATTGATCGACGGTCGTCAGCGCGACCCTACGTAAAGACGTGGTGTGAACGTTGTCGTAGCCGCTGACGCTCATGTCTGCTGGCACGCTCAGCCCGTGTTCCTCGACGTAGTCGAGCACACCGAAGGCCACGGTGTCGGTGCCCGCGAAGATGGCTGTGGGCCGATGCCTGCGCGCGAGTGCACGCTCCGCGGCATTACGGCCACCGGACTCCGAGTAGTAGGTCTCGATGACATCCGGAGCGAGGCCACGGGTCTCCATCGCTCGGATGAAGCCCTTCCGTCTCATTGTCTGCGATAACAGGTATCCATTCTCAACGCTGGACAGCGGCATCGCGGTATGCGCGATCCACTCGTGGCCCAGCGACACCAAGTGGTCGACCATGAGCTCCGCACCGCGACGCTCATCGGTGACGACGGTGTCGAAACGCTCCGGCTCCCCATGAAGCGCCACCGTAGTCAAGGGCACGGACCTGGCCAGTTGGTTCAACGATGCCATGTCGAGTCTCGGGGAGATGAGGATGATGCCGTCAACCTGCATGTCAACGAGTGAGTCGATGCGTTTGCGGTACCCCTCAGGGGAAGTGCCAGCGATCGTGAGGATGTCCTGGTATCGCGTCTGGGCAAGCCGGGAGGCGATGGCCTCGGCCACCTCGAACTGGAAGGACGAGGCAAAGTCCGTCAGCACCAGGCCGATCGTCTGCGAGCTGCCACGCATGGTGCGTGCACCGGTGCGGGGGCGGTAGTTCAGTTTCTCAATGGCGGTTTCGACCCGCTGACGCATCTGGTCGGAGACCCCGTAGGCGTTCCGAAGCACCTTGGAGACGGCGGCTACGGAGACGCCGGCCTCGGCCGCCACGTCCTTGATGGTGGCGCGCCTGGGGGGAGCGGGTGGGCCTGGCGCTTTAGGAGATGCGGACACGTCGTCATCCTAGCTAGACGTAGTGCATCGTTACACATCCGGCGAGTCAGGGGGCGTCGGCATCGCCGCCGCCACTCAATGACAGCGGGTGCTCGGCTGAGCCAACGATCGGCGGTCTTGTGAATGTTTCATTGGGAGACCATTTTCTTGACAAGCCGCCCGGTGGGCCGCTACCGTGGTTGTAGAACGTTTCACAGTCCGGCTGTGCGAGGTTCCGGCCGAGGTCGCCGCCGACCCGGCCCCGGAGTTCGTATCCATTTAGTCCAAGGGAGGACACCATGCGACTCGTCACCCGTCGCTCCATGCTCACCGGCTCCGCTGCTGTAACCGCCGGTGCGATACTCGCCGCCTGCACCGGAGGAGCTAACAACACCGGTGGCGGTTCCGCCGCTGGCGGCGCCAAGGACACCCTGACCCTCGGCATGACCGCCGATATCGAGGGCTGGGATCCCAACAATCAGCCCGGCTATCAGGGGTGGCCGGGAGAAGCGATCTGGGGTGTTTTGTGCCGGGCGAACGAGTTCGGCGAGCTCGAGCCGAGCCTCGCCGAATCCTGGGAGATCAGCGACGACCGCAGGAGTTTCACTGCGCACCTGCGCCAGGGTGTCACGTTCTCCGACGGTGCGATCGCGGACGCCGAGGCCGTGAAAGCGAACTTCGAGTTCGCCACCACCAATGAGGCCACGCGCAGCCTCTACGAGGGAGTTACCTTTGATGTTCCTGATGCTCAGACGATCACGCTCACCTGGCCCGAGCCGCAACCCCTGATGAGTGACCGAGTGTTCCGGATCAAACTCACTTCACCCGATCTGATCGACTCAGGCAACCTGAATGACAAGCCCGTAGGATTCGGCCCCTATCTGCTTGATGAGGCAGGAACCACCCGCGGCTCGGTGTACTCGTTCACCAAGAACCAGGAACACTGGGAGGCCGATGTCTATCCCTACTCAAAGCTCGTCTGCAAGGTCTATGACTCGGAGACTGCCGCCCTGAATGCCCTCAAGACCGGGCAGATCGACGGCACCCTCGTCAACGCCCAGTCTTACGACGAGGTCACCGGATCCGGTTTCGAGGTCAAGGAGATGAACGGCCAGACCACCCGGCTGCTGCTAACCGATCACAAGGGTGAGATCATCCCTGCCCTTGGCGACGTTCGCGTGCGCCAGGCCATCAACATGGTCTTCGACAAGCAGGCCATGGTCGACAACCTCTACGCCGGCCACGGCGAGGTCTCCCACCAGATCTTCCGTCCCGGCTCGGCGGCATACATTGACGACCTGGCCGACCCCTACCCGTTCGACGTCGACAAGGCCAAGTCCCTCATGGCCGAGGCCGGCTACGCGGACGGCTTCGAGATCGAACTGCCTACGATGGACGGACAGAACCACGACGTGCTCATGCCCTACATCACCCAGCAGCTCGCCGAACTCAACATCACCGTCAAACAGGTCCCACTGACCGGAGCCAATGCCATCGGCGACCTGCTCTCGGGTACTTACCCGGTGGTGCTGTGGCAGCTGGGCAATATCGGCGACTCCGCCCAGGACATCGACATCGTGGTGCGCGACACCGGCTACTGGAATCTTGAGCACCAGAAGGACGACTACGTCGACGAACAGTGGGACATCATCTGCACCGGCACCGATGAGGAGGCCGAGGCCGCGCAGAAGGCCATCAACCGGTACATCATCGACCAGGCCTGGTTCGCCCCCATGGTCAACCCCACCTCCTTCTACGCCCACACCGCCGACGTCGTCATTGACAACGTCTCCGATATTGAAGGTCTGGCCCCCAAGCTCCGCGACTTCCAGTAAATCTCCGGACAGGCTGGAAACCAGACAGGAAGTATTGATCATGCTCACCTCGGTTTTGAGGAACCTGCTGCGATCGGTGGTGGTCCTCGTGGTTGTCACCTTTGTCGTCTTCTTCCTCATGTACGGCAACGGCCCCGGCATTGCGCGGGCCGTCATGGGGATGCAGGCCGAAGTCACCGAAGAGAATGTGGCCGCCAAGATGGTCGAGCTGGGGCTCGACCAGCCCCTCTTGGTTCAGTACGGGCACTGGGTGCAGGGGCTGTTCACCGGAGACCTCGGCCGCTCCTTCTACACCGGCCAGTCCGTGACCGAGGCTCTGGCCACGCGCGTGCCCGTCACCCTGGCTATCACCGCTGTCGCACTTGTCCTCACGGCGCTGCTCAGCGTGCTGCTGGGCGTCACCGCGGCGGTCAAGGGCGGTCGGATCGACCGGATACTCCAGTTCCTTTCAGTCCTTGGAACCGCGGTGCCCTCATTCATCACCTCGATCGTCCTGGTGTTCCTCTTTGCGATCTTCTGGCGGGTGCTGCCGGCCACCGGCTATGTATCCCCGGACGTGTCTACAGAAGGGTGGGCCGCATCCATCACCCTGCCCGTGCTCGCCCTGCTCATCGGCGCCGTCTCCAGCGCTGCCCAGCAATTCCGCACCGCCACCCTCGACCAGCTCGGTAAGGACTACGTACGCACGCTGCGCGCCCGCGGCGTGAGCGAGCGAGCTGTCATCTTCCGCCACGTGCTGCGCAACGCAGCCGCACCGGGACTGACTGTCCTGAGCCTCACCGTCTTCTCCCTCCTGGGCGGGGCGGTATTCATCGAGCAGGTCTTCGCGCTCCCGGGCCTGGGACAGCTCGCCAACTCCTCGGCGCAGATATTCGACGTACCCATGGTCATGGGAACCGTCCTGGTTACCGCCGTCATCGTACTGATCGTCAACTTCCTGGGCGACCTTGCGATCACCCTCCTCAACCCGAAGGCGAGAACACGATGAGCACGCCAACCACTCCCACAACCGAAACAAACGTCTCAGATCCTGTTACAGACACCTCCGCCGGCGATGGCAGACAGACCACGGATGGCAGCGTATTACTCCGACTCCTGCGCAACCCCCTCGCAGACATGTGCCTGCTCATTGTGACAGTGGTCGTCCTTACCGCCGTCTTCGCCCCGCTGCTGGCTCGGTACGGCCCGAATGTCACCGACCTCGCCGCCACCAATGCGCCTCCGGGTACGCCCGGGCACCCGCTCGGCGGCGACGGCTCGGGGCGGGATATCCTCTCCCGCCTCATCTGGGGCTCCCGGCAGACCGTCGTCTCCTGTCTGCTCATGCTCGGCGTCTCCCTTGCGGTGGGCGTGAGCAGCGGACTCGTGGCCGGCTTCTACCGCGGCCGCTTCGAAACCGTGGCCGGCTTTGTCACCGACGTGGTCATGTCATTGCCCTCCATCATCCTGCTCATCGCCCTGTACGCGGTCACGGGCCCGAACATCCCGGTCATGATGGCCGTCTTCGGCCTACTGACAGCGCCGACCTACTACCGCCTGGTGCGCTCTGTCGTCGTGTCGGTGCGAAATGAGCTCTACGTCGACGCCGCACGCGTCGTCGGGCTGTCCGATGCCCGCATCATCGGCCGCCACATCCTGTGGGCCGTACGCGCCCCCATCGTCATCCAGGGCGCCTTCATCCTCGCCTCCGGCATCGGCACCGAAGCCGGTATGTCATTCCTCGGGCTCGGCGATCCGGCCGGCGTCTCCTGGGGCGTCATGCTCCAGGTCTCCTTCAACGGCATCTACAACAACCCCGTTGCCGTGGTGTGGCCCGCGTTGGTCATCTCGGTGACTATCCTCGCGCTCATTCTTCTGGGCAACGCCCTGTCCGATGCGCTCCAGGCCTCCGCCCGGGCGCGCGTCGTCACCCGCCGCCAGCGCCGCGATGCGCTGGAGGCCACCACTGCCGCTCACCGAGACGACGTCGTCGCCGCCCCGGACCCGCAGGCCGCCGTTTCCATCCGCGGCCTTAGAGTCGGCTACACCACGGACACCGGCTTCCGGGAGGTCGTCCACGGCGTCGATTTGGACGTCCACAAGGGCGAGATCCACGGGATCGTCGGGGAATCCGGCTCCGGCAAGTCGCAGATCGCCTTCTCGGTGCTGGGCATCCTCCCCAAGGAAGCGCTCAAACTGGGCGGCACGATCATGATCGACGGCGTCGACGTGCTCGCCGACGAGGGGGCCATGCAGGCCACCCGCGGACACAAGGTCGCCTACGTGCCGCAGGAGCCCATGAGCAACCTCGACCCGTCCTTCACCATCGGTAAACAGCTGGCATACGGCATGCGTGCCGTCACTGACCTGTCGAAGGAACAGATACGGGAGCGGACCATCTCCCTGCTGCACTCCGTCGGCATCGACGACGCCGAACGCGTCATGGGCCTGTATCCGCACGAGATCTCCGGTGGTATGGCACAGCGGGTGCTCATCTGTGGGGCACTCGCGTGCGAGCCGGATGTCATCGTCGCCGACGAGCCGACCACCGCCCTGGACGTCACCGTACAGGCCGAGGTCCTGGATCTGCTGCGCGAGCTTGCCCGCGAGCGCGGCCTCGCCCTCATTTTCGTCACCCACAACCTCGGCGTCGTCGCCGACCTGTGCGACACCGTCTCGGTCATGAAGGACGGGGAGATCATCGAGACTCAGGACGTCGAATCCCTGTTCGCCCACCCCCGCGAGGAGTACACGCGCGACCTGCTGTCCTCCTCCCTCAGCGTCGAGCTCATGGAGGTCGAGTCATGACCAGCACGAAGGTCCAAGCCAAGTCCACCGGCACTCCACTCCTGGAAGTCGATGAACTCGTCGTCACCTTCCCGGGTGCCAAGCGGGGTGCGGGCACCACCGTCATTCACGGTGTCAGCCTCGATCTGTACGCAGGCGAGACCCTTTCCGTGGTCGGTGAGTCCGGTTCCGGTAAGACCACGATCGGCCGTGCCATTCTGGGCCTGGCCCCCGTCTCCGGCGGGGAAATCCGCTTCCGCGGCAGACGCATCTCCAATGTCTCCCGTGGTGAGCGCCGCGCCATCGCCAGAGACATTCAGGTCGTCTTCCAGGACCCGTACACCTCGCTGAACCCCGCCATGCGAATCGGCGACATTCTCACCGAGCCCCTGCAGGCCGCCGGCATTGAGAACTCCCGGAAACGAGTCCTGGAGCTGCTCGACGCCGTCAACATGCCTGCGGACACCGCGGGGCGTTACCCCCGCGAGTTCTCCGGCGGCCAGCGCCAACGCATCGCCATCGCGCGGGCGCTCGCGCTGGACCCCGCCGTGATCATTTGTGACGAGCCCACCTCCGCGCTGGACGTCACTACCCAGGCCCGCGTGCTCACGCTGTTCGAGGACATCCAGCAGGCCACCGGCGTCGCCTACCTGTTCATCAGCCACGACCTCGGTGTGGTCAACCGCGTGAGCGACCGCATCGCCGTCCTGTACCAGGGGCGGATAGTCGAACTCGGCGACGCGCACCAGGTAGCCACGGCACCGGCGCACGAGTACACGCGTCGGCTGCAGATGGCGGCGCCCGTCGCCGACCCGGTCAAACAGCGGTCCCGCCGTCGGGCGCGCCTCGCCCTGGCACACACCGCCTGACCCCGACGTCCTACCCGGTGGTCGTTCCTCCTCGCGTCCACCGGGTGGGACGTTGCCGCCAACCGTCCGTTCATTCGCCAAACCCTCCGGAGACTCCGCAATGTCCGCTCACACCGCCCCGTCCGTCGTCGACCTGCGCTTGGAGCATCATCGCGCCGCCGCACGACTGCTGGCCGTCGAAACCGCCAGGCCACGCCTGTCATGGCGGATCAGCGGTGCTCCCGACGGGTGGCGTCAGGAGGGCTACGAGGTGGAGGTCACCCGCGCAGGAGAGGAGGGACACGAAACCGAAGTGGTGACGATCAAGTCCGCGGAGCAGATCCTTGTGCCCTGGCCGACGACGCCGCTGGCCTCCCGCCAATCCGCTACCGTCCGCATCCGCGTGCGCGGGAGAACGGACGACGTCGATCGCGCCGCTGTTCCCAGCGGCGCAGAAGCCGCGCGACCCGGGACGGGCGCGCCGCCCGCGAGCGCCGAAGACTCGGCGTGGTCGCCGTGGTCCGCCCGGGTCGAGGTCGAGGCGGCCCTCCTCGATGCCGAGGAGTGGGAGGCCGCCTTCATCTCCCCGGTCGACATCGGCGGCGTCGGCGAGCGAGCGCCCGTCATCTCCCGGACGATCGAGGTGCCAGACGGTCTACTCACAGCCCGTCTACGGGCCACCGCCTACGGCGTGTGTGAGCCCCGCATCAATGGCGTGCGCGTGGACGACTCCGTCCTCAACCCCGGCTGGACCTCCTACACCCACAGGCTCCAAGTGGTCACCTGGGACGTCACCGAACTGCTGCACCCCGGCACCAACCGGATCGATGTGCTCCTCGGCAACGGCTGGTGGCGCGGGCACCTCGGCTACCTGGGCGACGCGGCGGTATACGGCGACCGGCTCGCCCTGGCCGCCCAGCTCGAACTCACCGCGGCCGACGGCACCCGCACGATCATCGCCACCGACGAGTCCTGGACCGCCGCCGAGTCCGCCGTCGTCGCCGACGACCTATACGACGGGCAGACCACGGACCTGCGTCTGGCCGACTCCGGCGCACCCGCCCACCGGGTTGAGATCGTGTCCGCCGCCCCGTCCGGCGCCGCCCGTGGCGCCGCATCCCCAAAGCTCGTTCCCCAGGCCGCGCCCCGCATCCGTCCCACCGGCGCTCTGCCCGCCCAGCGGGTCTGGAACTCGCCGAGCGGCAAGACTCTGGTCGACTTCGGACAGAACGCCGTCGGCGTCGTCCGCCTGACCGTCCGCGGGCTGGAAGTCGGCACCGAGATCACCATCCGCCATGCCGAGGTCCTTGAGGACGGCGAACTCGGCACTCGCCCCCTGCGCGGGGCGCGCGCCACCGACACCTGGGTCCTGCCCGACGCCGAAGAACACGTCCTCCAGCCCACGCTCACCCTCCACGGGCTGCGCTACGCCGAGGTCTCCGGTGTTCCGGACTTGGCCGCCCAGGACATCGAACTGGTAGCCATCGGCTCCGACCTGGAACTGGCCGGCACCTTCGCCTGCTCCCACCCGCTCCTGAACCGGCTGCATGACAACGTCGTGTGGTCAACACGCGGAAACTTCGTCTCCATCCCCACCGACTGCCCCCAACGCGACGAGCGGTTGGGCTGGACCGGCGACATTCAGGCCTTCGCTCCCACCGCCGCCTACCTGTTCGACACCACCTCGTTCCTGCAATCCTGGCTGACCGACCTCGCAGCCGAGCAGTACGCGGACGGAGGCGTGCGGCACTTCACCCCCACCTTCGAACCGGCCGTGAGGCATGCTCCCGCCGCCGCCTGGGGAGACGCCGCCACCCTGGTCCCCTGGGCCGTCTACGAGGCCACGGGCGACCCGGAGGTGCTGCGTGCCCAACTGACCTCAATGCGTGCCTGGGTGGACCGCGTTGCCGCGTTGGCCGGGGAAGACCGCATCTGGTCTGGTGGATTCCAGTTCGGCGACTGGCTGGATCCCACTGCCCCGCCGGACCGTCCGGCCGATGCCAAGGCCGACCCCGACGTCGTCGCCACCGCCTATTTCGCCCGCTCCGCGCGCGTCGTCGCCGACTCCGCAGAAAGGCTCGACGAGGCCGCGATCGCCGCACATTACCGGCGTCTGGCGGATGAAGCGCGTGCCGCCTTCAACCGCGCCTTCGTCACCCCTGCCGGCCGGATTCACTCCGACGCCCAGACCGTCTACGCGCTGGCCATTTGCTGGGACCTGCTTCCAACCGCGCAGCAGCGGGCATTCGCTGGGGAGCGCCTGGCTGATCTGGTGCGCCTTTCGGGATTCCATATCGCCACCGGCTTCGTCGGCACCCCACTGGTCATCCCGGCCCTGGTCACCACCGGGCACGTCGACGTAGCCCGCCGCCTGCTGCTTCAGACCGAGTGCCCCAGTTGGCTGTACCCGGTGACCATGGGGGCCACCACCATCTGGGAACGCTGGGACTCCATGCTCCCCGACGGAACCATCAACCCCGGGGAGATGACCAGCTTCAACCACTATGCCCTCGGTGCCATCGCCGACTGGCTGCACCGAGGCCTAGCCGGATTGGCCCCCGCCGCACCGGGATGGCGGCAAGTGGAGATCGCCCCCACACCCATAGACGGCGTCACTTCCGCCGCCACCACGCATTTGAGCCCCTACGGCCGGATCGCCGTGACCTGGGAGGCTAACAACGGCGTCCTGGAGCTCACGGCGGACCTGCCCGTCGGCGTGATCGGTACGGTACGCCTGCCCGACGGCTCTCCGGACCCTGCGACCGTGAGCATCGGCCCCGGCCATCACGTCTTCGTGGCACAGCTGCCCGCTCGTGGACGGCAACGCCCACGCAGCGTGCGCGAACTCATGGACGACCCCGCCGCCTGGGAGGCGCTCGTCACCGTCATGGCTGACGCTGGAGACCTCACCGTCGATTCCGCCGGTCTGGCTCGCCGCATGCGACCGCTGCTCGACCACCCGCCGTCGACCATCGCCCCCGAGTTGACGCCGGACCCGCGTTTCGCCCCACCCGGCCTGCGGGAACGGATCGAGACCGCGATAGGCGGCGCTAACGAGGAGCGGCGATGAACATGAACGTTTCGAACCACCCATCAGTTGCCGGCACGAATGATGCGGATACCTCGCCCGCCCACGTCGCAGCATTCCCGCCCATTCACCCGGAGTCCCTACCGGATGCGGGGCGTGTGCGTCGCCGCACCTGCTTCACTCCCGGACGCCCCTGGTATGACACCGAGGGCAAACGCATCCAGGCCCACGGCGGATCGATCATCGTCGTCGACGGCGTCTACTACTGGTACGGCGAGAACAAGGAGCGCACCACCCCCGACGGATCCACCTGGCACTGGGGCGTACGCGCCTACCGCTCCACCGACCTGTACAACTGGGAGGACTGTGGCCTGATCATCCCACCGGAGCCGGATGACCCCGGCTCTCCACTCCACCCGGCTGCGAAGCTGGACCGTCCTCACATCGTCTTCAATGCGCAGACGGGGCTGTTCGTATGCTGGATCAAGGTAATGAGCCGGCGCGGACAGCGCTCCAGCGTGCTGGTCGCCGACAATCTGCTCGGCCCCTACCGGATGGCCCACCGCGACTTCAAGCCGTTGGGTATGAACGCCGGCGACTTCGACCTGGTCGTGGACCCCACCGACGCCAAGGGCTACTACTATTTCGAACGGGTTCACTCGGAACTGATCTGCGCCGACCTCACCACCGACTACACCGACGTCGCCGGCTACTACTCCACCCACTTCCCACGGCTGCAACCTCCATACGTGCGTGAGGCCCCCGCATACTTCGAGCGGAAAGGGCGCCACTATTTGATCACCTCTGGGACCACCGGCTACCTGCCCAACCCCTCCATGGTCGCAACCGCTCCCAGCTATCACGGACCGTGGCGTGAGCAGGGCGATCCGCACTCCGGTGATGTCACCGGAACCTCCTACCATTCGCAGATCTCGTCGGTCTTCCGGCATCCGGGCAAACAGGACCTGTACATCGCGTTGGCCGACCGTTGGCTGCCCGCCTGGGACGGCGACGCCCGCCTGGTACAGCAGGGCTTCGCCGCGCGGTTCAGGCCCATGGGCGGGCAGAACACCGACGTTGAGGCAATTCTTAGCGGCGCGCCCAGCCCCGCCGTCGAGGCCTCCCTATATGAACTGAACGGTGCCGACACCGCCGTGGCCGACTATGTCTGGCTCCCGATCCGCTTTGACGGCGACCGCGTCCAGATTCACTGGCACGACGAGTGGCGCGTCGAGGACTTCGACTGACCACCGACTTCGACTGCAATTAATTGTCTGCAAAACACCCGACCCGATTAGGAGCACCCGAATGCACAGCGCACCCTGGCTGAATACCAGCCTCAGTCCGTCACAGCGCGCCGACTGTCTACTCGCCGACATGTCCACGGCCGAAAAGCTCAGCCAACTGCAATGCGTGTTTCCCGGCACCTGCGACACCGACACGGATATCCAGGACATCGTCGCGGGGACACCGCTCGGAGTAGGTCACGTCACCACCTTGGAGATGCGGCGAGTCACCGATCTTGCCCAGGTGGCCTCGTTCCAGCGCCGTCTCCAGGCCGAGATCATTGCCCGTCAGCCCCATGGCATCCCGGCAGTTTTCCACATGGAGGCCGTTTGCGGTGCGTATCTTCCCGGTGCCGTCTCCTTTCCCAATGGAATCGGTCGCGGTGCCTCCTTCGACCCGGAGCTGGAGGAGGAACTCGGAAGGATCGTCGGCGCTCAAGAACGGGCTGTCGGCATCACCTACTCCCTTGCCCCAGTGCTTGACATCGCCCGTGACCCCCGCATGGGACGCTTCGGGGAGGCCTACGGCGAGGACCCCACTCTGGCCGGTGCTCTGGGCGCCGCGTTCACCCGTGGCCTTCAAGCCGACGACGGCACTGGCCGGCGCACCGAGGCGGTTGCGAAGCACTTCGTCGGCTTCCACGGCTCCGAGGGGGGTATTCACGGTGCTCACGCCCCCGTGACCACCCGCCTCCTGCGTGAGGTCTACGCCAAACCCTTCCAGGCTGCCATTAATGCCGGGCTGAGGGGTGTCATGCCCTGCTACGACTCGATCAATGGTGAAGTCGCATCCGGCTCCCGCAGTCTACTCACCGGCCTGCTCCGAGACGAGATGGGCTTCGCCGGTGTGGTCGTCTCCGACTATGGCGCCATCAGCAATATGCACACATTCCAGAAGGTCGCCGCGACCCTCACCGATGCGGGACAACAGGCCCTCACCGCCGGCATGGATGTGGAGTGGCCTGTAATCCAGGGGTTTAACGATGAGCTTGCCGCCCGCTTCGACTCCGGCCGGGCGGACATGGCCGTGCTGGATCGTGCGGTACTTCGGGTGTTGGAGGCCAAGTTCCGCATGGGCCTGTTCGAGGATCCCTATGCCCGTGAGGGGGACGCACTGACCGTGCCCTTCACCGGAGTCAATCGCGAATGTGCCCGTGAGGCTGCCCTGCGCAGTGCCCGCGAGTCCATCGTGCTACTGCGCAACAACGGCATCCTGCCGCTGCCCACAACGGGCGACGGTGCGCCCGGACGTGTGCTCGTCGTCGGCCCCCAGGCCGTGAACGCCCGCTTCCACTTCGCCGGTTACACTCACGAGTCCATGGCCGAGGGCGTGCTCGCCGCGCGTGCCTCCATGGCCGGCACCATCGATGCCGAGGCCGATACAGCCACCGGATACGACACGATCCCCGGCACAGTGGTCCAGTCCGACCAGCGGGAGGAATTCGACGCCATCCTGGGCGCCTTCCACCCCGACGCCCGCTGCATCCTCGATGAGCTGCGTGAACGCCTGCCCGACAGCGAGATCGACTGGGTACGTGGATACGAGGTCGCCGGAGACTCCGACGCCGGGTATGAAGAGGCGCTCACGGCGGCAACGAACGCCGACCTTGTCATTCTCATGCTCGGCGGTAAGAACGGGACGGGTTCCATCGCCACGATGGGTGAGGGAATCGATTCGACGGAGGTCGGTCTGCCCGTCTCGCAGGAGGGGCTGCTGCGGCGTATCAGTGCGCTCGGCGTTCCCACCATAGGTATTCACATGGATGGTCGGCCCGTCTCATCCGATGCCGCCGACGGGCTCAGCGCCCTACTCGAGGCGTGGAACCCGGCCGAGACCGGGGGAGAGGCCATCGTTGACGTCCTTACCGGCGCCGTCGACGCCACCGGGCGCCTGCCCGTGTCCGTCGCCCGCAGCGCCGGACAAGTGCCGGTCTACTACAACCACCCCAACGGTTCGCAGTGGCATCAGGGCTACTCGGTGGGTTTTCCCGAGTATGTCGACATGCCCCACACTCCGCGCTATGCGTTCGGACACGGCCTTTCTTACACGTCTTTCGCATACTCCGAACTCGAGTTGGATGCCGAGTCCATCGCCCCCGACGGTGCTGTGCGGGCGCGTGTCACGGTGACGAATACTGGGGAGCGGACCGGCACCGAGATAGTCCAGCTCTACGCCACCGACCGCTACGCCACGACGACTCGGCCCGTGCAGGAATTAATCGGCTTCCAGCGCATCGAACTGGCGGCAGGCGAATCCGCCATCGTCTGTTTCGAGGTGGCTCCGAGCCTGCTGGCCCTGCTGGACGGGGACATGCACTGGGTGGTCGAGGCGGGAGATATGGATCTGCGGGTGGGCTCCTCCAGTGAGGACGTGCGTGCGGAGGCGTCCTTCCGAATCACCGGATCCGACGCCGTCGTCGGGCGCCATCGCGCTCTGTGCGCACCCGCCCGCATCGAACAGCCGTGACGGACTCGACTGCCGCCCTCATCCACATCGCCGGAGGAGATTGATATGAACCACTTCAGCCCGCAATCCACTCTGGGGGCCGTCCTCAGCGTGCCGCAGGCACGCGCACTCCTTCAAGACGGCATCCCGTGGCTGACCGACCTGCAGATCGCCGTCGAACACCCTGAGTTTCCTATCGGCGGGCTGCTGGGGATCACGCTCGGCTGGGACAGTTCCACGCGCGCCAAGCTCCTCGCTGAGCTCGCCGAACTGGAGGATCCCACTGTGCTGCCCGAGCGCCGACCGGCCCGCCCGCTCGCCGCGCCGACGCTCGAGCAGCAGGCGCGGGCACGACTCAGCACCCCGGCGTCGGCCCACTGCTACCAGCCCGTGGAAGTGACCGTAACCGTACCCGGCGCGGGAGCCGTGTTGCGCGACGTCGAGACCGCCGGAAGTGTCACCCTCACCGCCACACTCGCCGACGCGGCCGATGAGAAATCCTCCGGCCCGAGCGCCGAGGCTGCAGGAGCGAACGGGGAGAGCCGTACTCGGAGAGTCATGAGAGCTTTTTATCGCCGCGGCGACGAGCTGGTCACCCGCTTTCTGCCCGAGGCGCCCGGCCACTGGCACCTTCGCATCGACGGGATCACCGCGGCAGTCCCGCTCGAGGCGGAACTCGCCGTCACTCCGCCAGCCGCGGGCGAACATGGACCTGTGCGCGTCGCTGACGGGCACTTCACCCATGCCGATGGCACGCCCTTCACACCCCTGGGCACCACCGCCTACGCCTGGATTCATCAGAGCGCCGGAATGCGCTGCCGCACCTTGGAAACGCTGGCGTCCACCGGTTTCAACAAGCTCCGCATGTGCATCTTTCCTAAGCACTATGACTACAACTACGCCAACCCGGAGACCGTCCCCTTCCGCTCGGCCGGCCCGGGGGAGCGTGAGTGGGACTGGGACGTGTTCGATGCAGACTTCTTCGACAAGCTTGAGGACTGCGTGCGGGAATTGGGGCACCTCGGGATTGTCGCCGACCTCATCCTTTTCCACCCGTACGACCGTTGGGGCTTCGCGGAGATGACGCCCGACGTGGACGACGCCTATCTGCGTCATGTGGTCCGGCGTCTGGCCGCCTTTCCTAATGTGTGGTGGTCTATGGCCAACGAGTACGAGTTGCTGACAACCAAGTATCCCTCGGACTGGGACCGTCTAGGGCGGATTGTGGCGGAGGAGGACTCGGCGAGACACCCCATCGGCGTGCACAACATCTTCGGTCCCTTCGACGCCTCCGCCGACTGGGTCAGTCACGTGTCCTTCCAGGGCGGTGGCTACGAGATAGGACGGAATGTGGATGATCTGCGAGGTCGTTTCGGCAAACCGGTCGTCATCGACGAATACGGCTACGAGGGCAACCTGGAGCATGAGTGGGGAAACCTCACCGCCGAGGAAGAACTGCGTCGTTTCTGGGAGGGCCTCATCCGCGGTGCCGGTATGACTCACGGCGAGACCTACCTGCACGAGGACGGAATCTGGTGGTCTCATGGAGGCGTCCTGCGGGGGGAGAGCTGGAAACGCATAGACTTCTTGTGTCGGCTCATCCAGGACGCACCTCGTGGAAGGCTGATACCCACGCCGCCTGGTAGGGGGACGCCATCGGCCACGGATGGGGAGGACTACCTGCTGACCTATTTCGGCGGTGCACAGCCCTATCGGACCACCGTCACAGTGCCGGACGGCCGCACCGCGGCAATCGACGTCATCGACACGTGGAACATGACGATCGAACAGGTGGCCGCTGGGGTGGGCGGCAGCGTACACGTGCCGCTTCCGAGCCGCCCCTGGATGGCGGTGCGGGTACGCCGCGACTGAACGGTCTTCCCTCCCGCAGGGTTTTCGTCTAACATATTTGTGAGACAAAAGGTGGGTTTCATGGCTGACGGCGTCCTTGTACACCCGCGGGTGGCGGAGCGGAACCCAGACGTGGATACAGAAGACGTTGTTACGGCGTGGCGCCAGGCGATCGGTATCAGAAGACGGAATTTCGACCCTCCCGAGTACTACCTAGCAGCCGGTATGGATGCGAAGGGCCGGCTGCTCGAGATGCTCGGAGTCCAGCTCGAGGATGGCAGCATCCTGGTATTCCACGCGATGAAGCTCACCCACAAGGCAGCAATCGAGCTCGGACTCGGTTAGGAGGAAGCGGTGACGACGTACACGACCAAGAGCGGCAGGACGCTCACAGACCGGGACATTGAGGCGCTCGCGCAGGCGGCGGAGCGCGGTGACTTTCCGGGTGAGCCGGGTGCCTTCGTGGTGGGTCCGCCTGGGCGTCCGCGGCTGTCCGAGGAGGAACTCGTGACAGTCGCCTTCAAAGTGCCGCGTTCCCGGCGCGAGGCGCTCGACCGCAGGGCACAGTCGCGTGGGAAGACCCGAAGTCAGCTACTGCGTGAGATCCTCGAACGTGAACTCGCGTCCTGAACGATGATGTGCCAAACCGCTTCTTCCCTCCAGTGAGCTAGCACGCGTTCCTTCCGCCCCGCCCTCCGCCGTGCCTATAGCGGCCGGTAGTCGAAGCGCTCAATGGTTGCCGTGCCGCTTACTGCGCGAACGCCCACGACCCGGCCGGTGAAGCCGCCGGCGACCTCGGTGGACAGGTAGCGGCCGTCCAACCGGCCCAACTCCACGTCCTGACCGTCTACGCCGACGCCCAGCACCAGTTCGTCGGGCACGCGCTGCCCGAATAATCCCGACTCCGGGAGCTGCGCGCTCACCCACATCCGCACCGTCCGTCCCTGCAGTCCCTCCAAGTCCGCTGCCGTCAACTCGCCAAAAGTCTGCTCAAACGGCGCCGCGGTCGCGACGGCCACGGCGCGAGTCCCGTCCCACCGCACGGCCGCGCGATGGTCGGGGTCCAGATACACGCACAGTTCGACGACGGCGCCCGGCTCCACGGTCAGTTCCGCCTCGGCCCGCCAGGCGGAGTCGCGGCAGCGGGTGGCCAGCAGCGGGCGGGGCGCGGCGTCGTCGTCGGGCCCGGTTATCGTCAGCCTCCCGGCGGCGTTACGGGCCAGGGCGTTGCGGGCAAGCCCGCCGGGAGAGACCCACCTGTCGGGCAGATCCCAAGGAGCGTCGCCGTCGGCCACCGGTCCGGGCTGGCCGCGCAGCTCATCGGTGAAGGCATGCGTGGAGGCGGCGTCGCGCGCGGCGATCGCCTCGACGTAGCGGTCCTCGACGGCGACCGGCCAGTCCCCCTCCCAGTTGACGCCGACCAGGAAGGTCTCCCGGCCGTTGACGTGGTAGCCGGGGAAGGGCTCCAGCTGACGGATGCCCAGGTGCACCATGGCGAAGCGTGTCCCATCCCAGCCGGCGTCGTCGAGCGGGACCAGGTCGGCGTGCCCGGTGGCCTGCACCGGGTGATCGGTGGAGCGGTGGGTGAGGATCGGATTGCTGGGATGCTCCTCCCAAGGGCCCGTCAGTTCGCGGGCGCGCGCCATCGTCACGCAGTGGCCGACGCCGGTGCCGCCCTCGGCCAGCAGCAGGTACCACCAACCGCGGCGCCGGAACAGGTGCGGCCCCTCCGAATCGCGCATGCCCGTGCCCTGCCACAGGTCCACCGCCTCCCCCAGGCGCTTGCCGGTGTTCGGATCGATCGGCACCGAACGCAGTGTGGAGACCACGGTGCCGGTCTCGAAGGACACCCCGCGCCAGCTCAGGTGGCAGACGCCGTCCTCGTCCCAGCACAGGTCCGGGTCGATGCCTGGGGTGTCGGGTACTTCCACCGGGTCGGACCAGCCGGCGGCGGGATCCGTGGTACGCACGATGCGCTGGCCCAGCGGGTCCTGGCCCATATTGGTGACGATCACGTAGAAGACGCCGTCGTGGTGGCGAATAGTGGGGGCGAAGGTGCCCTGGGAGCCGGCGTCGCCTCCCGGCAGTGGCAGGGCGGAGGGGCGGGTGTAGGCGTGACCGACCTGCTCCCAGTGCACCAGGTCGGCGGAGCGGTGCACGGGCACGCCCGGAAGATACTCGAAGCTGGAGTTAACCAGCCAGAAAGTCCCGTCCACACGGCAGATGGACGGATCGGGGAAGTACCCCGGCAGAATCGGGCGGGTGGACTGGGCGGACACGGTATGTCTCCTTCCCGGGGACGGCGGTGGATAGTGGCGCCGAGCGGTCGGCAATCGGCATATCTACCGAACTCGATGGTTATTTCGACCGAACTCGGTGGTTATTTCGACCGAACTCGATGGTTATTTCGACCGAACTCGATGGTTATTTCAGCCGATCTCGGCGGAGGTGACTTCAGGCGCGTTCGGTGCCACCTCGGCGATTACCGCCTCAAGCGCGGCCTTGGCCGCCTCCATGCCGGGGATGAAGCCGTACATGGTGGCTGCGCCCGGGATCACCTTCGTCGTTGAGTCGAGTTCGTGGGTGAGGAAGCCGGTGAGCGTGGCGGCCGGGTCTTCCATGTAGGCGCCGTGCTTGCCGCGCACGGCCTCCACCACGCGCTCCCAGGCGGCGGCGTCGTCCATCAGGTCGCGCACCGTGCGGATCTGTCCGACGCCGTCGCGCAGCTGCGCGGGCAGCGTCACCGTGCGCTCATGCAGCCCGTGGCCGAGCGTCTCCGGCGCCGTGCCGGGCAGCGCCAGCTCGGCGCTCGCCCCCACCGGTACCTGCACGCTGATGTGCAGCGTGTCGCCGTCGATCTCCCAGGCGGCGCGGGCGGTGCCCAGCGGCAGCCGGCGCACCACGCTCGCGCAGGTGAAGCCATGGCCCACCTGCGGGGCCACCCGCAGCGCCCGCCCGCCGGCGCCGATCACGTCCAGGCCGGCCAGGTCCGTGATCAGCCACTGGGTTACGGCGCCCAGGGCGTAATGGTTGAAGCTGGTCATCTCCCCGGGGTTGATCTCCCCGTTGGGAAGCATGGAGTCCCAGCGCTCCCAGATGGTGGTCGCCCCCATGGTCACCGGGTACAGCCAGCTGGGGCACTCCCGTTCCAGGATCAGCCGGGCGGCCGTGGCCGCCTGCCCGCCCTTGACCAGGGCGTCCGGCACCAGCGGGGTGCCGACGAAGCCGGTGGAGATCCGGAAGGACCGCAGACGCACCAGGTCCGCCAGGCGCAGCCCGGCCCCGGCCACGCGCCGCGGCGTGTCCAGCAGGTCCCAGGCCAGTGCCTGGGCGTAGACGGTGGCGCAGTCGGACAGGATCATCCCGTCGGCGGTGACGTAGGCGTCCAGGTAGGCCTCCCGCACGCTCGCGGCTAGCGCCTCGTAGTGGGCGGCGCGCTCGGTGTTGCCGAGGATCTCCCAGGCGCGGGCGGTGATGCCGGCGCTGCGGGCGAAGTAGGCGGTGGCCACCACATCCGGGTCGGCCTTGGCGGCGGCCGGGTTGTCCGGCGGAGCGTCCGGGTCAAGCCAGTCGCCGAACTGGAAGCCGCCGCGCCACAGGTGTGAGGCCCCGGCCACCGCATCGACGCCGTCGACGAAGCAGCTCATCGCCTCCGCGCTCGCGGCCAGCACCGACGGGTCCCCGGTGGCCTCATAGACGGCCCAGGGCACCAGGGTGATGGCGTCGCCCCAGGCGCAGGTCAGCTTGTTGCCCTCCAGCACATCGGGGGAGACCGCCGGCAGGGCGCCGTCCGGGGTCTGGGCGGCGGCTAGGTCCTTGGTCCAGGAGTTCAGGAAGGCGGCGGCGTCGTACAGGCTCAGGGCGGTGGGGGCGAAGGCGCCGATGTCCCCGGTCCAGCCCAGGCGCTCGTCGCGCTGCGGGCAGTCGGTGGGCACGGTGATGAAATTGTCGATGGTTGACCAGCGGGTGTTCTCCACCAGCCGGTCCACCAGCGGATGGGAGCTGGTGAACCAGGCGGACCGCTCCATGCCCGCGGAGACCACGCGGGCGGTGACGCAGGCGAGCAGGGCGTTGTCGTCACCCGGGAACCCGTCGACCTCCACGTAGCGGAAGCCGTGCTGGGTGAGGGTGGGGGTGAAGACCTCGGGACGCTCGGGGGTGCCGGTGCCGGCCAGGGTGACGCGGTCGGTGCACTCCGCATTGCGCAGCGGGCGGGTGCCCAACTCGCCGTGCTCCAGCACCTCGGCGTGGCGCAGGGTGACCACGTCCCCCGCCTGGCCGCCGGGCACCGCCAGGCGCACGTGCCCGGTGAGGTTCTGCCCCAGGTCCACCACGCGCCTGCCCGACGGCGTGGTGAGCACCTCCACGGGCCGTACCTCGCCGACAACGGTGGGCAGCGGCAGTGTGGTCGGCTCCAGGGCGGCCTTCGGCAGGTCCCCGACGGCGACCGGGGATTCGGCCTCCGCCGCGCCGAGGGCGGGCAGCCGCAGGTCGGTGGATTGGCCGTTGTACAGGTCATTGGCGGTGATGTTGGAGGGCCGCCAGGCCCAGTCGGAGTCTGTGCCGATGACGGTGGTGCTCGCGCCGTCGCTCAGTTCGACCTGGGCCAGCAGCCACAGGTCCTGGCCGTAGACGGCCTCGCGCATCGCCCAGGTCAGGTGGCCGCGGTACCAGCCGTTGCCCAGGACGACGGCCAGCTCGTGCTCCCCCGGGGTCAATGCCGTGGTCACGTCGTGGCTCTGGACCACCTGGCGGCGGGAGTACTCGGTCCAGCCCGGGGCGAGCTCGTCGGCCCCGACTTTGACGCCGTCGATGAAGGCCTCGTAGGTGCCGCCGGCGGTCAGGTGCAGGCGGGCGGCAGTGGTGCCGGCGGGGACGTTGATGCGGCGCACCAGCACCGGTGCGGGATCGGTGCGCCGGTTGCCGGGGGCGGTGATGGGGCGGGCGGTCCAGTCAGCGGGATCCAGCAGGCCGGTCTCGACGACGGCGGGCGCCGACCAGGGCGACCAGGCGCCGTCGTCCCCGGCGACTCTTACCCGCCAGGCGGCGCTCTCGCGTGACCCCAACGGTGCGAAGGGCCAGGGCACGAACAGGGAGTCGGGGCCTTCCAGGGCCGCTGCCTCGGGTGTGCCGGGCAGGGCGCCTACGGGGCCGCGGACCACCTCGATTTCGGCCCGGGCCTGGATCCAGCCGGCGGGCGCGGTGGGCACCTGCCAGGACAGGGCGGGGGTGGCGCCGGTGCCGCCGAGCACGGGCAGGTCGGGGCGGTGATGGTCCAGGCGCAGGCCGGTCGGGGCGGCGAGGGGGCCGACCGGGTCGGTGCGCTCGGGTGCGGCGGCAGTAAGTAGGTCGGCGGCCGGGGAGGCGGGGCCGGCGGGACTGATGGCCGCGGCCGAGTTGACGCCTGCGCGAGTGGAGTCGGCCGGGGGCATGGCATCGGCGCCTGCGGCGCAGGCGGCGTTGGGCCGGCTTGAACGATGTGCGGACACTGATCCCTCCGGATCCTCGTTGAACCGTTTCACGGATTGGTCTGAGCGTATTGGGTCAATGGTGGATCCGTCAACCTCATGGTGCGCGTGGCCGGGCGGGCCGTGAAGAGGGGACGGCATCCGGCCCGGAATGGGCGCCGTTTGGGTGGCGCCCTGGGACCGGTTAAGGCTGTGTGGCGCCGCCTTCAACGGCGCCGGCGGGACCGGCGCAGATGACGCGAGCGACGGCGAGACTCCAGTCCGCATCGGGGTTGACGCCGGCGCCGAGCCAACTCGAGAAGACCTTGACCACCAGATCGCGACGCTGCGGTGCGTGCTCGGCATCGGCGGCACCTAGTGCTGCCGGCAGCAGTTCGCGGGTCAGATCGGTGCCGTATGCGGGCGTCCCGGGCTGTTGACGCCATGAGGTCTCCAAGGGGCCTGCGTCATAGGCGTCGAAACCAGTGTCCTCGACCAGAGCCATTGCCCGCTGTTTGTCGATACCTCGATCGGCTGCCACGGGCAGTGCGATCCGGCCGGGGGTGGCGCTGGGGACGCCTTTCATCGCCAGCGATGCAGAACCGATGGAGTTCCACGCCTTGGCGATGGGCCGCCCCAGCTGAGCGGAAACCCACAGGCTTTCGACCGTGCCGGCGGGCAAGAGATCGTCGCCGTCCCGCTGCGGGTAGTAGTTGGACGTATCGATGATGGTTGCATCCTCGGGGAGCTCGGCAAGTAACGGTGCAAGGGTGGGGATGGCGCTCAGCGGCACCGAGAGAATCACGACCTCGGTGTCCTGCACCGCTTGTGCGGATGTGACGGGCTTGGCGCCGTCGACGAGCAACTCGGCCGCAATGGTGTGGGGGCCGCGCGAGTTGGCGGCTGCGACCTCGTGTCCGGCGGCGCTCAACGCTCGCACGAGACTGGCGCCAATGTTGCCGGTGCCGATAATGCCAATTCTCATGGGGATTCCTTCCGGTGGTTCAAGGGTTCTTGCGGTCGACGACGTCATTGCGTCCGGTATGCCTCAGGCGGCGGGGGTGGGATCGCGGCGGGCCGCGGCTAGAGCATCCCGGATCTTCTCTGCGGGTGTGGGGGAGACCGGTGCGGTGAAGATGTCCTCCCGAAGCGCCGTCGTGCATCCAACACCCTGGGTGTGGGGGAGACCGGTGCGGTGAAGATGTCCTCCCCCGGCGTGAGCCGGCCGGCCAGGTATATGGGCGTGTAGGCGGCTGTCCCGGGCGCAAAGCGCCAGGCATCGGCCGCAGTGCCCGCGTCAACGGGGTCGAAAACTGCCAGTCGCGCGATGGCGCTGCCGATCGCGCCGGCGCCCACGATTCCGAGTTGCATGGGTGCTCCCTAGTGTCGAGAAGAGGTGGATGAAACCGCAGGGGCGGCCTGGCCGGGACGGCGATGCCGGTTCTCCGGTGGCTAGGCCCTGCGCAGGCGCTCGGCGAAGTCGCGCAGCACGGCGGCCATGTCCACGCTGCGGTCTAGCAGCCACTCCGCCTGAAGGCCCTCAATGAGGGAGACGAGTTCAACGGCTGCCAGGTCGAGGTCAACGTCCTCGCGCAGTCTTCCCGCTTCGCGCTCGCCCTCCAGGTCGGCGCGTACCGCGGACCGGAAACGACGGGTGAGTCCGGCGATGTAGTCGTGCGCGGGATGCTCGGGGTTGATGGCCTCGGCGCGCATGACGGTGTCCAACTGGATGAGGCCGGGGATGGTCGCATTGTGCTCCATGACCAGGGGCAGCGCCTCCAGCAGGCCGTGCTCGGTGAATAGAGCGGCGCGCCATTCGGCTTCGGTCTCCTCGCGTCGCTTCAGCACCGCTTCGAGCAGCGTCTCCTTGTTGCCGAAGTGGTGGCGCAGCAGTGTGTGGCTCACGCCGACCGCCTCGGCGATCTGTCGCAGGGAGAGGTTGTTGTAGCCCTGCTCGGCGAAGACTTCCATGGCGGCGTCGGCGATGGCGGCGCGTCGGCGCTCCCCGTTGGCGTAGCGCGTGCGCCCGTCGGGCGGGGCGACGGCGTCTGAGTCGGGCACGGTCAACCTCATCTCCGGGCGAATCGCTGTTATCGGGCATATGGGCCGGTGGTCAAGACCGTGGCCGTTGTCAAGTTTAGATGATCGGTTCGGCGGCTGTTCGGTGTTTGCGGGAGTGGTGTGCGGTGCCTGCTTGGCAGGGCCCATGGCGGGGCCGTCGGGGAGCGACCCAGGGGCGCACGCGGAGAGACGTAGACCACAATGTAAGTGATCTAGATCTTGACCAATATGGTGCAAATTGAGTTATGCTTTCCTCGTCAGGCGCCGCGACACCCGCGAGCGCGCCGTCGCCGGCATTGCAGCCGGCTTCATATCAAGGACGATTGATGACCACCCCACCCGCCACTCGGCAAGACGATGCCGACGATCCCTACGCCTCCTCCACCATTGCCGGGGCCGACCCCGCCGAGGGGGTCGCTTACCCCGCTGCGGGCGCAGTCATGACCGCGCCGGACGAGGAGACCGCTCGTATCACCGCCAAATTCGGCAACCCGCGCAAGACCATCTGGCTGGTGCTGATCGCCGCCATCGGCGGCTACATCATGATGATGGGAATGGGTACGGCTCTTCAGCTGCGCCTGAGCGTCATCGACGAGGACCTGGCCACCCTGGTCTACTCGCGCGCCACCTCCCTGTCCGCTCTGCTCATGCTCGCCGTCGTCCCCATTGTCGGGGCCCTGAGCGACCGCACTCTGTCGCGTCTGGGCCGCCGCCGTCCCTGGATCGTCGGCGGCTATCTCCTGGCCTTCGTGTGCTTCCTTATCATCGGCTCCTCCACGAGCTCCATCGTGATCATCGCCGCCTACATCATTGGCATCGCCTCCGCACAGGCGGGTTTCAACGCTTACTCCGTGATCCCCGTTGAAGGCGTCCCCGGCAATATGCGTGGGCGCATCATGGGATTCATGGGTCTGTGTGGAGCGCTTGCCATGAGTGCCGGCTCCTACATCGCCGGCGCCCTGGTCGACATCTCCACTGTGCTGCTGATGACGGTGCCGCCGACGCTCGCGATTATCTGCGCCCTGCCGCTGCTGCTGCTCTACAAGGACCCGCAGCACAGCCGCGAGGAGATCCCGCAGGGCGGCACCCTGGACATGTTCGCCCACATGTTCGTCAACCCGGTCAAGCACCCGAATTTCGGTATCGTCTGGCTCTCCCGTTTCCTGGCCGGGGCCGGCATGGCTGCCTTCCTCGGATTCTTCGTTCTCTACCTCATTATCGGCCTACATATGACCCCTGCCCAGGCCGGCGCCCAGGCCGGGCACCTGTCCCTGATGAGCGCCCCCGTGTCCATCGTCGTCTTCATCGGCTCCGGTTGGATCTCCGACAAGCTCGGCATGCTCAGGCCCCTCGTCGCCCTCGCGGCGGTCATCATGGCGGCCGCACTGATCATCGCCGCCACCTCCACCACCATCACCGGCTTCACCGTGGCCTGGATGATCTTCGCCGTCGGCCAGCCCATGTACCTGACCGTCGACCTCGCCCTGTGCGCCAAGGTCCTACCCAACGAGGCCGACGCCGGCAAGGACATGGCCGTTTTCGGTCTGGCTCTCAACCTCGGCAATGTCCTGGTGCCGGCAGTCGCCCCGACCCTGCTCGGTCCGGCCTCCAACAACTACCCGCTGCTGTGGGGCGCCGCGGCCGCCGTCGTCTTTGGTGGCGCGCTGCTGATGCCGCTGGTCAAGGGAGTGAAATGAACGGGGCGACGGCGGCAGTCGGTCTCGCTGCGAGTGCCGCCCGCCGCTGGCCGAACTGGGATGAGCCGTCGCGCCCTATCCTCCCCGTGCGCGCCGCCCCGCATGCGAAACCTTCCTCAACTACCACGAACCATGACTGACAAATGGAGATAATCACCCCATGACCACCCCTGCATCCTCACCGGCCTCCGCCGCTGGCTCCTCTGCCGCAGCCCCCGCCACCCCGTTCCCGGACGGCTTCCTCTGGGGCACCGCCACCGCCTCCCACCAGGTGGAGGGCGGCAATACCAACAACGACGTCTGGCTGTACGAGCACGTACCGAACACCATGTACGCCGAGTCCTCCGGCGACGCCTGTGATCACTACACCCGCTACCGGGAGGACATCGCGCTGCTCGCCTCCCTGGGGCTGAACTCCTACCGGTTCTCCCTGGAGTGGAGCCGCATTGAGCCGGCCGAGGGCGAGTTCTCCGCCGTCGCCATCGCCCATTACCGGGACATGCTGCGCGCCTGCCGCGAGCACGGGCTGACGCCGATCGTCACCTACCACCACTTCACCTCCCCGCAGTGGCTCATCGCCCGCGGCGGCTGGGAGGACGCCGACACGCCCGCCCTGTTCGCCCGCTTCTGCCGCCGCGTCACCGAAGAGCTCGGTGACCTGTTCGACATCGCCTGCACCATGAACGAGCCCAACCTCGCCATCCTGCTCGGTGAGATGGGCATGTGTGAGCGTGAGCCGGCCCAGCGGCTCGGCAACCCCACCTGGGAGGGCGCCGCCCGCGCCCTGGGGACGACGGCGGACAAGGTCGCCGGCTTCCAGCTGTCGGCCACCGAGCAGGCCTTCGAAATCAAGTGCGCTGCTCACAAGGCGGCGGTCGAGGCCATCAAGGCTGTCAAGCCCGAGATGCAGGTCGGCTGGAGTTTGGCCAACTCCGATTTCCACGCCGCTCCCGGGGGCCAGGAGCGGGTGGCGCGCATGAACGAGGAGAACAACCTGCGCTACCTGCGCGTGAGCGAGGGTGACGACTTCGTCGGGCTGCAGACCTACAACCGCACGGTGCTCGGACCCGACGGGCCGGTTCCGCCCGCCGAGGGCGCAGTGGTCAACCAGGGCGGGGAGGAGATCTGGCCGTGGGCGATCGGCGCCGTGATCCGCCAGGCCTGGGACGCGGTCCAGATGCCGATCTACGTCACCGAGAACGGGCTGAACACCGTCGATGACACTCAGCGGGTCGACTTCCTGCGCACAGCGATAGGTGAGGTCGGCGCCGCAATCGCCGACGGTATCGATGTGCGCGGCTACATGTGCTGGTCCGCCATGGACAACTTCGAGTGGATCTTTGGCTACGGCCCCAAGTTCGGCATCATCGCCGTCGACCGGGACACCCTGGCGCGCACCCCCAAGCCCAGCGCCCATGTGCTGGGGGAGATCGCCCAGTCCAACGGGGCGGTGCTGAGCCGGTAGCCGGAAGCTGCGGCGGCGTCGTCGGGCCGTAAAGCCGACGGCGCCGCTCCGGTGGTCCGAAGCGCGGCGGGCCACCGGACCGGACCCCGCCCGCGGCGCTAGACTCGGTAGTGGGGCGGAAGGAGCCAACATGAGCGGCAAGGACTGGTCGACGACGGAGCTGTCAGTCCTGTACGACGTGTTCTACGAGTGCGGCACGCGCCTCGGCGGCGAGTACGTGTCTCTGGCGTATGCGGCCGAGGACGCGGGCGACGCGGAGGCGGTGGAGTTCTGGGACGAGCAGGGTCGCCTGCTTCAAAATGAGCGGCAGGCCGTTGACCCGAATGATCGCGCGATGATTGTGGCAACTATGAAGCAGTGGGACCGCACCCTCCAGTTGCTACGGTACGCACGTGCTGCCAGGCCTGCTTCGGCGGCTGCGTGATGGACGAGACAACCAAGGGGCGGGCTTGGGACCGAGCACGTGCCCGGCTATTCGGTGGTGCTACTCGGTCGTCGTCGCCGGTGCTGCTGTCTGTGGGGGCTCAACCTGGTGCTGGGAAGACGCGCGCGATTGGCCTGGCCCTGCGTGAGTTCTACGCTGGTGCGTCATTTGTCGATATCGTCGGGGACGATCTGCGGCAGTTCCACCCGGACTTTCCTGCTCTGTCGCGGTCCGCGGACCCGGAGGCGATGCCCGCAGCGACGGCGGAGTTGTCCGGCTGGCTGGTCGGGCAGGCGCTGGCCTACGCCGCCGAGCACGGTTACTCGGCGGTAGTGGAAGGAACCCTGCGGCGTCCGGAGACCACGCTCGGAACGCTGACGAAGTTCGCGAAGGCGGGTGCCCGCACGCACCTGGTGGTACTGGGTGTGAGTGCCTTCGACTCGTGGACGGGATGCATAGACCGCTATCTGTCGGCGTTGGAGACTGGCAGGGCTGCGCGCTGGACGCCCTTGGCGGCCCACGACGCGGGTCTGAAGGGAACACCACAGACGCTGCTGGCCGCGGCGTCTAGTCCGGATGTGCATCGACTGTCGATCGTGGATCGTGCCGGTGTCGTCCACTATGACAATCTGAGGGGCGGTGACGGAGATTGGACGCGGCCCGAGCACGCCGTCGAGGTGCTCACCGAGTTGCGCAATCGGCCCGGTGACTCGGTTGGGAGGTTTGCCCGGGTCGACTCGCTCGCCGAGCGCGCGGGTGCGCTGAAGGTGGTGCCGATTGTGTGTGAGGGCATCGCTCACGCCCGGAAACTGGCTGGAACGCGTCCTGCCCGCTCGAAGGCGGATGTACTCGGGCAAATCGCGGAGCGAAGCGAACAGTTGCGTCGGGCGAATCAATCCGGCCTCGAGCGGCCAAGTCGGCGTCCCGACCCATTCAACCGACCCCGGTGATGGGGTCACTCAGCAAGGCAACAAGAAGGGCGAGGACCTCGTCGTCCTCGCCCCGTGTTTTCCGTGGCCTCAGGGCCGTCGCGGGAGCGCCCGCGGAGTGATCCGCCTCAGGCGGTCACCGCACTGCAATCGGTTACAACCGCTTTCAGCGCTGCTCGTTCTCGGCGGCAATCGCACGCTCGAGCTCACGCTCGCGGGCGGCGGCGGCACGGACGGCCAGATCGATGTCGAAGAACATGTTCGGTTCCTTTCGGTTGAGTTTTCCCGGTCGGTTCTCCGACCGAGGCCGGCTGGCTGTTCCTGCCGACGCCCATAAATATACCGATCGGTCGGCGCTCGATCCAGCCCTGAGAGTGTGCAGTCTGTCATGGTTGCAGTAACGCGGTGCAACGAATTGCATCGCGCTGTACGGGCTCGAGACGGTTCGGGAGTGCGGTCCGTTGCTCGAGACTCGCTCATAGTGGTTACACGACCAGCACCGTGCGTCCGCTGGCCAGCTCGCGCACGCCGTCGGGCTGTACCAGCTCCCCGGTGACCCCGGCCGGCAGGGTGATCTCGTAGCGCGTGCCTGCGGCGGAGGAGTCCGCACCGGCGCTCGTCACGAGCGCCTCGCCGTCGGCGCGTTCCCAGGCTACCTCCACCCGGCCGAAGGGCGTGTCCCGGTGCGCGCGCGCCCAAGACACCGGACCATCGGTCAGCGGCGCTACCCGTACGCGCCGGTAGCCGGGCTCAAGCGGGGCGATCCCGCCCAGACGCCGGAACAACCAGTCATCCACACAGCCGAAGGCGTAGTGGTTGAAACTCATCGCCCCCACGGTCCCGTCCGGGGCGACGGCATCCCATGACTCCCATATCGTCGTCGCCCCCGACTTCACCTCGTACAGCCAAGACGGCACCGTGTCCTGCATAAGCACCGCCCAGGCCACGTCCGCGTCCCCGGAATCGACCAGTACGTCGAGCAGGAACGGCACCGACAGGAAGCCGGTATCCAGGTGGTCGCCCGCCAGACGCACGAGCCGCACCAACCGATCCGCCACGGCCCGACGCCGCGGGCCGCCGTCCGGATCGTCGGCGGCCACGATGTCGAAGGCGAGCGCGAGTACGTACATGCCCTGCAGGTCCGGGGTCATGGCGCCGTCGGCGCCGATGTACTCCGCGGCCACCGCAGCCCGCACCGCCTGCCAGCGCTCCCGATAGGCGGCCGCATCGGCTTGGTGCCCGAGCACGTCGGCCACCTGGGCGAGGGTACGCAGCGCCTCGGCGTGGAAGGCGGCACCGATGAACTCGCTGGTCAGGTGCGGCGCCGTCATGATCGCATCCGGGCCCCCGCCTGCCAGGGTGGAGGGCGCCAGCCAGTCGCCGAAGTGCATGCGCGAGTTCCACAGCAGTCGCTGCCGGGCGGCCGTGGCGTCGTCGAGCGCCTCCCAGCCGGCTGTACGGTCCGTGTCCTCCCAGTCGGTGCCGCGCAGCCGGGGCGGCAGCTCGGTGGCGGCCTGGTGGGACTGCATCTGGACCCAGGCCTGCATGGCCGGGTAGTTGGCCCGCAGGGTGTCGACGTCGCCGTAGCGCTCCCACAGGGCCAGCGGCACGCGGATGATCGCGTCGCCCCAGCCGGCCGCGGCGGTGATGCCGCCGATGCCGGGCTGCCCCTCCATGGCCGCCTGGCGGGGCGCGAAGGGGGAGATGATGACCACGCGGCCGTCGTCGAGCTGATCGGCGCGGACATTGCGCAGCCAGCGTGCCAGGAAGGTATGCACCTGGGCGTTATTGGTGGCAGCCGGGGCGAAGACCTGGATGTCGCCGGTCCAGCCGACCCGCTCCCGCTGGGGGCAGTCGGTGGGGATGGACAGGAAGTTGGCCCGCTGGGACCACACCGTGTTGGCGTGCAGCCGGTTAAGGCGCGCATCGGAGCAGGCGAAGTCGCCCGCAGGCTCCAGATCCGAACCGACGACGACGGCGACCGCATCCCGGGTGTGCAGCTGCCCGGGGTAGCCGGTGACCCGCGCGTAGCGGAAGCCGTGGAAGGTGAAGGTCGGCTCGTAGGTCTCGGGGGCCTGCGGCGTGCCCGTGCCGGCCAGGATCCAGACATCTCGCTGATCCTTGTTAGGCCCCTGCACGTTGGAGAAGAAGTTGCCGTCGGCGGCCAGGTGCTCGGAGTGCTCCAGGGTGATCTCGGTGCCGGCCGGGCCGACAGCGCGCAGCCGCACCCGCCCGGCGATCACCTGCCCGAAATCCAGCACTGTCTCCCCGGCCGGGGTGGTGAGCACCTCCACCGCGGGCAACTCCGCCAGGCGCCGCACCGGTTCACCCCGGAAGGGCTCTAGAACGGTGGCCGGGTCCAGCTCGGCGGTCGGGACGATGCGCACCGGATCCCAGCCCGAGTCGTCGAAGCCGGGGCAGTCCCAACCGGCGACGGCGGCCGCCAGCCGGTCGTCGCGCCTCTCGCCGACCATGATGTCGCTGTAGCGCAGCGGCCCGGAGGTGGTGCCGCGGGCGGTACCGTCCGGCCCCCAGGTCTGGTGGGTGCCGTCGGCGCGGGTGATCGACAGCTGCCACCAGCCGCGCAGCAGGGTGCCGTATTGGCCGGACTCACCGGTGATGGTGGCCCGGCCGGCGAACCACCCGTCGCCCAGGCGCAGGCCGAGGGTGTGGGGCCGGGGCACCCCGGCGGGGTCGGCGAGGGCCGCGGTGACGTCGTGGACCTCGAACTCTGTGTAGGTGTGGTAGCTGGTCCAGCCCGGTGCCAGCACCGTGGCGCCTACCGGGATGCCGTCGATACTCGCCTCGATCACGCCCTGGGCGCTTAGGTACAGGCGGGCGCGGGTGATGGGGGCGTCCTCGGCGTCGGCGCGGGGCAGGTCCTGGCGGATGAACTTGACCGGGTGCAGCCTCTCACCGGCCGGCTGGGGGTCGCGCGGGGCGAACAGGGTGGCGAAGGAGGCCTCCGGTTCCAGTTCTACCGGCATCTGGTTCGGCTCCACCCAGTCGGCGACGACGCCGGCCCCGTCCAGCAGAGAGGTGGAGAAGGATGCTTCGGCCCAGGGCGAGGGTGCGGAGTCGGAGTCGGTCCAGATCCGCACCCGCCAGGCGTAGTCCGTGTCCGATTCCAGTGGCAGGCCGCCGTAGGGCAGCCACGGCGAGGCGGGCGGGTCGGGGACCGGAACGCGGCCGGTGGCCCACACCGGCGGTGTGAGCGCGCGGCCGGTGGCCGGGTCGAGGCGGCGCACCTGCACCTCGTAGGCGCTCGCGGGCGCCTTGCCGGGCACCTGCCAGGCGAGCACCGGCTGTGGCACGGCCACGCCGAGCGGGGCGTACTGGTGGTCGACTGTCAACTGGACGGGGGCGGTGGGCTGGATGGTGGGCTGGATGGCGGGCATGAAACTCCTTTGTTCGGCAGTGACGTGTCAAGACGGAGTGCTGCGAGGCCTGCGGCTACGGAGAGTGGTGCTGCGGCCTTCTGGGCGTCGGGTCAGTCCTCGTAGAAACGCATATCCGCCCAAACGCTCATCAGTTCCCGGCGGTCGAGCCGCTCGGTGCGGGTGATTCGATCGTATATGCGCACCGGCGAATCGGCGCCTTCAAAACGGGGCCAATCGCTGTTGGGTTCCCCGGTCTTGATGAAGGATGCCCAATCGCCGTGAATGGTTTGCGTCATTCTCACGAACAGATCGGCCGGCTCCCCCCGCAGCATCATACGCGAGAAGTGGTGATCAGGTTTTTCGAACACGAAAGGTAGTTCGAATGCGTGGGAGGCGCCCATCCCCGTCTCGTAGCCGGCAGCGGTTATCAACTCATAGCGGTACATCCAAACGTCATTGGTGTGCTTCTTCTGCGCCGAGGCCGTTCTGATCGCGGGCACCTCGAAGGCGTAGTCGGTCGCGAACCTGCTGAAGGGGTCGGTGTCGAATTTGCGTGTATCTCCGATGGCGGGGGCCGCGGACACGGCGATACGGCACGCCTCGCGGGCCCGTTGGGACTGCTGGTGGTAATACCAGGCGATCTGTGGGAGGCGGTCCGCACAGTCGTTCTT
This sequence comes from Actinomyces qiguomingii, assembly GCF_004102025.1. NCBI lineage: Bacteria > Bacillati > Actinomycetota > Actinomycetes > Actinomycetales > Actinomycetaceae > Actinomyces > Actinomyces qiguomingii. Next base: position 3,211,108 of record NZ_CP025228.1, on the reverse strand, counting down.
CTCCAACATTTGTGCAACCATGCTCCAACTGTTGGGGAAACCGGTGTTCTCCGGATGGACGAACATGGTGCCTTCGTGCATATTGGTGCCGATCATCAACGGGATGCCGTCGGCCGAGCCCTGCGCGATGGCCTCAAGGGGGCGCAGCGGCATGAGGTCATCCTGAACCGGTCCGGGTAGGAACATGCCGGGATTGTTGTACTGGTGCCTGGCGGTTACGTACTCGTGCCCGCTCAGGAACAGGCGCGGGTCCTCGGTGTGCAGCCTGCGCAGGTCGGCGGTGCTCCAATGCATGCCCTCCAGGAAAAGGTCGATGTTCTCCCTGGCCGTCCGGTGCGTCATCACGCAGTTCGGCAAACCGCTCTCGACGATCGCCCGGGTGAAGGTGCCTCTGGCTCCGGGGCACGCCAGCATATTGATGACGGAGGAGCCGCCGGCCGATTCTCCGCCGATGGTGATTCGGTCCGGATCTCCCCCGAACGCCTCAACATTCTCTCGGATCCAGTTCAGCGCCAGAATCTGATCCGACAGTCCGCAGTTGGAGTCCGTGTCATCACATCCCGGATATGTGGTGAAATCGTAGAAACCAAGTACGTTCGTGCGATAATTGAATGAGAAGAACAAAATGCCGTCGCGAACGAAGGCCTCGCCCCGATACATCTCGTCGGATGAGCTCCCCGTGTTGTAGCCGCCTCCGTATATCCAGACGAAGACCGGAAGACGGTCTCCGCTTAGGGGGCGCTGCACGTTGACCGTCAGGCAGTCCTCTTGCCCCACCACGGCCCCGTTGTTGTACTGCACCGGGCAGGCTCCGTAGTCTCCGGCGTCCAGGACGCCGTCCCAGGGGGTGACCGGCACCGCGCGCTTCAGGCGCAGCGGGCCGACCGGAGGCTGCGCGTAGGGAATGCCGAGGTAGTCGACTCGATCTGCCATACGCGTGCCGCGTACGGTGCCGGAGGTGGTGTGTACAAGATGCTCTGCCATGTCCTGACTCCTGGTTGTGTGGCGCGTCCGCCGACCGGGCCGGTGGGCATGCGCCGTGGATCGTTGAGGATATTCGCGCGATCGGCGTCGAACCGTCTCCTCGGCTACGCCGCCGGGTCGTCCTCCGCGTTCCTGGATTTGAGCGCCGCTAGATCGCGCTCGAGCCGGAAGAAGAAGGCCAACATGAGGAACACGATCAGGAACAGCCCGAACGGGATCCAGTTGTAGATGAGTTCGACGGCGGTGGTCACCGTGGCGGGCTGGCGCACACCCTCCAGATCCAGGGCGCCATCGAATCCCGACGCCGACAGCACCCACCCGAAGACCGCCGTGCCAAGCCCCATGCCGATCTTCTGGGCCGCGGACATGCCCGCATTGCCCATGCCCACGGCGTCGATGCCGGTCCGGAGCCTGCCGTACGTCAGGGTGTCGGCGACGATGCCCATCGCCATACCGCCGGCCATTCCCATACCGGCACCCTTGAGGATGTTGTATACGATCATTGCGGGAACGTTGAAGGCGAACAGGCCGAAGCCCAAGTAGCCCGCCATGGAGACCGCAATTCCGGCGATGTAGACCTTCTCCTTGCCGAACCGCGCCATGAGGAACGGGGTGGCGAACATGATGGCGAACTGCGCAATGGTGCCTGAGTTCGACAGCCAGCCGTACTGGGTCATATCATAGAAGACGTACAGGCAGTAGTAGATGCCTCCCACCGCGTTGAAGATGATGGCAAAGAATATCGCCAGCATGGCGATGAACATCATCACCCAGTACCTGTTGGTGAGCAGCGCCTTGACCGTGGTCCAAAACCCCGCGCCGTCGGTGGACGCCGTGGGTTCGGGCTGGGTCCCGCCGCCTTCGTGCACGCGCTCCTTGGTGGTGAATACGCAGATGAGCGCGAACAGGACCATGGCCGCGCAGAAGCACAGCATGGTCAGGGTGTAGGCCTGCTGGGTGTTGGGATTGGCGGCGTCGGATGAGAACCTCGCCAGCATGGTCACGAACACCGCGTTGACAATGACATTGCCGAGCGTTTGGAAGATCTGTTGGATGTTCCCCAGCAGTCCCCGCTCGTAGGAGTTGCGCGTCATCAGCGAGATCATCGAGTAGAACGGAACGAGCATCGAGGTCAGGAAAACAGCATTGACCGCGTTGTACATGACGAACACGTACACGTATTTCACGGCGTCGGGCCAGTTGGGCGGCACCAGGAAGAGCAGCATGACCGCCACGGCGAATGGTATGCACACTCGCAACAGCCAACTGCGCGCCTTGCCCATCTTCGACTTCGTGCGGTCGACGAGCCGTCCGACGATGATGTCCGAGACGCCGTCAAACAGCTTCGAGACGGCGATAATGGTGGAAATGACGGCTGCGTCGAGCAGTGCCACATTCGTGAAGTAGACGGTTAGGAACGAGCCGATTATTCCGTTGATGGCGTTGATCCCCAGCTGACCGGAGCCGTATCCCACGCGCTCAACCCAGCCGAGCCGGGCGTCGGGGTCATCGTGAGGTGTTGCGAGTGATGTCGCCATAGAGGTGTTCTCCTTTGAACTCTATTTGCTTGCGGGCTGGTTAGAGGAGCGCGAGTGGGTCGGTAGTAGGTGGGTCGCGCGTCAAGTTGGGTCGATGAGCGCCGCCGCGGGCGTCGGCGCACCAGCGGCGCGGGAATCATCCATGATTCGTTCCAATCATTGTGAACATGCGAGGTTACACGAGTAACCTATGGGCCTACGATAGAGTGTCCGCCACGCAGGCGCAAGTGTGACCTCCAGGACAAATCGCCCAGGGACGGTGGTATCCCGGTGCAGGTGAGGTCCCCGGGCGCAGGCGAGGAATCCTGTAAGCGGATGGAGGCGCAGATGGCCCGGGTCCTCAGCAGCGATGTGGCGCGGCGCGCCGGCGTCTCGCGCGCCACCGTCAGTTACGTCCTCAACCGCCGCCCCGATAAGACGATTTCTGAACAGACGCGGCGCCGCGTCATTGAGGCGGCCCGGGAACTCGGCTACATCCCGTCGGCCGCGGGTACCGCTCTGGGCTCGGGGCGGTCCCAGGTGGTGCTGTTACGAGACTCCGGACACATCCCTAAGCAGGGGCAGGAGGTGCTTCCGCTGGGATCCCTGGCAGGCCAGCTGCGTGACGCCCTGGCTCGCGAGATCCACTCCTGGGGCATGACCCTCGTCTCCTGCGGATCGGACACGCCCATCGCCGACGTTCTCAAACACGTGGATCCCGCACTGGTCATCGCCCCAGCGGGCCTGGCTGAGGACGAGGCGGATCTGGTCGATGCGGTGGGGGCGGTACTGGTGGACCGCGACGGGCGGGGCAGTCCGCTCGCAGACCTGGTGCTCGGCCGATTACCCACCTTGCAAGTGCAGTACTTGGCGGCTCACGGTTCGCGCCACCCCGCCTACCTGACCACACGCATGCCCGGGCTCGAACCCCTGGTCTCCTCACGCAGGCAGGCCGTTCTGGCCGCCTGCAAGCAGCAGGGACTCCATGACCCGCGCGAGCATGCGGCGGGCCCCCTGGGCGAGGACGCCGTCGCCGAATTCGCTGCGGTCCTGCGCGGCTGGACGGAAGCGGGGGTAGATGCGGTGGTCTGCTTCAACGATCTGCATGCGGGTCTGGCACTGGCCGCCGCCAGGGGCGTCGGGCTGCGCGTGCCCGACGAGCTTGCCGTGATTGGGGCGGACGATGAGGTGCTGGGCAGGTTCCTCGATCCGCCGCTGACCACGGTGGCTCCCGACATGGTGGCCTTCGCGCAGTACCTGGCTGCTCGGGCGCGGGCCGCGCTCGACGGAACGCGGACGCCGCCCGCGCCCACGGAACTGGCTCGGGTGATCGAGCGCTCCACGGTCCAGCCCGCCGAGTTCGGCTAACCTTCCCGCCGAGTTCGGTCGACGTTACTGCCGAGTTCGGTCGACGTTACTGCCGAGTTCGGTCGACGTTACTGCCGAGTTCGGTCGACGTTACTGCCGAGTTCGGTCGACGTTACTGCCGAGTTCGGTCGAAACGACGCGGCGCCCCCTTAGCTCTCGGCGAGCAGGCGCACCGGCCCGAGCAGGCCGTACTCGCGCACCGGCACCTCGTGCGTGACCTCTCCCATGCCGTTGAGAGAAGCGGAGATGTCGGCGATGTTCTCGTAGTAGCCGCGGGCGCGCAGCCGGTTGGACAGCGAGGAGGACACGCGCACGACGACGTCGTTGCGGCCCGAGTGCAGCAGGCCGGTCACGTCCACGCGTGTCGCGGAGGTGTCGAAGCCGACCGGCGCACTCCCGTTCACGCTTACCGACCCGAGACCCCCGCAGACGTCACCGAGGTCGAGGAGCAGGCGTCCCGCGGGCACCGCGTCGAGGGTGAATGCCGCGCGGTACTCGCCCACGCCGGAGACCTCCGGGCCGACGCCGTCCAGGTCCTTCCACGGCGCCAGCGCGCTGGAGTCGGCCCGCAGCCGGGTCACGACTGTGGTCGGACGGACCTCGCGGGTCACGTAGCCCAGGCCGCGGTCCTCCTCGATCAGTTCATCGGGGCCGGCGTCCCAGGAGTCCACCGTGATCTCCCAGTCAGAGAGCTCGGCGACGACGGCGTCGTCCGCGCGCCGAGTACCTGCGGTCCCTGAGGGGCCGCCTTCGCCGGTGGCGGCAGGGGCGGAGCGGTCGAGCGTGATGACGGCGGCCTCGCCCGGGCGCAGGCGGACTGGGACGACGGTGACATCGGAGTGATCCTGCCCGATCGGCTCGGTGTGAGCGTCGCCCAGTTCGTGGAACCGGCCGCTCCACTGGTCTAGCCGATAAGCCCTGCCAGCGCCGGGCAGGTGCAACGCCACCTCGGTGTCCTGCCCGGTCTCATACAGGAAGTGGTAGACGTACACGTGCGTCAGGTCCCCGTCGATGCGCTCGTAGGCGAGCACGTTCTGGTTCGGGACGGCGAACTCGTGGTAGCCGATGAGGCCGAGGCTCCGCAGCGCCTCCACGGTGTGGGCGGGATCGTCGATCTCGGCCACGTTCGGCAGCGCCTTCAGCGCCGCCATGGTCGCAGCCAGTTCCTCGTCACGCCCATCGCGCCCGGGAGTGCGCGCCGCCGCGGCCGCATAGTGGAAGTACTCGCCGGTCTCCAGCCGCTTCAGCTCGCTTGCCCCGTTAACTATCAGTACCCGCAGGCCGGTGCGCGCCCAGTCGAGTAGCCGGGCGGCGACGTCGGCGTCGAGCGCCTCCTGATAGACCACCAGGGCCTGGTAACCGGGACCGTCCGGTTGGACGACGCCGTCGGCGAAGGTCACCTCCTCGCGCAGCAGCAGCGAGCCGTCGAAGAACTCATACCCCCAGCCGGCGTCCTGCATGCCCAGGTCCCGCCACCAGTGATTCTGACGATCGCGCATCCACATGCGCCCGTAGGCGACCTCGTCCGGGATGCGGCGTTCGCCGTCGTAGAACATCATGCCGGAGGAGTTGTCGGTGAAGTGGTCGGTGCGCAGGATGCCGACGTCGATGCGCGGCCGGCCCCGACGCAGCACCTGCTGCATGCGTCCGACGGCCCGGTTCCACAGCGGATAGAACTCCGCGGCGGGCTGACGGGTGTCGAAGCGCTCGGAGAACATGGGCAGCATGCCCTCATGGCCGGGCCACTCGGTGCTGCCCGCGGCGCCCGCCGGGCTGGACCAGCCGTGCAGGACGGTCTTGGTGATGCCGGCAGCCAGTTGCGTGTTGATGATCTGGTCGTAGAAGCGGTGGGGCAGCATGTGGTTGCGGGTAGTCGCCCCGGTCTCGGAGGAGTACTGCTTGCCCAGCAGGTGCGCCGGCCCCGCCATGAGCCGGTAGGCGTCGATCTGCGCGCCGAACTCCAGGGACTCGGTCTCGATGCCGTCGACGGCCACGCCCGGGCGGGTCAGCTCGAAGGGCAGTCCGTAGGAGATCTCCGCGCGCAGTGCGATGCCCTGCTCGTGCAGGAACTGCGCGAAGGGCTGGAGCATGTGCTCGATGTACAGGTCGGTGAGCGTGGCCACGTAGTCGTGACGGACCTTGGCGACCTCGATGGCGTTCGCGGCATCGGGCTCGAAGTGGTACCGGGTGGACACCGCCATCAGTGGCGCCGACCGGATGAGCAGCGGCAGCCAGGGGGTGATGTCGTAGCCGCGGCGGGTGCGGAACTCCTCGGCCACGCAGCGGCCCCAGAACATGCCGCCCTCGCCCCAGGTGTTCAGTTCCAGGGAGTCCATGTACATCTGTGCGCGTGGATTGCGGGCGATGTCGGACTTCAGGGCGTCGGTGAGGACGACGTCGCGCCAGTAGTCGATCACGGCGTCGACGCCGTCGCGATCCAGGTAGTTAACCGTGTAGTTGACGCTCGCCGACGGGCTCGCGGTCTGTCCGGTCCCGTGCATCCAGAACACGAACAGGCGCCAGTCGCGAGAATCCGGCGGCATCCAGTCTAGCGCCTCTGCCCCCTCCGGTCCGCTCACGTGGGCGGTCAGGTCAGTGAGGGTGTCAACGTCGAGGATCGGCGCGGGCTGCTGGGCGGTGGGGGAGTGGGCTCCGGTCGGGCCGGCAGCGGACGCGGAAGGCGAGTTCGGGCCGGTGGCGAGTGCGGCGTCGTCGGACGCATCTGTGTGATCCGGGACGACGACGCCTGCCACGGCTGCGATGAAGTGCTGTCGCTGCGGGGCCACCCGGGAGCCCGGTAGCCCGCCGGCGCCGCGGTCGGCGTTTAGATCGATGCGCGGCAAAGGGCCCGAGCGCGAGCCGCGGACGGATTCATGGGCGACGTTGAGCTCCTGGGCGGCGGCGGGGTCGTCCGGGGTGATGGTGGGCAGGTTGGCGTTGGACCAGTTGGTGCCGGAGGTGAAGGAGAAGGACATGCCGCGGGCGGTGGTCTCGGCGACGATGGTGTGGGAGTCGTGGGTCCACTCCTCGCTGCCCCAGCCGTAGCGGGAGGAGTCGATGTTCTCCTCGGGCATGGCCAGGAACTCCATGCCGCCGAAGCCGAGGCGGTGGGCCGCGGCGATCTCGTGGCGGATGGTGGCGTCGGTGTGCAGCCCTTCCGCCAGCCACCAGCGTAGTTCCGGCCGGTACTCGATGGGCGGCTCGGCTATGGCGGCGCGCAGCGCGTCCAACGCGGATGACTGGGCGGGCCCTGCGGCGGGGGCCGCATCTCGCGCAACCTCACCAGCGGGGGTCTTGGTGGGCTCGGTCATGAGAATCTCCTTTGATATCCTTTGGGGAAATGTCCGAGTTCGGCATAAACGGCGGTGGGCGCCCGCTACGCCAGAACAGAAACCGTATGATTCCAACTGTCTGCGAACGGCTTTTGAGAGTCAGGAACCCGTTTATGCCGAATTCGGACAGTTTGGAACCTGCCGCGGGGTTGGCTGAACCCTGTTGGGAGCAGCCGGTCCCGCGGCGTAACGTCGACCGACCTCGGTGGTTATTTCGACCGACCTCGGTGGTTATTTCGACCGACCTCGGTGGTTATTTCGACCGACCTCGGTGGAAGAAGAAGATAAGAGGGGGAGGGAAGCGGAGGGTCAGAACAGGTCGGTGTCGACGTTGAAGGCCTCGACGACGGCGCGCAGCTCCTCATCGGTGACGCCCTCGCCCAGGCCCCCGGCCATAATGTTGCGGACCTCATACATGGCGCCGGTCTCGGCGTACTCGACCTTGTCGACGGCGGCCAGGGGGGCGACGTCGGAGCGGACCATGATGCCGTGCTTGGACCACAGCACGATCACGTGGTCGCGCAGGGCGCGCACATTGTTTTCCATGAGGGTGGCCGAGCCGGGCACCATGAAGTCGAGCACCTCGATGCCCTGGGGGAGCTGGACGATCGTCTCGGGCTCCCAGCGCAGGAGGCGGCGGTTGAAGTCCGCCGTGTTGCGGATGTCCTTGATGTGGCTGAGTTGGACCAGGTAGGGCGGCTGGGCGTGGATGACGGCCTGGAAGTCCACGCCGCGCTGCGCCACCTGGTCGTTGTGGACCGCCAGGTGGGAGTTGAACTCGCTGGTGGGGCGCACGTAGGCACGGTCGGGGTGGGTGTACCAGGTGCCGGTTACGCCCCCCTCGTCCACGACGAATGCGGAGACATTCGCCTCCGGGGACTCGGCGACATCGCGCAGACGGCAGCCCGAGCCGGTCACCAGTACGGTGCGGCCGGCCAGTGCCGGGGCGGGCAGTGGCAGCTCGGTGCCGGGGGAGACCTGCGGGAAGCGGTCGGCCAGGCCCAGCTGTTTTGCCGAGGCATTGATGGACACGGAGATGTTGCCGGCGCCGGCCTCGACGGCGCCCATGTGGTCCAGGCGTCCTCCGGCGGCGCCCATCTGGGTGAGGATCTCCGACAGGGGCATGGCGGTCACGGTGAATCGTCCTTTCGGTGTTTGTTTCTGGGGAGTCGTTGGTCAATGGGGTGGTAGGTGCGGAGCCCGCCGACGGCGGTCGTGGCCGCTGGTTTCACACGGCGCGACCCAGCCGGGCCGCGAAGCGGTCGAGGCTGGCGGAGGTCAGGGGACTGCCGACGGCGTTTAGGTGCCCGTGGGGCACGCCCGCGCAGGTGAGCACCTCGACGTCGGCGCCGGCCTGCCGCAGTTGGCGGGCGAAGGCCTCGCCGGAGGCGCGCAGGTCGTCGTTCTCGCAGTTCTCGATGTAGGTGGCCGGCCAGCCCTTCAGCCGGGTGGTGTCCAGGTCCCCGGGGAAGGCATAGGTCGGTGTGCTCGCGGCAGCGTCGAGCGGAGCCCCGAGATAGTTGGTGTTCATCGCCGCCATAATGTCGGCTGGGAACCGCAGGATCTGCGGCATCTGCTCCAACCGCGCCCCCAGCTCCGGGCTGGGGGCCGGCCAATGTCCGCCATGGGCCACCGGGTAGGCGAGTAGCGCCTGCCAGGGGGCGGCGGCCTGGTCGACGCCATGCAGCGTCACCCCGGCGGCCAGGTTTCCACCCGCACTGGCCCCGCCGACGGCTATGCGAGCGGCATCGATGCCGAGTTCGGCGGCGTGCTCACGCACCCACCGGTAGGCGGCGTAGGCGTCGTCGTGCGGGACCGGGTAATGGACGCCGCCGGTGCACAGCCGGTAGAAGACCGAGATGACGGTCGTGCCGGTGCGGGTCGTGAGTCCGCGGGAGACGGCGTCGGCTTCCGGCATGTCCAGGTCACCGCCGATGAAGGCGCCGCCGTGGTACCACACTAGTCCGGCGCGCAGGCCCGCATCCGTGGCCGGCGAGGCAGCGGGCGGAGTCCAGCCGGGCTCCGGGCGGTAGATGCGCACCGGTATCGGTCCGTGCGGGCCGGGTAGCTCGCGCTCCTCGACGAGCGCGCGGGTGGGCTCCGGCTCCCCGAAGCGTGCATCCCATGCCTCCATCGCCGCCAAGGCCTCGGCGGAGAAGGGCGCTCCGGCCGCCGCGGCGGGGTCGGCGGCGGTCAGGTTCTCGGCGCGCGGAGTCGGGAAGTCGGCGATCAGGTGCAATCGGTCGGCGTAGGGCGGCAGGAAGCCGCCGGCCAGCGGCGCTACGGGCACGCCGTCGCGGGTGGTGTCGGGCTGCGGCGTCGGCGGGACGGCGCCGTTGGTGGGGGTATCTGTCATGACTCTTCTCCAAGGCAATCAAGCGGGTGGTGTGGCGGGCGTGCGGGCGGCTTCCGCATGCCGTGGGGCGCGGGTGGGTGCAAGACGATTCAGCCCTGCAGTCGGCGCTCGGCGGCCTCCCAGCCGGCGGCCGTGGCCGGGTCGGGCGCGTATTCGGTGACGTCGCAGGAGGCGCGCACGATCCGCCGCAGCGCGGTCAGGTCTCCCTCGATCAGCCCCGCGCCACGGGCGGCGACGACGATATTGCCCAGGGCGGTGCCCTCGACGGGCCCGGCGATCACCTTCAGGCCGGTTGCATCGGCGGCCGACTGGCACAGCAGCCGGTTGCTGATGCCGCCGCCCACCATGTGCAGGACACCGACCTGTCTGCCGGACAATTCGGTGGCCTCGCGCACCGCACGGCGGTAGGCCAGGGCGAGAGAGTCGTCGATGCAGCGCACGTACTCACCTACGCTGCGCGGGCGCGGCTGGCCGGTGTGGAGGGCGTAGTCGTCTATGCGGGCGGCCATGTCTCCGGGTGCGAAGAAGACCGGATCGTTGATGTCGACGACGGTGCGCAGCGGCTCGGAGGCCGCGGCGGCGGCGTCGAGGTCCCGGTAGGACAGCTCCAGGCCCTGCTCGCGCCAGGTGCGCACGGCCTCGTTGAACACCCACAGGCCCATGACGTTCTTCAGGTAGCGCACGGTGCCGTCCACGCCGAGCTCATTGGTGAAGTTGGCCCGCCGGGAGGCCTCGCTGAGCACCGGCGCCTCCAGCTCCAGGCCCACCAGCGACCAGGTGCCGCAGGAGATGTAGGCGAAGTCGCTTCCGGACGCGGGCACGGCCGCCACCGCGGAGGCGGTGTCGTGGGAGCCGACGGCCACCACCGGAGTTGGGGCGCCGGCGGGTCCGAAGACGTCGACGACGTCGCGGCGCACCGGTCCGACGACGGTGCCGGCCTCCACGATGCCCGGCAGTACGCCGTCCAGGTCGAGCCCCAACTCGGTGCGCAGGCGCTCAAGCAGCGGCGCGGACCAGGTGCGCTGGCGGGCGTCGACCAGGCCGGTGGTGGAGGCATTGGTGATTTCGGCGATCGGCCTGCCGGTGAGCCAATAGGTGAACAGGTCCGGCAGCAGCAGCATGGTGCGCTGGGCGGGGCCGGTGCCCGGGGCAGCCGAGGCGACCCCGCCGTCGTCCGGAGCCGTGGCACGGGGCAGGCCGCCGTCGCGGGAGGTGGCCACCAGCTGGAAAAGGGTGTTGAAGTCCTGTACCTGCAGGCCGTTGACGGCGTAAAGCTCCGTGGCGGGGATGGCGGCGAAGACTTCCTCGGGCACGCCCCGAGTGCGGGGGCAACGGTAAGCGCTCACCTGTCCGGCCAACAGGCCGCCGGGGTCCAGCAGGCCGTAGTCCACGCCCCAGGTGTCAATGCCGACGGCGGCGAGTGGACCGACATCGCGCACGGCGGCGAGCAGGCCGGCGCGGATCTCATCCCATAGGTGCAGCACGTCCCAGTACAGGCGCTCGCCGCCGGGACCGGGCAGCGGGATGGGGCGGTTGGTGAAGCGGCGCGTCTGGGTCAGTTCGATGCGGCCGTCGGTGATGGTGCCGACCATGACGCGCCCGGAGGAGGCGCCCAGGTCGACGGCCCCAATGTGGATGGGGTGGGCGTTGGTCATGGTGGTTTCCTTCTGTATGACGCGGGTTGGTGGGGTCGGGCGGCGGTGCCCGACCCCACCTAGAGTTTCAGGCGCCCCAGCCGGCGGCGGTGCCGCCGACGCGCTCGGAGCGGATCTGGTCCAGGTAGCCGGAGTCCAGGAAGGCGCGCATCGGGTCGGGCGCCAGCCCCTGGGACTCGCGCAGCTCGGCCAGCAGTGGGCGCACATCGGTGTTGTAGGCGTCCACGAACACATCGTTGGCGGCCAGGACGTCGCCGGCGCGCTGCGCCTGCGCGAGCGCCTCACGGTCCACCAGCAGGGCCTTGGCGGTCGCCTCCTGCACGTTGGTGGCGGAGCGGATCTCGCCGGGGATCTTCTCCTCCAGGTTGTGGCACTGGTCGAGCATGAAGTTGACCCCGGAGTCGGGAGCGAGCGCGCCGGCGGCGACGATCTCATTCATGATGCGGAACAGCTGGTAGGGGTCGGCGGCGCCCACGATCAGGTCGTCGTCGGCGTAGAAGCGTGAGTTGAAGTCAAAGGCGCCCAGGCGGCCCAGGCGCAGCAGCTGCGCGACGATAAACTCGATGTTGGTGCCGGGGGCGTGGTGGCCGGTGTCGAGGACGACCTTGGCTCGGTCTCCCAGCGCTAGGCAGTGCACGAGGCTGGTGCCCCAGTCCGGCACGTCGGTGTGGTAGAAGGCCGGTTCGAAGAACTTGTACTCCAGCACCAGCTGTTGATCGTCGTCGAGGGCGGCGTAGATCTCCGCCAGGGACTCCGCCAGGCGGTCCTGGCGGGCGCGGATGGAGTCCTGGCCGGGGTAGTTGGTGCCGTCGGCGAGCCAGATCTTCAGGGCCGGCGAGCCGGTGGCGCGCATGATGTCGATGCATTCCAGGTGGTGGTCGATCGCCTTGCGGCGGATGCGCTCGTCGGAGTTGGTTAGGGAGCCGAGCTTGTAGTCCTCGTCCTGGAAGACGTTGGAGTTGATGGTGCCGATGGTGACGCCCTGGTCCTCGGCGTGAGCGCGCAGCGCCTCATAATTGTCGACCTTGTCCCACGGGATGTGCAGGGAAACCCGGGGGGTGACGCCGGTGTACTTGTTGACCTGGGCGACGTCGTCGATCTTCTCATACGGGTCGCGGGGTACGCCGGCGGTGGTGAAGACGCGGAAGCGGGTGCCGGAGTTGCCGAATGCCCAGCTGGGCAACTCGATGGTCTGGCTTTCAAGCAGACCGCGGGCCTCGGCAGTGAGGTCTGATAGCGAGGGGGTGGTTGCGGACATGGTGTTCTCTCTTTCGTGAGTTTGGTGTGTGCTGGTCGTGCTGGTCGTGCTGGTCGGATGCCTGGCCGGCGGTGGGGACTCAGGCGTTGGTGACGTGCTCTCCGTAACGCTCCATTTCGATGTCTTCCAGGGACTTGCCCTGGGTCCTCGGGGCGCCGATGGTGCCCACGAGCGTGGAGATGATGAGGAAGCCGATGAGGATGAGACCGTCGATCATCAGGCCGTTGTCCCACTTGAGGATGACTGGGAAGATCAGTGAGATCAGCCCGGAGGCGAGGCGCACCGCGAAGAAGACGATGCCCTGGGCGGCCGAGCGGTACGGGGTGGCGAAGAGCTCGGGTGACCACACGGAGTAGAAGGCCTGGGCGGATGGGCCGGCGGACAGGCCCCAGATGATGGTGTAGCCGAAGGCGGTCCAGGCGGCGTCGGAGGGGCCGAAGACCAGGATGATCCAGGAGACGATGGCAGCCAGGCCGCCCACCAGGTAGTGCCAGCGGTAGGGGACGCGGTCCACCAGGTTCATGAAGACGAAGGTGGATACGATCACAAAGCCCCACGACAGCATGGAGAACAGGTCTGTCTGTATGGTCTCGTAGCCCATGGAGCCGAGGATGGTGGGCAGAAAGATACCGTTTTGGGAGGCCGCCTGGTTCCAGCAGGTGTAGATCACGGCCAGGAAGATGAGCGCGGTGATGTTGACACGGCGGCTGAAGAGTTTGTGGAAGGCCGACCACATCGACGGCGGTTTGGCCTGTGCTCCGCCCTTGGCGTTCTGCCAGGTCTCGGACTCCTCCAGTCCTCGCCGGATGTACCAGGTGATCAGGGCGATTACGACTAGATGGGCGAAGACGATGCGGCTGCCGAGCAGACCCAGTGGGGCGAGGGCGGCCGCCAGGCCGAAGCCGATGAACGGGCCGAAGGACCAGGCCAGCTGGGTGGCGCCGATGTGCTTGCCGCGCTGACCGGTGGGGGCGAATTCGGCGATGTAGGTCCAGCCGGCGGGGACGGAGGCGCCCACGGCCAGACCGACGATTACGAAGCCGGTGAACAGCATCGGTAGGTTGACGGTGAACACGACGATCAGGCCGCCGAGCGCGTACAGCAGCAGGTCGTAGGTGTAGATGAATTTACGGCCGTACTTGTCGCACAGGGGGCCGCCGATCAGTGCACCGATGGCGGCGCCGAAGGCATTGGAGCTGAAGGCTGCCAGCAGACCGGCGATCCGTCCGTTGTCATCTGGGAAGTAGGCGGCTCCCCAGAAGCCGAGCGAGGTGGCGATGGCGATGATGGAGCCGGAGTCGATGTAATTCGACATGGCGACGGCGGCGGTCGCTTTCCAGCCGGTAAGTGGTTTGCGGGCCACGGACTGCTCCTTGCGTGTGGGAGATGGGTGGATGGGGTGCGTCAGGGCAGGTAGAAGTACTGGGGCAGGATCTCGTTGGTGCCACCGTCGGGCTGGACGAAGTACTGGGCCATCTCCGCCTGCCAGCGGGTATTGACCTCTTCATCGCCCATGGCGGCCTGGGCGGCGTCGACGTCGTCGGACTCGAAATAGCCGACGACGAGCCCGTCCTCGGGGCGCAGGAATAGCGAGTAGTTACGCCATCCGCAGCGGGTCAGGGCCTGGCGCATCTCCTCCCACACGTGTTGGTGGACCTCGACGTACTCGGTGAGCCGGTCAGGGCGCACGTGTAGCAGGAAGCAGCAGCGGCGGGAGGAGCGGGCCGAGGTGGTGTCCAGCAGCTCGGCCAAGGCGGTTGGGATGACGGCGGAGGCGGCCCCGGCAGCCGAAGCGGCAGCGTCGACGGCCGGGGTAGGCGGGACGCCGGTTGCCGGAAGGTCGGTGGTCGGGAAGTCGGTCATAGAACGTCCTTGTTCGGATTGTGCCGCGGCACGGAGGCGAGGCGTTGACGGCGGTGTGAACCGTTTCAATATGCGTTACTGTAGTTCAGGCGTGGGGCGTGAGTCAAGGGGTGTCCTCGGCGGCCAGCCCGCGTCCTGTAGGTCTAACCCACGTCCTCGGGCGCCCCCACCCGGCAGCGACAACGACCCGTCTGGCCCGGCAATGTCCTCGTCGGCCTGAACTCGTCCTTGTCCGTCCGACAACGTCCTGCGGCGGTCGACCGCGACTTCATCGGCCGGACACGGGCGCCGCGCCCCAGCGCGCACTGAACCATTACGGGTCATCAGCGCGAACGTGGTGTCTTGGGTCGGTGTGTCGCGGGGAGGGTCTGCCGTCGGCCTCCTCGGTCCGGGCCCCGCTCCTCCAGATGGACCGCGTTTCTGCCGTTGGACCGCGTTTCTTCAGTTGGACCGTCTGAGAGTGCGGCTGAGACGGTCCAACCGCAGTTAGACGGTCCCACCGCAGTTAGACGGTCCCACGGCAGTTAGACGGTCCAACTGGATGCGGGCGGGACGGCGGCAGGGGCGGCCGCGGCAGTCGGAGCGGTGGCGTGGGCGGCTGGAGTCGGCGTAGCGTCGGTTGCCGGAGAGTCGGTGGTCGAGTCGGTCATGGAGCGTCCTGGTTCGGTCTGTGCCGCAGCAGGAAGCTGAGGTGCGAGTGGGTGACTGCGGTGGACCGTTTCAATGCGAACGATGCAGTCCTCGATAGTGCGCGGTCAAGAGCTGCGCAAGACGTCTGCGGACCGCCAGGTTGCTTGCGCGTGACATATGGGCGTGGGAGACCACACAAGATCCTGATGACGTGAGGCTCATACGCGCGAGGAGTTGCCCGACCGCTAAGGCCGCCACCGTCCAGGAGGCGCGTGAGGCCCGTACGTGCGAGGAGTTGCCCATGGCTCGTTTCCTGACTGGCTCACCCGGCCGGCGGCCTGCATATCGTTTCCGGCCATATCGTGGTTGCCCATGGCTCGTTTCCTGACTGGCTCACCCGGACTGCGTGTGCTGCCGCAGGCGCGCTGGTGCTGCTGCTGGCCTGCCCGCCCCTGGTGGCGTGCTCTTCTGATTCCGACGACACTCCCCTGGGTATCGGCACCTTTGATCCGGAGGAGATGGCCTCAGCCCGGGCCTCACGATCCGCGGTACCGGCGGAGGCATCGGCGTTGGCCGCGGGCGTGGTGACTGCGGAGTCCCTGTCCACCGACCGCTCCCTACGGTCCTACGCCGCAGGCCGAGAATCTACTCTGTGACGACCAGCCGGGTCTTACTGTCTACGATATTAATGGCAATAAAGTGCCTTCGTGTTTGGTGGTGTGGTGGTGTGTTCTGGCCTGTCCGGGCGGAACTCTCCCGCGGCCAAAGGCGCCGTCCGGTGTCCGAAGGCGCCGTCCCGTGTTCGGGCGTGGTCTGCCATGTCCGAAAGCTGTTCCTGTGTTTGAGGGGCCCCTGGTGTTTGAGGGCGGTCTGTCGCTGTTGCGGTGGAGCGTGCTGTGGGGCGTGAGGTGCTGGTTTTCGACCTTGGGGTGTGGTTTACGACCCCGGGGTGGTCGTGAATCGCACCCCGGGGTCGAAAATCGACATGAACGGCCGTCTTGCACACCATCGCCCGGGGGCCTATGGGTGCCACCGACCCCGGGCACAGGGCCAGACAGTCCGTACGTTCCACTTTCGATCCGTCACCCAGCACTCCCACGATTGGGCATCCGGCACACGCCAATGAACACGCCAACAGCCCACACCCACCAAACAGCGGCACATTGGGCTGCCGCCACCAAGGCGGCACGACATCAAAACCACTGAAACCAACCCAGGGTTGATCTCCCCAGGGGGCGCCCCACCACCCCGATTCTGGACACTTCCCCCGCCCCGCCGGCCCCGCCAACCGAACTCGATGGTCATATCTACCGAACTCGATGGTCATATCTACCGAACTCGATGGTTATTTCGACCGAACTCGGCGAACACGGCCTCGACCGGAAGAGCCAGTTTTGCTTGGCAAACGATGCTCACCGCCACGATCGACTAGCAGCAGGCAGGACGAGCGCCGGAGAGGTGTCAATCAAGCCGCCGACTACAAGGCGTCACGCGTGTGGAATGACTCCGTGCGCCGCATTTATGCGCGGGCTTTTACGCCAACGACACTTCCGCGTGTGATGTTGAGTTGGGCTGCCATACCTGCGGGCATTTCCACGGTGGCGTGCGCAGTCAGCCGGGGAAGGCAAAGGCGTCCCGGTGGCGTGGTGGCGACGGCGACGACGCGGCCGCGGCGCCCGACATAAACCAGGTCGAGGGCGTAGTGCATGCCGAAGGTGTGTACCCAGTTGCATGCCTTGATCCACAACGCGCCGTCGAGGGCATCCGTGCCCAGAAGGCCGGTGTTGCGCTCCTTGCGTGTGTGGGCAACCCAGACTCGTGTAGTTGGTTCGCCGTCGATGGTGAGAACGTATTCGGTACGTTCGTCGGCCCAAACGGGGCTGAATGTCGTCATAGGGTAACGTTCTCATATGGGTAGATGGATGTCATGTGGTGGCCGAGTAGCTTCCGGTGAAACTGGCTGTTCGGGCGTGGTGGCTGGGTGGGTGTGGGGTGTATTGGGTGCTCGCTCCGTCATGGTGCCGTCTGCTACGTCGGTTGACTGTTGGGTGCGCTCCTTCGGTGTCTGCTACGCCGGTTAGACCTGTGTTGAAGGGTTTTTAGTCCTTCAACAAAGACCTAAGTGGCGTACTACAGCATGAACCGGCGTAGTAGATGACTCCGGCCTCTGGCATCGAGGCCTGTTTGGTTCCTGCTCACGGCCCTAGGGCGAAGCTGAAGCGTCCGGTTCCCGCGGACGCCTCGCCGCGAGTGGTCGGCATCGGTTAGGTTGGCAAGTGGTGGGGGCGGTAACCAGGTGCCCGGGTTGGCCGGGCCGCCGAGATGAGTGCCCAGTTCCCCCGCGGCTGGGCGTTTTCATGGGATACCAGGCCATCACAGCACCCCCTGTGCCGAGTGCTGAATCAGCCTGAATGTAGGCCGGACCCAGATACGTAGCAAACCCCCCACCCACCACCACACCCCTAAACGCGAAGAGCCGCATTTCCACCCTATAAGCCACGGGCCCTGACGGTTGCCAATGCCCCCAGCTGCGCCGTCTACCTGGACGCCTGCAGATCCTCCAGGTCCTCGGCGTCGATGACCTCATAGGCGTAGCCCTGCTCGGCCAGGAAGCGCTGCCGGTGTGCGGCGAACTCCTGGTCCACCGTGTCCCGGGCGATCACCGTGTAGAAGTGCGCCTGCCGCCCGTCTTCCTTGGGGCGCACGATCCGCCCGAGTCGCTGTGCCTCCTCCTGCCGCGACCCGAAGGAGCCCGACACCTGCACGGCCACGGACGCGCCGGGCAGGTCGATGGAGAAGTTGGCGACCTTGGAAACCACCAGCGTGCTCACCTGGCCGCAGCGGAAGGCCTCATATAGGCGCTGGCGCTCACGCACCGTGCTCGCCCCGGTGATCAGCGGCGCCCCTAGGTGCTCGGCCAGCTCCTCCAACTGGTCCACGTACTGGCCGATCACCAGCGCCGATTCCCCGGGGTGTCGGGCCAGCAGACGCTCGACGATCCGCAGCTTCGCCGGCGTGGAGGCGGCCAGCCGGTAGCGCTCATCGGCCTCGGCGGTGGCGTAGGCCATCCGCTCCCCGGCGTCCAACGTCAGCCGCACCTCCGTGCACACGGCCGGGGCGATCCATCCCTGATTCTCCAGGTCCTTCCACGGGGCGTCGTAGCGCTTGGGGCCGATCAGGGAGAACACCTCGTCCTCCCGACCGTCCTCGCGCACCAGTGTGGCGGTCAGTCCCAGCCGACGGCGGGCCTGCAGGTCCGCCGTCATGCGGAAGATAGGGGCCGGCAGCAGATGCACCTCGTCGTAGATGATCAGCCCCCAGTCGCGCGCGTCCAACAGGTCCAGGTGCGGGTAGACGCCCTTCCGCTTGGTGGTGAGCACCTGGTAGGTGGCGATTGTGACCGGGCGGATCTCCTTGCGTGAGCCCGAGTACTCGCCGATCTCATCCTCGGTCAGGGAGGTGAAGCGCATGAGTTCCTGCTTCCACTGGCGGGCCGAGACGGCGTTGGTCACCAGGATCAGCGTGGTGGTGGCCGAGCGGGCCATAGCCGCCGCCCCCACCAGGGTCTTGCCCGCACCGCACGGCAGGACGACGACGCCGGAACCGCCCGCCCAGAAGGAGTCGACCGCCTCGCTCTGGTAGGGGCGCAGTGCGAAGGCGCCCTCGACCCCCGCGGCCACGTCCGCCGTCGAATCCCGCAGCGTGATCGGGTGCGCCTCGCCGTCGACGTAGCCCGCCAGGTCCTCTGCCGGCCAACCCAGCTTGATCAGTACCTGCTTGAGGTGACCGCGCTCGGAGGGATGGACCACTACGTCAGCGTCTCCCAGGGGCTCGCCCAGCAGGCCCTTGGTGCGTTTGGAGCGCATCACCTCCGCCAGGACGGGGGCGTCGGTGGCGTGCAGCACCAGCCCGTGCGCCGGGTCTGTCACCAGCTGCAACCGGCCGTAACGGCCCATGGTTTCGGCGATCTCGGTCAGCAGCGAATGCGGCACCGGAAAGCGCGAGTAGGTGATCAGGACGTGGATCACCGTCTCGGCGTCCAGTCCGGCGGCGCGCGCATTCCACAGGGCCAGCGGAGTGATCCGGTAGGTGTGAATGTGTTCCGGGGCGCGTTCAAGCTCGGCGAAGGGCGCGATGGCACGGCGCGCGTCGACGGCGGCGGGGTGGGCGACCTCCAGCAGAACCGTCTTGTCGCTCTGGACGATCAGTGGACCGTCGGGCAGCGAGGGGGAGGGCCGGGAATCTGACATGGGCGGAGTATGACAAGGACGGCGGGGCTCGCGCCGTGACGCAGCAGACGCCTTCACCGGCAGCGGACCCCTTCACCGAGTTCGGTGGAAGTTACGTGCCGAGTTCGGTCGATGTGGCGGCGGGTGACCCGCAGGTCTCAGTCGGGCCCGGCCGGTCGGGAGAAGTGCCTCAGGAGGAACACTTCCGCCTCCTGACACCACAGGCCGTTATTGGCCTTGACGATGTCGGCCAGTGCCGCGTATCTGCGGTCCTGGGCGGCGTGGGTGTGCAGATCAGCGAGTGCCACCAGCGGCATTGTCACCCAGGGGTAGAAGAGCTTCTTCCCACCGGGAATCTCCTTGAAATGTTCCAAAGTGTGGGCAACGGCATCGAGCCCGCCCACATGAGTGATCATCAGGGAGGGGTTCAACTTGCCTTGGGCGGTCATCCGGAGGGCCTCTAGCATGTCCGATCGTGCCCCGCCGGAGGTCCCGACCACGTGCGCAGACTCGTAGTGGACGTCGTAGAAGTTGAATGTTGCAGAGAATTCCCTGTCGGTCGGCCCGGCGAAGAAGTTCAGACAGCAATCCCAGCCCTTGAGCCGATCCGCCATCTCCAGCAGGGGGCGACTGGCGGCGAAGACCATGATGTCGTCGAAGCCCGCAGCGTGCGGGGTCTGGCTGCGCAGCAGGCCTACGGCGTCTTCGCAGTCCGCTGTGTTGAGGTACACGAGCCGGCGGCCCGTGCCCTCCAACAGCTCGGGTGGAAGGAGCTGCTGCGCGCGCTCCAAACGGCTCTGGTCGATGTCGGTGACGACTATCAACCCGGGCTGGTAAGGACCGCTGAGTGCATACTCGATGGCGGCTAGGCCCATGGGGCCCGCCGCGCCCAGCAGAGCCAGCGCCCCGCCCCTCTTGATACCCATCTCATGCTCGTAGACGTACTGAGTCGTGTGGTAGCTCGCATGGAAGGCGCCGATGATGCACATGAGCGGTTCGGCGAGGCAGCCATTGGCCATGTAGGTGCCTTCATAGGGAAGGATCGCACCCTTGTCGATCGCGATCTCGGGAACGATCGTGTAGGTGGCGTCCCCGCCGTAGGTCGGGTAGCTGTAACCGGGGGAGTAGCCGGAGGGCAGCCCCATGGCAGGCTGGATGACGATGCGCTGCCCGACCTGGTAGTGATCGGTCAGTCCCGAGCCGACCTCGGCGATCTCTCCGCTGAATTCGTGGCCGGTCATGACCGGGTTCTCGGATACGTCGTCGGGCACGCGCTTGTGTGCGGCGCCGAGGGAGTACGCCTTATAGGTCGAGTAGCACATGCTCGACGCCGCTACCTTCATGAGGACCTCCCGGGGCCCAAGCGGCGGGAGCTCATTCTCGGTGAGAACCGCCCTGTGAGCGCCCGCGATGTAGACGGCCCTGGTCTTCACTTGTCCGCCTCCTGCTGGGACTCGAGCCGGGAGTAGAGGTCATCGATGTGCGCATCGGAGAGGTAGTTCTCAATGGCAACGATCTCAACGCCCGGATTGGCGTTGGCCGCTCTCTCGGAGAGGTTCTTGTGCGTGACAATGACGTCCGCGTCGCTGGGGACCCTCTCAATGGCGGTGTTGCCGACCTCGACGTCGATACCGGCCTCCTCAAGCCGTCTGCGGAACAGGCTGGCGCCCATGGTGGATGAGCCCATGCCGGCGTCGCAGGCGAAGATGACCTTGCTGATGGCCCGGGTCGCAATCGGCGCCCCGCTGGCCGTTACGGCCGCGAGAAGGCCCTTGCCCTCCTGCTTCATGGCGGCGCTGCGCTCTTGCGCCTGTTCGAATTCGGCGGCGCCGACGGCGGTGTCCTTGCGGGCGGAGGCTCGCAACAGGGCCGCGTTTACCAGGAAGGACACCAGGGTGGCGACGATCACGTCGGCGATAATTCCCAGGTGGCTGCCGCGGGGCGTGAGCATGATGTAGGCGAAGATGGACCCCGGGGAGGGGCCGGCCACCAGACCGGCACCGAAGACCTGGGCGGTGGCGATCCCCGAGGCCGCGCCGGCGATCATGCCGAGCAGGGTGATCGGCTTGGCGAGCACGTACGGGAAGTAGATCTCGTGGATGCCGCCGAGGAAGTGGATGATCACGGCGCCCGGGGCGGTCTCCTTCATTATCTTGTTGCCGCTGAAGAGCCAGTAGGCGAGGAGCAGACCCAGGCCGGGGCCCGGGTTGGAGGCCAGTACAAAGAAGATCGATTTGCCGGCCGTCTGGGCTGCCTGCATGCCGAGCGGGTAGTAGATGCCCTGGTCGATGACGTTATTGAGGAACAGCACCTTGGCGGGCTCGTTGAGGACGGCGACCAGGGGGAGCACACCGGTGTTCACCAGAGCGTTGATCACCCAGGTCAGTGCGGTGTTGAGCGATTCGATGATGGGGCCGATGAATCTGAAGGAGATGATGCACAGGATGAATCCGATGATGCCCAGGCCGAAGTTGTTGACCACCATTTCAAAGCCGGGGCGGATGCGCGGCTGGATGAGTCCGTCCCACTTCTTGATGATCCAGGCGCTGAGTGGGCCCATGACCATCGCGCCGAGGAACATCGGGATGTCAGAACCGACGACGAGTCCGATGGTCCCGATTACGCCGGCGACCCCGCCGCGCTGGCCGTGCACAAGGTTGCCCCCCGAGTACGCCAGCAGCAGGGGGAGCATGTACTTGATGAGCGGATCGACCAGCGTGCCCAGGCTCTCATTGGGGATCCAGCCGTCGGGGATGAACAGCGCGGTGATCAAACCCCAGGCGATGAAAGCGCCCATGTTGGGGATGACCATGGCGGTCAGGAAGCCCCCGAATGCTTGCAGGCGTGCGCGTCCCGAGGGCGGGGACGGAGTGGATTTGCGAGTTGTCATGCGTGGTCACTTCCTGGCGATGGGGCGTTTGGCGAGCAGGACTCGGACAAGAGCATGTAGGCGCCAGTGCGCTTCGGGGCCGCCACTGCGATCATGTCGGACTTCCCGTGCTCATATGAGCATCATTGCTCGTATGGGAGAACAATAATGGTGTGCTGTGGTGTCCGTCAAGACCGCTCGGAACGGATACGCTTGCTCAAACGAGCAAGGAGGCGCCGTGCCTGACGACACCGGCCTGATGATCGCCGTGGCCCGCGCCTACTATGAGGCCGGCGAGGCGAAGGTCAATATCGCGGAGAGATTCGGCATTTCGCGGTTCAAGGTGGCGCGCCTGCTCGACACCGCCCGTGAGACCGGCATCGTGCAGATTCGCATCGTTGAGCCGACTCGTCCCGATGAGGCGCTCGCGGAGCGTGTTGCCGCCCATCTCAACCTGCGTGACTGCGTGGTTGTGCCCGGGGCCGAGGGCGAGGCCGCCAATCGCCAGGCGCTCGCTCGGGCGGCGGCGGTCGAGATCTCCTCGCTGGTCGGCCGGAGGGAGACCATCGGTTTCTCCTGGGGGCGTACCATCGCCGAGATCGGCGCGCATGTGGGGTCCCTCGCCGATGTCAGGGTCGTTGCCCTAACAGGTGCTGTCGGTGCCGACTTCGCCCTGTCGCCGGTCGACATCTTCCGCTCGGTCTCCACCCATTCGGGCTCTACCACATTGTCGATCTTCGCGCCGATGTTCGTCGACTCTCCGCAGACGGCGGAGGCGCTGCGCCGGGATCCTGCCATCGCCTCGGTTCTGGCCGCCTATGCCGAGCTGTCGCTGGCCGTCGTCTCGATCGGCTCCTGGGATCCGCCCGTGACCCAGTTGATGGACGCCCTCAGCGATGCGGACAAGCAGCAGCTCGAGTCCGGCGGGGCCCGTGCCGAGATGCTGGGCATATTCATCGACGACGACGGACGAGTGGTCCCCTGTGCCGCTCGCAGCCGCTGCATCGCGATCACTGCGCAGCAGCTCGTGCGAACCCCGCGTGTGCTCGCCGTCGCCGGCGGCGTCCGTAAGGTGCCTGCCATGCGGGCGGTTGCCCGCTCCGGCCTCATAACATCTCTGGTCACCGACAGGCGGACCGCGCAGATGCTACTCGACGGCCCCGCCGTCGCCGGGCGGGAGATTAACCGTTAGGAGCGCCTTCGGGGGATGAGCCCGTCAACGGGACACACCCGGGCCGGAGCCTACTGCCAAAGGCTTGCCGGTGAGGTGGAGGGGAAGAAATCGGCCTCCCGCACGATCGTGTCGATGCCGTCCAAGATGTCGTCCAAGGCGAGCCTCACTCCGCCGATAACGACGGCGTCGTCGCCCAGGCGGGATGCTGCCACCTGTGGGGGGAAGGGGCACAGCTCGCCGAGCCGGCGCGTGAAGCGGGGCAGGAACAGGTCTGCGTGGACGGAGAACACGCCGCCGACGATCACCATCTGAGGTGCCACCGCGAGCACCATGGCGGCGGTTCCCGTGGCCAGCACCTCGGCGTACTCATCCAGCGCGGCCAACGCTCGCTGCTCGCCCGCGCGGGCAGCGGTGAACAAGTCCTCGCGGCGCGGAGTCTGGCCGTCGTACAGGGCGTCGGCGAAGGTTTCGTCCTCCAGCTCGCGCCACCGCAGCTGCGGTAGCTCACCGATCAGGCCGGCCGCCCCGCGCAGCCCCTCATGTACGCGCCCGTTTATGACGCTGGCGGCGCCGGTGCGGCGACCGGCGAGGATGAAGACTACGTCGTCGAAGGCGGCGGCGGCGCCCTTCCAGGACTCGCCGCGGGCCCCCAGGGCGCAATCGCCCGCGCTGCGCACCCGCGTCTGCAGGGCAGCGGATATCGCGGACTCAAGTTGCATGCCTTGCCACCCGGGCATGCCGTCCCCGCCGAAGTAGGCAACGCACCCGTCGTGCACAACTCCCGGTGAGGCGACGGTGCAGGTCCACAAGGGCGCCTCGGGGGTGCGCGCCAGCGCCTGCTGTGCCAGCTGGATCGATCGATCCAGCCTGCCTCGCGCCGGTAGGTCCTCGGCGAGCTCGATGCGCTCGCGCGCCAGCGTGGCACCGGTCAGATCGGCGGTTACGGCGGTGACGTGGTGTGCGCCGATATCCAGCGACAGGACCCGGCCCGCGTGCGGGTTCAGTCCCACATAGGTGGCCGGGCGACCCGGTCGGGGAGTGCGCGGGGTCACGGCTGTCTCAGCCAGCCAGCCCAGCTCGATCAGGTCCGTCACCACCGATTCGGCCGCGGGTCGGGTGATGCCAGTGGAGGCGGCGATATCCGCCAGGGTCTGCGGGCCGCTCAGGCAATGGCGCAGTACGGCGGACATGTTGGCTCGGCGTTGGATGCGGCGGGGTGCCTTCACGACAGTCTCCAGGCAGGGGGACGAACGGACTTGACTTTAATAAGTAAGTAGCGTTTTAATCTGGTCATTGCAACTCCTCCCGAGGACTCAAGGATGACAGACCTCGTTCCGACCGACACTCAGGCCGCGCCCACACCGCGGCTGACAAGGCACGGCGCACTGCGCCGCCGCCAGGCGCTGACCGCCTACGCCTACCTGGCCCCCGCACTCATCGGCTTCCTGGTCTTCTACCTGGTGCCCATGGTGCGCGGGCTGCAGATCTCCCTGACCGACTGGGACCTGATCACGCAGCCGCATTTCGTCGGGCTCGACAACTACCGCCGGCTCCTGGGTGATGAGAACTTCCTGCACAGCCTGGTGATCACGGCCACCTACGTGTTGGTGAACATAACCACCCAGACCGCCGCCGGCCTGGGGATCGCGCTGCTGATGCAACGCATCAGCCACTCCACACTCGTGCGCTCCCTGCTGCTGGTGCCCTGGCTGGTGCCCAATGTCACCATCGCGGTGATCACCCTGTTCGTCCTGGACCCCAACGTCGGCCTGCTCAACCATCTTCTCGGCGCACTGGGCCTGGGGCCCATCGCCTTCTACGGCAACCCCGACCTGGCGATCATCACCGTCGCGCTGGTCAACTCGTGGCGAAACATGGGTTACACGGCGCTGCTCATCTTCGCGGGCATGCAAACGGTGCCACACATGGTCTATGAGGCCGCCGAATTGGACGGCTGCTCAACCGCCCGCACATTCCGCTCCATCACCCTGCCACTGATCAGACCGGTGCTGGTCATGGTGGTCGTCGTATCGATGATCGGCTCCTTCCAGATCTTCGACACCGTCGCCGTCGCAACCAAAGGAGGTCCTGTGGGCTCCACCCGGGTTATCTACTTCTACATCTATGAAAAGGCGTTCCAGCAGGGGCAGATGGGCTACGCCGCAGCCATGTCGGTGGTGTTGCTGGCGATCATCCTGATCATGACGCTCATCCAGCTGCGCGCCTCGCGGGCGGCGGAATCGGATCTGGGGTGAATCATGACCGACTCCTTGCGCACCGTAACTAGTCAGCCTGTCCTGCTGCGCCGCCCCGGCCGAATCCTGGGTTGGGCCCTGCTCATACTGCTGTTGGCGATCACGCTGACGCCATTCGTCTGGGCGATCCGCACCGCGCTGATCTCCAACGCGGAGGTGTTCAACGGGGACTACTCCCTCATTCCGCGCAACCTGACGCTGATCAACTTCAAACGGGTACTCGGGCTGGTGTCTGCCGAGGAGAGCCTCGCCGCCGGGGGATCGGGTGCCAAGATGTACTTCTGGCTGTATCTGCGCAACTCCCTGATCTTCACCGCACTGCTGGTCGCGGGCCAGGTCACTACCTCCACCATGGCCGCATACGCCTTCTCCCGGCTGCGCTTCCCCGGGCGGGACCTGCTATTCGGTCTGCTCCTGACCGGCATGATGATCCCCCCGATCTTCATCGTGCTGCCCAACTTCGTGCTGATCAAGAACGCCGGACTGCTCAACACCTTCCCCGGCATGCTCGCACCCTACGTGCTGGTCAGCCCCTTCGCGATCTTCTTCTTGCGCCAGTTCATGCTGTCGCTGCCCCGGGAGGTTGAAGAGGCCGCCATGCTCGACGGCGCGAGTTCCTGGACCACCTTCCACAGGGTCATTGTCCCTATGGCCGCCACGCCCATCACCACTGTGGCGATTATCCAGGCGGTATTTGCCTGGAACGAGTACCTGTGGCCACAGCTGATAGGCCAGGACCACGGGGTGCGCCTGCTGAATGTGGCACTGGCCGTCTTCCAACAGAGTTCGCCTTCGACCCGCCCCGACTGGACCGGCCTCATGGCCGCCGCCACCTTGCAGACGCTCCCCATGCTGATCGTCCTGCTGCTGCTGGGCCGCAAGCTCGTCTCCTCCATCAGTCTTACCTCCGCCAAGTGAATCCCGCGCCATCGGCGCCCAATCCCATCTCGAAGGAGAGAATCATGAAACGCACCACCGCACTACTGGCCGCGCTGGCCCTGGCCGGTTCCGGCCTGGCCGCCTGCACCCCGGCCGAACTCGGCGCGGAAGGCTCCGAGAAGAGCATCGTCTACTCCCTGTGGGACCCCAACCAGCAGACCGCCTACCAGAAGTGTGCCGATGCCTTCACCGCGGAGACCGGCATCGGCGTAACCATTGAGCAGAAGGGTTGGGACGACTACTGGCAGAACCTCACCATCGGCCTGAACTCCGGAACCGCCCCGGATGTGATCACCAACCATGTGGCCCACTACCCGGAACTCGCCTCCAAGGGTGCGCTGGCGGACCTGTCCGAACGTATCGAGCAGGACGGGATCGACCTGGGTCAGTACACCGGTGAATTGGCCGCACTGTGGAACTACGACGGCAAGATCTACGGCATCCCGCAGGACTGGGACACCATCGCCCTGGTTTACAACGTCAAGGACGTAAAAGACGCCGGAATCGCCCCGGAGGACCTCAACGATCTGGACTGGAACCCCACGGACGGCGGTTCCTTCGGCAAGCTAATCGCCCGCCTGACCGTTGACGACAACGGCGTGCGGGGAGACGAGCCCGGCTTTGACAAGACCAAGGTGGCCACCTACGGCTGGGGCCTGGAGACCGGTGGTGGGGTTGTCGGCCAGGGCCCCTGGTCCTGGCTGGCCCTGTCCAACGGCTTCGAGTACCTGGACACTAACCCCTTCGGAACGCACTACAACCTCGATTCGCCCAAGCTGATCGAGGCCATGACCTGGTGGCGCCAGCAGATCGACGCCGGCTATGTAACGCCGGTGGAACAGGCCGGAAACCTGGGTCTGGAGCCGATGATGGAGCAGAACAAGGCCGCCCTCGTTCCTGACGGCTCCTGGAGGATCAACACCTGGGCCGGATCTGAGGCGCAGGAGTTCGCCTTCGCCCCGCTGCCCAAGGGGCCCGAGGGACGCAAGACCATCATCAATGGCCTAGCCCCCTCCATCACGGCGTCCTCGAAGCACCAGGACGAGGCCTGGCAGTGGGTCAAGTACCTGACCTCCGACGCGTGCCAGTCGGTTATCGCCCAGGAGGCCGTGGTCTTCCCCTCCATCACGGCGCAGTCCGAGGCCGCCGCCAAGGCCCACGAGGCAGCCGGAGTGGACGTGTCGGCCTTCCTGGACATCGCCCAGGATCCGCAGGCGTTGTCCTACTACCCGATCACCTTCAAAGCCGATGAAATCAACTCCGAGGCCGACGTGGTGATCGAGCGGATCCAGCGCGGTGAGGTGGACCCCGCCACCGCCCTTCCCGAACTGGCCACCAAGGTCAACTCGCTACTGGAAGAGTGAAGGTCATGACGTCTCCCGTGCCCGTGCACTTCACCCTGACGCGACAAGACTCGACCTGGGTGCTGCACCGCGATCCAGCGGGATCGCAGGCGGCGCTAAGCCTCGATCCCAGTGGAGTTGTAATTGATGCCGAGGCCATGGTGATCGACCATCCGGCGGGTGGCGACGCGGAACTGTACCGGCACGGGTGGACGTCCTGGTCCCCTACCGCCTGGTGGCGCCAAGACCGCGACCCCTGGCGGGTGTGGGACAACCCGGAGCGGACGGCCACCGCCGAGGAACCCGCCACTGACCGCTACGACCGCCACCGGTCCTACTTGCTGACCGCTGTCGTCCTTCCATCGCAACCGGGCGACAACGGGCGGACCGATTGCCTGCTCATCGGGCGTTTGGGCGGGAGGACGGGCGTGCTCGACCTCCTGCCCGGGCGGATCCAGGCGCGTACCCTGGCGCACCTGACTGGGCAGGGCGGCGCCGCTCCTTTCCCACCCGGGTCTTCCAGTGACGTCGCTTGGTGGGTAGGTGTCGGCCCGGAGCTGGAGGTCTTCGAGCGGTGGGCGCATGCCCTGGCCGACTCTGTCGGGTTGCCCGTGGAGACGCCGGCACGGCGCGATGATCCGGGGCCCGTGTGGTCCTCCTGGTACTCCTGGTTCGAGGAGATCACCGCCGAGAGAATCGAGGCCGAAATCCTCCCCGCCGCGGCCAACGGCTACGGCGTCGTCCAGATTGACGACGGCTGGCAGCGCGCCGTGGGCGACTGGGAGCCCAACGGGAACTTCCCCGAGGGCATGGCCGCCTTGGCCGACCACATACACCACGCCGGCATGGAGGCCGGGCTTTGGCTCGCCCCGTTCATAGTGTCGGCGCGCTCACCGCTGGCCCGGCAGCGCCCCGAGCTGCTGGTGCGCACCGAGTCGGGTGAGCCCGCGGTAGCCGGTTACAACTGGGCGGCGCCGTACTACGCGCTGGACTGCACCCATCCTGAGGCCCTGGACTGGATTCGCGAACTGGTCGGGCGAATAACGCAGTGGGGGTACGGCTACCTCAAACTCGACTTCCTCAACGCCGCCGCCATATGCGGACTCCGTCACCGCCGAGTCGACCGGGAAGCTGCCTACCGGCTCGGGCTGGAGGCCATAAGGGGAGCAGCCCCTGACGCCTACCTGATGGCCTCCGGTGCCGTAATCGCTCCATCGCTGGGTGTTGTAGATGGCATGCGGGTCGGTCCCGACACCGCCCCATACTGGGACAACACCGAGCGGCGGCGCGACCCCAGTGGTCCTGCGGTACGTAACGCGTTGCGCGCCGCCGTGGCCAGGAGCTGGCTTAGCCGTATCGTAGATACGGACCCGGACGTCGCCTTCGCACGCTCACGAGGCTCGCTTCTGAGCCCCGAGGCCTGCGCCGTCACCCGTGACATGGCGCTGGTGTCCGGCGTCGTGGGCTGCTCGGACCCGGATGCCTGGCTGACGGATGCTGAGCGAGACCAGATCCGTGAGTTGTGCGGTCGGGCCCGGACCGGGGCGCGGGTCAGGGCTCTGGGACGCTACCGCTTCGAGGTGGACGGACGCATCGTGGACTTCGAGCCCTGGATCAACCCGCCTGCGCGTATGAGCGATCGAATCCTGGCCAAGTGAAATTGAATCCGACATACATGGGAAGGCGACCTGAAATGACTGCCAATACCCCCCGGGTGCGTAGGCGCACTCTTGTAGGGGGAGCATTCTCCGCGATTGCCCTTTCTGCGGCGGGCGGTCCAGCGGCTGCGTCCGAGGCAATGGTCTCGGGGACGCCCCAGCGGCGGCCTATTGTGCAGGGTGGTCTAGATATGTCGACGGCAAGCCCACTGCCTCCGCTGGCGCCCCGCGTGGATCCGACCACGCCCCAGTTGGACGGATACCATCTAGTCGCGTCGGATGAATTCTCCGGCGCTCTGGACCGCCGACTGTTCCTGGACGACTATTTGCCTCACTGGTCCACGGGCGCCACGAAGACAGACTATGACGTCGTGGACGGTCATTTGCGTCTGGTGATGCGTCAAGATCGAGAGGAATGGGACCCCGTCTATGATTCGGGTATGCGGATCAGTTCCGTGCAGACCTATGAGCGCAATGACCTGCACCGCTGGACCAACTATCCCGGTACTGCAAGAGATGTGCCGACATTTCGGGGTCATTTGCAGAAGTATGGCCACTTCGAGCTCCGGGCGCGTATGGCGGTAGGGGGTGGAAGTCACTGTGCCTGGTGGATGATCGGAGCGAACCAGGACCAGCCCGAGGGGGCCGGAGTCATCGGGCGAGAGTCCGGGGAGGTCGATATCTTCGAGGTGCTCGGGAAGGATCGGGCCACCGGCGGTGCTTTCTCAGTGCACGTCTGGAAGGACTACTTCGGCCTGCTCCCCCTGAAACAGTCCTTTGTGCTGCCGGACGGTGCTGGCTTCGCAGACGACTTCCACGTCTTTGAATTTGACTGGGACGCTCACGGAATGAAGATGGCCATAGATGGGCGTATGGTCGCGTCAACGCGCATGACGGTGGGATATCCCATGATGACCCTGTTGGGAATCTATGACAACACCAAAGGGGGATGGACTGGACCGTATGATCCGACGGTGCCGTACCCGAAGTACTTCGAGATCGATTACTTCAGGGCGTATCAGAAGACACCGACCCTCCCCTACGAGCTGACCGTCGCGGACGGTTACCTACGTGGTCAGACTCGCTCCGACAGATGGGTGACGCGATGGCTCGGCGGGGACGGGAATGACGCCACACTGGCTAATGTGTGGGTTCCGGAAGATGGAGAGTACACACTGACATTCAACTACCGTTGTGCCGGGCCGCGTAGCTTCCGCGTGCTGGTTGCGGGTCTGGTTGAGGCAGAGATCAAGGGAGTGTCTAATGGCACCTTCACGGGGAGCTTCTCCCAACTGCCGATCAGGGTGAGGCTGTCAGCCGGGGTTAACTCCATCACGGTGGACAACCCCGATGGTCCGGCACCGGACTTCGGAAACCTCCGGGTCGACTACTGACTTGCATCCAGGCTGGGGGAGGTAGCGGCGACGCAGGTAGATTGGTGCGGGTGAGTGCAGGTGATGCCGGTCGAATCCGTGCCGAGGAACTGCCGGGAAGTGGCGCGCGCGACTATGGACGCGCGTTCGTGGGTGTTGGCGTCGAGCAGTTGGCCGCCCACTTAATGGCCCTGCCCGACCGCGACGTTGCCGCCCTCCTAGCCGCCCGTCCCGACCTGGCCGCTCCGCCCTCTGCCTCCTTCACCGCCCTGGCCGCCCGCGCCGGCGCCCGTCCTAGCGTCGAGGTCGCGCTGCGTGACCTGGATGCCGTCACCATGGCCGTCGCCGAAGCTACGGTCGCCCTGGAAAGCGCCGACGCCGCCACCGTGGCGACCGCCCTGGGACTGACCGCCGGCGACGTCTGCGCCCGCCTGGCCGTGCTGAACCGTCTGGCGCTGATTATTGGTGCGGGTCCGGTGCCCGGACTCGTGGAGGCCTTCGGGCCCCACCCCTTCGGGCTGGGTCCGGCCGCCGCCGAGCCGCTGGCCGCCGACCGGCTCCCACCTGCGCTGGCCGACCTGGAACAGGCCCCCGAACCGATCGCTGGCCTTGGCGTGCTACGGGCCTTGACCTGGGGGCCGCCGGTCGGCACCGGAGATCGCCCCGCCGGTGCGGCCGAACTGGTTCGGCGCGGCTGGCTACTCCGCGCCTCCGACGCCTCCGGCCGCACCCGCTTCATCCTCCCGCGGGAGGTCGGCATGGCCCTGCGCGGGGGACGCCTGATTAAGGATCCCCTCGCGCCCCCGGCCGCCGATGACCTTGAGGTGCTGAGCGCGGACGCCGTCGCCTCCGAGGCCACGAGTCGCGCCGAGGAGGTGGTTCGGGTCACGCGCGAGCTGCTGGCCGAATGGGGACGCGAGGGCGGTCCGATTCTGCGCACCGGCGGCGTGGGCGTGCGGGCGCTCGACCGCACCGCCGCCGCCCTGGACCTGGAGCGATCCGTGGCCGCCACCGTCATCGAACTGGCCGCCGGCGCCGGGCTCCTCGGTCTGGATGAGGGCGGCGCCGCTTGGGTGCCGGCGGATACGAGCACCGCCTGGCTGGAAGCCGAACTGCCCGAGCAGTGGTCTACGCTCGCGGCCGCCTGGGTCGGCTCGGCACGCACCCCCTGGCTGGTCGGCACCCGTGCCGACGACGGCGTCCTGCGCCCCGTGCTCGGGGCCGACGTCGAAGCCACCTGGGCGATTGGACTGCGCCACCGGGTCCTGGCCCTGCTCGGTTCGTTGCCGGAGGGCGCCGCGGCACACGCCGACTGGGTGCACGCCAGCCTCGCCTTCAGCCGCCCCCGCCGCCGTCCCCCGAAGGCGCCGTGGCGGCGGTTCTCGCCGAGGCACAACTGCTCGGCATCAGCGGCGCAGGCGCCCTCAGCCGTGCCGGACGCGTTCTGGCCGCCTCCGTAGGCGCCGACTCCGAGTCCGCCCCGCCCTCGGAGCCCCGGGGTAGCGCCGATCCCGGCGGGCGGGTCCTGGGCGCCCTCGAACAGGCACTGGCCGCCGACCTGCCCGAGCCCGTCGACATGCTTCTGGTGCAGTCCGACCTGACCGCGATCGTGCCGGGGCGTCCCGTCCCCGCGTTGGCGGCCGCCCTGGAACGCAGCAGCGTCGTCGAATCGCGGGGTGGCGCCCTTACCGTCCGCTTCACCCCCCAGTCCGTGCGCCGCGCCCTGGACGGGGGCTGGTCGGCCGCTGAACTCCTCCGGACCCTGGCCGGCTTCAGCCCGTCCCCACTGCCCGGCGCGCTGAAGGTACTGGTGGACGACGCAGCCCGCCGCCACGGGGTGGTGCGTGTGCGTGAAGTCGCCAGCGTCCTGCGGGTGGCCGACCCAGCCGTCGCCGCCGGAATCAAAGCCGACGCCGCCCTGGCGGGCCTGGGGCTGGACGAGGTTGCCCCCGGCATCATCCTTTCCACCGCTCCCGCCGGGGTGGTGCTGCGTGAGCTGCGCGCCACCGGGCTCGCCCCCGTCCTTGAGAATGAGCACGGTCGCGTGCTCGTGGCGACGCGTCCTGGGGCTGGGCGCAGGGCGCCCTGCCCGCCTCCGGCCCACCCCGGAAACGCGCACTCCGTACGCACACGCCGTCCCGGCCCCCGGGAGCTGGTCGCGCTGGTAGGGCGGATGCGGGCGGGGGAGGAGGCACGAAACGCCTCCGGCGGCGCCTCAGTGACCGCCGCCGACCCGGTGCACGCCCTGGCCCGGATGCGGCAGGCACAGGCCTCCCGGGAACGAGTACGGCTGCGTCTAGCCGGTCCCGACGGGGCCGTGCAGGAACGCACCGTGCGGGTGCTCGCCGTCGAACCCGGCCGGGTTCGTCTGGCCGATCTGGTGCGGGAGACCGAGCTGACCGTGGCCGTGCATCGGATCGTGTCGGTTGATCTGCCTTAAGGGGCTTGGGCTCGCGGCGGCTGTCGGCCATGGCGGAACGGCGGCTTTGGGTGGGTGTGGGTCCGGCTGACTGCCGGCCGCGTACTTGGACCGCGTTTCTGCGGTTGGACCGCGCTTTTGCGGTTGGACCGTCTGAGAGTGCGTTTCAGGTGGTCCAACGGCAGCCAGGTGGTCCATCCGCGGGACCGGTGGACGGTGCAGACGGGAACCGGGGCGGCCCCCTACACTGGAACCGTGACTGACGCAGCGACTCAAAGGTCGAAGAACAAGTCGAGCAAAACGTCTATCCCTGCGGCCGGCCCCGAACGCGCCCCGGTGGCCAGTGCCCGTCCCGGCGCCCTGCCGACCGCGGCGCAGCAGGCCACCGCCGCCAAGGACAAGGTGCTCACATCCCAGGTCGCCATTGAGGCCGCCCGCAAGGCCCTGGGAGAGATCACCGAGCCGGTCAGTGTCGGCAGGTACGTCGCCTCCCGACAGTTGGACAAACGGCTGATCACCCACCTGTTCGAATGCAACCTCGCCGGCTACCGCGGCTGGCGCTGGGCCGTCACCATGGCCCGGCCCCCGCGCGGCCGCACCGCCACAATCTGTGAATTGGAGCTGCTTCCCGGCGAGGAGGCCCTGCTGGCCCCCGCCTGGGTGCCGTGGGCGGAGCGCCTGCTTCCCGGAGACGCATCCCGCTCAGATCGCCTGCCGCGGCGCGAGACTGACGAGCGCCTGCAGCCCGGTTGGGAGGCCACCGGCGAGGACGGCGATACCGTGGCCCTGGACGAGCTCGACCTCGGCCGCGCCCGCGTGCTGTCCGCCGAGGGCTACCGCCGCGCCGCCCAGCGCTGGTACGACGGCGACCACGGCCCCGACGCCGAAGGCGTGCGCAAGGCCCACGCCGCCTGTTCCACCTGCGGCTTCCTGGTACCCATGGCCGGACGCCTGCGCAACACCTTCGGCGTATGCGCCAACGAGTGGGCAGTCGACGATGGGCGTGTGGTCTCCCTGGATCACGGCTGCGGCGCCCACTCCGAAACCGACCTGCCCGATCAGGGGCCGGAGTGGCCGGTAGCGCCGTCGCGCCTGGACGAAGTGGCCATGGAGCCGCTGGCAACCAACGGCATGGACCTGCGTGCCGGGTACAGCATTGAAGAGATCCGTGAGGCTGAGCAGGGCGGGCCCGTTACCGCCCAGAGCGCGCCCAGCGAGTCCACCAAGACCGCTGTCGCCCCGGAGTCGGGACCCGAACAGTCCCCGGATGAAGCCGCCACCGCGTCCCCGCCCCAGCCGGGGGAATCCTCCGACACCGCGACGGCCCATGCCGAGGCAGCCGAGAACACGGGCACCGACTCGGCGCCGGCCTCGGCACAGGCCGCCGCAAAAGTAGGGAACTCTGCCTCCGAGGCCTCCGATGCCTTGCGTCGCGCCGCCTCCGCCCGCGACGCCGTCGCCGACCTGGCCCAGGAGCACACCCACCACGACGTCGCGGAGCACCATGACGCGGCGGCGGCCCTGGCCGAGCTGGAGGCCTCACTGCCCACCCGGTCCTGAACGAGCGGGAGCGGCTGCGGCGCCAGCACGCGGCCGTCCCAAGTTATGGCCGCGGCTTCGCCGTCGCTTCCGCTTCTGGAACAATCCGGTGCCGTGACCACACACACCCCAACTCCCGCAGCATCTGAACGGGCGAAGGCGGCGCCCACCTCAAGCGCGGTAGACCGCTTCTTCCACATCTCCGAGCGCGGCTCCACGGTGGCCCGCGAGGTTCGTGGCGGCATCGTCACGTTCTTCACGATGGCCTACATCCTTGTCCTAAACCCCCTGGTGCTGTCCACGCCCCATGAGGGGATCGCTCCGCTGGGAAGCCCGGAGCAGATCGCCGCCGGCACCGCCTTCATTGCGGGCGTCATCACGATCCTCATGGGCCTGGTGGCCAACTACCCCATGGCCCTGGCCGCCGGCCTGGGCATCAACGCCATGATCGCCTACACGCTGGTGGGCATGAGCGGCATGACCTACGCCGACGCCATGGGACTGGTGGTGATCGAGGGGGTCATCATCCTGGTCCTCGTGCTCACCGGTTTCCGCGAGGCCGTATTCAGAGCCGTCCCGGCAGATATCAAGACCGCGATCTCGGTGGGTATCGGCCTGTTCATCGCCCTGATCGGACTGGTGGACGCCAAGGTCGTACGCGCCGGTGGCACCCCGTTGGAACTCGGCCTGGGTGGCTCCCTACAGGGCTGGCCCGTGCTGGTGTTCCTGTTCGGCCTGTTCCTGATCCTGGTGCTGCATGTACGCAAGGTGCGCGGCTCCATCCTCATCGGCATCGTCGCCTCCACCATCCTGGCGGCCCTCATCGAGGCCTTCGCCCACCTGGGCGCCTTCGACGCGGAGACCAACCCCACGGGCTGGTCGCTGTCCATCCCCGCCCTGGAGGGCGCGCCCATTGAACTGCCTAGCCTGGCCACCCTCGGCCAGTTCAGCCTGCTGGGCAGCGTGGAGAAGGTCGGCGTCGTCTCCGTGGTGCTGCTGGTCTTCTCACTCATGCTGGCCGACTTCTTCGACACCATGGGCACCATGGTTGCCATCGGCGCGGAGGGTGACTTGCTGGATGAGAACGGCAACCCGCCGAACACCCGTGAGATCCTCGTGGTCGACTCCCTGGGCGCGATTGCTGGCGGTGCCGGTGGTGTCTCCTCCAACACCTCCTACATCGAGTCGGCTGCGGGGGTCGGTGAGGGCGCCCGCACCGGCCTGGCCTCGATAGTCACCGGACTGCTGTTCCTGGCCAGCATGTTCATTGCCCCGATCGTCTCGATGGTGCCCTATGAGGCCGCCACTCCGGCGCTGGTGGTTGTCGGCTTCCTGATGATGACCCAGGTGACGGACATCGACTGGAAGACCCCGCAGATCGCCCTGCCGGCTTTCATCACCATCATCATGATGCCGTTCTCCTACTCCATCACCAACGGCATCGGTGCGGGCTTCGTCTCCTACCTGATCATCCAGCTCGCCTGCGGCAGGATCAAGCAGATCCACCCGCTGATGTGGGTCGCCTCGGTGCTGTTCATCATCTACTTCACTCTCGAACCCATTAAGGCGATCCTCGGCGTCGGTTGACGACGGGGCGCCGGACCTCAACTCGAGCGGGGGCGACGACGCGGCTGAGGCACGTCGTCGCCCCCCCCTGTCTGCGCGCGTTGTACAGACGTACAATTAACCGATCCTAAAAAAGTGCGAGCCCAGCGCTCGCGCCCGCCGTAACACCATGAAGCTGGAGCCGTCCTCCCACCGTGAGCAGCATCTTCGAGTCACTCAAGTTCCACAACTACCGGATCTGGTTCTTCACCGCGCTGGTCGCCAACACCGGCACCTGGATGCAGCGCGTGGCCCAGGACTGGCTGGTGCTGCGGATTCTGACCGATGATTCGGCCTCCGCCACGGGCATCACCACGGCTCTCCAGTTCCTGCCCGCCATGCTGTTCAGCGCCCACGCCGGACTGCTCGCAGATCGGGTGGATCAGCGTAAGTTCCTCATTGCCACCCAGTCAGCCATGGGTCTGTTCTCTCTTATCCTGGCCGTCGATGTGCTCGCCGGGCACGCGGCCCTCTGGCATGTCTACCTCGCCGCCTTCGCCACGGGAGTTGCCGCTGCCTACGATGCTCCGGCCCGCCAGATCTTCGTCAGCCGGATGGTTCCTGCGGAGAACCTGGCCAACGCCGTCGGCCTGAACTCGGCCTCCTTCAATGCCGCCCGTTTGCTGGGTCCGGCCGCCAGTGGCCTGGTGATCGCCTGGGTCGGGCCGGGATGGGTCTTCCTGGTCAACGCCCTGACCTTCCTGTTCCCGGCCCTGGCGCTGGCCAGCATGCGCGTATCGGAGTTGTATGACATGCCCCGCGCCAAGCGGGCCAGGGGACAGCTGCGGGCGGGCCTGGCCTACATCCGCCACCGCACCGATCTGATGGTGATCATCGCGGTGATCACCATAGTCTCTATGCTCACCCTCAACTTCCAGGTGACGATGGCGGCCATGGTGCGCTCCGCCTTCAACATGGAGTCCGATGCCTACGGCACCGTCTCCTCGATCTTCGCCGTGGGCTCCCTGGCCGGAGCCCTGTGGGCTGCGCGCCGCAAGTCCCCGCGCGTGCGCACACTGGTGGTCGCCGCCTTCTTCCTGGGCGTGTTCACGATCCTCATGGCGCTGGCTCCCAACTACCAGCTGTTCGCGCTGTCCTCCATTCCGGTCGGGCTATGTGTGCTAACCGTGCTCACCAGCGCTAACCAGACGGTCCAACTGAATACGGAACCGGCTATGCGCGGGCGCGTGATGAGCATCTACATGATGTTCTTCCTCGGCACCACGCCGATCGGCGCCCCGATCATGGGCTGGGTATCGGATCAGTGGGGACCGCGCATCTCGATCCTCGCCGGTGGCATCGCCGCTGTCGTGGCAGCCGTTACCGCCGGCATTTGGGTGCGGCACCACTGGCACATCGACTTCGCATACTCCTCCACCCGTCCGTTCCTGGCGACCATCGGTCCGCGTGAACGGGCCGAGCAGGCCGAGCAGGCCGAAGTTGGGAGCGCTGAGCAGGCCGAAGCTGGGACCACAGACGCAGTGGATAACGGGACCGACGACTCCGCCGAGCCGGGTAGGCAGGAGCCGGCCTGATCGGTGTCCCCGACCGGCCCTCCTGCGGGCCTCGTCGCGGCCTCGTACGTGACGCCGATATCCTTTTAAGGCACGTGTGCACGCGCCGCCCCCCGGATGCGTCAACCGTGCGGCATCGGGCAGCAGCCATCGGAGGAGAGACCAGATGAGTGGGCTAATCGACACTACCGAGATGTACCTGAAGTCCGTGTACGAGCTTGAGGAGGACGGCGTGCTTCCGCTGCGAGCACGGATAGTGGAGCGCCTGGGGCACTCCGGGCCGACCGTGTCGCAGACGGTCTCCCGCATGGAGCGCAGCGGCCTGATATGGGTGGCCGATGACCGCTCTCTGCAGCTCACGGACGAGGGCCGCCGTCGGGCCACAGAAGTTATTCGCAAACACCGGCTTGCTGAAAGGCTGCTCTTGGACGTCATCGGTCTGGACCGCAGACTCGTCCATGAAGAGGCCTGCCGGTGGGAGCATGTGATGAGTGAACAGGTCGAGAATCGCCTGGCGGAAATACTCGACGACGTCAACGCCGACCCCTTTGGAAATCCGGTTCCCGACCGCGTGCCCACCCGTCCGGCGCCCGCGGCCGACGAGATCAGTGCCGAGCGCCTGGTCCGCGACGGCCGCTCCGACGCCGTCGTCTCTCGCGTGGGAGAACCGATTCAGGCCGATGTGGAGCTGATAGCCCAGTTCGAAGACGCCGCCATCCACGCAGGCACTTCTGTCCGGCTGAACTCCACGATCGGCGGCATCCGGGTCACTCGCCAAGACGACGACGCCGTTTCGGTCCTGCTGCCCGGCGCCCTTGTCAGGCATCTGTTCCTGAAGCGTTGAAGGGGTCCAGCGGGTGCGCGCGGGCTCGATTGTCGCCCGTATGACTCCGGCGTGGGAGATTCCACACCGATTAGGGCGGGGAAGAAGTACCCACTTCGCGAGAAGTCCATTACGGTTGAGGCCGTAGCCGGCACCCCTGGCTGCGGAGGCAGTCGCAGAGCCCAAGTCTGCCGGTGCGAGTAGCCTCCTCCCAACGAATATCTCCGGCAGGCACGGGGGAACCACTTCTCGGCAGCTGTGCTCAAGTGCAAGCGGCCTCGGGGTGAAGCCCGCATGATGCGGGCCGGGCGCCTCCCGCCCGAACCCGACAGCTAACCTCGTCGGCTCTTCAGGAGAATTCATTGACTACTAATGTCAAGGCCCGCCACCGCAAGGCCACGCGTCCGCTGACACCGCTCACGGGTGCCGCCCCCGTTGCCCGCCGTGGCCTCGCCGTCGCCGCCTCCTCGGGACTTGCCCTCACCATGATCGCCTCTGGCGCCAATGCGGCCAGTGATGACGCCGAGGCCGTCGGTTCGGCCGGTGCGCTCAATGAGGCCGGCGTGGCCGCGCTCGCCAATGACGCGCGCGAGGCCGTCACCACCAACGCCGCCATCTCCGCCGGCGGGGAGACGGCGTGGAGCCCCGACGTCGTCGAGGTCGCCGCAGCCACCGCCACCGCGCCCGTGATCGAGGAGCCCGAGGTCGAGGAGACCACCGAGGAATCGGGCCTCGACACGGCCCAGACAGCCGAGGCGGCCGTTGAGACTGCGGACAGCACCGTGGCCGCGTCTGCCGCGAGTTCCTCCGGTGAAGGCATGGTGGCCCTGGCCATGCAGTACCTGGGCACCCCCTACGTGTGGGGAGCCGGCGGTCCGTCCTCCTTTGACTGCTCGGGCCTGGTCTCATACGTCTATGCCCAGTACGGAATCAGCATCCCGCACCAGTCCGGGCAGATCCGCGCCATCGGCACGCCGATCTCCGCGGATGAGGCCCGTCCCGGTGACATCCTGTGGTGGTCCGGGCACGTGGGCCTGTACGCGGGCGATGGGATGATGGTTGACGCCACCCCCTCCAAGGGCGTCTCCTACCGACCCGTCTACTCGGGAGTGACCTACCTCCGCGTCTACTGACCGTATATCGACCCCGGTTGATCGGATCGCCCCGCTCCTCGTCCGGAGGAGCGGGGCGATCTTGCATTCGCCGGTGCGCTCAAGCGGCCGCACCGCCTCCAACATGTGCGCCTTTTCACGGCCGTGTGTGTGATCTCGTCGTGACGGCAGGCGGAGGTATCGGGTAACGTGTCCACCGTTGCGGGCAGCAGTTGCCCGCGGCGCCGGTACCGGGGCCCAATCCTGCCACTCGGTCCTGGCAGCCACATCCCATATACCTGGCAGGAACGGGGGAACCACAACCGGCCTTGGCATCCACTGAGGCCTTGGGGTGAAGCCCGCATGATGCGGGCCGGGCTTCTCCAGTCCGAACCCGACAGCTCACCTCGTCGGCCTTCCAGAGGAGAACCAATACATGACAACACGCACCTCAGCCCGGCATCGCAAGGCCGCCCGTCCGCTGACCCCGCTCACTTCTGTTGCTCCGGTCGCCCGCCGCGGCTTCGCGGTGGCTGCTTCTTCGGGTCTGGCACTGGGCATGATTGCTTCCGGTGCATCAGCCGCCAACAGCACTGAGGCCGCGGAGTCCGCCGGCTCACTGGAGACTCAGGGAGTAGGCGTGCTCGCCGCCGAGGCGCGCACCGCAGTCGCCACCAACGAGTCAGTGCAGGTCGCCGCATCCGTTGCAGTCCCCACCGACGTGGAGACCGTGGACACTC
Source organism: Actinomyces qiguomingii (assembly GCF_004102025.1). Lineage (NCBI taxonomy): Bacteria > Bacillati > Actinomycetota > Actinomycetes > Actinomycetales > Actinomycetaceae > Actinomyces > Actinomyces qiguomingii. The sequence goes on along the minus strand of NZ_CP025228.1, from coordinate 3,170,574 downwards.
CGACCGCACAGGCCCCCGTCATTGAGGTTGAAGAGGCTCCCGAGGTCGTGGAGGAGCCCGAGGCCGTCACCGAGGAGGCGACCACCGCGCAGGCTGGCGCGGAAACGACCGAAACCGTCGCCGACTCCACGCCCACCGCTAGCCCGGCGCCTGCCAACACCTCCGGCTCATCGGTGGTCTCCATCGCCATGCAGTACACCGGCATGGCCTACGTGTGGGGCTCGAACAACCCGGCCAACGGCGGTTTCGACTGCTCCGGTCTGGTCCAGTACGTCTACTCGCAGGTAGGCATCTCCCTGCCGCGTACCTCCTACGCCCAGGGCGCCTCTGGGACGATCGTCTCGGCGGCCGACGCCCAGCCGGGTGACATCGTCTACTACGGCGGCCACGTCGGTATCTACGCCGGAGGCGGCATGATGGTGGATGCCGGTACCCCGAGCACCGGCGTGTCCTATCGCGCCGTCTACGGCTCCCCGCAGTACGTGCGCGTGAGCTGAGCAGGTTTCACCTCATCCGCTTTCCTGACGTGGGGGCGGCCGGCCCGGGTGCCGGCCGCCCCCACGTGCTATCTTCAAAACGTGTTTTGGAACACGCCCGTCCGCGGAGCACAATGATCCTGGCCGAGTTGCGGATGCTCGAAGAAAGGGGCATAACCCATGGCTGAAGACAAGGTCGTCCTCGTAGGAGTCGACGGCTCACCAGAGTCCTTAGAGGCGGTCGACTGGGCAGTCGACCGCGCCGCCTGCAACGGTTGGCGCGTTCACATCCTGTGCGCCTACTCCCTGCCCTCTTTCACCACTGCCTCGCTTGACGGCGGCTACGCGGCGTTGGACGACTCGGCCGTGCGCTCCGGGGCCGAGGCTGTTGTCAACGAGGCGGTCACTCGCGCCCAAGGACGGGGCGTGACGGTGACCAGCTCCCTGGAAACCGGCGACCCCGCTGGCGTGCTGGTGGACCTGTCTGCTGACTCCGTGCTCGCCGTGGTGGGTACGCGTGGCGGCGGCGGCTTCGCCGATCGGTTACTCGGCACCGTCTCCTCGGCGCTGCCGGCGCACAGTCACTGCCCGGCCGTTGTGGTGCCGCGTCATACGGAGGGCTCCGCCTTCACTCCCGTGCGACGCATCGTCGTCGGCGTAGACGGCTCGGATTCGGCTCGCAAGGCCCTGCGGTGGGCGGTGCGAGAGGCCGATGCCTGGGGGGCCGAGCTGACCGCCATCGCCGCCGTTCCTATGGCATCCGGTGCCGGCGCGCTCGCCTGGCTGCCCGCCGCCGTCGACCGTGAACAGGTCCTCACCGACGTCCGTTCGGGCCTGGATCGGGCCATCTCCGAGGCGACTGAGGGGTATCCCGATGTTGAAGTGCGACGTCATGCGCTGGACGGCAACGCGGCCGAACTCATGTCCGAGTTCTCCACCGCAGTGGACCTGGTGGTCGTGGGCTCACGCGGTCGTGGTGGGTTCTCCGGGCTGCTGCTCGGCTCCGTGAGTCAGGGAGTCCTGTCCCACGCTTCCTGCCCGGTCATGGTGGTACCTGCTCGCAGCCGAGATGAGGACGTGCGCGTGGGGCGTACGCAGACCACGCCCTGGTCTCGCGCCTGACCGGCGTCGGCGGCGGGGACGACAATCGGGTCACGGCTGCTGCCGACTGCCCGCTCGTCGCCGTACGAGGACCGCTCGGTATCGGGTAGTATCGCAGCCGTCCTCAGCTGGCCCTCGTAGCTCAGGGGATAGAGCACCGCTCTCCTAAAGCGGGTGTCGCGCGTTCGAATCGCGCCGGGGGCACCACCCGCCTTCCCGCACAACCACGCGGAAAGGCGGCTTTTGTTTGACCGGCTGCCCTCTTGGTGGCCGGCTGCCCTGTGTGTAGCAGGCACGTCCTTCTTACCAGCCTGCGTCGAGTTCGGTCGATATAACCATCGAGTTCGGTCGATATGACCATCGAGTTCGGCTGTTATGACCGCTGAATTCGGTCGGTGGCGCCGGCGGGCCGTGGGAGATGTCCAGAATCGGCATGAACGATGTTCCTCAGCCCGGAGCCGCCTACCAGGTCCGCATAGTTCCAACGAACCTTAGGGGTACTGCCGGCCCGGGCGGCGTGGTTGTGCCGAATCTGGACACGTTGGCCCTCAGGCCTGACTCGTGCCATTTTTGGTGACATCGTGTCGGGATCTGGGTTTTTCGTTGGTATGACGTTGTGGGGGTGGCGGGTTTGGCACACTAAACGGTGCACGTAGGCTTGAGGACGTGAGCCCGTATATCCGCAAGGTGCGCACCGCTTGTGGTGCTACGGCGGTGCAGATCGCCGTGAAGGAGGGCCGGCGGGAGGAGGTCATAGAGCACCTGGGGTCCGCTCACGACGAGGCGGGGCTGGCGGTGCTGGTGGAAGCTGCCCGGGCCCGCCTGCACCCCGGGCAGCTGGCCCTGGACCTTGATGAGCCAGCACCACGCACCGGCGCGGTGGTTGACTCCAAGCGGTCGGCTCTGCTGTGGGACGTGCTGACCGGCGCGTATGAGGCCCTGGGGCCCGATGAAGCGGTGGGTGGGGATGAGGGCTTTAAGCAGATGGTGCTGGCCCGGCTGATCGAGCCCACCAGCAAGGAGCAGGTACCCCAGGTGATCAGCGAGCTGGGTGTCCAGCCGGCCTCCAGGAGGACACTGTTCCGCTCGCTGGCCCGCTGCGCGGGCCGCCAGTGGCGAGAACGGATCGCGGACGCCTGCCTGCGGCACGTGAGTGCCGGCGGGGACCTGTCCCTGTGCCTGTAGACGTGACGACCCTGTACTTCGAGGTCGAGAAGGAAGACGACCTACGGCGGGTGGGCTACTCCAAGGAGCGCAGGGTCGACCCGCAGGTGATCGTGGGGCTGGTGGTGGACCGGGCCGGCTTCCCCCTACGCATAGGCTGCTGGGAGGGCAGCAAGGCCGAGACCAGCACGCTGATCCCCATGGTCGAGGGGTTCGGGGAGGCGTCGGGGATTGAGCACCTGGTCGTGGTCGCCGACGCCGGCATGCTCTCCGCGGCCAACCTCGAAGCACTCGATCAGGCCGGCTTGGGATTCATCGTGGGCTCGCCCATGACCAAGGCGCCGGCGGACCTGGCCGCCCACTTCGCCTGGCACGGGGATGCCTTGGCCGATGGGCAGGTGATCGACACGATCACCCCACGCCGCGGCACGCGCTGGACCGAGAGGAACGACAAGACGCGTGATGAGCCCGTCTGGAGTGCTCAGGCGTATCCGGGCTCGTGGCGCGCGGTCTGGGCGTATTCCGCCAGGCGGTTCGCCCGGCACCAGCAAGACCCTCACCGCGCAGGAAAACCGGGCCAGGGCGGTCGTTGCTGGGGACCGGCGCCCCAAGGCCACCAGATTCGTCACCGTCAGTAAGGGTGACCAGGTCCTGGACGAGAAGGCTCTGGCCCGAGCACGCCGCTTGGCGGGGCTCAAGGGCTACGTGAGCAACATCCCCGCCACCGTGATGCCCGCCAGCCAGGTGATCGCCTCGTACCACGAGTTGTGGCACGTGGAGCAGTCCCTTGCGCATGAGCAAGCATGACCTACGGGCCAGGCCCGTCTTCCACCACACCCACGACGCCATCCAGGCCCACCTCACCGTCGTCATGGCCGCCCTCGCGATAGCCCGCCACCTACAAGCCGCGACCGGCATCAGCATCAAACACCTCGTACGCGAACTCAGACCCCTCCAAGAAGTGACCATCACCATCAACGGTCATCAAATAACCGCACAACCTACCATAACCCAACAAGCACAACAGATCATCAACGACCTAAAACCGCTGGCACACTAAACTGGCACGACTCAGGTCAGGCGCCAACCAATGGCCGTTACGTGGAGAGCAAACTAGTGCATCTGGTCGCCGACCCACCCCCGGCCCGACCGGCGTGGACGTCTTCGCCGATGAACCGGGCCCGCATCCTAGCCGGGCCTGCATCCTAGCCGGGCCCGCATCCAAACCAGGATGGTATTCCAGCCAGGCGGGTCCCCGACCGCGGCAGCGCCCTCTACAGCACCTCAACCGTCGACCACAGGCGCACCTGCACCATCCGCCACCACCGACAACCACATCAAACCAGACAACCGCACCAACCCAAACAACACCCCACACCCCAAACCGGAAAAGGTCGGGAGGGCTCACAAACGCGACGATTTGGTAAAGCAGCGCGCATACTATGAAAGTCCGTGGTCGAGGGCGGGGTCATGGCTTCCACATTCAATGTGGAAGAACCTGGACTGTTCATCCGCCTCCACGCGAAATAGAATCATTGCACGAACAACTCGGTCGACACTGCGGTCGACGTTGCGGGAACACCATAACGCACGAGCAGACGGAGGCTAAGGAGGAGCGCCGTGTTCGAAAGGGAGCTCATCGTCTTCAGTGACGTTAAGTACGCTGCTAAGGACGCCGTTATCGAGGCCATGGCGGAACTCGTGGCCGACAAGGTCGAGAGCGTGGCGGGGTACGCCGAGGCGGTAAAGACGCGCGAGGCGGCGTTGTGCACGTATATCGACCATGGTGTGGCCATACCCCATGGCAAGACAGACATCGTCAGGACGCCGTTCGTAATCTACCAGCGCCTTGAAATGGGTGTCGTCTGGGGCGAGGAGGGCGAGATCGCCACCCACATCTTCATGATCGGCGTGCCGGAGGCAGCGGCAGAGAACCTGCATCTGAGGATACTTGCGGAACTGAGTAAGGGGCTGGTCCGCGAGTCGTTCCGCAACAGACTACTGGGAACCGAGTCAAAGGAAGAGGTCTTTGAGATCCTCAAAGGCGTGGAGAAGGAGATAGTCAAATGAGTTTGGCGCGAACAGGGAAGAAAACGAGCCTCGGTGCTCGACTCTTCAAATACTTCAATACGGGCATCTCGTACTTCTTGCCCGTCATCATCGCAGGCGGGATGCTCTTCTCACTGACCCTGATCACCGGGCGCATCGAGGACGGCGCTATTGTCCCCTCCAACCAGTTCTGGCAGAACATCTATGATCTCGGCCAAGCAGGCTTCTCCATGATGGTGCCCGTGCTGTGCGCATACATCGCCTATGGCGTTGGTAGCAAGCCCGCCCTCGCGCCCGGATTCATCCTGGGTTACGCGGCGAATAACCCCATCGGGGCAGGTCAAATCTCGACCGGCTTCCTTGGTGCACTCATCCTGGGGTTCATGGTGGGCTACTTCGTGAAGTGGACTAAGAGTTGGCGGGTTCCTGAGGTGCTCAAGCCGATGATGCCTACCTTCCTAATTCCGCTGATCACCACCTTCGTGTGTGGTGTCGTGTACATCTACTGCCTCACCTACCCGCTGAACGCCTTTGTGCAAGTCATTGTTGATATCATGTACAGCCTCAATGGTATGAGTGCGGTCGTCCTAGGGATCGCCATCGGACTGCTTGCTGCGGCAGACTTCGGAGGTCCCTGTTCCAAGGCGGCCACCGCCTTCACCATCGCGCTCATGGCCGAGGGATTCTATGTGCCCAACGGTGTTTTCCGAATGTGCTGCGCAATCCCTCCCTTGGGCATGGGGCTGGCTTCCCTGATCCTTCGCAACCGCTACGACAAGGCGGACCGCAACCTGGGTATCTCCGCGCTGTTTCTATCCTCTTCCGGGATAACCGAAGGGGCCATTCCATTTGCGGGCAAGGACTTCAAGCGCACCTGGATCGCCTGCGCCGTCGGAACCGCCGTGGCTGGCGGAATCGGCATGCTGCACAATATTTCGTCAGTGGTGGCCTTCGGCGGTATTGTTGCCATCGCGGGCGTGTATGAGGGGCAGGTCTGGTATGTGGTCGACATGCTTATAGGAGCTTTGGTCATAGTCGGCATCCTATTTCTGACGAAGCCTAAGCTGGATTCAGAGGCAAGCGGCAGGAGTTAGTTCATCCGGGCGCAATCCACGGCACGTGGCCTATTGTGGTTTGGGAGGTGGAATATACCGTGAAGCGCTATCTGGAGTTGCTAGGCCTCATTCGTGAGGACTCATATGTGACCACGTCACACCTCGCCCAGGCGCTGGGCGTGAGCTCGAGGACCGTGCGGTCCTACATAGCACAACTCAACCGCGAGCTCGGGGCCTGGGGTGCGGGCGTTATCGCGATGCCGAGAAAGGGCGTGAGGCTGGTCGTAAGCGATCGTGAGAGGTACTCCTCCTATCATCCCGCCCACGAGCAGTCGGACCTGACGCGGGATGAGCGTATACGCCAGATAGCCGAGTACCTCCTTACTGTCGATAAACCGGTATTGCTTGACGACCTCGCGGAGATGCTGCATTTTAGCCGCTCGACCCTCAAACGCGACATGCGGGAGGTCCGCCAGTTGCTTGCTAAATTCGAACTCAAGGTCGATAACCGTGCCCATCGGGGGATGCGGGTCGAGGGCAGCGAGGAGGGCATACGTAATGGTCTGGCACACCTGAAGAGGGCTGCGGGCGTGGCTGTCGGCACTGCGGAGGGCGATGAACTCGCTGCTCTGCGCGAGATTGTGACTAGACAGGTCGCCGACGGTCGGTTCCGCATCTCGGACCTCGCGGTAGAGAATCTTGCCGTCCACCTGTATATCGCGATTAAGCGTGTTCGCACCGGCAATCAAATTGAACTGGATCCCCGGGTGATCTCCGAACTCGCGGGTGAGGCCAAGGGAGTTAGCATGGACGTCGCGACGGGGATACTTGAAGAGGTTGAGCTCGCGTACGATGTCCGTTTCCCCCGCAGTGAGGCCTATAACTTCCTGGCCCGCCTGTCCGGGAAGCAAATTGTGAGCCTAGATGATGCGACCACGAACACGGTAGTCGCCGAGGAGAACACCCGTCTGGTCTTCGACATGCTTGAAAGAGTGCGTGAGAGCTACCAGATAGACCTGCGTTACGACATTGAGCTGGTTACGGCCCTCGCAATGCATTTGGCTCCCTTGAGAACACGTATGAAGTACGGTCTGCCGTCCGTGAATCCGCTGCTTGACGAGATTCGTCACGGGTATGTGCTGGCGTTCAGCATGGCGACCGTGGCATGCAGCGTGCTTACGGGAGAACTGGGCTATGACGTGCCGGCCGACGAAGTCGCCTACGTGGCCATGTACCTGTCGGTCGCCCTAGACCGTCATCGCGACAAGGCCGATGAGAAGGACAATGTCCTGATTGTGTGTGGCAGTGGCAGGGCCTTCTCCGAGATGCTCGCCCACAGGATTCGCGATATGTTCGGCAGATATCTCAACATTGTGGGGACGACGAGCGCCCATGATATCGGCCAGGTTGATTTCGCCGACATCGACTACGTTTTCAGCACGGTCGCCGTCAACTATCCGGTTCCTGTGCCGATCGTGGAAGTGACCACATTCCTAGCCGATCGGGACGTGAGCAATATCGCGCGGACGCTTTCCGAAAAAAGGATGAATCGGCTCGCCACGGAGCTTATTCATTCCGAGTTGGTCTTCTGGAAGGATCTCGCGGACCGTGAAGAGGTTATCGCGTTCCTATGTCATGAGATGGCTGCCCGCGCCGAGCTGCCCGACGACTTCGAAGTGCTGGTATTGGAGAGGGAGCAGGCCGGTGCGACGGCGTTCGGCAATCTGGTCGCCATAGCGCACCCGATTCGTGCGGTGGGAACCGAGGACGTACTCGCCCTGGCCATTCTCAAGCATCCGATCGACTGGGGTGGGGAAGAGGTTCAGTTGGTCTTCCTGCTGTCCATCGGACAGAAGAAGTCGCGCGGTCTGGCGAACTTCTATCGCATGATGAACGGTCTGGTCGGCAACAGGCGGTACGTCGAACGCCTCGTCGCGTCCACCAGTGTTGAGGAGGTGAAGCGGACGCTGCGCCTCGTGGCGGAGGCGAGCGCCCAGGAACGGCAGTAGGCAGTAGGAAGTAGGAAGGTTGCGCGCTTCGCATCCGACGAACGCGCAAGGAAGAGCAGTACGGAACCGGTGCGTGACAGAAAGGAAGTCCCTCATGAAGATTGTCGCAGTTTGCGCGTGCACCGCGGGCATCGCCCACACCTACATGGCACAGGAGGCCATCGAACAGGAGTGTGCCAGGCGGGGCATCGAATGCAAGGTCGAGACCCAGGGAGGCATGGGCATCGATAACGAGATTGAGCAGGAGGAGGTAGACGCGGCAGACGTTGCCATTCTGGCTGTCTCCGTGGGAATCGAGATGGAGGACCGCTTCGACGACAAGCGCGACGAGGGCAGACTCCTGGAGGTAGACCCGAGCGTGGCGATTAAGAACACGGCCGATCTCATCGGCGAGGCCGCCGCATTGGCCGAGTAGGCGGCAGGCGGCACGTAGCGAGCCTGATACACCCGGAGGGGAAGTAACCACCGAGCTCGGCTAACATGACGGGTTCCAGTGGTTTGAGTGTCCTGGGGACGGGTGCGGCGCGTGTCGATGGTCCACGGCCGTGGTCTGCGCTCGGGGGATGCCGCAGATACTCTCACCATCGGTGCGTCTGCGCCGCCCCGCGCGGCCGGGCGGATATCGTGAGGGAATATGACGCCTTCACTGTTCTCTCTGGGCCGCAACCGGCGCGACGCCGTTGCGCACCCGCGCGCCCCCGAGGACGCCGACCCGTCTGCGCAGCCGGCAGCCGAGGCCACGCCTGAGCCGGAGGAGCAGACCCCGACGCTGGACCCCGAGCGCCGGGCCCGGATTGACGCCGCACTCGAGGTCTGGCGCCAGGAACTGGCCGACCTGGGCGGGATCTCAAGCCTTGACGCCTTCTCTGACCGCGACGGCGTAGTGGACCTGACATCCGCTCACCCCTCCGGCCTGGCCCAGCTGTATGCCGGCCGCCCCACCCATTTGGGCAGCCTGGTACGCGAACGTGTTGCGCTCGGTATCGCCCGCCAGGGTCTGCGCGAGCTGGCCGGACGCACCGATCTGCTCTCCCGCCGCTTCGGAGTCGCTCCCGTGTACCTGGCCATCGGCGTGGCCGGATGGACTGAACCGGTACTCACTGCGGATAACGCCGACAACGACCGCAACACGGACTATGGGGCCACTGTTGCCGGCACAGCGGCGGCAGCCTCCGGGCGGTCGGCCGCCGTGCGCACCGTACGAGCCCCGGTGCTGCTGCGCCCGGTACGCCTGTCCAGCGCTGGCGCGGACGCCGCCTTGACTCTCGATAAGTCCATTGAGGTCAACCCGGTGCTGACCCGGGCGCTGCGCCGTCACGGCTGCTCGGTGGACGTCGACGTTGTCGCCCGCGCCACACTCTCCGACGACGGCTTCACGCCGCGCGACGCTCTGAGTGGAATTGGTTCGCTTGGGCGCGAGTTCCTTCCGGGCTTCGAGATCCATGAACGCCTGGTTGTGGGCGCCTTCGTGCATCCCGGGCAGGCCCTGGTGGAGGACTTCGACGCCACCATTGACCGCGCCCGCGCCTCGGCGCTCGTGGCCGCGCTCGCGGGTGATGGTGAGGCCCGCGTCGCTTTGGATGTGGCCCTGCCGGATGCAGACGCCACCGACCGTGTGCCAGAGCGCGAGCGCGGCGTGGGCGACCTCGACCCCGCACAGCTAGACGCCGTCGAAGCGGTCGGCTCCGGCGCCTCCCTGCTGCTGGACGCCCCACCGGGGTCCGATGTCGCGACCACGCTTGCCGCCGTCATCGCTGACGCCGCCGCTCTGGGACGCACCGTTTTGCACGTGCCGGCTACAAGCGCCGACGGGCACGCCGTAGCCGAGGCCCTGCGTGAGGTCGGCCTGGGCTCACTTGTGCTCGACCTGACTGAGGACCCCGCCTGGCGCCGCCATGCCGCCGCAGGCATCAAGGCCGCGATGGGTGTGAGCGTCCCTGATCTGGATGTGACTGCCATCGTGGGTATGCGCAAGCGGCTGACCTCCGTGCGTGAGAAGCTCTCCCGCTACGTCACCGCTCTGCACCGGCCACGTGAGCCGTGGGGCGCCTCCGCTTATGACGCGATTCAACACCTTGCCGAACTCACCTCTGGACGTGTTCGTGCCCGCACCACGGCCCGCGTGGCCCCAGGTCGCCTGGAGCATCTGGACGTCGATGGCCGTCGGCGCGGCAGCGAGCTGCTCCACCGTGCCCACGCACTCGGCCTGTTCACCAGCGCATTGGCGGATTCCGCCTGGAACGGCATGGCTGTTGCCGATGTTGATGAGGCCACCGATGCCTTGACCCGCCTGACACTGTTGGCCGATGAGCTGTTACCTGAGATCCGCGAGCATATCGTCGCGGCGGGCGCCTCCACCGGTATCCTCCGGGCCGATTCTCTTGCGCAGTGGTGCGAGCAGCTGGAGATGCTCGACGGCGTGCGCGACTCCCTGGACATCTTCCTGCCCGAGGTATTCGAGCGCTCCGCCGCCGACATGGTCATAGCCACGGCGTCCAAGCGTTGGCGTCAGGAGCACCGTGTGGAGATGAGCCGCGCCACCCGGCGCCGGCATGTCAAGCAGGCGCGGGATCTGGTGCGTCCCGGGCGCGAGGTCGCCGACCTGCACGAAGAGCTGACCAAGGTGCAGCGGCGCCGTGAGGTGTGGCGCCGTTACGACCCCGACGGCGGCTGGCCGCGTCTGCCGCAGGGACTGGACGACATGCAGCGCGTTGCCGCCCGTGCACGTGAGGCCGTCACCGCCTTGCAGCCGGTCATCGGTGCGGATCCGCCACTGATGGAGTTGCCGCTGGCCGAGCTGGAGGAGCGTGCCCGTGCCCTGGCTGCGGACGACGTCACCGTGCACAAGCTTCCTGAGATCAACCGGGTCGCCACGGCCCTGAATGACCTCGGGCTCACCCCGCTGCTGGACGATCTGGCGGCGCGCCAGGTTGAACCGGATCAGATAGACGATGAAGTCACCTATTGCTGGTGGTTCTCCCTACTCGGTCAGATCGTGCGCGACGATCCCGATCTGGGCGGACTAGACGCCTACGCCCTGAGTGACCTGGCGGTCTCTCTGAGGGAATTGGACGCCTCCCAGGCACAGTCTCTGGCCGGTCCGGTCGCCCAGGCCTGCGCCCGCCGTGTCCGGGAGGCCGTCGATGCCGACAAGGATGCCGCCCGCAGCCTGTACCGCGCCCTGTCCCTGGAAGAGGGGGTGCCGTTGCGCGACATCATCGCGACTCATCCCTTGGCCCTGGTGGCCAAGCCGGTTTGGATCGTTCCGCCTACACTCGTCCCACAGGTGTTCGCCGCGGACGCAGTGGTCGATCTGGCGATTCTTGACGCCTCCGCGCATGTGCCGGTCTCCCGGGTCATGCCGGCCTTCGTGCGCGCCGAGCAGGTACTCGTCGTCGGAGATCCTCGCTGCTCCACCTCCGGGCTGGCGGCCGAGCTCGGTCCGCTACTGCCGCGGGTGACCCTGCCGACGGGACGTAATGCGCTGGATGCGGAGATCGCCGCCTTCCTTGCTGCCAATGGCTACGACGGCGTTGTTCAGGCCATTCCGGCTCCTCCCGGCAGCTCTCGCCTATCGCTGGATGTCGTTGACGGCCGCGGCATGCCCGCCCCCGGGCACACCGCCGTAGAATCGGTCCCCGCCGAGGTCGGCCGGGTCGTCGATCTGATCATCGAGCACGCCCTGACTCGTCCCGAGCATTCTCTGGGGGTAATTGCCCTTAACGGGCGCCATGCGGAGGAGATTCGTCGCGCCACGACCGCCGCGGTCGCCGGTTCGCCGGCCCTGGCGGAATATTTCGAGGCGGGAGTGTCGGAACCCTTCGTGGTTGTGGACCTGGGAGAGGCCCGCTCCCTGCGCCGCGACCACATAATCATCTCTGTCGGCTACGCCAAAACGCCGCACGGACGCACGATCCACAGCTTCGGCAAGGTCAGCGATGTGGACGGCATGGTTGATCTGGTGGACGCGTTATGCGCCTCGCGGGGCGCCACACAGATTGTGTCCTGCCTGGGGCCGGCCGATATTGACGCCGAGCGCCTGCACGCCCCCGGTGCCCGGCTACTGCGTGAGGTGCTTGTGCACGCCGCCGACTCCGGCAGGCAGTACCCGCAGCAGGACGAGGTCGCACCCGAGCGGCTGTTGGTCGAGCTGGCAGAACACCTGTGGCGTAAGGGTCTGGTGGTGGTGCCCCGCTACGGAATCGAGGGCGGGGTGCGCATTCCGCTGGCTATCGGACATCCGGATCTTCCGGGAGAACTGCTTGTTGCGGTACTGACCGACGACGCCGAGTATGTGGACGAGCCGAGTCTGCGCCGCCGTGACCGGCACTGGGTGGAGCGGCTCGAGCAGCGCGGCTGGCGTGTGCACATGGCCTACTCCGCCGGCGTGTTCGTAGACGTTGAGGCGGAGGTGAAGAAGATCGAGGCGCAGGTATTGGCAGTGCTCGCCTCCCGCGCGGATACGGCCGTGGCAGCACCGATGCCGGCGCAAGTGGAGGAGGGCGTCGCCTCTCCTGATGAGTCGCCGGATGGTGCGCGTGCCGTTGCCGCCTTCGATGCGCCCGCGCGAGCTCAACGGCCCCCGATCGCCCAGGGTCTGCCATTGCAGGCATACTCTGACGACCAGCTCGATGAGCTCGTTGTCTGGCTTCGTTCCGACGGCGTGGAGCGTTCAGAGGCCGAGGAGGTTGAGGAACTCCGCGAGGCGCTGGCCTTGACCCGCCGCGGTTCCGGGATTGACGCTGTATTGACCAACGCGGTGCGGCGCACCCGGTGAGATTGGGAGGCTCGCCATGCATGATGCGGACCGGGCACGGACGTCCGGGGAGGACCGGCGGGGCAGACGCCGTGTAGTGGCGCTGTCCCGACAGGATGCTGCCCGCGTGTCCCGGGGGCAGGTGCCGCAGGCGCAGGCGGACGCCGAGCGGCGCCGCGGCCGGGACGCGCTGACAGACGCCCGCTCCCGCGAGGGCGGGGTGCTGGGGCGTGAGACGGCGGAACACGCCAATGACGCGCGTCTACTGCGTGAGGTACCGCCCCACTGGGGTTGAGCCGCGGCATTGGGCCGGCAGGAGGGGACCGTAGACAGACAAGTGGCGCCCGCCCATGGCGGACGCCACTTGGTGGCTGATTCCGGCCGGCGGCGTGTCCGCCGGCCGCGAGGAGCCGTCAGTCCGAGGATCAGTGCTGCTGCTTGAGCAGGTCGCGGATCTCGGTCAGCAGCTCGACGTCGGTCGGCTCGCCGGCCTCCTCTTCCTCCTTCTCCTTCTTCAGGCGGGCGGAGAGCCTGTTCATCGGTGCAACGATGCAGAAGTAGACGGCCGCAGCGACGAGCAGGAAGTTCACGGCGGCGGTGATGATGGTGCCCGGCTGGATCGGGTCGTGCCCGTTGATGGAGAACTGCAGCACAGAGTCGAAGTTGGGCTGTCCCGCCAGAGAACCGATGATGCCCATGATCACATCGGTGATGGCCTGTACGATGGGGGAGAAGGCGGCGCCGATGATAACGGCCACCGCCAGGTCCAGGACGTTGCCCTGTGAGATGAACTCCTTGAATCCCTTGATCAATGGGACCCCTTTCATAGTCGGGCGAGGGCATGGGAAAGCCGCTCGCTCAGCGTGTGAAAACGGGGCCGGCGCAGCCGAATGGACCGCAACGGCACCAAGCGGCACGGATCGAAATCAGGGACTCAGCACAACACCGAGCGCACCGTTCGTGGCCGCGCCGACAATTAGACTAGCGTCCACAGCGCGGACGGCAAGTGTCACAAGTGTGACCTTCGTCTGAGCGCTCCACTGACTGTCCGTGCCCTCCACCTGGGTGAGCACCACCCTGGCGCCGGAGCAGATCACCCTGGGGGAGTCCTCCTGGGGCATTGCCGCTGCGCTGCTGTGCTGGGCCACCACGTCGACCCGCGCTCCCGGCTCGGCCAGTTCGGCGCCCACATCAATGGGCACCTGCACCAGGCGCTCGGATGGGGTCAGGGTGGCGGCCAGCGCCGCGCTTGTCATGGACGTGGTCAGCACCGTGCCCTCCTCCAGAGTGATCGCGGCGCGGGTACCTACCACATCCGATCCGGCGAGTCCGGTCTGCGGCAGTGCGGACTGTGCCACCGCCCGCACCTCGATATCCGCCTCGGTCAGTATGGCTCCGGCGTTGACCGGGCGGGCGACCACGACTACCTCCTGCTGCCCCTCTGGGGCCGGTCGTAGTACGCCGAGCGCGGCCATTACAGCGGCGCCCAGACAGACGGCGACTACTAGATGACGGTGCCGCCACAGCAGCAGCGAGGGACGTGTGGGGCGGTGTGGACCCGAATGCGCAGCGCGGTCGGTACGGTTGTTGCGGCTGGAGCGACGTAGGAGGCTAGGCATGCACCCAGGCTGGCACAGCGCCCGGACGGGTGCGGGGCGCCTGTGGACGGGCCAGCTACGAGGGTGCCGCCGACCGTGCCTGTGGATTGCGGCACTCGGCCCGCTGTTTACTGTGCGCGCCCGGCCCTTGCCGCGGGACCACCGGCGAAGGCCGAGCCGTCCAGCAGGAACCATTGCTCGGGGGTGATTACGGCGTCGACCGGGGCATCGTGCGCCTGTACCGGTAACGGGCCGGCTACCAGCTCGTCGTCGTGCACGACTGCGAACACGGGCGCTCCGGTGCGACGCAGTGGCAGAACCCGGTCGTACCAGCCGCCGCCCTGGCCCAGGCGTCTGCCCGACCGGTCCACGACGAGGGCCGGGACGATGACGGCCTGCGCGTCGGCCACGGCGGTGGCGGGCAGTGCCTCGCCACTGGGCTCCGGAGGGCGTCCCGGGGACCGCTCTGCCAGATCGGCCACTGCGCGCAAGCGCCCCCAGGAGCGGGACAGGTGCGGGCCCAGCACCGGTAGTAGCACGTCCGTGCCCGACTCCTCCAGCTGTTTCAGCAGGAGCCTGGTGCAGGGCTCGTGCCCCACCGACACATAGGCGGCCACGGTGTCCATGCCGGCGATGGCCTGAAGTATGTGGGAGGTCAGCCGCTCGCAGGTGGCGTTGTGCCCCTGCTCGGGGTGGGGGTGGTGAACGGTGCGATGCTCTCGCAACACCCTGCGCAGCTGCTCCTTGGCGTCGCCGACGGCCAGGGAGCCGGTGTCTGGCAGGACGCGTGCCTGAGTGCTCATGCCTTCATTGTCGCAGGTCAGGACGCCCCCGCGATAGGCGCCTATGGGGTTGTTGTCCCCATGGACGTGCGCGCAATGCGGCAACGTAACGCGACAACATATGTGGGACCATCAACCGGCGGTCCGATTCACTTCCGGGCGGTCCGGCGCATCCGGGTAGCCTGGGTCAATACGCCCACGCCCGGACCAGGGCCCGGGCAGGAGGAGGAAGAAGCCCCATGCGCACCGTTGCCGAGCATCTGGCGGCCTGTTTAGACATTGCCCGGGCCGCGGCACCCCTGGAGGTGGTCCTCCTGGATGCGGTCGGTTGCGTCCTTGCCGAGAACGTCGTCGCCGAGATTGATCTGCCGGCAGTAGACCTTGCCGGGCTGGACGGCTACGCGGTCGCCTCCGTGGATGTCACCGGCGCCGCCGCGGGTTCTCCGATCACCCTGGAGGTCATGGACGCCGTGCGCGCCGGTGACATGCGCCCCACGCGTTTGGTGTCGGGTGCTGCCATACTCATCGACTCGGGCGCGCCCCTACCGCTGGGTGCCGATGCCGTGGTGCCTTGGACGGAAACGGATCGCGGGGTCTCGCGCGTGCAGGTGCGCAGCGCGGTGACCGCCGGAGACAATGTGCGCCGTCGAGCCGAAGACGTCGAAGCGGGCACCACGGTACTGCCGCGGGGCTCGCGCATCTCGGCACGTCAGATCGCCCTGCTGGCCGGGATCGGCCGCCACCGGGTCAAGGTGCATCCCGCACCGCGCGTGGTCATCGTCTCCATCGGTGACGAGTTGGTCGAGCCTGATCGTGCCCGTGAAGCGGGAGATGTCTTCGACGCCAACGGTCACGCCCTGGCATGCGCGGTCACCGATGCCGGCGGCCAGGCCTTCCGGGTCGCGGCGGTGCCTGACGAGCTCGGGGCTCTGGCCGAGACGATCGAGGATCAGCTCGTGCGCGCCGATGTACTCCTCACCACGGGTGGCCTGAGCGCCGGCCAAGGCGACACCGTCAAGGATGTGCTGTCACCGCTGGGCACGGTTCGCTTCGACGCCGTTGCCATGTCCCCGGGGCGGCAGCTGGGAGTCGGCACGATTGAGGACACCCCGATATTTTGCCTGCCCGGGGACCCGGTCAGTGCGCAGATCGCCTTCGAGACCTTCATCCGGCCGGTCCTGCGGCAGATCGCCGGCTGGCAGGATCTGCACCGCGCCTCCGTTCCCGCGACCATGTCATCCGGCTGGCACTCCCCGGCGCACAAGCGTCAGTTCGTTCCCGTGCACCTGAGCGGGGCGCCGGCACGCGGATACGTCGCGGAACCCACGGTGCGGCCGGGCACCACCGGACTGCTGGGTCTGGCAGGAGCCAACGCGATCGCGGTCGTCCCGGAGGACACCCGCACCGTGGTCGCCGGGGACGCGCTGCACTGTCTGCTGCTCGATGCCTGAAAGGCGCATCCTTGGGGTAATCGACCGTCTCAGCGGATTGGGCGGCAGGTTTGGCGTGGGCCCTCGCCGTTTCCCCTGGCCGGTGACCCTGACCGAATCTGCGGTGAGCGCGCGCGGCCTGGCGTGCGGGCCCCGCACCGTAACGTTGCGTGCGGTCCGCGCTGATGACGAGTCGGCCTGGCGGCGCCTGCGGCTGGACGACGACGCCCGGCTGACCCCCTGGGAGGCGACGCTCCCGCCGGGCAGCCCCGAAACGCTTGGCAGTTTCCGGGAGTATGCGCGTACCCAGAACCGGCTCGCCCGCCGCGGTGAGGCCATGCCCTTCGTGCTGGTGGTGGACGGCGCCTTCGCGGGGCAGGTAACGGTGTCCTCTATCCGCTGGGGTTCGCTCCAGTGCGCCAGTCTGGGGTATTGGATCGGTTCCCCGTGGGAGGGACGCGGGGTTATGACGCTTGCTGTGGCGATGGTTCTGGATCACCTTCTCGGCCCGCAGGTCGGCCTGCATCGCGTGGAGATCGATGTTCGGCCGAACAATGCGCGCAGCCTGGCGGTATGCCGGCGCCTGGGACTGCGTCGGGAGGGACTGCGGCGCGGCCTGATGCATATAAACGGCAGGTGGGCGGACCATGTCACTTTCGCTGTTGTCGCGGAGGAGGTGCAGGCCGACGATGAATTCGTGAGGCGGCTGGGGTGAATGTGAAAACTGATGTTTGAGTGGTGGAGGCGCTGCGCATCGTCTGGTTCTCCGTTGAGAAGAATGCGGGCGCATAACTCGCCAACACGCCGTGTCCGCGTCTGAATTCAACCGGCCGATCGCCTTACGGTTGAGTCGTGGGAATCGAAACGTGGGCGCTGATGGCACTCGTCGCGGTTCTCGCCGTGTACCTGTTGCCGTTCTTGGTTGGACGCCGTGAGACGATGCGTATGGCCAACGCGGATGACCGTTTCTCCGCGGGACTTAGGCTTCTTCCCACGGGGAGTGTGGCCGTCTCGGGGGAGGACTGCGGTGGTGGGCACGCCATGATCTTTCGACGCCGACCGGAGGTGACGGTGATGAACAGGCCCGAAGTCAGAAATGTGCGTGCGCTGCGCAAGGAGCGGGAGCTTGCACGCCTGCGTCAAGCGCATGAACGCGGCCGTGAACGGCGCCGCGTGGCCGCGTCCCACCGCGCGGCGGTGGCGCTGATTCTGCTGGGCGTCACACTCGGCACCCTAGCTGTTGCAGCCGTGACTGCCCTGCCGTTGTGGGCCGGTGCCTTCCCCGGCGCGCTGTTGGGCGCATCCGCGGTTGCCGGGCGGCGCGCGGCGCTGGCGTCGGCGGAGTCAGAGCGTCGCGAGCGCCGTCGTATAGCCGCGGTGGAGCGGGAGCTGATGGCGCTGACCGGCGGCTCGACGGTGAACCGGATGGTGGAAAGGACAACCACGCAGGACAGTGGCGACAGCGGGCCGCTGAACGAGGTCAAGGCGGCTGAGCCGGATGAGGAGGCGGAGGAATCGCTGACTCGCCGCGCCGTCATGGATGCGCTTAAGGAGGCCGGGAAGGCGCACGCGACGACGACGCAGCCGGTGGCGCAAGAATCCGCCGTGCAGGGGGAGACCGCTCATGAGGACGCCGTGGCCAGCCCTTCCGCCGCCGTCGACGATGCGACTGATGTGGCAGGAGCGCAGGCCCCCAGTCGGGAGGCCGAAGCGCTCCCGGCGACGCCCACCGAACTAACCGGTTCGGCCGCCGCAGCCGAACCGCAGGACCGGTCGCGCGATTCCCAGGAGGACGTCAAGGCCCCGGCCACACCGCCGCAGGGCTGGCACCCTGTCAGTGTTCCGGCTCCGACCTACACCCTGGCCGCGCGCGCCCCGCGTCGCAATTACGAGCCTCCTGCGGAGGAGCCCTTCGACTCTGCGCCCGTTCCAGAGCGGCCGCGCAGCGCACATGCCTTCCCCACTGCCGGCGTCGAAGTGGAGGTCGATGAGCCGGTCTTCCATCCCATCGATCTGGAGGCGGTGCTGGAACGGCGTCGGGCCGGCGCATGATCGCTCGTCGGTGGTGGGAGTCACTGTCTGTCAGCTTGCGGTCATCCGGCGCTGCGGTGCTACCATCGGCGGTGCTCAGGGGCTATGGCGCAGTTGGTAGCGCGTCTCGTTCGCAATGAGAAGGTCGGGGGTTCGAATCCCCCTAGCTCCACCACACGAATTGAAGACGAGTCGTCCCGCCCGGTGCTCGGGCGGGACGACTTTTATTGCCGAATACCTCGCGCATCATGACCGGGACTGTGGCTGTAGGTTTGGGGTTATCGGCGCAAACGTGGTGCTTTAGACCGGCGTGTCGTGGTGTTCTAGCTGGTTCGTCCGCCCCGGGTTATCGGCGCAGACCCCCGGCGGTGGAGGCCGGTTCGGCTTTGACGCAGGTGTTTGCTTGTCACGTACGCGCTCTGGGGGTTTCCCTGCGTTGGGACGTGGTGATGTTGCCGGACATCGAAGTGCTTCAAAACGTGTAGATGGGATGGGGGTCGGGCTTCTTTCGGTTTGCTGGCGCTTCAGGTATGGGGGCTTGGTTCGTGTGGGCGTGTGTTTGAGGGTCGGTTCCATCGTTCGGGTGGACCGGTTTGGTTCATGTGGGTGTTGGCGGTGGTGGGTATGGGGCCGGTCGGCTGCCGGCCTCGTACTTGGACCGCGCTTTTGCGGTTGGACCGCGTTCCTGCGGTTGGACCGGGTTCCTGCGGTTGGACCTGGTTCCTGCGGTTGGACCGTCTGAGAGCGCGTTTCAGGGGGTCCAACGGCAGCTAGACGGTCCAACGGCAGCCAGGCAGTCCAGAACTCGGTGCGCTGAGACAGTCAGCCTGCGCCACCAGGTGGCGCAGGCAGCTGTCACTGAACTTGGCGCGACACAGTCGGCCTGGACCGCCAGGTGTGGAGGCGGCGGCCGCAGTACGCTACGTTCCCCTTTTTTGGGTAAGCCAGTGTGGCCGGGTTGGCGCAGGCCGGTTCGAGGGCGCGGGCAAGCTCGCGAGGACGTGGCTCGGCCCGCGAGAACGCTGCCCGGCAGGACGTTCTCGACGGCTACCCCGCGTCCTGGGGGTCTAATCCCAAGAGCCGGTTACGTTTTCGGCTGTAAGCGCAGCTGGGGTGGTTTGTCCCGATCCCGGATATTCACCGGGATGCGGCGTGGCAGAGGCCGCGGCCGGGTGCCAGGGCTCGCCGTTGAGCGGTTCGCCTCCTTGGGCGGCGTTGCACGACGTCGAGGTGTTCGTGAAAGTAGCCCCGAGCCGCCGAGTTTCCGGGGCAGTTAGCCTGGCGTGGCTGGTGATCGGGCATGCGCCGGGCCACCGCCAACTGTCCGACCGTAGTCGCTCTGGCTCAAGCGGACGGACAAGCCGAAAGTCGGAGTCCGCGCCCCCGCACATACCGGCCATCCAGTGGTGGCGAGGCGATCGGTCCGCAGTGCGCCTCAAGCCCCTTGCGAACGTCGGTGATCCGTAGCTGGAGTCGCGCTCGCAAACGGAATAACACCGTGCAACCGGAGCAGCCAATACAAGTCGATGAGGGCGATCGTGGCATTCATGCCGACAGCCGGCCAGACGCCTAGAATCATGTTGTAGGCCGTGGCGACGAGCGATCCAGTGAGGTTGAGCCCGCGGAAGGTCCGTTGATTGGCAACCACCAGGGAGATGACGACGAGGCCCGACCCGATCCAGCCGACCATCTCAAGCAATGTACGAGTGTCCACGTATTCTCCTGGACATGCCCGGCTGGTCAATGCCCTTGGCACTGGTCGAGTCTGAACGCCTCGTTGCCGGGACATACGAGGATAGCCCGCAGCCGCGTGCCTGGCAACAAGCGCGCGTGTTATCGGCGACGAGGACGCTGCCAGCGGCATGAGCACAGAGTCCTACAGAGGTGCCTGTAAGCGCTTGCCTGTTCCTGCCGAATCGATGGTTTCATCGGAGTTGAGTTGATGCCACGACAGGCCGATACCCTCGGTGGCGGCAACGGCGTCAAAGAGGGCATCAGCGCCGGCCTGGATACCATCGGCAACGTCCTGGCCGCCGGAGACGATGTCGAGCGCGCATCGATTGCCATCGACCGGAACCACGGCCCAGCCGCCCGAACCCCGAATTCCGCTTGCGTCGGTCGGCAACCCCTCCAGGAACCGTTGCAAGGTGCGCGCAGCCACGTCGTAAGACGCGTGGGAAAGGACTACTCTCAATGTGGCCGGAGCAGTAGGTTCGTCCCGCCGCCACAACCAGTCGTAGTCCACCAGGTAGCGTTTGGGAGCCAGAGCGTGACAGCAAACCATGGGGTGAAACTACTCCACGGCCTGAACTGGGCGCGCCCCCGGAGCGCGCCTGGTGGCATCTGCAACGCCGCCGACCGGCAGGCGCAACCCAGGCGCGGTTATGACGCTCCCAGCCACGGCGCATGGTGGACGCCACGAGGAACAAGGAACGGCGTCCTGCCGTCCACCACCGGCGCCGACCGGGAAGGTAAACACACGTCTTCACCGCCGGAAGGTTACGGTGCCGGACGTCACAGCCCTGAGGTTTGACGGAGCCGGACGAAGTATGAGTAAAGTACTCCCCGCTGCCGCTAGCACCAGCGGGTGAGAGCGGCAGACCCGGATGGGTTCCGATCCAGTGGGTGCCTAGGGCATCTGCGGAGGACCTTCGCTGAGACTGGGATCACCGATTCCGAGCTTGACGGAGACTGAAGGATCTGGCTAACCTACTCCGGTGCCTTGAGGGAAGAGCCCGGACCGCCGGTTCGGTGCCGCTCTCACGGGTGTGTTGTTTGGGATCTCGATAGTGTGTCGTGTTTGTTTGTTTGGTTGGTGTTTTTTTGTTGGTTTCTTTGTTTGGTTTTTTGTTTTGTTTGGAGAGTTTGATCCTGGCTCAGGACGAACGCTGGCGGCGTGCTTAACACATGCAAGTCGAACGGGCCTGCTTGCTTTTTTGGTGGGTGGGTTAGTGGCGAACGGGTGAGTAACACGTGAGTAACCTGCCCTCTTCTCCTGGATAACTGCTTGAAAGGGCGGCTAATACGGGGTGGTCTGGCCTGCCTGCATGGGTGGGTTGGTATAGGTTCAACTGTTTGGTTGTTCTGGTGGGGGATGGGCTCGCGGCTTATCAGCTTGTTGGTGGGGTGATGGCTTACCAAGGCTTTGACGGGTAGCCGGCCTGAGAGGGTGGACGGTCACACTGGGACTGAGATACGGCCCAGACTCCTGCGGGAGGCAGCAGTGGGGAATATTGCACAATGGGCGGAAGCCTGATGCAGCGACGTCGCGTGAGGGATGGAGGCCTTCGGGTTGTGAACCTCTTTTTCCGGTGGTGAAGGCCTGCTCCTTGTTGTGGGTGGGTTGACGGTAGCCGGGTTAGGAAGCGCCGGCTAACTACGTGCCAGCAGCCGCGGTAATACGTAGGGCGCGAGCGTTGTCCGGAATTATTGGGCGTAAAGGGCTTGTAGGCGGCTGGTTGCGTCTGCCGTGAAATCCTCTGGCTTAACTGGGGGCTTGCGGTGGGTACGGGCTGGCTTGAGCGCAGTAGGGGAGGCTGGAACTCCTGGTGTAGCGGTGGAATGCGCAGATATCAGGAGGAACACCGGTGGCGAAGGCGGGTCTCTGGGCTGTTGCTGACGCTGAGGAGCGAAAGCGTGGGGAGCGAACAGGATTAGATACCCTGGTAGTCCATGCTGTAAACGGTGGGCACTGGGTGTGGGGGCCCTTTTCCGGGGTTTCTGCGCCGTAGCTAACGCGTTAAGTGCCCCGCCTGGGGAGTACGGTCGCAAGGCTAAAACTCAAAGGAATTGACGGGGGCCCGCACAAGCGGCGGAGCATGCGGATTAATTCGATGCAACGCGAAGAACCTTACCAAGGCTTGACATGGGCTGGTTGCTGCCGGAGACGGTGGTTCCCTTGCTGCTTTTTGTGGTTTGGGCTGGCCTGCAGGTGGTGCATGGTTGTCGTCAGCTCGTGTCGTGAGATGTTGGGTTAAGTCCCGCAACGAGCGCAACCCCTGTCTCGTGTTGCCAGCACTTCGGGTGGGGACTCGCGGGAGACTGCCGGGGTGAACTCGGAGGAGGGTGGGGATGACGTCAAATCATCATGCCCCTTATGTCTTGGGCTTCACGCATGCTACAATGGCCGGTACAGTGGGTTGCGATGCCGTGAGGCGGGGCGAATCCCTTAAAGCCGGTCTCAGTTCGGATCGGTGCCTGCAACTCGGCACCGTGAAGTTGGAGTCGCTAGTAATCGCGGATCAGCAACGCCGCGGTGAATACGTTCTCGGGCCTTGTACACACCGCCCGTCACGTCATGAAAGCCGGTGACGCCCGAAGCCCGTGGCCTTATGGGGAGCGGTCGAAGGCGGGGCTGGTGATTGGGACGAAGTCGTAACAAGGTAGCCGTACCGGAAGGTGCGGCTGGATCACCTCCTTTCTAGGGAGTTTTGTTTGGTGCTGGCTGGGCAGGCGGACACGTCGCTGGGTTTGGGCTGCTGCTTGTGTGGTGGTGGTTTGGGTCTGGTGGGGCTTTCTTCTTTCCTGCTGTTTTGGTGGTGGGGGTTGGGGGTGGCATGCTGTCGGGTTCCGGGGCTGCGCGCCCTGGTGGCTTGTTCCTTTCTGGTGCTGGTGTTTCCTGCTGTTTGGTGGGTGCTGGTGTTGGGGGGTTGTGGGCTGGTTGGTTGTGAACTGTATAGCGGATGCGAGCATTGTTTTTGTTTGTTTGTTTTGTTGTTGTTTGTGGTTGTCTGCTTGGTTTTGTTGTTGTTCGTGGTTTGCTTGTTTTGTTTGTTTTGCCTGTTGTTGTGTTTTGGTTTGGTTGGTTGTGTTGTTGTTTTGGGCGTTCGGTGGATGCCTTGGCACTGGGAGCCGATGAAGGACGTGGTGGCCTGCGATATGCCTCGGGGAGCCGGCTTGCGGGCTGTGATCCGAGGGTTTCCGAATGGGGGTACCCGGCACGAGTTGTGTCGTGTCACCTGCCCTTGAATTGATAGGGGGTGGGGGGTTACGCGGGGAAGTGAAACATCTTAGTACCCGTAGGAGAGGATATTCTGTGAGTAGTGGTGAGCGAAAGCGGATTAGGTTAAACCGTGGTCGTGTGATTACTCGGCAGGGGTTGCGGCTGCGGGGTTGTGGGGCGTGTCTGTTTGGTCTGCTGCCGTGGGCCGGTGCGTTGGTTGGTGGGTAGCCGGATTCTCTGGGATGGGGAGCCGTAGAGGGTGATAGCCCCGTAGGTTGAACCTGCTGGTCGCGTGCTTGGGCGTGTTTTTTCCCCTTTTTCGCGTGGGGTTCGTGGAGTCTTGCGTGAGTCTGCCAGGACCACCTGGCTGCCTAAATACTTCCTGGTGACCGATAGCGGATTAGTACCGTGAGGGAATGGTGAAAAGTACCCCGGGAGGGGAGTGAAAGAGTACCTGAAACCGGGCGCCTGCAAGCCGTCAGAGTCTGCTGGCCCTTTTTTTGGGTTGGTGGGTGGTGGCGTGCCTTTTGAAGAATGAGCCTGCGAGTCATGGCGTGTCGCGAGGTTAACCCGTGTGGGGTAGTCGTAGCGAAAGCGAGTCTGAAATGTTGTTGGGCGTTGTTAGTGGCGCGTTGTGGACCCGAAGCGGGGTGATCTACCCATGGCCAGGTTGAGGCGCGTGTAAGAGCGTGTGGAGGACCGAACCCGCCTCGGTTGAAAACGGGGGGGATGAGTTGTGGGTAGGGGTGAAAGGCCAATCAAACTCCGTGATAGCTGGTTCTCCCCGAAATGCATTTAGGTGCAGCGTTGCGTGTTGCCGTGCGGAGGTAGAGCACTGGTTGGTTGAGGGGCCTTACAGGGTTGCTGATGCCAGTCAAACTCCGAATGCCGTATTGGTTGAGCGTGGCAGTGAGACTGCGGGGGATAAGCTTCGTGGTCGAGAGGGAAACAGCCCGGATCGCCGGCTAAGGCCCCTAAGTGTGCGCTAAGTGGGAAAGGATGTGCGGTCGCGGTGACAGCCAGGAGGTTGGCTTAGAAGCAGCCATCCTTGAAAGAGTGCGTAATAGCTCACTGGTCGAGTGGTCGTGCGCCGATAATGTAGCGGGGCTTAAGCGTGCCGCCGAAGCCGCGGGCCTGTCTGCCCCTTGTTTTAGGGGTGGGCGGGTGGTAGGGGAGCGTCCTGCGTTGGGTGAAGCCCGGGGGTGACCGTGGGTGGACGGCGTGGGAGTGAGAATGCAGGCATGAGTAGCGAGACCGGGGTGGGATTCCCCGGCGCCGTATGACCAAGGGTTCCAGGGGCAGGTTCGTCCTCCCTGGGTGAGTCGGGGCCTAAGGCGAGGCCGACAGGCGTAGTCGATGGATGACGGGTTGATATTCCCGTACCGGTGGAGTACCGCCCATGCTGACGTGCGGGTGCTAACCCACGCCCGGCTGGTCTTTTTTGCTTCGCTCGTGTGCTTTCGGGCGTGCGGGTGGGGTTGGGCCGGTGGGTCTGGGGGTCCTCCGTGCTGGTAGGCAAGCGTGTTAACAGGGGTGACGCACTTTGGTAGCCCGGCGGGGCTTATGGCTTGTCCCGTTCAAGCGTGTGGCCCGGCGCCCAGGTAAATCCGGGTGCCATGCCTCCCTGTTTTTGGGGGGTTGGGTGAGGCGTGATGGTGACCCTGCTTGTTTGGTGGGGGATAGTGGGGTGATCCTGTGGTGCCTAGAAAAGCCTCGACGTTAGGTGCTTCACCGCCCGTACCCTAAACCGACACAGGTGGTCGGGCAGAGTATGCCCAGGCGGGCGAGTGAATCATGGTTAAGGAACTCGGCAAAATGCCCCCGTAACTTCGGGAGAAGGGGGGCCCGAGCCTTGAAGCCCTGTGCGGGCTAGGGGTGAGGGTCGCAGTGACCAGGGAGGAGCGACTGTTTACTAAAAACACAGGTCCGTGCGAAGCTGTAAGGCGATGTATACGGACTGACGCCTGCCCGGTGCTGGAAGGTTAAGAGGATCTGTTAGTCCCATTTTTGTGGG
Organism: Actinomyces qiguomingii; assembly: GCF_004102025.1. Lineage (NCBI taxonomy): Bacteria > Bacillati > Actinomycetota > Actinomycetes > Actinomycetales > Actinomycetaceae > Actinomyces > Actinomyces qiguomingii. The sequence goes on along the minus strand of NZ_CP025228.1, from coordinate 3,145,167 downwards.
GTGAAGCGGTGAGTCTAAGCCCCAGTAAACGGCGGTGGTAACTATAACCATCCTAAGGTAGCGAAATTCCTTGTCGGGTAAGTTCCGACCTGCACGAATGGCGTAACGACTCCTCTGCTGTCTCGACCATGAGCTCGGCGAAATTGCATTACGAGTAAAGATGCTCGTTACGCGCAGAAGGACGGAAAGACCCCGGGACCTTTACTGCAGCTTGGTATTGACGTCCGCTATTGTTTGTGCAGGATAGGTGGGAGACTGTGAAGCGGTCGCGCTAGCGGTTGTGGAGTCGTTGTTGGGATACCACTCTGATGGTGGCGTGCGTCTGAACCTGGGCCCGTGATCCGGGTTAGGGACAGTGCCTGGTGGGTAGTTTAACTGGGGCGGTTGCCTCCTAAAAGGTAACGGAGGCGCTCAAAGGTTCTCTCATCCTGGTCGGTAACCAGGTGTTGAGTGCAAGCGCACAAGAGGGCTTGACTGTGAGACTGACGGGTCGAGCAGGCACGAAAGTGGGAGCTAGTGATCCGGCGATCCCGTGTGGGTGGGTCGTCGCTCAACGGATAAAAGGTACCCCGGGGATAACAGGCTGATCCTGCCCAAGAGTCCATATCGACGGCATGGTTTGGCACCTCGATGTCGGCTCGTCGCATCCTGGGGCTGGAGCAGGTCCCAAGGGTTGGGCTGTTCGCCCATTAAAGCGGTACGCGAGCTGGGTTTAGAACGTCGTGAGACAGTTCGGTCCCTATCCTCTGCGCGCGTTGGAGACTTGAGAAGGGCTGTCCCTAGTACGAGAGGACCGGGACGGACGAACCTCTGGTGTGCCAGTTGTACCGCCAGGTGCATGGCTGGTTGGCTACGTTCGGGTCGGGTAACCGCTGAAAGCATCTAAGCGGGAAACCGTCTTCAAGATGAGGTCTCCGCAAACCCCCCACATGGGGGGTTTGGTAGGCTCCCAGTTAGACTACTGGGTTGATAGGCCAGATGTGGAAGCAGGCAGCCCCTGTGGGGTGAATCCTGTTTGTGAGCTGACTGGTACTAACAACAGCCGATACAACACAAGCACCCACCACAACAAAGCAGGTGGGCAAGCACCCACCACAATCAAGCAGGTGGGCAAGCAAGCAGGTAGCGCCGTTGGGTAACCACACCCGAGCACGACACCACCAACAACAGATCAACAAACCGGGGAAGCATCCCCGGCAAACACGCACAATGACAAACCCCACACCACTAGGGGCCCGCACCACAATAGTGCCAACGCCCTGGTGGCAGGCAACCACCCCCCCGAAACAAAACAAGGCGGGGTGGTTGGGCGCATCCGCTGTACGGTTCACAACCCAGCCAGCACACCAGCCACCACCACACCCCACCCAAGGGTCAGGGGTTGTTGGCGGATGCGTGGTGCCGGTGGTCATAGCGGGGAAGCAACGCCCGGATCCCATACCGAACCCGGAAGCTAAGCCCCCCAGCGCTGATGGTACTGCCCCCCACAGGCGGGCGGGAGAGTAAGACACCGCCGGCACCACACACCCACCCACAACCCAACACCCAACCAACCAAGGACGGGCTCGCCCGAGATGGTGCGGTTGGCATGGGAGTGTCGAAGTAAGGGTTCTGCCCCGTGACCTAATAGGGTCGCGGGGCATTTGTGTGTCCGCGCATTTATGTCTCCGCCGGCTCGGCAGTCCAAGGTGCCCGCTCGGTTTCTCTAAGGCCATAGATTCCGGGTTATTGGGCTCTTCGTTTTGGAGGTCCATACGTAGCCAGGTGGTCCGCGGGCAGGCAGGCGGTCCAGGTGCGGGGTGCCGGTTCAGGCCGGTAAGGAGGGGCCAGTTCGGCAACCCCCTGGCCTGCCCACCACACCACGGCGGTAGGCTTGCGCCTGCTCGCCTAAGTGTCCAGAATCGGCACAAGCTCCCCGCCCCTCCCAGCGCACGCCCTCAGATTCGTTGGAACCATGCGGATCTAGTGGGCGGCTTCGGGGACGGCATCCTCGTTTGTGCCGCATTTGGACACTTCCCCCACCCCACCAGCCCCACCAACCGAACTCGATCGTCACGTCGACCGAACTCGATCGTCATATCAACCGAACTCGATGGTAATAACGACCGAACTCGGCGAGCACGGGGCAAACCGGAAGAACCGGTTTCCGCGGTAGGTGAGGATTCATTTCTGAGGATGCATTGGTGAGGGTTCATTGGCGTCGTCCCTGTCAGGCGAGCCCCGCAGGTGGGGCGCCCCAGTCGGGTAGCTCTCGGCATATATTCGGGCGGGCGATTCCCGCAGCGGCGGGCATCGTCCTACCTGGAACGCGTTACTCCAATCGGATCCCGATCTTCCCGTAGGCGGCGTGCTTTACCGGCGTCCCCGTTTTTGAGGCGTAGGCGCCACGGTACCAGCCGTGTCGCCGATCCGCGCACCTACAGGGTGAGCGCCCCCCGGGGCCTACGGTCGAAGCACGGATAGGGCTGCCCATGGACATGGCATAACCGGGCTCCTATGGTCGGCGTGTTCACCACCAAGAGGTATGGAGGCGTCGATGCCGAGTGGCTCGTACATCTACGACCAGACACCAGGAGCATTATCGCGTCGTCGTTTGCTGCTAGGGACGGCTGCAGCGGCCTTTGGCGCCGTTCCGGGTGGTTGCGAGGACGACGGAAGGGTGCCAGCACCAACTACCAGCGCGAGCGCTCACGCCGGTGTCGTACTTGAGGCCGAATATGCGGATGCCCGCATGTGGGTGCAGGTCGGGCCAGCCGCGGCACACGGCGGATTTACGGTGGTGCGGCTCCAGATCGCCACCGACTCTCCGGAGAATATCGATCTCGCCGGTGTCTTTGCATCATCCGGCGACTTGCTTACCATGACCCAGATCTACATGCTGTCGCTCGCTCAGGAGCAGGCTTATCTGGAATTGACTTTAAAGTCTGGCGTCGGCCGATACGGGGTCGTTCAGGGAAAACCGGTGGAGCTGTTCCCCATATTCGGTGCGGTGGGCCCTAACGTACGCGAGGTGGAGGTCTTCCTACCCAATCTAGGGATTGCCCTGGGAGTGCCGGTGGTACCCTCGGAGGAGGTCGACTTCCCTGTGACCGAGATAATCGACGACGCGGGGCTTGTACACCAATACCCCTTGCAAACCGCGCCTCTCCCCATCGGCTCCCTCGCCATTGCGGACGACGGATCTTCGGATACGGCGGTGCTCAACGACCAGACCACGGTCACCCTGCTAAGTGACCTGCTTTTCGCTGAAGACAGCGCCGAGGAGCCACAGCTGTCCGGGCAGGCGGACGACATGCTCGCCGCCGTCGTGAAGCAGGTGGCGTCCTTCCCCTCGGGCGGCACGGTATCGGTATGCGGATATTCGACGAAGAATTTCTACTACGGTGATGTTGACGGGGCCGCGGCGGAGGCTCAGGCGGTAGCGGAGAGATTGGCCGAACTGACTGACCTGAAACGCTGGGAGGTGTCGGCCGAAGGTGGCGATTACCGTACTCCGCGTATCAATGAGCGCAGCAGGCTGGGACTCTGGTTGGATGACGAGGCGCGAGCGCATATAAACCGGCGAGTCGAGGTCGTGCTGATCCCCAACGATCCAACCGAGGGCGAGACTTCGGACAGCGCCGCCGGCGATGCTGCGCCGCAGACGACCGGACCCGTAGCAACCGGGGCGCAGGGCGTCGCCGTTACTGTGGGCGAATGGGGGACACTGACCCTGTCCATGGAGCGAGTCATTCGAGTAGGCGGATTCCTAGTTGGCACGGTGAAACTGGGGGTGGAGCAGGCCCTTGGGGTAGACGTGTACCCCAGGGGGGCATTCCTGCTCCCGGATGTTGCCCAGGGCGCCCACTGGGGCGACTGCCTGGAGCATGCCTGCAACCTGACGTTGCTCAATGGCAGCGTTAGGCAGCTGCCGGCCGAATACTGGGAACCTGGCGGCGGTAACGACTACGTGCCCCTTACCAACTACATGAGCGACTACGTTCTCCCCGCCGACTCGGTTCAGATTCCCGTGATTTGGCCGGACGTGGGCGGGGATACGGTCACGCTCGACCTGCCGGGTGGTACGAACTGTGAGGGTGAGGCGATCGCCGCCCGTCTGACCGACATTCCCGTCGTCGACGGGTGAGGCGGGCGGTGGCCCGGGCGACCCCGGGCGCGGTATGGTCTACCTGAGTCGTTACCTGCGCGTGGTAGCGATTCCTGGGCCGCGGTCTGCGGCTCTGGACCACGGCTCTAAGTAAAAGCACCAGCGGTGATGAGAGGGGCGCCCATGCACGATCGACTCGGCTCCGGCGTCGACATCCGTCTGCCTCGCCGCGCGGTGCTGACGCTGCCCGCGCTCGCCGGCGTCGGCATTCTCAGCGCCTGCAGCGGCGATCAGCCCAAACCGGTGGTGCAGGCGACAACTACACCGACGGCGGGCTCCTCCACCTCTGCCGGTAAGACCAAGGCCGTCCAGATCCAGGCGAGCCTGAAGGGCCAGGAGCTGACGCTCGACGTCGGCCCCGTGGTGCGCGCGGAGCATGAGGGCGAGGAACTGGCCATTCTGCCCATTCATGCCGAGGCCGCGCGCAATAACACCGAGGCCGTGAACGTCGGTGACCGCCTGATCGGCGGGCTGCTGACTTCGGTTGCCGATTACAAGCTGCTGCGGCTAATCGACACCGTCGGCTCAAAGCTGTGGTCCACCACTAGCTGGCAAGTCTTTATCGAACCGCTTGAGCCCGGTAAGAGCCAGGACCTGCGCGCTACCTTCGGGCCCGTTGACGTGGACTCCGTGACCGTTTTCCTCTCCTGCGTCGGCTTCGTGGAGGTACCGGTTCTCGACGCCGACACCGACGGTGCCCCCAGGCTCGACGTGGAGGCTATTGTCAAGGCCGCCAACCCCTATGCGCGGCTGCGTACTCCGGCGCCATTGGAACGCTATGCTGAAGCACTTGACGGTTCCTCCTCCGGCCTGACTACCGATGAGGAAACCACCGTTGATGTCTCCAGCGACGTCACCTTCAGCTCTGACTCCGCCGAATTGTCCGACGACGCCGATTCCGTGCTTACAGGGGTGGCGGGCACCATCGCCGAGTATGACGGCGGCGACCTGGAGATCGTCGGTCACACCGACGACGTAGCCGACGACGCCCACAACCAGACTCTCTCCGAGCAGCGTGCACAGGCAGTTTCCACCCGCCTGGGGGAACTGACGGACCTCGGTGCCTGGGAGGTCACCGTCTCCGGGAAGGGGGAGAGCGAGCCGAAGGTGCCCAACGATTCGGACGACCACCGCCAGATCAACCGGCGAGTTGAAATCGTTATCACCCCTACCGGCGGCACCGACGGGAGCCTGTCCCGCTCCGATGTTGATGCTGCGCTGCCCGAGGCTGGCGGTCCGGAGGGGCACGGGCCCGACGGCGTGACCGTCGACGCCACCGATGCGTCGGGTGGACAGGTGATTATCACCCTGGAAGAGGTCACCCGCCGTGACGGGCTGCTTTTCGGGGAACTGAGGCTTAAGGGCGGCGCAGGCGGTTCCGGATCCGCCTTGAACCTCGGCTGGGTCAATGATCCCGGGGAAGTGCTCGCCAATGCGCGCGGTGAACTTGCCGGCCTGACCAGTGTGTTTTCCGCCGGCGGACTGACGCTGCTATCCGGCTCGGACCGCATCTACCCGGTGGACTACCTGCTGGAGGGCACCAGCGCCCACCGGGCCCTTACCGAACTGGAACTGACGGACAAACTTCGCGAGGGGGAGCAACTCACCCTGTGCGTCGTGTGGCCCGACACCGGTGAGGACACCGTGGTCGTGGACCACCCCGGCGCGCGCGACGGCGTGACCTCCTACGCCTGGCGGCTCACGCAGGTGCCCGTGGTTGCCGGGTGAGCAGATGGCGGGCGTGTGGGCCGCGCGCCTACCGGCTTGGTGAGCCACACGTGACGGAAAGCACCGCTGCTCGGCGTGCCTAGGCTTGCGCCGCCGGGGCGCGCGGCGTGTAAGGTGGCGCCTGCCAAAGACCGCAGGTCCCCCGCGCGAGCGGGGCCAAGTCCGCATCTGGCGGAGCCGGCGCAGGTGAGAACGAGCCCCCAGCGGCCCTCGGAGCCCTCCGAGCGCAGTAGCGAGCCCCGTGCCCACCGGCGCGGGGCTTTTCCAATGCCGGGACCTGCGGCAGACCACGGAAGGAGGGCCCATGGCAAGGCCTGAGAAGGACGCGGCTGTCGCACAGCTGGCGGACAAGTTCCGGGAGGCCAACGCCGTTCTGCTCACCGAGTACCGTGGGCTGAGCGTCGCCGACCTGAAGGAGCTGCGCCGCTCGCTCGCCGGCAACGCCGAGTACACCGTGGCGAAGAACACGCTGGCCTCCATCGCCGCCCGCCGCCTTGGACTCGATGCGCTCGTGGACGACCTTAAGGGCCCCACCGCCCTGACCTTCGTCACGGGTGAGCCGGTCGAGGCCGCTAAGGCCCTGCGCGACTTCGCCAAGGACAACAAGAACCTCATCATCAAGGGCGGCGTCATGGACGGCAACGCCCTGAGCGCCGACGAGGTCGACAAGCTCGCCTCGCTCGAATCCCGCGAGGTCCTGCTGGCCAAGGCCGCGGGCGCTATGAAGGCGTCCCTGTCCAAGGCTGTATACCTCTTCGCCGCGCCCGCCTCCCAGGCGGTTCGCACCGTTGACGCCCTGCGTGAGAAGCAGGAGACCGCGGCCTGAGCCGCCCCAACCACCAACCGACACCGCCCTGTGCTCAAGGACAGCGCAGGACCCCACTTCCAGGAAGGAACGCCCATTATGGCGAAGCTGACCACCGACGAGCTCATTGAGGCCTTCAAGGAGCTCTCCCTCATTGAGCTGTCCGAGTTCGTCAAGGCCTTCGAGGAGACCTTTGACGTGACCGCCGCCGCTCCGGCCGCCGCCGTCGCCGTGGCCGCCCCCGGCGCCGCCGCCCCGGCCGCCGAGGAGGAGAAGACCGAGTTCGACGTCGTCCTCGAGGCTGCCGGCGACAAGAAGATCCAGGTCATCAAGGAGGTGCGCGCCCTGACCTCCCTCGGTCTGAAGGAGGCCAAGGACCTCGTCGAGGCCGCCCCCAAGGCCATCCTTGAGGGCGTTGCCAAGGACGCCGCCGACAAGGCCAAGGCTCAGCTCGAGGGCGCCGGCGCCACCGTGACCCTCAAGTGAGTCCGTCCCCGGCACCGCCGGCCGCGAGCCGACGCCGGGGGACCGCATAAACGCGGCGCCGCCCCAACCGCCAGTGAGTGGTTGGGGCGGCGCCGCGTAACGCCTCCGACGGGTGATGACGGCGACGGAGAAGGATGCGGGGCAGTATGCGGGATTGTGGTGGGAATCGCAAGAAGGAACGCCGCCACGGCGTGGATCGGGGCGGAATGAACGTGTAGGCTAGCTCTTCGCGTACCTTGTGTGTACTAGCTTCAGCGGCATCGCCCAGCGGCCGGCCCGACCAGCCGGCAAACCCGCCAGGGCATGGGGGATGGCCGCCGGGACTGCGCCGCAGCGTACGCAGAGTGATCCCCGAGATGAGGGAAGGATCCCCTTTGGCTGCCTCGCGCACCTCTGCACCAACCGCCGCTGAAATCGCCGCGCGCACCGCGTCGCGTCGAATCAATTTCGCCAAGATCGCCGAGCCGATGCAGGCTCCGAACCTACTCGGCCTGCAGACCGAGAGTTTCGACTGGCTCGTGGGCAACGAGAAGTGGCGCGCCCGGGTGGACGCCGCCAACACCGCCCAGCCGGGTTCGTTGCCGGAGACCTCCGGGCTGGAAGAGATCTTCGACGAGATCTCGCCGATTGAGGACTTCGGCGAGACCATGGCCCTGTCCTTTCACGACCACCGCTTCGAGGAGCCGAAGTACACGGCCGAGGAGTGCCAGGAGAAGGACCTGACCTACTCCGCGCCGCTATACGTGGTGGCGGACTTCGAGAACTTCACCACCGGTGAGATCAAGTCCCAGACGGTCTTCATGGGTGACTTCCCGCTCATGACCGACAAGGGCACCTTTATCGTCAACGGCTCTGAGCGCGTAGTCGTCTCCCAGCTGGTTCGCTCCCCGGGGGTGTACTTCGAGCGCACCACCGAGAAGGCCACCGACAAGTACGTCTACAACGTCCGGTTCATTCCCTCGCGCGGCGCCTGGCTGGAGTTCGAGGTGGACAAGAACGACCGCGTGGCCGTGCGCATCGACCGCAAGCGCAAGCAGGACATTGCGGTATTCCTGCTGGCCCTGGGCCTGGACGAGGCCGAGATCCGTGAGGAGTTCAAGGACTACCCGGCGCTGACCACCGCCCTGGACGAGGACCGTAAGGTCACTACCCAGGACGAGGCGCTGCTGGACATCTACAAGAAGATCCGCCCCGGGGAGCCGCCCAGCGTCGAGGCCGGCCGAACCCTGCTGGAGAACTTCTACTTCAACGCCAAGCGCTACGACCTGGCCAAGGTCGGCCGCTACAAGATCAACAAGAAGCTCGGGCTCGCCGCCGATCTGAGCGAGTCGGTGCTGCGTATCGAGGATATCGTCGCCGCCATCAAGTACCTGCTCGCCCTGCACGCCGGCGCTGAGACCGTTGAGGGCGTACGCGACGGCGAGATCGTGGACATCGCCGTCGAGTATGACGATATCGATCACCTGGGCAACCGGCGCATTCGTGCCGTGGGCGAACTCATCCAGTCGCAGGTGCGCACCGGCATGAGCCGCATGGAGCGGCAGGTGCGCGAGCGCATGACCACCCAGGACGTTGAGGCCATCACCCCCAACACCCTGATCAACATCCGGCCCGTGACGGCCGCGATCAAGGAGTTCTTCGGCACCAGCCAGCTGTCCCAGTTCATGGATCAGAACAACCCGTTGGCTGGCCTGACCCACAAGCGGCGCCTGTCAGCGCTCGGCCCCGGTGGTCTGTCGCGCGAGCGCGCCTCCATGGAGGTGCGTGACGTGCACACCTCCCACTACGGGCGCATGTGCCCCATCGAGTCCCCCGAAGGGCCGAACATCGGCCTGATCGGTTCGTTGGCCACCTTCGGACGCATCAACCCCTTCGGTTTCATCGAGACCCCCTACCGGGTGGTGCGCGACGGTCAGGTCACCGATGAGACCCACTACCTGACGGCCGATGACGAGGACCGCCACATCATTGCCCAGGCGAATGTGGAGCTCACCGCTGACGGGCACTTCGCCGAGGACCACGTCCTATGCCGCGTCACGGGCGGTGAGCCTGCCTTGGTGCCGGCCTCCCAGGTGGACCTGATGGACGTGTCTCCGCGGCAGATGGTCTCCGTGGGTACGTCGCTGATCCCCTTCCTTGAGCACGACGACGCCAACCGCGCCCTTATGGGCGCCAACATGCAGCGCCAGGCCGTGCCGCTGATCCGCCCCGACGCCCCGCTGGTGGGCACCGGCATGGAGCGGCGCACCGCGGTGGACGCCGGAGACGTGCTGGTAGCCGCCAAGGGCGGCGTGGTCACTGAGGTGTGCGCCGACTTCGTGCGCGTGGCCAACGACGACGGCACGGAGACCGTCTACAAGGTCGCCAAGTTCCGTCGCTCCAACCAGGGCAACTGCTACAACCAGCGCGTGCTCGCCTCGGAGGGTGAGCGCGTGGAGGTGGGCAGTGTCCTGGCCGACGGGCCCGCCACCGATGACGGCGACCTCGCCCTGGGGCAGAACCTCCTGGTCGCCTTCATGACCTGGGAGGGACTGAACTATGAGGACGCCATCATCGTCTCCCAGCGCGTGGTCGCCGAGGACATCCTGACCTCGATCCACATTGAGGAGCACGAGGTCGACGCCCGCGACACCAAGCTGGGCGCCGAGGAGATCACTCGCGACATCCCCAACGTCTCCGAGGAGGCGCTGGCCAACCTTGACGAGCGCGGCATCATCCGCATCGGCGCCGAGGTGCGCAGCGGTGACATCCTGGTGGGCAAGGTCACCCCCAAGGGTGAGACGGAACTCACCAGCGAGGAGCGACTGCTGCGCGCGATCTTCGGGGAGAAGGCTCGCGAGGTACGTGACACCTCCCTGCGGGTGCCCCACGGCGAATACGGCATCGTCACCGGCGTACGCGAGTTCGACGCGGCCTCTGAGGACGCCGAGCTGCCGGCGGGCGTGAACCGGATGGTGCGCGTGTATATCGCCCAGCGTCGCAAGATCACGGTGGGTGACAAGCTCTCCGGTCGCCACGGCAACAAGGGGGTCATCTCTAAGATCCTGCCGGTGGAGGACATGCCCTTCCTCGCCGACGGCACCCCGGTGGATGTGATCCTCAACCCGTTGGGTGTGCCCAGCCGTATGAACGTCGGTCAGGTGCTCGAACTGCACCTGGGTTGGGTGGCCTCCCGCGGCTGGGACGCCGCCGCCGCCCGGCAGGACGGTCAGGCCTGGGCGCAGCGTCTGCCGGAGAACGGTGTGGCCGCCGAGCCCGGAACGCCTGTGGCCACTCCGGTGTTCGACGGTGTGCGCGATGACGAGATCATGGGGCTGCTCGACTCGACCCTGCCCAGCCGGGACGGCGTGCAGCTGGTTCAGCCCGATGGCAAGGCGCGGCTGTTCGACGGCCGTTCGGGTGAGCCCTTCCCGTATCCGATCTCGGTGGGCTACATGTACATTCTCAAGCTCCACCACCTGGTTGATGACAAGATCCACGCCCGCTCCACCGGCCCGTACTCGATGATCACCCAGCAGCCGCTGGGTGGTAAGGCGCAGTTCGGCGGTCAGCGCTTCGGCGAGATGGAGGTATGGGCCATGGAGGCCTACGGCGCCGCCCACGCCCTCCAGGAGCTGCTCACCGTCAAGTCTGACGACGTGGCGGGTCGCGTCAAGGTCTATGAGGCCATCGTCAAGGGCGAGGACATCCCCGAACCCGGCATCCCCGAGTCCTTCAAGGTGCTTATGAAGGAGATGCAGTCGCTGTGCCTGAACGTGGAGGCCTTGGACGCCGTCGGAAATGTCATTGGCCTGGATGACACCGACGACGACGGCCGCCGCGCCTCCGAGGAGCTCGGCTTCGACCTGGGGCGCCGTCCCGGCGGGGGCGCCGTGGCGGTGGATGAGATCTGACTCCCAATGCCCCGCCAGGACGCCGCTGCGCGCCCTGGCGGGGACAAACGGGCCCGGTGCCGCCGTGGAACCACGGCACTGGCAGCCCCACACCTTTTGAGCTGACCACTCTGATTCGGAAGTAGGAACTGTGCTCGACGCCAACGTGTTCGACAGGATCCAGCTCGGCCTTGCCACCGCCGAGGACATCAAGTCCTGGTCGCATGGCGAGGTCAAGAAGCCCGAGACCATCAACTACCGCACCCTCAAGCCGGAGAAGGACGGGCTCTTCTGTGAGAAGATCTTCGGCCCCACCCGCGACTGGGAGTGCGCCTGCGGCAAGTACAAGCGGGTGCGCTACAAGGGCATTGTCTGCGAGCGTTGCGGGGTTGAGGTGACTCGCTCCAGGGTGCGCCGTGAGCGTATGGCCCACATCAAGCTGGCCGCGCCCGTGACCCACATCTGGTACTTCAAGGGAGTGCCCTCCCGCCTGGGGTACCTGCTCAACCTTGCGCCCAAGGACCTGGAGAAGGTCATCTACTTCGCCGCCCACATGGTGACCGAGGTGGACGAGGAGGCCCGCCACGACGACCTGCCCTCGCTGCGCAACGAGTTCGAGGTCAAGAAGAAGCACGTCGAGGAGGCCGGTCAGGCCGATATCGAGGCCCGCCAGCGCCGGCTGGAGGAGGACCTGGCCCAGCTCGAGGCCGAGGGTGCCGAGCAGGCCCAGCGGGACAAGGCCCGCAAGACCGCCGAACGTGAGATGGCCTCCCTGCGCCGCAAGAACACCCGCACCCTGGAGCACATGGACAAGGTGTGGGACCGCTTCGTGTCCCTCAAGGTCGGAGACCTCGAGGGCGATGAGGTCCTGTACCGGGACATGGCCGCCGACTACGGCATCTACTTCAAGGGCGCCATGGGCGCCGAGGCCATTCAGGACCGCCTGCGCACCTTCGACCTGGAGGCAGAGGCGGCCGCCCTTACCGAGATCGTCGAGGGTGGCACCGGCCAGCGCAAGACCCGCGCCATCAAGCGGCTGAAGGTCATCAACGCCTTCCGCATGACCGACACGGCCCCCGAGGCGATGGTGCTGGACAACATCCCGGTCATCCCCCCGGACCTGCGCCCCATGGTGCAGCTGGACGGCGGCCGCTTCGCCACCTCCGACCTCAATGACCTGTACCGCCGGGTCATCAACCGCAACAACCGTCTCAAGCGGCTGATGGACCTGGGCGCCCCGACGATCATCGTCAACAACGAGAAGCGCATGCTGCAGGACGCCGTCGACGCCCTGTTCGACAACGGCCGCCGCGGCCGCCCGGTCACGGGCGTGGGCAACCGCCCGCTGAAGTCCCTGTCCGACATGCTCAAGGGCAAGCAGGGCCGGTTCCGTCAGAACCTGCTGGGTAAGCGCGTGGACTACTCGGGACGTTCCGTCATCGTGGTCGGCCCGCAGCTGAAGCTGCACCAGTGCGGCCTGCCCAGCCAGATGGCTCTGGAGCTGTTCAAGCCCTTCGTCATGAAGCGGCTGGTGGAGCTCAAGGAGGCGCAGAACGTCAAGGCCGCCAAGCGCATGGTCGAGCGGGCCAACCCGAAGGTCTGGGACGTGCTGGCCGAGGTAATCCGTGAGCACCCGGTGCTGCTCAACCGCGCCCCCACGCTGCACCGCCTGGGTATCCAGGCCTTCGAACCGCAGCTGATCGAGGGTAAGGCCATCCAGCTGCACCCGCTGGTGTGCGGTGCCTTCAACGCCGACTTCGACGGCGACCAGATGGCCGTGCACCTGCCGCTGGGCGCCGAGGCGCAGGCGGAGGCCCGCATCCTGATGCTGTCGAGCAACAACATCCTCAAGCCTTCTGACGGGCGTCCCGTGACCATGCCCTCCCAGGACATGATCATCGGCACCTACTACCTCACCCAGGAGCCCGACCCGGATATCGAAGTGGCCAAGGATGAGCACGGAGAACCGATCGTGCCGTCGTTCTCCTCCTACGCGGAGGCCCTGATGGCCTATGACTTCGGCAGGCTGGACGTAAATGCCACCTGCGACATCCGCTTCGAGGAGGGCATCGCCGCCCCGGAGGGCTGGCAGGCCCCGGAGGGCTGGAGCGAGGGCGATCCGATCACCTTGCGCACCTCTTTCGGACGCGCCCTGTTCAACACGGCGCTGCCCGAGTCCTTCCCCTACGTCAACTACACCGTTGACAAGAAGAAGCTGGGCAACATCATCAACACGCTGGCGGAGTCCTACCCGCGCGTGGAGGTGGCGGCCTGCTTGGATGAGTTGAAGGCCAATGGCTTCCACTGGTCCACCTGGTCCGGCATCACCGTTGCCTTCTCCGATGTGGTCTCTCCGCCGTCCAAGCCGGAGATCCTCGCGCACTACGAGGCCCAGGCCGCGGAGATCGAGGAGCAGTTCGCGCTGGGTGCCCTCACCGAGGACGACCGCTACAAGTCGCTGATCGACATCTGGACCAAGGCCACTGATGAGGTCGCCGAGGCTATGCGCGCCAACTTCCCCGAGCGCAACACCGTCTACCAGATGGTCGCCTCCGGCGGCCGCGGCAACTGGGACCAGATCCGCCAGCTGGCCGGTATGCGTGGCCTGGTGGCCGACCCCAAGCAGCGCCTGATCGAGCGGCCCATCGAGTCCAACTATCGGGAGGGCCTGTCCGTCCTGGAGTACTTCATCGCCACCCACGGCGCTCGTAAGGGCCTGGCCGACACGGCCCTGCGCACCGCCGACTCCGGCTACCTGACTCGGCGCCTGGTCGACGTCTCCCAGGACGTGATCGTTCGTGAGGACGACTGTGGCACTCGCAAGGGTCTGACCAAGCGGCTGTTCTGGTGGATGGAGATCGGCGGGGAGCGGACTAAGGAGGTATCCGACATTCTGGACACCACCGTGCTCGGCACCACGCTGGCCCGCGACGCCGTGGACGCCGATGGGAACGTGGTCATCAAGGCCGGCACGGACCTGAGCGGAGCCAACATCCGCGCCGCCATCGACGCCGGGATCGAGGAGGTCGTGTGCCGCTCCGTGCTGACCTGCGACTCCGCCGTCGGCACCTGCGCCGCCTGCTACGGCCGCTCGCTGGCCACCGGTAAGCGGGTGGACATCGGTGAGGCCGTCGGCATCATCGCCGCCCAGTCCATCGGCGAGCCCGGCACGCAGCTGACCATGCGTACCTTCCACACCGGTGGTGCGGCCGGCGCCGCCGACATCACCCAGGGTCTGCCCCGCGTGCAGGAGCTGTTCGAGGCCCGCACGCCGAAGGGTGAGGCCGCCGTGGCGGAGGCTGCCGGAAAACTCAAGATTGAGGACGATGCCGACGGCAAGCGCCTGGTCATCTCCCGGGAGGACGGCGAGGAGGACCTGGTGGTTCCGGTATCCCGCCGCCAGCGGCTGCTGGTTACCGACGGCGATCACGTCGAACCGGGCGATGCTCTCACCGAGGGGCCGGTAGACCCCAAGAAGATCCTGCGTCTTCGCAGTGTCGGTGCCACGCAGCGCCACCTGGTGGATGAGGTGCAGGAGGTCTACCGCTCACAGGGCGTGGACATCCACTCCAAGCACATTGAGGTCATCGTCCGCCAGATGCTGCGGCGGGTGACCGTGCTGGACACCGGCGACACCAACCTCCTTCAGGGCGACCTGGTGGACGTTTCCCGCTACCGCGAGGAGAACCGTCGGGTGATGGCGGAGGGCGGTAAGACCGCGTCCGCGCGTACCGAGCTGATGGGCATCACCAAGGCCTCGCTGGCGACCGACTCGTGGCTGAGCGCCGCGTCCTTCCAGGAGACCACGCGCGTGCTCACCGAGGCCGCCATGAACGGCAAGTCGGATCCGCTGCTGGGCCTGAAGGAGAATGTGATCCTGGGCAAGCTGATCCCGGCTGGCACGGGCCTGTCCCGGTACGCGGATATAGAGGTCGAGCCCACCGAGGAGGTTAAGGCGGAGGTCTTCTCCCGGGCCGGTTACGCCGGTGGCGACACCTTCAGCGTTGGCGACTCGGTGGCCTTGGACGACTTCTCCTTCGGCGGTGACTTCCGCGCGGACTTCTCTGACGACTTCCGCACCGGTTTCAACGCCTCCTCAGAAGACTTCCAGTTCTGACACCCCGAAGCTGACGGGCGGCGGGCAGCCTCCGCGGCTAGTGAGCCGGCCCCGGCGAGCACACTGCTCGCCGGGGCCGTTGTCTTGCTGACGAAGCCGCTGTCATCTCACGCGTCTCACGGTGCGCGCGCCGATTGCGCGGAACAGGAGCATATGTAACGATGTAGCTTCGTCAACCTTTTTCCTACAGACACAGGTTTCTAATGACCAACGTCCCACTTCCTCCCGATTCCGAACCTTCGGCTGACGGCGTCCCGGCCGCCCCCGAAACCGAAGCGGCGCCTGTATCCGATCCACCCGCGCCTCCGGCGCCTCCGGCGCCTCCCGCGGCGTACTCGGCCTACGCCGCCGCGCCCGGGCCGGCAGGTGCTCAACCGTCGGGCACCGCCGTGCCCCCGCCTTTGCCGCCTACGCCTAACCCGGCTCCGCCGGCCCAACCGGCCTCAGCCGGCGTCTTGGGCGCTGCGTTGGCCCCATTGGCCAGCGGCGCGGCGCTGGCAACCCTTGGACTGACAATTGCGGTGGTGCTCGGAGCAGCGCTTCTCTCGGCCTTGCTTATGCTGGCCGGAATCGGTTCGCTGGGGGGCCGAGAGCTGCCGGCATCGGGCAATATGCTGCCCGTTTTGATGGGGTTCGGCCTCAGCGGCAGGATCAACGTCAGCGCCACGAGCATGCTCGGCGTCTCGGCCGACGGGGCGTTCACGCTGTTACCGCTGGGCACCATTGTGGCAGTCGCCGTCGGCGTCTTTGTACTGGCTCGGCGTCGGGCGACTAGTGATTTCTCGCAAGGACCCCTGGGGGTGGTGGCCTTGCGCGCCGTGGTGGAGGCGACGGCGGTTGCCATCGTGTCCTGCCTGTTCTGCGGGCTGCCCACATATAACCCGGGAGGCCGGGGCGAGATGACAGTCACGGCGTCTGCGGGATGGATCGCAATGACGGTGTGGGTGATTGTCTTCGGAGCTCTCTTCATGGCCCGTGCCGGCTTGTTGCTAATGGTGCGCGTGCCCGTGGGCGCGCGGCAGGTGCTGCGAGAGTTCGGTGCGCTGACGCTGGTGAGCGGCATTGTGCTGGGGACGGTTGGCGTCGTTGGCGCCGCGTTTGCCGCGCTCGCCAACGACGTCAGTGGGGTGATTCCACTGATCCCAGTGCTTGCGGGAAATCTGCTCCTCTACGCGCTGACCCTGGGCACCTTCGGTGCGATCGCCGGCGACGCAGGTCGCGGGATCGGTTTGGGAGCGCAGGACATCCCCCTGCGAGAAACGTTTTTCGCATGGGACTTGTTGGGGTTCTGGTCGGTTCTTCTGTTCGCCGCGGTGGCGCTGCTTGCGATTGTGGCGGCAGCTCGCATCGGGGTGCGCAGACCTCGGTTGGCAGCGGCAAATATGGGTAGGGCCTGGCCGCTGCCCTCCATGGCGTTCGTGATCGGATTGATCGTGTTGCATGTGCTGGCGCCGGCGCGGGCTTCGGTGGATTTCCTCGGGCCGCAGACCTCCGGACATGTCAGTCCGGCCTGGTGGTCAAGCCTGACCCTGACCGTATTCGTGCTGGCCGTCTCCGTGCTGGCGGAAGTCGTGCCCACGTGGCTTTACGCCAATGCCAACTCCTTCCTGCGACTGTGCGCAGGAAGCCGTGCAGTCGATGAATGGATCACAGGTCTTCCCCACTACGACGCAACCGCGGCGCAAATGCCGGCTCCCGCGGCGCCGACACCGGCCTCGAGCTCTGCTCCGGTAGGCTACGACGGCGCCCCCGATGCGGCTGCGCCGACGTCGGTAATCTCGCAGGATCCCGTTGCGGCGCCGGCGCCCACAGCGGCACCGACTCAGGCGGGTCCGGCTCCTGCTCCGACGTCGAACTTCGCCCCCTCAGCGCCCACCGTGCCGGCTCCACCGGTGACTGTGCCCACGAGTGCGGCTTCTGCGGGTGCCGCTGCGCCCCCGCTGCCCGAGCCGAAGCCTATGAGTCAGGCCTCCCGACGACGGGTGAAACTGGTCGTCGGGGTGCTGCTGGCATGCCTCGTTGTTGTGGGTATTGGCGCCGTCGCCGTGCACGTGCTCAACTCCCGGCGCGGACCGGAGCAGGTGGTTGAGTCGTATCTGAGCCTTATCGCAGATGGTCGCGCCTCCGAGGCGAACGCCATGGTCGATCCCGGCGTCCCCAATGCTCAACGTCTGCTGCTCACGGACGAGGTGCTCGGGGCCGCGACTTCCCGTATCGAGGTTGTGGAGGTGACGCAGGACGCGCAGAATACCTCGCCGAATGGCGCGGATATTGTCTCTGGACGGGAGGGCATGGATGGAGGCGAGCGGCTGACCGTGACCGCCACGCTGTCCCTGGACGGCCAGCGTTTCCCGATTTCAGTCCCGGTCAAGGCCGGCGGTAAGGAGTTCGGTCTGCTGAATACCTGGGAACTCGATGTCCCGTTGGTCCGGGAGGTCACGCTGCGCTCAGACTCCCTTGATGCCATAACCGTCGGCGGCACCGAGGTGCCTCTGGAGGATTCCGAGTACGGCGGGGCGTCGACCACCCAGTACGTGTACTTCGGCATCTATGAGTTGGGCGTCGGCGCTGGCGTGTCCGACTATCTTGAGCCGGACCAGAACTCATTGACCGTAGACGCCTCCTTCACCGGCGGGGTGGAGGTCAACGGCGAGCCGACCCAGACACTGGAGGACCTGGTGCTGGAGGCGGTCAACGCCCAGGCCACACAGTGTGTCACCCCGCCCGGAAACATGGATGACGTGTGCCCCTACCCGTTGCGGTCAACCAAATTGGACTCTCTGAAAGTGACTGCCCCGGCCACTGAGGTGAGGGTCAGGGGTGACTCGTTTGAGAGCGGTGCCATCACCTTCACCTTCCGCGAGAACCCGAGCAACTGGAACAAGAATCCCGAGGACAGGACGAACGACTACGCGTTCTCAGGAAAGATCGAGTGGCCCGAGGGCGGTGGTGAGCCGACAATCACCGTGAAGGACTCCCAGGTGTTCTACGGTTTTTGACATCTCCGGCGCACCTGCCTGAAGTGGCCGGCCGAACTCCATTCCGGAGTTCGGCCGGCCACTTGCATCAATCAGGGGTCTTGAGGATCGGGGATGAGATGGTGTAAGTGGTGGTGCCGGATACGCGGCTGCGCCATGTCCAGGCGCGTGCACCCGGGCGCGATGTCTCGGTATGGTGTAGGCGTAAATGTCCGCATGTATCGATGAGGAGGCTAGGCCATGTCCACCCCGTCAGAGCCCGAATATCCGATCGGTTCGCACTCGGAGGGCGGGGCGACCAGGCGCGTCAGCGTATTTGGCCGCAACAGCCGGGATGGAAGCCAAGATCCAGTCACAGCTGAGGCCGAGTGGCAGGACTCCCAGCCGACCCGGGCGGTGGGACCGGAGGAGGAGTTCGGGGACGACACGCCCACCGCGGCGTTGCCAACCTCATACGTCCCCGCCGATGTGGGCCCGGCCCCCACTGCCGCCCTGCCGGTCAGTGCCAACGGTGGCCGCCGTGCGGCGTCGTCGAGCAGACCCGAGCCCCTGCCCGAATCCGGGTATGGACAGCCGGTAGCCCCGCCGATGCCCGTGCGCCTGCCGTCGTCGCCGGTACGACGCCGCACCGCCGCCACGCCCCTAGGAACCGTAATGGTGCTGCTCGCCTCCGCGCTGCTCGGTTGGGGCATGTACACGGTGCTGATCTCCCTCAATGTCTTCAACCTGATTCGGGGGGAGCATTCGCTGATCAATACGACGGCGGCCGCAGCATTTGGGATTGGTGGAGTGCTCGCCTTCATAGCCTTCATCGTCGCGATCGTGGCGGTGGCCCGGGCCCGTCCGAAGAAGGCTGCGGTGCTGCTGCTGTTGGCATCATTGGTGCTGCCCACAGCCGCCACGGTGGGAGGCGCCTACTACGGCGCGATTGCCTTGAAGGACCAGACCATCGCGCAGGCCTATGCATACGCCGATGCGGTCGACGTCGAACAGATCGACGCGGCCATCAACCGGGTCGAGTCGCTGGGCGTGAACGTGCCGGGAAAGGACCGTGTTTTGGACATTCTTCGCGCCGCCAAGGGTGAGGGATGACGCAGGAGATGTCACCATTGGCCCATGGCTACCATCACTCTTGAAGGCAATCCGATCAATACGGTTGGTGACCTGCCCGCCGTCGGCTCCAAGGCGCCGTACTTCGAACTGGCCGGCGCGGATCTGGCCCCGGTCACCTCGGCGGCGCTGGCGGGACGCCGCGTAGTGCTGAATATCTTCCCGTCGGTCGACACCGGTATTTGCGCCACCTCCGTACGCCAGTTCAACCAGCTCGTCGCCGATCTGGACAACACCGCCGTCGTGTGTGTCTCGGCCGACCTGCCTTTCGCCGCCGCCCGCTTCTGCGGTGCCGAGGGCTTGGATAACGTCATCACCGGCTCCACCTTCCGCTCAAGCTTCGGTGACGACTACGGCGTCACGTTGGCACAAGGCCCCATGGCTGGGCTCATGTCGCGAGCTGTGGTGGTGATCGACGTCGATGGCACCGTCCTGCACGCCGAGCAGGTACCGGAGATCAGGCAGGAGCCCGACTACGACGCCGCCGTGGCGGCTCTCGCATAGTCCCGGCCACTTCGACCGACCTCGGTGGTTATTTCGACCGACCTCGGTGGGGTGGTACGTGGCCGGGACCACCTCGCTGCACCCTGGTACTGCGCCACGCGGCCCGGTAGGCTTGCTTTTCGGTGCCCGCGCGCGGGTCACCGTTCTCCATTTCCGTTCCCAGTCCGTCGGCGCCCGTGCCGATGGGTGACGCGGGTCTGCCGCGGCGGGAACCGACGGGCCCCGCCACGGGGCTCCGGACGCTGCGCCGTCGGCCCTGCCGACGCCGGGCGGGCCGGCCCTCACCGTGGTGGCGTGTGCCGTTGTGGGGGAGCGGGGCGGCACGTGGGCAACGACAGCCCGAAAGCACTTCAAGATGGAGAATCAGTAGTGCCCACGATTCAGCAGTTGGTCCGCAAGGGCCGCTCGACCAAGCGCGCGGCGTCCAAGACGCCGGCGCTCAAGTCCAGTCCGCAGCGCCGTGGCGTATGCACCCGTGTGTACACCACGACCCCGAAGAAGCCGAACTCCGCCCTTCGTAAGGTCGCCCGTGTGCGCCTGTCGACCGGCATCGAGGTCACGGCCTACATCCCCGGCGAGGGCCACAACCTTCAGGAGCACTCGATCGTGCTCGTGCGCGGTGGTCGTGTAAAGGACCTTCCCGGTGTCCGCTACCACATCGTGCGCGGCGCCCTCGACACCCAGGGTGTCAAGGGCCGCCAGCAGGCACGTTCCAAGTACGGCGCCAAGAAGGAGAAGAACTAATGCCCCGTAAGGGTCCCGCTCCCCGGCGCCCGCTGGCTGTAGACCCCGTCTACGGCTCGCCCGTCGTCACCCAGCTGGTCAACCGCGTTCTGCTCGACGGTAAGAAGGCGACGGCCGAGCGCATCGTCTACGGCGCCCTGGAAGGCGTGCGCTCCAAGACCGAACAGGATCCGGTCTCGGTGCTCAAGCGCGCCCTGGACAACATCCGCCCCTCGCTGGAGGTCCGCTCCCGCCGCGTCGGCGGTGCGACCTACCAGGTCCCGGTGGAGGTTCGTCCCAACCGCGCCACCACCCTCGCCCTGCGCTGGCTCGTGGACTTCTCCCGTCAAAGGCGCGAGAACACCATGACCGAGCGCCTCATGAACGAGATCCTGGATGCCTCCAACGGTCTTGGCGCCGCCGTCAAGCGGCGCGAGGACATGCACCGAATGGCCGAGTCCAACAAGGCCTTCGCTCACTACCGCTGGTAATCATCCGCAAGTCGGCCGGGCCCACCGGATCCGGGCGGCGCCAACTCCCTCACGATACGAACGAAGGACATCACTAGTGGCACTAGACGTGCTGACTGACCTCACCAAGGTCCGCAACATCGGCATCATGGCTCACATCGATGCCGGCAAGACCACCGTGACCGAGCGCATCCTGTTCTACACGGGAATCAACTACAAGATCGGCGAGACGCACGATGGCGCCTCGACGATGGACTGGATGGAGCAGGAGCAGGAGCGCGGCATTACCATCACCTCCGCGGCCACCACCTGCTTCTGGAAAGACAACCAGATCAACATCATCGACACCCCCGGCCACGTTGACTTCACGGTCGAGGTCGAGCGCTCACTGCGCGTGCTCGACGGCGCGGTCGCCGTCTTCGACGGCAAAGAGGGCGTTGAGCCCCAGTCCGAAACGGTGTGGCGCCAGGCGGACAAGTACAACGTGCCCCGCATCTGCTACATCAACAAGATGGACAAGCTGGGTGCGGATTTCGACTTCTCCGTGCAGACGATCCGTGACCGGCTCCACGCCACTCCGATCGTCGTGAACTTCCCCATCGGTGCCGAGAACGAGTTCTCCGGCGTCGTCGACGTTATCGAGATGCGGGCCATCCGCTTCCCGGAGAAGGACGCCGACGGCAAGGACACTCGCGGCTCGGTGGTGGAGTACGAGGAGATTCCGGCCGAGCTGGTCTCTCGCGCCGAGGCGCTGCGAGGCGAACTTGTCGAAACGGTTGCCGAGGCCGACGACGAGCTCATGGAGAAGTACTTGGAGGGGGAGGAGCTCACGGTCGCCGAGATCAAGCGCGGCATCCGCAAGCTCACCATCGCCGGCCAGGCCTTCCCGGTCTTCGCCGGATCCGCCTTCAAGAACAAGGGCATCCAGCCCGTGCTCGACGGCGTGCTCGACTACCTGCCCTCGCCGCTGGACGTGCCGGCTGTCGAAGGTCATGCCCCGGGCGACGAGTCCAAGGTCCTGACCCGCAAGTCGGATGAGAACGAGCCCTTCTCTGCGCTGGCCTTCAAGGTCGCCACGCACCCCTTCTACGGCAAGCTGGTGTACGTGCGCGTCTACTCCGGCAAGGTCTCGCAGGGCGACACGGTCCTCAATGCCACCAAGGGTCGTAAGGAGCGTGTCGGCAAGCTCTTCCAGATGCACTCCAACAAGGAGAACCCGGTGGAGGAGGCCCACGCCGGCCACATCTACGCCTTCATCGGCCTGAAGGACGTCACCACCGGTGACACCCTGTGTGCCCAGGGCGACCCGGTCATCCTGGAGTCCATGACCTTCCCGGACCCGGTCATCCACGTGGCCATTGAGCCCAAGACCAAGGGCGACCAGGAGAAGCTCGGGGTGGCCATCCAGAAGCTCTCCGAGGAGGACCCGACCTTCACGGTTGAACTCGACGAGGAGACCGGCCAGACCGTCATCGGCGGTATGGGCGAGCTGCACCTGGACGTGTTCGTTGACCGTATGCGCCGGGAATTCAAGGTGGAGGCGAATGTCGGCAACCCGATGGTCGCCTACCGCGAGACCATCCGCAAGAAGGTCGACAAGGTCGAATACACCCACAAGAAGCAGACCGGTGGCTCCGGTCAGTTCGCGAAGGTGCTCATGACCTTCGAGCCGCTTGTGAATGACAACGCCGATGAGGAGGAGGCGAACAAGCACTACGAGTTCGCCAATGCCGTCACCGGCGGTCGCGTGCCGCGCGAGTTCATTCCCAGCGTGGACGCCGGCGTGCAGGAGGCCATGACCACCGGCGTGCTGGCCGGCTACCCCATGGTGGACGTCAAGGCCACCCTGGTCGACGGCAGCTACCACGAGGTCGACTCCTCCGAGATGGCCTTCAAGATTGCCGGCTCCATGGCATTTAAGGAGGGCGCCAAGCGCGCCAAGCCGGTTCTGCTCGAGCCGGTCATGGCCGTGGAGGTGCGCACCCCCGAGGAGTACATGGGCGACGTGATCGGCGATCTGAACTCCCGGCGCGGCATGGTCCAGTCCATGGAGGACGCGCAGGGCGTGAAGGTCATTAAGGCCAATGTCCCGCTTTCGGAGATGTTCGGATACGTCGGCGACCTGCGCTCCAAGACGCAGGGGCGTGCCGTGTACTCCATGGAGTTCGACTCCTACGCCGAGGTTCCCAAGAACGTCGCCGACGAGGTCATCGCCAAGGCCAGGGGCGAGTAACCCGCAGCCAACGTCCGGGGGCGGGGGAGCGGCGAGAGCCGTTTCACCCGCCCCGGATGCCCCGGAATTGCGCCCGGGGCGACCCGTACAAGTAAGATTTCCAACAATTCACCGTAGACACTCTCGCAGCCGGTGCGGCTAACATGTGTTAGTCGACTCCCGACGAAGAGAACTACCCGAGTCCCAGGAGGACACCAGTGGCCAAGGCCAAGTTCGAGCGGACCAAGCCGCACGTCAACATCGGAACGATCGGTCACGTCGACCACGGCAAGACGACGCTGACCGCCGCGATCTCCAAGGTCCTGCACGACGAGTACCCGGACCTCAACCCCTTCACCCCCTTCGACGAGATCGACAAGGCTCCCGAGGAGCGCCAGCGCGGTATCACCATCAACATCGCGCACGTCGAGTACGAGACCGAGAACCGTCACTACGCGCACGTGGACGCCCCCGGTCACGCCGACTACATCAAGAACATGATCACCGGTGCCGCGCAGATGGACGGCGCCATCCTGGTGGTCGCCGCCACCGACGGCCCCATGGCCCAGACCCGCGAGCACGTGCTGCTCGCCCGTCAGGTCGGTGTTCCCGCCCTGCTGGTCGCGCTGAACAAGTCCGACATGGTTGAGGATGAGGAGCTGCTCGAGCTGGTGGAGATGGAGGTCCGCGAGCTGCTGTCCTCCCAGGACTACGACGGCGACGAGGCGCCGGTCATCCGCGTCTCCGCGCTGAAGGCCCTGGAGGGCGACGCCGAGTGGGCCGGCAAGATCAAGGAGCTCATGGACGCGGTCGACGAGTACATCCCGACCCCCGAGCGTGACATGGACAAGCCCTTCCTCATGCCGATCGAGGACGTCTTCACCATCACCGGTCGCGGCACCGTCGTCACCGGCCGTGTTGAGCGCGGCAAGCTGCCGATCAACTCCGAGGTTGAGATCCTGGGTATCCGCGAGGCGCAGAAGACCACCGTCACCGGCATCGAGATGTTCCACAAGCAGATGGATGAGGCCTGGGCCGGTGAGAACTGCGGTCTGCTGCTGCGTGGAACCCGCCGCGAGGACGTCGAGCGCGGACAGGTCGTCTGCAAGCCCGGCTCCATCACCCCCCACACCGAGTTCGAGGGTCACGTCTACATCCTGACCAAGGATGAGGGCGGTCGCCACAACCCCTTCTACTCCAACTACCGTCCGCAGTTCTACTTCCGCACCACGGACGTCACCGGCGTCATCACCCTCCCCGAGGGCACCGAGATGGTCATGCCCGGCGACACCACCGAGATGTCGGTCGAGCTGATCCAGCCCATCGCCATGGAGGAGGGCCTCGGCTTCGCCATCCGTGAGGGTGGCCGTACCGTCGGCTCCGGCCGCGTCACCAAGATCATCAAGTGACGACCGCTCCGCGTTGAGGCGCTCCGGGCGCCGCATTTCAGGGAGGTCCCCCTGCCGCCGTCAGGTGGCAGGGGGACCTCCCTGTATTCACGCCCCATTTAATTCGTGAGACTCCGATGATGTTATTCGACGGTGCTTGATAGGAGGTCAATCGAGGCCTTAAGGAGTCCTCGCCGTGCAAGAGCCGGGGAAAGAATGCCGTACTCTCTCAGGTGTTCGAAAGGCGCTTCCAAGCGTCCTCGAATCTGCGTTCCGTCGTTCCCAATCCGGAGTGTCATGACCGTGCATAAAATTCGCCGTGTCTTTCGCTGCGCGGCGATGTCGGCCGTTGTGGCCGGAATATGTGCCGTGCTGTTGCCCGGCGCCCTTCCCCCGTTGGTATCCGCATATGCGGATACGGCGGATGACGCGCTGCCGGCCCTGTTTGCGACCGGGGGCTCAGGGCGCTATGTGGAGGCGATCCAGTGGCTGCAGTGGGGGGACTATGATAAGCAGTTCAAAGGTATTTCCAGGCCCAATGTCCCGGTGCTGAATGAGGGCGAGGACAGGGAGTACATCAACAAGCGGGACCTCGGCGAGGCCGGGGAGCTGGTCACCACCTGCAAGCTTTCGAACCTGCGGCATCTGGGACACGCCACCGATGTGACCGACCAGCAGGCCAATGGCCCGCTGGTGGCAACGGTTCCGGGCGCCTGGGCGGGCGATGCACTGGACAATCTCTACAATGTGGGAGGCCCCGGGCGATGGAGCGATGGTGGCGAGGTGTGGCATGACGGGTTGACCTATCCCGACGACTACGTCAACGACAACCGCATGGTCATTGGCCTTGCCAACGGCTACGCCTATAACGGCGATCTGACCTGGGACGGTCAGAAATGGGGGACCGCGGGTGCCAGCACCGAGCCGACCGGCTACTCCTCCCGCGTCAGCGTGGACTACTCCTGCGAAGCCGAGTTGCGGGCCCCAGACGGAACAGCCATTCCCGTGCCCGTCGCGGGCCTGGTCTTCGCCGACGCCGAGGCCTCCTCGCGCCGTTACGGCATCAAGCAATGGGCGCAGGATGAGTGGGCTGATGAGTGGGTGCAGGCAAGCACCGATCAGGCCGTCACCTGGCGGGTGCTGGACACTCTTCGTTCGGCCGAGTGCATCTCCAAGGACACCGGCAAGCAGGTCACTACCGATGCCCAGATATATGATTCGGGGCATACCCTGCGGTTGATGCCCTCGGATCTGGAGTGCGTTTACCAGAGCGGTGGAAGCTACGCCAAGCCCAATGGTCTGGGTGGGCCCGACGCGGTGATATTCATGGAGGGCGCCACCAGGGCCACGGTCACCATGCAGGGATCCGGATACTCCGCCGTCGCCCTGGGCTTGATCATAGGAACCGACTTCGGTGATGCGCCGCAGAGCTACGGCCATGCCGGCTCGCTGTTTCAACCCAAGTGGGAGGGTGGGGAGATCTCGCGGACCACAGACGTGTTCGGGGTCCTGCCTCAGGCTTCCATGTACCTGGATCGCAGCTCCCCGCGTCTAGGAGAGCGCATCGACGCCGAGGGTTACCAGCCCTTCAGCGCCGACGCCCTGGGAGACGATCACAACGGCATCTTCGACGACGAGGATTCACTCGACATCGCCGACGGGATCCGGACCGCCCCCGGTCAACAGCACAGCGAGACCGTCAGCTGTGAAGGAACCGGCAAGGCGGCCGGATGGGTGGACTGGAACGGCAACGGCGTATTCGATGAGACCGAGAAGAGCGATGAGGTGCCGTGCACCGGCGGCGAGGCGACGCTGAATTGGACGGTTCCCGCCGATGTGGTCCGCGCCGTCGATGGCGAACCCGGATCGGCTCCCGACAGCTACCTGCGCGTGCGCATCACCAACGACAACGGCGGCAACGGCATGAAGCCCACCGGCATGACCGCCACCGGGGAGGTCGAGGACTACAAGGTCTCCATTCGCGTCCCTACGCTGCAACTCCGCAAGACGGTTGACAATGACTACGTCTCCGAACCGGCGGCCGGAGGGTCTGCGCAGCAGTGGACCGTTGGCGCGAACGGAACAATCAGCCTGTCCGGGCGAGCAAACACCGGTCAGCCGCGGGCCGTAGGGCAGGAGACGGTGACCCTGTACGAGAGCTCGGATGATCCGCGTTCAGCCGGGTACAGGGCGGGTCAGTGGGAATGCGCCGAGACCGCGGGAACCGATTCGGAGGCGTACTCCTCCTTTGTCGGACAGTCCACCGACGGTCGGGCGGCCCTGACGATCAGGAATCAGGATCGGGTGACTTGCACGATCACCAACACCGCCATGCCCGGCTCCCTGACGTGGAGGAAGCTAGAAGCCGATGGCACCGCCATCGGCGGGGCGCAGTGGACCTTGAGCGGGCCCGGCGTGCCGGATGGCACCCGCGTCACCGACTGCATCGGCACCTGCGAATCCGGCCCCTACGCCGACCAGGATCCGCAGGCCGGCTCCTTCAGACTCACCGGACTGCACTGGGGCGAGTACACCATTGCGGAGGCGGTCGCGCCCGCGGGCTACCGGCCCGTCACCGGCTCCTTCTCCTTCACCTCAATATCCGGCGCGGCCCTGGAGGGGACCTTGGAGGACGCGGATGGAGTTCGCGACGGCGGCGTCGTCAATGAGCGGCTGACCGGCTCGGTGACTTGGATGAAGACCGATGCCGACACCGGTGGACCCCTGGCGGGATCGACCTGGCACTTGAGCGGCCCGGAGGTGCCGGACGGCACGGTCGTCGACGACTGCGCGACCGAGCCCTGCGCGCCCGGCGCCTACAGCGATCAGGATCCGACTCCCGGATCCTTCAAGGTCTCCGGCCTGGTGTGGAACGAGGTGAGCTACACCTTAAGAGAAGCCGCCGCCCCGGCCGGATACAAGGTGGACTCCGGCTCTCACGAGTTCGTGATCACCGCTGAGGAACTCGACTACGTATTCGACACGCCCTTCGAGAACTCGAAAACCGATGTGCCCTCCCTGCCGCTTACCGGCGGTGTGGGTGCGGATGCCTTTTTGATCGGTGGGGGAGTCCTGGCGGTTCTCGCCGCTGGCGTCGCAGGGTTCAGGAGGCGCCGCGAGATCCGTCAATAGCAAGTCCGCCGTACGGCGGCCCGGGCTCGCGCCTCCGGTCCGGCCCGGCCCACCCTCGTCTCACAGGGGCCGATCGCGACGGCGATTCGTATCGCCCCATAAATGCCCTAATGCTGAAAGGAAACTCAACTTCATGCGAAATCCTCTTCGCGGCCATTTGCGCCGCTTCGCCACCGCCCTCGGGGCGGTCGCCCTGGCCGTGACCGGCCTTGGTGCGGCGGTCACGGCTCAGGCGGCCGATCTGGCCAACATTGATACCTCCGCGACCGGATCGATTCTGATCCACAAGCGTGAGGCCGGCTCCCAGGGCGCCCAGGGCACTCCTGACGGCAGTGCCCTGACCGGTGGAGTGCCGGTGGCCGACGTCGTGTTCACCGCTTACCGGATCACCGACCTGGACCTAACCACTCAGGCCGCATGGAACGGATTGGCAGATCTTGTGGTCCCGGCCGACGCCTGTGGGGCGGATGACCGCACACCGAGTCTGTCCGGGCACGATGTTGCCCCCGACGGCAGGGCCAGCGCTCCTACCGACAATGCGGGTGAGACGAGTATCGACGGCTTGAATGTGGCCGCCTACCTGGTGTGTGAAACCAGCGCGCCCGCCACGGTCAAGACCAAGGCGGCACCCTTCCTGGTGACCATCCCCTTCCCGAACAACGCCGCCAACACCGCCGCCCCCGATGGCGAGTGGCTGTACGACGTGAACGTCTACCCGAAGAACGTGGTCGTCGAGGCGCCCTTCAAGGGCGTTGCGGTGACCGCCAACGGCCTGAGGACCGGCGCCCAGATCTCCTTCCCGGTCACGGCGAAGATCCCCTCCATCGCCTCCACCGACTCATTCAAGTACTTCGTGGTCAGCGACCCGCTGGACTCCAATCTGGCCGACGGCGCTGTGACTTCGGTGAAGATCGACGGCAACGACGTTGAGTCCTCCTATTACACGGTCACCTCCGGACAGACCGTGTCGGTCGGCTTCAACGCGGCCGGCCTGGCCTTCCTGAAGACCCGGCCGAATGCACAGATCGAAGTAGTGTTCACCGCCAGGGCCGTGAGTGTGCCCGCTTCCGGCGTAATCGAGAACACCGCATATCTCTACGTCGACACCACGCCGGGCGATACCCCGGAGGAGCCGCCTGTAACCCCTCCGGATGAGCCGGGCACGCCCACCAACAAGGTGGTCACCTCCTGGGGTGACGCACGCGTAGCCAAGGTCGACGCCGATAACAGCAGGGCCCTGCAGGGCGCCACCTTCCAGGTCTACAACGCCGAGGAACCCTACGCCTCCTCATGCGAGAACGCGGTGAAGGTCGGCGAGCCCATCGCGGTCGACGGCGTCACCGACTTCACCTCCGATGCGGACGGGCTGGTATATATCCCGGGTCTGTTCGTGGATCAGAAGGCCGGCGTGGCCACGGATGACTCGGTTGTGCCCGAGCACACCCGGCGCTGCTATGTCCTGGTCGAGACTGCCGCCCCGGCCGGATATGTGCTGCCGGCCAACGCCGAGACCCCGATGGCGATCACGGCCGGAGTCACCGCCGGCGCCGACTACGACCTGTCGGTTCCCAACACCAAACAGAATGTGCCGCAGCTGCCCCTCACGGGCGCCAATGGTGCGCTGCTGATGATGCTTCTCGGCGCAGCCTTCGTGCTGGTCGGGGTAGGCAGGGCCTTCGCAACCCGTTCCAAGCGACGCATCTCGCGGGACTGAGTCCAGTGGCGGCGGCATTGTCCGCTCCACCGGTAAGGTCGATGCGCTGAAACCGGGCGCGGTGGCGGGCAGGACCCGGGTCCTGCCCGCCACCGCGCGCACTCGTAGACGTCATGACAGGAGGGGGTCGTTGATTCCATCCAGGTCCCGGCGCGCCCCCGCCGGGGGCGGTGATGCCGCAGGTCGGCGCCTGTCGCGCTCGGCGCTGGTCTCGGCACTTTTGGCTCTGGCGGGCATGCTGGTATTCGCCTACCCCAGCGCCGCGAGCTGGGTGTCGCAGTACAACCAGTCCAAGGTGATTGAGGACTATGCCCGGGCGGTGGACGATGCACATCCCGACGCCGCCACCCAGCTCGCCCTGGCCCACGAGTACAACGCGGCCCTGAGCTCCGGTGCCGTGCTGGAGGCCAATGGAAATGTGCCGGTCGGCGTGGGCGGTTCCGGAGCCGAACTCGACTACAACTCCATTCTCGACGCCAACGGTGACGGTCTGATGGCGCGATTGCGCATCGCCGCAATCGACCTGGACCTGCCGGTCTACCACGGCACCTCGGAGGAAACCCTGCTGGAGGGCCTGGGGCATCTGGAAGGGACCTCGCTGCCCGTGGGTGGAACGGGTACCAGGGCGGTTATCACCGGACACCGCGGCCTGGCGACCGCAACCATGTTCACGAATCTCAACAAAGTTGCGGTCGGAGACGTACTCACCATTGAGGTATTCGGACAGGTTCTGACCTACCGCGTCACGCAGACCAAGGTGGTTGAGCCGGAACGAACCGAGGAGCTACGGGCCGAACCCGGGCGGGACCTGGTGACCCTGGTGACATGCACCCCGCTGGGTGTGAACACTCACCGCATTCTTGTTACCGGAGAACGGATACCAACACCCCCACGGCAGGCGGCAGCCGGCCAGCGCCCCAATGTGCCCCGCTTCCCCTGGTGGGCCGTGGCGCTGGCTGCCGGAGTCATGCTCGATGGGGTGTATCTGTGGCGATCGGGCAGGCCCCGAGAGCCGCGCGCGGTCACGACACGACGATGAGCCGAGCCCTGCGGGACACGCCCGAGCGCGTGGACCCGTGCGCGGTGTCACAGGCCCATTGGGGCAACTCGGCTTTCACATGCGGGCCGGGCGCTGATAACGTAGGCCAGCCGGCGGGCACCCAGCCCGCACAGGCCGCACCGGGGGCCCACCCCGGAATCCAGTCTGACGGACCCGATCACCATCGGGATTCCGTGTGTCCAGACGGGTTCACCAGCCCTTGACCGGGCCGAGGCGCGCGTCGCCAAGCGACACGCCCGAGCGCGTGGACCAGTCACCGAAAGCAAGAGAGGTTAGGCGCCATGGCGGGACAGAAGATCCGCATCCGGCTCAAGTCCTACGACCACGAGGTCATCGACTCCTCGGCGCGCAAGATCGTCGACGTCGTGACCCGCGCGGGCGCGACGGTCGTGGGCCCGGTGCCGTTGCCGACCGAGAAGAACGTGTTCTGCGTCATCCGGTCGCCCCACAAGTACAAGGACAGCCGTGAGCACTTCGAGATGCGCACCCACAAGCGGCTGATCGACATCGTCGACCCGACGCCCAAGGCCGTCGACTCGCTGATGCGGCTCGATCTGCCGGCCGACGTCAATATCGAGATCAAGCTCTGAGGACGAAAGCCATGACAAGCAATCAGCGGTCCGCGGCGCCCACGAAGGCGCTGCTCGGCACCAAGCTCGGCATGACCCAGGTGTGGGACGACAGCGGTGCCCTGCGTCCGGTGACGGTTGTGCGCGTAGACACCAATGTCGTCACCCAGATCCGCACCATCGAGAACGACGGTTACGAGGCCGTGCAACTCGCCTTCGGCGACATTGACGAGCGCAAGGTAACCAAGCCTCTGGCTGGTCACTTCGCCAAGGCCGGGGTGGCCCCGCGCCGGCACGTGGCCGAGGTGCGCACCTCACTGGCCGGCGAATTCACTCCGGGCCAGGAGTTGACCGCCGACACCTTCGAGGTTGGCCAGCTCGTGGACGTCACCGGCACCTCCAAGGGCAAGGGCTTCGCCGGCACCATGAAGCGTCACGGCTTCGCCGGCGTCGGCGCCTCCCACGGTGCCCACCGCAACCACCGCAAGCCCGGCTCCGTCGGCGCCTGCGCCACTCCGGGCCGCATCTTCAAGGGCCTGCGTATGGCCGGACGCATGGGGCACGCCACCACGACCGTCCAGAACCTCAAGGTCCGCGGCGTCGACACCGACAAGGGCGTGCTGCTCATGGGCGGTGCCATCCCCGGCCCCAAGGGCTCGGTGGTCGTCATCCGCACCGCCGCGAAGGGAGCCTGACACCATGGCAGATACCATCACCGTCGACATCGTCGACTCCACGGGCGCCAAAACCGGCACCGCGCAGCTGCCCGGCGAGATTTTCGACGTCGAGCTCAACATCCCTCTGATGCACCAGGTCGTCGTCGCCCAGCTGGCCGCGGCCCGCCAGGGCACTCACGCCACCAAGACCCGCGGCATGGTTCGCGGCGGTGGCCGCAAGCCCTACCGGCAAAAGGGCACCGGCCGTGCCCGCCAGGGCTCGATCCGCGCCCCCCAGTTCACCGGCGGTGGCACCGTTCACGGCCCGCAGCCGCGCGACTACTCCCAGCGGACCCCCAAGAAGATGAAGGCCGCTGCCCTGCGCTCGGCGCTGTCCGACCGTGCCCGCAACGGCCGCATCCACGTCATCACCGAGTTCGTCACCTCTGAGCGGCCGTCCACCAAGTCGGCTCTGGCCGCCCTGCGTAACCTCACGGACCGCCCCAAGTCCCTGGTGGTCGCCACCGGCTCTGACGATCTCACTCGCCTGAGTCTGCGCAATGCGCCCGAGGCGCATGTGCTCCGGGCCGATCAGCTGAACACCTACGACGTCCTCAACTCCGACGACGTCGTCTTCACCGCCGCCGCCCTGGACGCCTTCCTCGGCAAGGGTGAGGAGGAGTCCAAGTGAGTTTCGTCAAGACCAAGAATCCCCGCGACGTCATCATCGCGCCGGTCGTCTCCGAGAAGTCGTACACCTGCATGGATCGCGGGCAGTACACCTTCCTGGTGGCCCCGGACGCCAACAAGACCGAGATCAAGATCGCTATCGAATCCATCTTCGATGTCAAGGTCGCCTCGGTCAATACCCTCAACCGCCGCGGCAAGACCCGCCGCACCCGCACGGGCATCGGCAAGTCGAAGGACACCAAGCGCGCGATCGTGACACTGCGTGAGGGCACCATCGACATCTTCGGCGACGTGACGGACTGACACGGAAGGTAGAAGATCTAGATGGCAATCCGTAAGTACAAGCCGACCACGCCCGGTCGCCGCGGCTCCTCCGTCTCCGACTTCAGTGAGCTGACGCGCAACCGTCCCGAGAAGTCGCTGGTTCGGCCACTGAGCAAGACCGGTGGTCGTAACTCCTCCGGTCGTATCACCACCCGCCACAAGGGCGGCGGGCACAAGCGCGCCTACCGGCTGATCGACTTCCGGCGGCATGACAAGGACGGCGTGCCCGCGAAGGTCGCGCATATCGAGTACGACCCCAACCGCACCGCCCGCATCGCCCTGCTGCACTACGCCGACGGGGAGAAGCGCTACATTCTGGCACCCGAGGGACTGCGTCAGGGGGACCGGATCGAGGCCGGGCCCGAGGCCGACATCAAGCCCGGCAACTGCCTGGAACTGCGCAACATTCCCACCGGCACCGTGGTTCACGCGGTCGAGCTGCGGCCCGGCGGCGGCGCCAAGATCGCCCGCAGCGCCGGCACCTCGGTGCAGCTGGTTGCCAAGGAGGGCAAGTACGCGCAGCTGCGCATGCCCTCTGGCGAGATCCGTAACGTCGAGGCCGCCTGCCGGGCGACCGTAGGCGAGGTCGGCAACGCCGAGCAGTCCAATATCAACTGGGGTAAGGCCGGCCGTATGCGGTGGAAGGGCGTGCGCCCGACCGTACGCGGTGTGGTCATGAACCCGGTGGACCACCCCCACGGTGGTGGTGAGGGCCGTACCTCCGGTGGCCGCCACCCCGTATCGCCCTGGGGCAAGCCTGAGGGCCGTACCCGTCGTCCCAACAAGTCCAGTGACCGGCTTATCGTGCGCCGTCGCCGGACCGGCAAGAAGCGCTGATAGGAGCCAGTCATGTCGCGAAGCCTGAAGAAGGGCCCCTTCGTCGACGAACACCTGCAGAAGAAGGTGGACGTCCAAAATGAGAAGGGCACCAAGAACGTCATCAAGACCTGGTCCCGTCGTTCGGTCATCACGCCGGACTTCATCGGGCACACCTTCGCCGTCCATGACGGCCGCAAGCACGTCCCGGTGTTCGTCACCGAGTCCATGGTGGGT
Organism: Actinomyces qiguomingii; assembly: GCF_004102025.1. Lineage (NCBI taxonomy): Bacteria > Bacillati > Actinomycetota > Actinomycetes > Actinomycetales > Actinomycetaceae > Actinomyces > Actinomyces qiguomingii. The sequence continues at coordinate 3,111,429 of NZ_CP025228.1, read as the reverse complement.
CACAAGCTCGGTGAGTTCGCGCCCACCCGCACCTTCCGTGGGCACGTCAAGGACGACCGTAAGGCGCGTCGCTGACGGGCGCCGTAGAGTTTGAGAGGCAAGAACATGGAAGCCAAGGCGCAGGCCAAATACGTGCGCTGCACGCCGATGAAGGCACGCCGGGTCGTGGACGTGGTCCGCGGCAAGCGCGCCGTCGACGCTGTGGGCGTGCTGCGTTTCGCACCGCAGGCCGCTGCGGTGCCCGTCCGCAAGGTCATCGAGTCCGCCATCGCCAACGCCCGGTACCAGGCCGAGCGCGACGGTGAGCGCTTCGACGAGAACGACCTGTTCATCACCGAGGTGTACGCCGACGAGGGCCCGACCCTCAAGCGGTTCCGTCCGCGCGCCCAGGGACGTGCGGCCCGCATCCTCAAGCGCACCAGTCACATCACCGTCGTCGTCGGCGATCGCGCCGACGCCCCCAAGCAGGAAGGAGCCCGGTAATGGGGCAGAAGGTCAATCCGACCGGGTTCCGCCTGGGCATCACCACGGACCACCGTTCGCGCTGGTTCGCCGACTCCACCAAGCCCGGTCAGCGTTACCGCGACTTCGTGGACGAGGACGTGAAGATCCGCCGCCTGATGGAGAACGGCATGGAACGTGCCGGCATCTCCAAGGTCGATATTGAGCGCACCCGGGACCGGGTCCGCATCGACCTGCACACGGCCCGCCCCGGCATCGTCATCGGGCGACGCGGCGTGGAGGCCGAGCGGCTGCGCGGCCAGCTGGAGAAGCTGACCGGCAAGCAGGTGCAGCTGAACATCCTTGAGGTCCGCAACCCGGACCTGGACGCCCAGCTGGTTGCTCAGGGCATCGCGGAGCAGCTGGCCAGCCGCGTGTCCTTCCGTCGCGCCATGCGACGCGGACTGCAGTCCGCCATGCGCGCCGGCGCCAAGGGTGTGCGCGTGCAGTGCTCGGGCCGCCTGGGCGGGGCGGAGATGAGCCGCAGCGAGTTCTACCGCGAGGGCCGCGTGCCGCTGCACACCCTGCGGGCCAACATCGACTACGGCTTCTACGAGGCCAAGACCACCTTCGGGCGCATCGGCGTGAAGGTGTGGATCTACAAGGGCGACATCACCGAGCGCGAGTTCGCCCGTCAGCAGGCTGAGTCCACCCAGCGTGGCCGGGGCCGTGGCGAGCGCCGTGGACGCCGTGGTGAGCGTGCCCCGCGCCAAAGCGAGCAGCAGGCCGAGCAGGCGCCGGCCACCGACAACGCTGCCCCCGATCAGGGAACGGAGGCCTGAGCCGTGCTCATCCCCCGCCGTACCAAGTACCGCAAGCAGCACCGCCCGCACCGTTCGGGCATGTCCAAGGGCGGAAACCAGATCGCCTTCGGTGACTACGGCATCCAGGCCCTCGAGCCCGCTTACGTCACCAACCGGCAGATTGAGGCGGCCCGTATCGCCATGACCCGCCACATTAAGCGTGGCGGCAAGGTGTGGATCAACATCTTCCCGGACCGCCCGCTGACCAAGAAGCCCGCCGAGACCCGCATGGGTTCCGGTAAGGGCGCCCCGGAGTGGTGGATCGCCAATGTCAAGCCCGGACGCGTCATGTTCGAGCTGGGCGGGGTGGACGTGGAATTGGCCCGGGAGGCCATGCGCCGCGCCCAGGCGAAACTGCCTATGAAAACTCGTTTCGTGACTCGTGAGGGTGGTGACATCTGATGGCTATCGGCTCCAAGGGACTGACTCCAGCCGACCTCGATGCCATGGACAACGAGCGACTCGCAGAGGAGCTCTCCAAGGCCAAGGCGGAGCTGTTCAATCTTCGCTTCGCCTCCGCGACCGGGCAGCTGGAGGACCACGGCCGCATGAAGGCCGTGCGCCGGGACATCGCCCGCATCTACACCATCGTGCGCGAGCGCGAGCTCGGCATCCGCACTGCTCCGAGCACCGAGGAGGCCAAGTGAGCGAGCAGACCACCCACAACGAGACCGGCCAGAACGAGCAGTCCGGCACCGGCGCTCCCGAGCGCAACCACCGGAAGGTGCGCCGCGGCTACGTCGTGTCGGACAAGATGCAGAAGACGATCGTCGTCGAGGTCGAGGAGCGCTACAAGCATTCCCTGTACGGCAAGGTCCTGCGTCGCTCCAAGAAGTACAAGGTGCATGACGAGCACAATGACGCCCACCCCGGCGACCTGGTGCTGATCATGGAGACCCGCCCGCTCAGCGCAACCAAGCGCTGGCGACTGGTGGAGATCATCGAGAAGGCCAAGTGACCTCACTTCGGGCCATGTTGGCCGGCTGATCCGATCGGCCGCATCACAACTCACCTTCCGGCTACGCCGCAGTCACGGGTTCTCCCGTCGGCTGCGGCGTAGCCGTCTGCGCTTAGCCGTCGGGTGCCGGTGAGCAAGGGCACAGGCCCGGACTTCCGGCTCGACTACCGGTCAATACCCGCATTGCACTAGGGTTGGGGAGTTGCGCGCGCCCTAGGTGCGCCCGACAGAGACCTCGTGCCCGTGCACCTGTGTCTGTCGGGTCCCGCGTACCGGGGTCGGCCCGCCGTCGGTGGGTGTTGCGCACAGGAAGAAGGAACGTTCGGCCAGGCTCGTCCCGCCAAGCGCGGGGTGAGAACCGGCTCGACGACAGGAGAACACTCAATGATCCAGCAGGAGTCGCGACTAAAGGTCGCCGACAACACCGGTGCTAAGGAGATCCTTTGCATCCGCGTGCTCGGCGGCTCGGGTCGGCGCTATGCGGGCATCGGCGACCAGATCGTCGCCACCGTCAAGGACGCCATCCCCGGCGGCAACGTCAAGAAGGGCGATGTGGTCAGGGCTGTGGTCGTGCGCGCCGCCAAGGAACGTCGCCGCCCGGACGGCTCGTACATCCGCTTCGATGAGAACGCGGCCGTCCTAATCAGGGATAAGGACGGTGAGCCGCGCGGCACGCGCATCTTCGGCCCCGTCGGCCGTGAGCTTCGCGAGAAGAGGTTCATGCGCATCGTTTCACTCGCCCCGGAGGTGATCTGACCCATGGCACGTGTCAAGAAGGGCGATCAGGTCATTGTCATCGCCGGCAAGGACAAGGGCAAGACCGGCCGGGTCCTTCGGGTCATCCCGAAGGAGGACCGGGTTGTGGTCGAGGGCGTGCAGCGCGTCACCAAGCACACGCGTCCTCGCCAGACCGCCCAGGGAGCCCGCGCCGGCGGCATCGAGACCGTCGAGGCCCCCATCCACATCTCCAACGTGATGCCCATCGACCCCAAGACCAAGCAGCGTACCCGCGTCGGCTTCAGGGTCGAGGAGGGCGTGCGTCCCAATGGCCGCAAGCGCATGGTGCGCGTGCGTTATGCCAAGAAGTCCGGGGAGGATCTGTGACCATGACCGAGAACACGGCTCAGACCACGGCTGCCGCCGTCACCCCCCGACTGAAGACCAAGTACGCCGACCAGGTGCGTCCCGCCCTGCAGAAGGAGTTCAACCACTCCAATGTCATGCAGGTCGGGCGCGTGGTCAAGGTAGTGGTCAACATGGGCGTGGGCGAGGCCGCCCACGATTCCAAGCTGATTGAGGGCGCCATCCGCGACCTCGCAGCCATCACCGGCCAGAAGCCGCAGGTGACTCGTGCCCGCAAGTCGATCGCCCAGTTCAAGCTGCGCGCGGGACAGCCGATCGGCGCCCACGCCACGCTGCGCGGTGACCGCATGTGGGAGTTCCTTGACCGGCTCATCTCGATCGCCCTGCCGCGCATCCGCGACTTCCGCGGGCTTAGCCCGAAGCAGTTCGACGGCAACGGCAACTACACCTTCGGTCTCACCGAGCAGTCCGTGTTCCACGAGATCGACCCAGACGCCATTGACCGCGTGCGCGGCATGGACATCACCGTGGTCACCACGGCCAAGACCGATGAGGAGGCCCGCTCGCTGCTGCGGCAGCTCGGCTTCCCCTTCAAGGAGAAGTGACATGGCAAAGACCTCTCTGATCGCGAAGGCGAACCGCAAGCCGAAGTTCGGCGTCCGCGCCTATACGCGCTGCCAGCGCTGCGGCCGGCCCCGCTCGGTGTACCGCAAGTTCGGCCTGTGCCGCATCTGCCTGCGTGAGATGGCCCTGAGTGGCCAGCTCCCCGGCGTGAGCAAGTCCAGCTGGTAAGAACTTACGTCGCAGGTCCGAAGAGGAAACCGCGACGAGGAAGGGCGCAGGCCCACTCATGACAATGACAGACCCGATCGCAGACATGCTGACCCGTCTGCGCAATGCCAACAACGCATACCACGAGACCGTCTCCATGCCCTCCAGCAAGCTGAAGGTGAATATCGCCAATATGCTGAAGAACGAGGGCTACATCGACGGCTACGAGGTTACCGACGCCCAGGTCGGCAAGACGCTCACCCTGAACCTGAAGTACGGTGCCAACCGGCAGCGTGCCATCCAGGGACTCAAGCGCGTCTCCAAGCCCGGTCTGCGCGTGTACGCGAAGTCCACCAACCTGCCCAAGGTCCTCGGCGGCCTGGGGGTGGCGATCCTGTCCACCTCCTCCGGCCTGCTCACGGACCGCCAGGCCGAGTCACGGGGCGTAGGCGGCGAAGTGCTCGCCTACGTCTGGTGAGAGAAGGAGCGGAGAAGAAACATGTCTCGTATTGGACGTCTCCCCGTTCCGGTCCCCGCCGGAGTGGACGTGACCATTCAGGGCAATGATGTGACGGTCAAGGGCCCCAAGGGCACCCTGAGCCGCACCATCGCCCAGCCGTTGACGGTCGCCCGCCAGGAGGACGGCTCCATCCTGGTAACCCGGCCGAATGAAGAGCGCCGCTCGCGCTCGCTGCACGGCCTGTCCCGCACGCTGATCAACAACATGGTGATCGGCGTGACTGAGGGCTATTCCAAGGAGTTGGAGATCGTCGGGACCGGATACCGCGCCGCCCAGAAGGGCAGCGGCATCGAGCTGTCTCTCGGCTTCTCCCACACCGTCGTCGTCGACGCTCCCGAGGGTATCGAGTTGAAGGTGGATGGCACCTCCAAGGTGATTGTCTCGGGCATCTCCAAGGAGCAGGTCGGCGAGGTCGCCGCGAATATTCGCAAGATCCGCCCGCCGGAGCCCTACAAGGGCAAGGGTGTGCGCTACGCCGGCGAGAACGTGCGCCGCAAGGTCGGAAAGGCTGGTAAGTGACCATGGCTTATGCGATCAAGAGGGACAAGACCAAGAACGTTGCCCGCAAGATCCGCCACCAGCGCGTGCGCAAGCGCGTGTCCGGCACTGCCGAGCGCCCCCGCCTGGTTGTCAGCCGCTCCAACCGGCACATGGTGGCTCAGGTCATCGACGACACCATCGGACATACGCTCTGCTCGGCCTCCACCCACGAGGCCGCCGCTCAGGGCGTTGAGGGCCACAAGGTCGGCGCGGCCCGCCGCGTCGGTGAGCTAGTGGCCGAGCGCGCCAAGGCGCTGGGTATTGAGAAGGTCGTGTTCGACCGTGGTGGATACAAGTATCACGGTCGCGTGGCGGCCGTAGCGGAGGGCGCCCGCGAGGGCGGCTTGGATTTCTGAGCCGGACGACGAGAGAGTTAAGGAGTTTCTGATGGCTGCACCGCAGCGAGACAGGTCCGCGTCGTCTGACGGCTCGGCCCGGCGTGAGGGCGAGCGCGGCGAGGGCCGCGCGCGTCGCGACCGCAACAACGATCGCCGCGACCGGGGCACCGGCCGTGGCAATGACGACAAGTACATCGAGCGTGTCGTCACCATCAACCGCGTGTCCAAGGTCGTCAAGGGCGGCCGCCGCTTCACCTTCACGGCGCTGGTCGTGGTTGGTGACGGAGAGGGCACCGTCGGCGTCGGCTACGGCAAGGCGAAGGAGGTCCCCGCGGCTATCGCCAAGGCCGTTGAGGCGGCGAAGAAGGAGTTCTTCAACGTCCCGATGATCCGCCGCACCATTCCGCACCTGGTTCAGGGTGAGGACGCCGCTGGCATTGTGCTGCTGCGCCCGGCCTCACCCGGTACCGGAGTTATCGCCGGTGGCCCGGTTCGCGCCGTCCTGGAGTGCGCGGGCGTGCACGACATCCTGTCGAAGTCGCTCGGCTCTTCGAACGCGATCAACATCGTCCACGCGACGGTCGCCGCGCTCAAGCAGCTCGAGCAGCCCGAGTCGGTCGCGGTGCGCCGTGGTCTGCCCCTGGAGGAGATTGCGCCGCAGTCGATGCTGCGCGCCCGGGCCGAGGGCGAGGCTGCCAAGCGCGCAGAGGCCGAGAAGAAGGAGGCCGAGAAGGCCGCTGAAGGAGTGGGTGCGTGATGGCTGACGCCGCAACTGCAAAGACACAGCACGACGCCCGGCAGATCAAGGTCACCCAGGTCCGCTCCGGGATCGGGGGTACCCGCCGCCAGCGCGAGACCCTCAAGGCCCTTGGCCTGCGCCGGATCCGCCAGTCCGTGGTCCGCGAGGACAACCCGTCCGTGCGCGGCATGATCGCCAAGGTGGCGCACCTCGTCACCGTTGAGGAGGCCTGAGATGGCTGACACGAACAAGCAGGAGGAGGGCCGGGTCATCCGGCTGCACGACCTCCGCCCCGCACCGGGGGCGAAGAAGGCCAAGACCCGCGTGGGTCGTGGTGAGGCCTCCAAGGGCAAGACCGCCGGTCGCGGAACCAAGGGCACCAAGGCCCGCAACCGGGTGCGTCCCGGTTTCGAGGGCGGGCAGATGCCCCTGCACATGCGGCTTCCCAAGCTGCGCGGCTTCCGCAACCCGAACCGGGTGGAGTACCAGCCCGTCAACGTGGGACGTATCGCTGAGCTGTTCCCGGCCGGCGGCACCGTCACCGTTGAGGATCTGGTCGCCAAGGGCGCGGTGCGCAAGGGCCGGCTCGTGAAGGTGCTGGGCGGCGGCGAGGTGACGGTCAAACTTGACCTCACCGTCGACGCCTGGTCGAACTCCGCAAAGGAGAAGGTCGAGGCCGCGGGCGGAACGCTGGCGGGCCGCTGAGTGCCGGTCGGATGCGGCGGTCGGGGCTGAAGCTCTACAGGCGTCGCATCCGATAGTCGGCGCGCAGCATGACGAATACGACGGCTCCGGCCGGGCAGGGATTTTCCCAGCCCGGCCGGAGCCGTTATTCCGCCGCCCTTATTGACGCCCCGCGCGTACGCCTCCGGCTCCGACGTATGGGTTCGGCCCCGACGCACGCGTTATGGAGTTTCCGTGTCTGGAGATCGCCTGGCTTCACAACGCGTGCGTGTGGCGGGAACTTCTAGGTGTGCGCGGTTGCCGTACCGGAGTTCGGCGGCGCTTCGGGTTTGAGGGCTTGGTTCGTGTGGGTGTGTGTTTGCGGGCCCGTCCCATCGTTCAGGTGGACCGGGTTGGTTTCTGTGGTTGTTGGGGGTGGTGTGGGTATGGGTCCGGTCGGCTGCCGGCCTCGTACTTGGACCGGGTTTCTGCCGTTGGACCGTCTGAGAGTGCGTTTCAGGTGGTCCATCCGCAGGCAGGTGGTCCAACCGCAGGCAGGTGGTCCATCCGTGGCCGCCTATCGGGCCAACAACCTCACCGAAGGCAAGACCCAGAAGGACAAGGCCTCAAGACCCTCGAGACCGGTTTGCCTGACACCCTCGAAGAGCTGAAGTCGGCGGGCCAGACGCTGAACCAGCGGCGCAAGGACATACTCGCCTACTTCGACCATCCCGGCATCTTCAACGGGCCCACCGAAGCGGTCAACGCACCGCCTGGAACCTTGACGCGGCATCGCCCTGGGCTTGCCGAACCTGACCAATTGCATCACCCGCGGCCTCATCCACGTCGGAGGCTTCCGCAACCAGCTGCTACACCCTCGAACCTGAAGAGCCGGTTTGGCGGGGCCGGGGCAGGGCGGCGTGACCGATACCCCGTTTCGCAGCGACGTACGGGCGTGGCGTGTGCGGCCGAGAGGGGTAGTGTGACCCAGGGCTGCACTCTGCGGTTCTCCCGCGGGTACCGCCCGGGCGTCTGTCTATGCGTCACAGGTGTGGACAGACGCGATGCCCCACATCCACAACCAGCCGTCCATCAGGAGACCGAGTGTTCAGTGCGTTCATCCAGGCGTTCAAGACGCCGGATTTGAGGAGAAAACTCCTGTTCACCCTGGGAATTATGGCGTTGTTCCGGATCGGCTCGGTGCTGCCCACTCCCGGTGTGCATCTGGCCAACGTGCAGATCTGTGTGGGGGAGAGCCAGGATGAGGGCCTGCTCGGGTTGATCAACGTCTTCTCCGGCGGCGCCCTACTGCAGCTGAGCGTTTTCGCGTTGGGCATCATGCCCTACATCACAGCCTCCATCATCATCCAGCTGCTACGCGTGGTGATCCCGCGTTTCGAGGAGCTGCACAAGGAGGGCCAATCGGGCACCGCCAAGCTGACCGAGTACACCCGCTACCTGACCATCGGGCTGGGCGTGCTGCAGTCGGCCACGATCGTGGCCACTGCCGCCAACGGCAACCTGTTCACCGGTTGCTCGGTGCCGGTGATCCCCGACGACTCGCCGTTGAATCTGGCGTTGATGATCGTGACCATGACCGCCGGCACCGGCCTGATCATGTGGCTCGGAGAGCTAATCACCGAGCACGGCATCGGCAACGGCATGTCGCTGCTGATCTTCACCTCGATTGTTGCCGGCATGCCGCAGAACCTCTTCTCCATTCTGGGTGGCTCCGGCGGTCCGTCTCGCTTCCTGGCGGTGGTGGCCGTCATCCTGGTGGCTACGCTGGCGGTGGTTTTCGTTGAGCAGGCCACGCGACGCATTCCCGTCCAGTACGCCAAGCGCATGGTTGGGCGGCGTCAGTACGGCGGGTCGACCACCTATATCCCTATCAAGATCAACACCGCGGGCGTCATCCCGGTGATTTTTGCTTCCTCACTGCTGGCCATGCCGCAGTTGGTGGCGCAGTTCGGCAGCCCCACCAGCTCCTGGGTGCAGTGGATCGCTACGAACCTGCGGCAGACCGACACGATCTATCTGGTGGCTTATGGTGCACTGGTCTTCGCTTTCACCTTCTTCTACACGGCCATCACCTTCAATTCCGAGGAGATCGCCGATAACATGAAGCGGTACGGCGGCTTCATCCCGGGCATCCGGGCCGGAGAGCCGACCGTGCGCTACCTCAGCTATGTCATCAACCGGATCACCGCGGCCGGAGCCGTCTACCTGCTGATCCTCGCGCTGTTGCCGACGCTGGCTGTGATGCAGCTGGGGCTGTCCCAGAATCTGCCGTTCGGCGGTACGACCATCCTGATCATGGTGGGGGTCGGTTTGCAGACGGTCAAGGAAATCAACTCCCAGCTGCAGCAGCGGCACTACGAAGGGTTCCTAGCATGAGCGCACGCATGGTCATCCTCGGCCCGCCCGGGGCCGGCAAGGGTACCCAGGCCGCCCGCATCTGCGAGCGGCTGGGCATCCCCGCCATCTCCACCGGCGACATCTTCCGTGCCAATGTGGCCGGCGGCACCGAGCTGGGCCGACAGGCCAAGCAGTACATGGACGCCGGAGAGTACGTGCCGGACTCGGTCACCAACGCCATGGTCGCCGACCGTCTATCCGCCGACGACGCCGCCGATGGCTTCCTACTGGACGGTTACCCTCGCACCGAGGCGCAGGTCCACGAGCTCGACACCATGCTCGCCGCAGCTGAGCTCGCCCTGGATGTGGTCCTGGAGATCACCGCCGACGCCGAGGTGGTGGTGCAGCGCCTGCTGGGGCGCGCCGCCGAGCAGGGGCGCGCCGACGACACCGAGCCGGTGATTCGGCGACGGCTGGAGGTGTACGCCGAGCAGACCGAGCCCCTGGCGGCTGTGTACGAGCGGCGGGGCCTGCTGGTGCGTGTGGACGGTGTGGGTGAGCTGGATCAGGTCACCGACCGCATCATGACGGCGTTGGCTGCCCGCGGCGTAACCGCCTGAGCGGGGTAATGCGGGCGGATCAAAATGCTGACGCGTGAACGCATTCAGCTTAAGAGCCCCGACCAGGTAAGGCACATGCGCCGAGCCGGTCTCGTGGTCGCGGATATCCATGCTGCCCTGCGGGAGGCGGTGCGCCCCGGCATCACCACAGGAGAACTGGACGCGGTTTCCGCCGACGTCATTGCCCGCGCCGGAGCGCGCTCCAACTTCCTGGGCTACCACGACTACCCGGCAACCGTGTGCATCTCCGTCAACGATGAGGTGGTCCACGGAATCCCCGGCCAGCGGGTGCTCCGGGCCGGCGACCTGGTCACCTTCGACTGCGGTGCCTACATCTCCGACGACGACGGCGTCCAGTGGCACGGTGACGCTGCCTTCACCACGGTTGTCGGCGGCAGCTATGCCACCGATGCCGACCGGGTGCTGGATACCACCACCCGACGGGCACTGTGGGATGCCATCGCCGCTCTCGCCCGCGGCGTCGCCGGCGACGCCGGCGGGCGGGCCGGAAGGCTGAATGTTGTGGGTGACGCTGTTGAGGCCGCAGTCGCGGCGACGATCGAGCAGGAGGGCGTGCGCCTGGGGATCCTGGAGGACTACGTGGGTCACGGGATCGGCACCGCCATGCACATGGCCCCGGATGTGCTCAACTACTCGGTCAAGCGCAAGGGCCCCAGGCTACGGCCCGGCATGGTGCTAGCCATTGAGCCGATGCTGACCTTGGGCTCAGCGGAGGTGGACGAGCTTGACGACGGCTGGACCGTGGTCACGCGGGATGGCGCCCGCGCGGCGCAGTGGGAGCACACGGTTGCGCTTGTTCCCGGGGGAGTGTGGGTGCTCACCGACCCTGACGGGGGAGTGGAGGGCTTGGCCCCCTACGGCCTGCAGCCCCGCCCCCTCGACTGACCTATCCCCGCCCCCACTGCCGAGGTCGGTCGACGTTACTGCCGAGGTCGGTAGATGTTACTGCCGAGGTCGGTCGACGTTACTGCGGAGGTCGGTCGACATGGCGGGTGATGCCGCTCGCGATACGTACCGCATCAGCGCGGTCCGGCTGAACGGTCGACGCCGACTTCTTGTGATTTGTCTGACCAGCGGGGTTTCGCTACACTGAGCTAGACATCAGACATCGCACGTCTGATGTATCCCGTGGCAATGATGCCCTACCGAGAGGAATCCCATGAGACCAAAGCGGTTCTCTGTTCGCCGGCTGGGGGTGCTGCTCGCATCTGGTGCGCTCGCCGTCGCCGGTCTGGCAACTGCCGTGCCGGCCGCCGCCGTGATAGTCGATGCTGCTGAGCTAGATGTGGAGATCGTGCTCGATCCCGACGACGGCCCAAAAGACGTCTATGACATTGGAGAGACGATCGGCTTCCAGCTGAAGGTGACCAATAGGTCCACGCAAACGCGCTCCGTGACCGTCACGGACTCCAACCTCACCAACTACGCCGGCTGCAAGTGGCGTTCCATCGATCCCGGGGCCACCAAGACGGACTGCAAGTCCACAGCAGCGAACCGTTTCATCACGCATGTGGTGACCAAGGAAGACGTCCTGACAGGTTCCTTCACGCCGAGCGTGACACTGAAGACGCAGCAGGCCGGTTATGTCGGAGACACAATCGCCACCACTGGAATGATCAGCGGGGAACCCGTATCCGTACGCGCCTCGCACTTCTGGATCGACTCCCTAAACGCTCAGGGAAGCACCGACGCCGTCTTCCGTGCCGGGGATGAGGTGCTCTATACGGCGACGCTCGCGGGCGTCTCCCAGCAGCACAGCTACGTGGTGGTCGACTCCGCCTTCGACGCCGTCGGGCAATGCGAGTCCGACCAAGCAGGAACCGTCAGCTGCGGACCCCTCAAGCACACGATCACCGATGCCGATGCCCTCAACCAGAGCTGGCAGCCGACCGTGACCATTGCCGCTGTCGATACCGAGGGCAATGAGGTGCACCGGGAGACCGCATCGGCTCCGTCGCTGAGTGTCATTGGCGATTACCCGCAGGCCGGACCCGCACCCGCTGCCGACGCCGATCCGGGCCTAGAGGGCGACATAACCGACCCGGTGGCCTTGGCGGAGAGTCGAAACGGGGTCAACTACCGGATTCCGGCCATCGCGACCGCACCGAACGGTGATCTGTTGGTCTCCTACGATGAGCGTCCCACGGGAAACTGGATGGCCAGTGGTGGCGACTCGCCCAATCCCAACTCGATCGTCCAGCGCCGTTCCACCGATGGCGGGAAGACCTGGGGGCCGCCGACCTATATCCACCGGGGCAATCCCACCTCGGACACGTCACTGATTGAGGGCTACTCGGACCCGTCGTATGTGGTGGACCAACAAACTGGCACGATCTTCAACTTCCATGTCAAGAGTTTTCGGGCAGGCCTACCTAACGCCTCGTCGCGTGACAACAACCCCGATAACCGCGACGTGGTACATGCGGAGGTCTCCGCGTCCACCGACAACGGCTACACCTGGACACACCGGGTCATTACGGAAGTGGTCAACCCGGACCGTTCCAGCGTCTGGCGCTTCGCGGCCTCAGGGCAGGGCATACAGATTCAGCACGGCGCCTACGCCGGCAGGCTGGTGCAGCAGTTCACCGAGGCTCCTTATCGTGGCGGGCCCCAGATCGCCTTCTCCGTGTACTCCGATGACCACGGTGTTACGTGGCAGCGCGGTCAGGGCATCGGCACCCATATGGATGAGAACAAGGTAGTGGAGCTGTCCGACGGCTCGCTCATGCTCAATTCCCGTGACCGTGACTCCTCCGGACGGCGCATCGTCGCCACCTCCCCCGACGGCGGACACACCTGGACCGGCGAACGAATCGCTCAGGATCTGCCGGACTCGCGTAACAACGCCCAGCTCATCCGTGCCTTCCCCAACGCCGCCGGCGACGATCCGCGAGCGAAGGTGCTGCTGTTCACCAATGCGCCGGGCTATCCGGGCACCAACTCATGGAGTGCGCGTGACCGGGGCACCATCTCGGTGTCCTGCGACGACGGGAATACCTGGCTGCCGGCCAACCAGCGCATCTTCCAGGCGGGCAACACCGGGTACTCGACGATCGCCGTCCAGCAGGACGGGCGCCTCGGACTGGTCAGTGAGGACAATGGCAGGGGCATCTATTACCGCAGCCTGCCGTTGAGCTGGATCGGATCCCGATGCCCGTCGATCAGTGCCGCACCCGCAACCGTTGAGACCGGCACGCGCAGCGTTCGGGTCTCGGTCACCGCAACCGACGCCGTGGCAGCTGCAGTCAGTGGCACGCTGGTCGCGGTCGGTCTGCCGGCCGGATGGAGTGCCTCGGAGATGAAGCTTGAGTCCGGCGCCGATGCCGCCATCGAGCTGGCGCTGCCCCGTGACGCCGCATTGGGTGAGCATACGCTCACCGTTGAGCTGCGTGGAGACGACGGTGCGACGCTGGCGAGCACTTCCGGCGTGGTGACGGTCACCGCAGCCGCCCGCCCGGCCTATGTGGATCAAGTTGCCGCCTCGGGCAATGGCAGCGTGCTTTGGGGCGACTGGGACGGTGACGGTCACGCCACTTACGGCGTGCGGGTGGGTACCCGCGTCATCCTGTATGCGAATAACACTCCTGATGCCCGACCCCTAACCGTGCTGGTGCTTGGCCGGGCCTCGGACCGGGTGTACGTGGGTGACTGGAATGGCGACGGCCGGGACAGCCTCGCGCTCGTACGCGGGACCACGGCATTGCTGCAAGTCGATCCGCTGACCACCGCCATGCAGTCGCAGAGGGTGGACAGGGGCGAACTCGAGGTGATCCGCGAGAACGGCAAGGACGTACTGCGCCCCAGGGCCTGACACGTCGTCGTCTCGGGGGCTTGAAACAACCCATATCTCTCATTGTCAATCACAACCACTACAGGAGGTTTTCCATGTCTCGTCCCACTCGTGCTCTGGTGGCCATTGGTGTCGCCGCTGTGCTCGTAACCGGCTCCGGAGCCACCTTCGCCCGCTGGTACGACGAGCGTGCGATTGATCCAGGCAGGATCACCACCGGGAGTCTGTCTCTCAGTCCCGTCGCTGGCTCGGACTCCTGGCTGATCAACCGGGCCGACGAGGACTCCGACGCGGACCCGTCCGTTCCGTTCGACCCGGTGACCGATCGTGTGGTCCCCGGCGATGTGGTCAGCTACACCACCCAGGTGAAAGTGAGTCTGGTGGGCAAGAACCTGCGGGCCTCTTTCGCCGTCCTGCCTCCAGACGCCAAGGAGCTCGGCGACGACATCGTGGCCCAGGTGGAGAGTGCCGAGTGTGAGGGGGCGAATCTCAGCCTGCTCACCGAGGCGGACAACGGCAAGATTTGCACGGTCAAGACCACCATCACCTATCCGATCGGCGCTGACGACACCACCTCTGCGCTACCGGAGAAGAATCTGGGCAACTCCGCCGGCATTCACGGCGAGGGCTGGCAGGCCGCACCGCAGGCCCAGGGGCGAACCATCAGCCTCGACGGATACAAGCTTGTCCTCGAGCAGAACGCACGTCCCTAAACACGCGCGGTGCGGCCCATCAGCGCTGCGTGGGTCGGTGACCGTGGCGGCGAGAGTCACTGAAACGCTCGCCGCCACGGCGGTGGTGGTCGGGGTGATGCTCCTGGCCCTGGTCCCCGCCATTACCGGTTGGGTGCCGCTGGTGGTGCTGACCGCGTCGATGTCGCCCGGCATGCCGCCGGGCAGCCTGTTGGTGGTCGAGTCGCTCAACCGGGAGCGAGCGGCGCATCTGGAGATCGGCGACGTGGCCGCCTACCTGCCCACGGCGGACAGCGACGTGTTGGTAACCCATCGGGTGGTCGGGATGGCTGCTGGCGCCGACGGCAGTGTGACCTATTCATTCCAGGGTGACGCAAACTCCAGGCCCGACCCCGAGCCGGTGCGGCCGGAGCAGATTCGGGGGCTGCGGCGGTACCATGTGCCGGTGCTGGGGCGGGTATTGGCCGTGCTTTCTCCCGACGGCAAAAGAGTCGGCAGGATGGTACTCGTCACTGGACTGGCGTTGTACGCTGTGTCGCAGTTGGCGGCAGCCATATGGGAGCGGCGCAAGCGACGCGCCGGGGGTGCCCCGTCCAGTGTGTCGGGAAACACCGCCCGATAATGCCCCTCTGCGGTGGTCAGATACGACGGATTTGCCGTATCGTTGGCAGTCGGCGCGCCTGAGGCGTGGCGCCCCGCTGTCATGTCCACCGCAAAACTGGCAACAGCATGGTGGGGCGGCCGCCAGGTGTGTCATGCCGGCGGCGTCGTCGCCGGGAGGAGTTTCCAGCGAGAAAGCACCGATGGAGGAACATGGCTAAGAAGGACGGCGTCATCGAGGTCGAGGGATCGGTCGTCGAGGCCCTTCCGAACGCGATGTTCCGGGTTGAGTTGAGCAACGGGCACGTCGTGCTCGCGCACATCTCGGGCAAGATGCGGCAGCACTACATCCGCATCCTGCCGGAGGACCGCGTGGTTGTTGAGCTCAGCCCCTACGACCTGTCCCGGGGCCGCATCGTCTACCGGTACAAGTGACAGTCCTCCCCGGTGGGGGGACGGAGGAACATCATGAAGGTCAAGCCGAGCGTCAAGAAGATCTGTGACAACTGCAAGGTGATTCGTCGTCACGGCCGTGTCATGGTCATCTGTGACAACCCGCGGCACAAGCAGCGTCAGGGCTGACTGCCGCGGGCCGTCGGTCCTGTATCGGCGGCGAACAATCCAGCACTCACCCCAGTGGCGCTGCGCGCCACCACCCCCGGTTCCTGGAGGCCGGGGCCACCGGTAGGCGGTGGAGGGGATGGGTGACGACCTCCGGGAACACATAGGAGAACCACACAGTGGCACGCATTTCCGGCGTCGACCTGCCTCGCGAGAAGCGAGTCGAGGTCGCGCTGACCTACATCTACGGAATCGGACGCACCCGCGCCCTCAAGACCCTTGAGGCCACGGGGGTGAGTCCGGACACCCGCGTGAAGGACCTGACTGAGGACGAGCTGGTCGCCCTGCGCAACCACATCGACTCCAGCTACCAGGTTGAGGGCGACCTGCGTCGTGAGGTCCAGGCGGATATCCGCCGCAAGATCGAGATCGGCTGCTACCAGGGGCTGCGCCACCGCAGGCACCTGCCGGTCCGCGGTCAGCGCACCAAGACCAACGCCCGTACCCGCAAGGGCCCCAAGCGCACCGTGGCCGGTAAGAAGAAGGCCAAGTAACCAGCCGTCATCCGGGCGGGGAAGGCCCGGGGAATAGATCTGATCCGAAGAAGGAAGCATGCCCCCTAAGACTCGTTCCACTGCGCGTAAGCCGCGCCGCAAGGACCGTAAGAACGTCACGCACGGTCACGCCTACATCAAGTCCACCTTCAACAACACCATCGTTTCCCTGACGGATCCGGCCGGATCGGTCATCGCCTGGGCCTCCTCCGGCCAGGTCGGTTTCAAGGGCTCACGCAAGTCGACGCCGTATGCCGCCCAGCTTGCCGCCGAGGCCGCCGCCCGGCGTGCTCAGGACCACGGCATGAAGAAGGTCGACGTGTTCGTCAAGGGGCCCGGCTCCGGTCGGGAGACGGCGATCCGCTCGCTCCAGGCCGCCGGACTCGAGGTCGGCTCCATCACCGACGTCACCCCCCAGGCACACAACGGCTGCCGCCCGCCGAAGCGGCGCCGCGTCTGAAACCACTATCGATGCCTCGCCTCCGCGCCCGCGGCAGGCGGGGCCGGCCATTGGCTCCGCCCCTGAGCGGCGGACCGGGCCTCGGCGTGCGCCGATGGCCAACACCATGAGTAACGGCGTCATATAGCGGGCGCCGCGACGAAAGGAACCCCAGTGCTCATTGCACAGCGACCCACACTCTCCGAGGAGGTCATCGAGGAGGACCGCCGCTCGCGGTTCATCCTGGAGCCCCTGGAGCCCGGCTTCGGCTACACGCTCGGAAACTCACTGCGCCGCACACTGCTGTCCTCGATTCCGGGCGCGGCGGTGACTTCTGTGCGCATTGAGGGCGTGCCCCATGAGTTCCGCACCATCGCCGGAGTCAAGGAGGACGTCGCCCAGATCATCCTGAACATCAAGGAGATTGTCCTATCGTCTGAGAATGACGAGCCGGTGGTGATGTACCTGCGCAAGTCGGGACCGGGCGTCGTCGTCGCCGGCGACATCACCCCGCCGGCGGGCGTAGAGATCCACAACCCCGACCTGGTGATCGCCACCCTGAATGAGAAGGGCAAGCTGGAGATCGAGCTTACGGTTGAGCGCGGCCGCGGCTACGTGTCGGCCAACCAGAACAAGGATCCTAATGCCGAGATCTCTCGCATTCCGGTTGACTCGATTTACTCGCCGGTCAAGAAGGTCTCTTACGCGGTAGAGGCGACCCGTGTGGAGCAGCGCACCGACTTCGATCGCCTGGTGGTTGACGTGGAGACCAAGGTCTCCATGACCCCTCGTGATGCGCTGGCCTCAGCCGGAAAGACGTTGGTTGAGCTGTTCGGGCTGGCCCGGGAGCTCAACGTGGAGGCCGAGGGCATTGAGGTCGGCCCCTCACCGATGGATCAGGCCCTGCAGCAGGACCTGGCCATGATGATCGACGAGCTGGACCTGCAGGCCCGCTCATCCAACGCCCTC
Source organism: Actinomyces qiguomingii (assembly GCF_004102025.1). Lineage (NCBI taxonomy): Bacteria > Bacillati > Actinomycetota > Actinomycetes > Actinomycetales > Actinomycetaceae > Actinomyces > Actinomyces qiguomingii. The sequence goes on along the minus strand of NZ_CP025228.1, from coordinate 3,093,909 downwards.
AAGCGCGAGGGCATCCACACCGTCGGTGAGCTCGTCGCGCGTAGCGAGGCCGACCTCCTCGACATCCGCAACTTCGGTGCCAAGTCGATCTCCGAGATCAAGGACAAGCTGGCCGAGCTCGGGCTGTCCCTCAAGGGGTCCCCGGTCGACTACGCCCCGGAGGGCGATTACACCAACCCCACCTTCAGCGACGAGCAGCAGGCCTGACGCCGGCTCGCCATTCCACTAGGAGACAACATGCCTCGCCCCACCAAGGGTCCCCGGCTGGGCGGATCCCCCCAGCACCAGCGCCACATGCTGGCCAACCTGGCTACCCAGCTCATCGTCCACGAGTCGATCACGACCACGGAGGCGCGCGCTCGGCGTCTGCGCCCCTACGTCGAGAAGCTCATCACCAAGGGTAAGCGCGGCGACCTTCACGCCCGTCGCACCGTGATGAAGAAGGTGACGGACAAGTACGCCGTTTACCGTCTTTTCGATGAGATTGCCCCGCAGATGGCCGACCGCGATGGCGGTTACACCCGCATTATTAAGACGGCTCCGCGCCGGGGTGACAACGCCCCTATGGCGGTGATCTCTCTGGTGCTGGAGCCGGTGGCCAAGAAGAAGGTTGTCGACGACGCCGTGCGGACCGCCAAGCGCGCGGCCGAGCAGGCCGTGGCGGAGGTTGAGGAGACGGCCGCAGAGGTCGAGGACACCCCCGTTGCCGAGTCTGCGGAGGAGGCGGCGCCGGTCGAGGATGAGGCCGAGAAGACGCAGGCCGAGGACTGAGCCGCCGGTGAGTTCCCGGTAGGGCTGCATACAACAGCGCATCAGGTGAGGGTCGGTCGCCGCGGGGCGGCCGACCCTCACCGTTTTCGAGCTCGGCGGCGGGGCCGGGCAGGCACCGCCGCGTCACGGGGGAGGGGCGGAGTGCGGTTAGGGGCGGGTCATCTCCCAGCAGCGGGCGCCGCCGGTCATGCCCGCCTCATTGGGGACGACGACGACGTCGTCGCCGATCTTGTTCAACTGGAAGGCGGTGATGCGGCGGGAGTTGCCGCCGCCCAGGTAGAGCCGGTCCCACATGTACATGGGACGCAGCGCCTCAACCACGCGCCGCACCCGCCGCGACCAGTGGGCGTCGCCCAGGCGCAGCCGCTCGTGTTCGCCGATGTAATCGTCGTAGGTGAGTCCCCAGCGCACCGGTCCCTGGGAGACCTCCACGTGGGGCGCGAGCACGCCGTTGTCGAAGACGGCATTGCCCAGGCCCGTTCCCAGGGTCACGATCATCTCCAGGCCGTGACCGGTGACGACGCCGGCGCCGGCGACCTCGGCGTCGTTGAGCACCAGCACGGGGCGGCCGAGGGCCGCCTCCAGGTTCCCGCCCATGTCGAAGCGCGCCCAGGCCTCAACCAGCTCGGGCAGCACCCGGGAGCGCGGGCCGTCCCTGGTGATGTAGTGGGGGGTGGCGATCACGACCCCGTGGCGGATCATGCCGGGCATGCCCACGGTCACCCGGTCGGCGGGCGGCAGCTGGTCGGCCAGTTCCTTGATGGTGTCCACCAGTAGCTCGGGCGGCAGCGGGTAGGGGGTGGGGGTGCGCAGGGCGCGGGAGATGATGGCGCCGTCGGCGTCGAGTACGGAGGCCTTGATGCCGCCGCCGCCGCAGTCGACGCTGAGCGTGGTCGTAGTGCTCACGCCCCGACGCTACCGCCTCCGGCGCTCAATGAGCATGTCGGCCGTACCGGTGGCTTGGCCACAAGTGAAGGCGCGCCGCGCCGGAGAAAAGGATATAAGCGCATACGAATGCACAACAATCTCGCATCTTGGCACTAGGGTAACGGTGTGTGTGCGCTAGGTGTTGGTTTGGCGGCGCAGATAATTCCTGTTGACAGGCCGGGAATTCCGTGCCAAGATGTATGCGTCACTGGCGTTGGTGCTGGTGGCGGTGTCAACCACGGGGGCGTCCGCAAGTCGTTCCGGTAACACGGTCACCATTACGGATACGGCTGCGGAAAAGCACTCGGTGTATGCGAATGTCAACAACACCCGCAATCGTCTCGACAATACTGCCGGGAGGGGGGCTTCGGTCTCGCGGACCTACGGCTTCAGGGTTACCTCTGTGAGAGCGTGTGTGAATATTCAGCGGGCGAGCGACCGTTGCTCCAACTGGGGCTGAACGGGCAGGTTGCCCAACGGTCTAGTAGGAGTCATATACCCGCCATGAATGCTACGAACATCGTGCCTCCCGAATCGGATGTGTCGGCCCTCGTTATGGACGGGGTCAGCTTCTCCTACGGCAAACAGCAGGTGCTCCACGATGTGTCGCTGACCGTCCCTGCGGGGCGGTCAGTGGCCATAGTGGGCCCCTCCGGCAGCGGCAAGTCCACGCTGCTGTCGATCGTCTTGGGACTGCTGAAGCCGGACGCGGGCAGGATTCGCATTACCGGTAAGCCGGTGGACGCGGGGCTGTCCGGGGCGACCTCGCGCCTGCGCCGCGAGACTATCGGCATGGTATTCCAGTCCGGCTACCTGCTCAACGAACTCAGCCCGGTGGAGAACGTGATGCTGTCCGCGTTGGCCGCCGGTGTGGACGCGGGCGAGGCCCGCAAACGGGCTGAACACGCACTGAGCGAGTTGGGGCTGGCCGAACTGGAACGGCCCGTGGGCACCTACTCCGGCGGGGAGCAGCAACGTGTGGCCATCGGGCGCGCACTGGTGAATTCTCCCCAACTGCTCGTTGCGGATGAGCCCACCGCCTCCCTCGACCCCGACAACCGGCAGGCGGTGGTGGACCTGCTGCTGGGGCAGGCGAGCACACGCGGCTGTGGCATTCTCCTGGTCACCCACGACATGAGCGTGGCCGAGCGTGCCGACGCGGTGCTGCGCCTGGCCGACGGACGCCTGGAGCCACAGTTGTGAGTGGTGCACTGCTAAAGGGATTGGTCGGGGTTGCGCGTGCGCTGCGGCGCCAGCATGCCCATGCCGGCACGCGCGCCGGCGCAATCGTAGTGGCACTCGGAACCTTCCTCACCTGTGTCGGGGCACTCGGAGCCGTCTTGGCCGCCGCCACCGTTGACCTGCGTACCGAGCGCTCGGCTGCGGCCTCCCCGGTCTTTGTGGACTCCGAAGACGACGCCCAACTGCTGTACCACTACGCCTACGGCAGCAGCAATGACCGCCCCGTGACAATCGGCGTGATCGAGCCGCTCTCCGGTGACGCACCGTTGCCCCCGGGTGTGGATCAGTGGCCAGAGCCTGGCCAGGCGGTGGTCTCCCCACAGCTCGCGGAAGAACTCACCGGAGATGCCGCCCTGAACTACGGACAGGTGGTCGGCACTATCGACCCGACCGCCCTAGAGAGTCCCACCGAGCGACGCGTGTACATGCGCCCAACTTCCGATGCGCTGCAAGCCGAGGCGATGTTCCCGGTTTCGGGCTTCGGGGCGCCGCCGGAAGACGAAGACATGATGCTTCATGGCGTCGGCTATCTCTACGGCAGCCCCAAGGGCGAGACAGTGCCGCTGGCGCTCATTGCGCTGTCAGTCACCGGGCTTATCACCGTGGCCGCCGGTGCCTGTGTGGGCGCGCAGTCGCTGCGCCGCGACGGGCTGATGTTCATGACCATCGGCCTGCAGCGCCGCCATATGGCGATCGTGGATGCGCTCGAGCTTCTGCGTGCGACGCTCGTCGGTGCCGTAGGCGCCGGGGTGCTGCTGGCGGTCGCCTGCCTGCAGGACATCAGCATCCCATTCCTGGATACCCGGTACCTGGCAACCGACACCCGCGCAGCCCTGGTGGTCTTCATCGTGGCCCTCTTGGCGGCTTGGCTGGTGTCCAACCTGGCGCTCATCCTGGCCCGTGCCGCGGTGCGGCGTCTGGGAGGAAGGTACCGGTCCCGGGGTGGCGAGCCCAACCGCGGGCTGGCCAGTTCCATCTGCCTGTTCGCCATTGTGGCAGCCGTCAGCGTGCCGCAGCTTTGGCCGAACTGGCCCGATAAGACAATCCTGTGCACGCTGGCCGGCGCGGTGGTCGCCGTAACCGCGTGGGCGCCGATTACTGTCTGCACCCAGGCCATCGGCGCCGGGCTCGCGCGAGCAGGGCTGTGGCGCCGCTCCCCGGGGGCCCTGGTGGGAGGCCGGGTGCTGCAGCGGCAGACCGTGCGCAGCAGGCGTCTGGCCACCGGGGTGTGCGCCGCGGTCCTTATGGCTGGATTTGTACAGCTGTGGGTTGGCTCGCTCGGGGTGGCCTACTACGGCTCAGTCGCTAACAGGGACGCCTTCGGAACCAGCGTGCTGGAGATCACCAGCCGTATTGACACAAGTGCCTTCGTGGCGGCGCTGCCTGAGAATACGGGTGTGGTTGGCGTGGGTCAGGCTGATTGGGACGAGGAGCTGCAGCAGGACGTGACCACGCTTAGTGCCGACTGCGTGACGCTCGAGGCACTGGAGCTGGATTGCCCTGCCGGCGGTGCCGAGCGCGCCACCCTGACCACGGCTCGCCAACGCTACGTGGCCGGAGCGCAGCTGGCGGATGTCACTGCGGTGGATGCCACCGCCGCGGTAAGCGATGACCAGACTCTCGTTCTCGTCTCTCTGGACGGCAGCGATCTGGACACTAACCAGTTGCAGGCGCTGGCCAGCGAGCGCATCCCGGGTGCGGTGGTTGGCCTCCGCTCCGAGTGGATCGTCTCCGGCGTGGACACCCTCCTCAAGGCCAACTGGGTCATCACGCTCGCCATCGTGGGGCTCACTGGCGTATTCGTGGCGCTCGCGGTGGTTGTCGCCACCGACGCCCGCGGGCTCGGCGCGCTACTAGCGCCGCTGGGCTCCCTGCTGGGCCGACCCCGGATAGCCTCTGCCGCCGCGGCCTGGAGCGCGGGCGTGCCCCTGCTGGTTTCGGGCGGATTCGGCGTGCTCGCCTACCAGATCATGCCCATGGGCATGGACAAGGTCACCGGAACAACGGACGAGTTCGCCACCCTGTGGCACCCCAGTCCAGCATTCACCGCGGCGGCGCTGGCGCTGACGGTGGTGGCCGCGCTCGTCGCCGCGGTGCTGGCCGGCAACCTGGCGCGGCGCTACGTGCGCGCCTGGCGTCCGGGCGCCACCGCGGCCGAGCTGCGCAGATAGAGCTTTCGTCCCTGGGTGCGCGTGCGAAGGACCGGGCTGGCTGCTGAAGATGTCGCCGTTGCTTTTGCACGACCCTGGGCCACGTTGCACGACCCTCGGGTGTTTTGCGCGACCCCGGGGTGGTCGTGGAACGCACACCAAGGTCGTGCAAGTGGGACGTGGCCCGACGTCTAGCACCGAGGCGGACGGGCTAAGGCAGCACCCGGGCTGTGGTGTCATGGTGCCCATGAGCAATGCCCCCGACTCGACGCGCCCCGAGTCGGTGCGCGTGCGCCTGGACCTGGCCTACGACGGCACCGGTTTTCACGGCTGGGCGGCCCAGCCCGGACAGCGCACCGTGGAGGGTGTGCTGACCGATGCCCTGGCCACCGTGCTGCGGTCTCCGGTGCGGCTGACCGTGGCCGGGCGCACCGACGCCGGCGTACACGCGTGCGGGCAGGTAGCCCACCTGGACGTACCCACCGCGGCCTGGCGGGCGCTACCCGGGCGCTCGACGCGTACCCCCGAGCAGGCCCTGCTGGATCGACTCGCCGGCGTGCTCGCCCGCGAGGCTCAGCACGGGCCCGTCCCGGCCCCCCGCGGCACCGGGGACCTCGTAGTGCACGGTGCGCGCCTGGTCCCCGCCGCCTTCGACGCCCGCTTCTCCGCCCTGACCCGCCGCTACCGCTACCGCATTGCCGACGGCGGCCCCACCGGTGCCCCGCGCGACCCCGCCCGCCGCGGGCAGGTCCTCTGGCTGAACGAGACCCTCGACGTCGACGCCATGCAGGCCGCCGCCCAACCCCTGCTCGGCGAGCACGACTTCCTGTCCTACTGCCGTCCCCGTGCGGGCGCCACCACCATCCGCACCCTGAAAGAACTATCCTGGCTGCGCCTGCCCGCCGACGCGCCCGGCGCCGACGGCGGCCTGGTGACCCTCACCGTCGTCGCCGACGCTTTCTGCCACTCCATGGTGCGCTCCCTGGTGGGGGCCGCCCTCACGGTCGGGACCGGGCGGCGAGACGTCGACTGGCCTGCCCGGCTGCTGGCCGCCTGCAGCCGCGAACAGGCGGCACCCGTAGCCCCCGCCCACGGCCTCACCCTAGAAGCTGTCAGCTACCCCGCCGACGCCGATCTGGCCGCTCAGGCCGAGCGGGCCCGCACCCTGCGCCGGGTGCCGGGCTGTTGCGAGTGACTGCGGGCGTGTCAGGTTTCACGGCCCCGGGGACACCACCGGCTTTGACCGTTCAGAGCGGCTGCCGGTAGGGTTGGGCAACGTCGTGCAGCATGCGATCACGTTCGTGGTGCCATCCCACTCGCCACTTGCGGCCGGTGCTCCGACCACCTCATCTGACCATGGCGGTCCCGCCGATGCCAGCGTCCGCGCTGTATTCGCGTGCCCGCCCGCCAAAAAGAAACGAAGGCAACGCCAGTGCGCACGTACACACCGAAGCCAGGCGACGTCAAGAAGAACTGGTACGTCATTGACGCCAGTGACGTTGTGCTCGGCCAGCTCGCAGCCAAGGCTGCCACCCTGCTCCGTGGGAAGCACAAGCCGCAGTTCACCCCGAACGAGGACTGCGGCGACTACGTCGTCATCATCAACGCCGACAAGGTCGTCCTTACCCGCGGTAAGGCCGACAAGAAGTTTGCCTACCGCCACTCCGGCTATCCGGGCGGTCTGACTGCCATCTCTTACCGGGAGCTGCTGGCCACCCGCCCCGAGCGGGCCGTGGAGAAGGCCGTCAAGGGCATGCTCCCCCACAATCGTCTGGGCCGCGCCCAGCTGAAGAAGCTGAAGGTGTACGCCGGCCCGGAGCACCCGCACGCCTCTCAGAATCCGCAGAGCTACGAGCTCACCCAGGTCACCCAGTAAGCGCCCAGCGCCCGGCACCCGATAAGCAAAGGACAGACACATCGTGGCTGAGACCACCGTCGACATCGACGCGCTGGACGAGGACAACGCCCCCGCCAGCTACACCACCGAATCCACGCCCACCGAAGGGCGCGGCCAGTCCATCACCGCCCCTGGCATGGGGCTAGGCCGCCGCAAGGAGGCCGTTGCCCGCGTCCGCCTCATTCCCGGCACCGGCCAGTGGAAGATCAATGGCCGTGAGCTTGAGGACTACTTCCCCAACAAGTTGCATCAGCAGCTCGTGCGCGCCCCCTTCACGCTCCTCGAGCTCGAGGGCCGCTTTGACGTGGTTGCCCGCATCAACGGCGGCGGAATTTCCGGTCAGGCCGGAGCCTTGCGCCTGGGTATCGCCCGCGCCCTGAACGCGATTGACCGTGAGGCCAACCGTCCGGCCCTGAAGAAGGCCGGTTTCCTGACCCGTGACGCGCGCATTGTGGAGCGCAAGAAGGCCGGTCTGCACAAGGCCCGCCGTGCTCCGCAGTACTCCAAGCGCTGACCGCGGCGGCGCGGACACCGTATTCGCCGCACCGAGCAAAGCGTTGCATACCGGCGGTCACCTCCCGACGCGGAGGTGACCGCCGGATTACGTTCTGGCGTGTAATGATGGGCCCGCTTTCAACCAACAGGAGGATCCCATGACACGACTCTTCGGCACCGACGGCGTCCGTGGACTCGCCAATGAACTGCTCACCCCTGATCTCGCAGTCAGCCTCGGCCGCGCCGCGGCTAGTGTGCTGGTCGGCTCGGATGAATCCCCGCACCGGCTGGGCCGCCGTCCCCGCGCCGTCGTCGGCCGCGACACCCGTGCCAGTGGTGAGTTCCTCGACCACGCCATCAGCGCTGGCCTGGCCGCCTCCGGAATGGACGTCACTCGGGTGGGCGTGCTGCCCACCCCCGCCATCGCGCACCTGACCGCCAGCCAGGATGTCAGCCTGGGCGTGGTTATCTCCGCCTCCCACAACCCCTTCCCGGACAACGGCATCAAGTTCTTCGCCCGCGGCGGCTACAAGCTGGAGGATGCCGTGGAGGACCGCATCGAGGCGGCCCTGAGCGAGGACCTTCCCCGCCCCACCGGCGCCGACGTGGGCCGCGTCATCAAGGGCGAGACGGTGGCCGATCAGACCTACATCAACCACCTGGTGGACTCCGTGGCCACCGACCTGTCCGGCCTGCGCATCGTGGTGGATGCCTCCAACGGCGCCGCCAGCAGTGTCGGCCCCGCCGCCCTGCGCAACGCGGGCGCCGAGGTGATCGCCATCAACGCCTCCCCGGACGGGCTGAACATCAACGCCGACTGCGGCTCCACCCACCCCGAGCAGCTGCAGGCCTACGTGCGCAGCGTCGGGGCGGACATGGGGGTGGCTTATGACGGCGACGCCGACCGCTGCCTGGCCGTGGACGCTGAGGGCAACCTGGTGGACGGTGACCAGATCATGGGCCTGTTGGCCGTGGGCATGAAGGCCGACGGCACCCTCGGCTCCGACACGCTTGTGGTCACTGTGATGAGTAACCTCGGCCTGATCCTGGCCATGCGTGAGCACGGCATCCGCATCGTGCAGACCGGCGTGGGCGACCGCTACGTGCTGGAGAAGATGCTGCAGGGCGGTTACACCCTCGGCGGCGAGCAGTCCGGGCACGTCATCGACACCCTCCACGCCACCACCGGCGACGGCGTACTCACCTCCCTGCGCGTGGCCGCCCGCATGAAGCGCACCGGCAAGTCCCTGGCCGAGCTGGCCAGCATCGTGCAGCGGCTGCCGCAGACGCTCATCAACGTCCCCGGGGTCGACAAGGCCGCCGCCGGCACCAACAAGGCGGTGCAGGATGCCGTCGCCGACGCCGAGAAGCAGCTTGGACAGACCGGCCGCGTGCTCCTGCGCCCGTCCGGTACCGAGCCGCTGGTGCGCGTGATGGTGGAGGCCGCCAGCCAGGAGGAGGCTGACCGCGTGGCCGCCGGCCTGGCCGCCGTCGTCAAGGACAACCTCGCCCTGTGACGCGGCCCGACGCCGGGGGCGGCGGCCTGCGACTGCTGGACGCCGCGCATTAGCACGCGCTTGCCGCCGAGTCCCCGGTTCGTCAATGCCTGCGCGGGTGCCCATCGCCTTGATCGGGCGCGACCTCGACTTGCGCGTGGTGGAAGAGGCGGTCGCCACTAGCGGTTCGGCTGTCCCCCTCACGGAGACGGCGGCGGCCGCCCTCTTCCACGACCGAACTTTGGTGGCGCGGCCGCGCCAGGCGCCAGGACCGGGCCGATGTAGTGGCCCGTCCGGTTTGGTGGCCCTTCCGGTTTGAGGCGCGTCCGCCGAGTTCGGTCGATATAACCATCGAGTTCGGTCGATATGACGATCGAGTTCGGTTGGTGGGGTTGGCGGGGTGGGGGAGTGTCCGGATTCGGCACGAACGATGTTCCTTCGTCCGACGTCGTCTACCAGGTCCGCATGGTTTCAACGAGTCTGAGGGTGTGTGTTGGGAGGGGCGGGGTGTTTGTGCCGATTCTGGACACTTTGGCTCCCAGGTGCCGGCCTACCGCGTTGATGTGGTGGGCAGATCAGGGCGTCTGGTTGTAGGCCGGGTCCTTCCTTTGTTCGATCGGGCCGCGGTTGGACCACCAGCTGCCGTTGGACCGTCTGGCTGCCGTTGGACCGTCTGGCTGCCGTTGGACTGCCTGGAACGCACTCTCAGACGGTCCAAGCGCAGGAGCCCGGTCCATGCGCAGTAACGCGGTCCAAGTACGCGGCCGGCAGCCGCCTGGGTCCACACCCACCACCGCCAGCACCCTCAAACTGGAAGAGCCGTTTTGGGGCCGGGGTCGGGGTTGGTGGGTTTACTACTCCGGTTGGAGCTCTACTACTCCGGTTGGAGCTCTACTACTCCGGTTGGAGCTCTACTACTCCGGTTCGATGTCTACTACTCCGGTTCGGGCTCTACTACGCCATTTAGGTGTTTGTTGAAGGCCTCTGGACCGTTCAGCAGAGTCCTAAGTGGCGTACTCAACGGTGAAGTGGCGTAGTAGAGGTCCCGGCGGGGTTGGTGGGTGTTCGAGGTGGTGCTTGCCGGGGGCGTTGGTGGTCGGTGGTGTTGGTTGGGTGTAGGTGGGTGGTGTCCGGGGCTGTGGCGTGCGGTGCTGGTGTGGCGTGTGTGGTTGGTGGGGTGTGGCGGTGAGGTTGCGATTTGGTCTACGGTACAAAGTTTGGTGCGTTTTGACCCCGACTTTTCCGCATGACTTCGTTGAAAGTTGGTGGCTGGAGGGGGCTTGGGGGGTGTCGGTGGCGCTTGGCTTGTTTTCAACGAAAGGTGGTAGTTTTGGGGTGGTGTTAGCCGGTCTCGTGGGGTGCTTGCGGGGTCGGTGGCGATCTGGCCTCTGGAAGTGGCGGTATGACGCGGTTTCCAGAGGTAGGGGTCAGGAAGCACCTCGCACCTCCAGGTGCATTGAGACGATAGTGGCCAGGCGACAATCAACAATATCATTGGCGTCAGGAAGCACCTCGCACCTCCAGGTGCATTGAGACAGGCAGCCGTCTGAGTGGTGTACACCACCACCCGACGTCAGGAAGCACCTCGCACCTCCAGGTGTATTGAGACGTTCTCGAAGGTGTGACCCGCCGCGGTATTTACGTCAGGAAGCACCTCGCACCTCCGGGTGCATTGAGATGGAGGTGCGCCTGCCTCCCGATCGTCGAGTTCGGTTGTTGTGACGATCGAGTTCGGTTCTGCGCGGTTTTTGGCTTTGGGAGTGGGCCCGGGGTGTGGAGACCCAGTAGGGATGGAGGGCCGGTGGGGTGGAGTGTTCCCGGCGTGCGTGCCGGAACGATCTGGTGGTTTCGTGTGTCCACTGCGGTGGTCGCGGCCGCCGGTGGTTTCGCCACGTGTCGGGCGCCGGATGCTGGGGTGGAGTGTCGGATTTTGGGACAAGCGCTGCCGACGCCAACGTCAAGCGCTGCGGCATCGGTATCACTCCAACGCCCTGTTCACCGCCGCCAACGCCTTCGGGGCGCCTGATGCACGGCTTCTTCACCGCAGGTACTCGTACGTGAGGGACTTAGCGGCCGGGCCCCGCGCCGTTCGCCGGTGCGGGGCCCGGCCCGGTTTCAGGGGAGTTCACCGCATGGACTCACTCCATGGCGCGGATGACTTCCTCCACGGTCTCCTTGGCATCGCCGAAAAGCATGGCGGTGTTGTCCTTGAAGAACAGCGGATTCTGCACGCCCGCGTAGCCTGAGGCCATGGAGCGCTTGAACACCACGACCCGCTTGGCGTCCCACACCCGCAGCACCGGCATGCCGGCGATGGGGGAGCCGGGTTCCTCAGCGGCCGGGTTGACCGTGTCGTTCGCGCCGATGACCAGGACGACGTCGACGTCGGAGAAGCCATCGTTGACCTCGTCCATCTCCAGCACGAGGTCATAGGGGACCTTCGCCTCAGCCAGCAGCACGTTCATGTGCCCGGGCAGGCGGCCGGCCACGGGGTGGATGCCGAAGGTGACGTCCACGCCCTCCCTGCGCAGCATCTCCGTAAGCGTGGCCACCGGATACTGTGCCTGCGCCACCGCCATGCCGTAGCCGGGGGTAATGACCACGCGCTTGGCATCCTGCAGCGAACGGGCCACGGCTCCCACGTCGGTGCGCTGGATCGCGCCCGCCTCGCCCTCTACGGGGGCGGCTACCGACCCCTCAGTGCCGTAGCCGCCCAGCAGCACGGCGACGAAGGAGCGGTTCATCGCCTGGCACATCAGGTAGGACAGGTAGGCGCCGGAGGAGCCCACCAGGGCGCCGGTGATGATCAGCAGGTCGTTGTTGACCATGAAACCGGTGAAGGCGGAGGCCCAGCCGGAGTAGGAGTTCATGATGGCCACAACCACGGGCATGTCACCGCCACCGATGGCGATCACCAGGTGTGCGCCCAGGGCCAGGGCGATCACCGTCATCACCGCCAGGCACACCCAGGCTGCCGTAGAACCGGAGGGCAGTGCGATGAAGGCAATCATCAGCACCAGGCTGACCAGCAGCGCGGCGAGGTTGAGTCTGTTGCGGCCCGGCAGGGTGATCGGTCGGCCTGGCACGCGCCCGGCCAGCTTGAGCGCCGCCAGCACCGAACCGGTGAAAGTCACCGCACCCACGAACACGCCCAGGAACACCTCGCCCAGGTGAAAGCCGCCCAGTGACTCGGCCAGCGCGTCGGGGGAGGCGTAGGAGCTGTAGCCCACTAACACGGCGGCCAGGCCGACCAGGCCGTTCAGGACGGCGATCAGCTGGGGCATGCCGGTCATGGCGACTTTTCCGGCCAGCACCATGCCGATTACGGCGCCTATGCCGATCGCCAGGAAGATCAGGACCGCCGTCGTCACCACGCCCTGACCGGGGTCGGAGGTAAGCGCCAGGACAATGGCGGCCGCGATCGCAACCCCCATGCCGACGGCGCCGGCAATGTTCCCGGTCACCGCCGTCTCGTGGCGGGACAGCCCAGCGGCGGCCGCGATGAACAGCACCGCCGCGGCGACGTAGGCCAGTGCTACCGGCGAGGGCAGAGCCAGGCCGACGCCGTCGCTCGCGGCGGCTGAGAGCTCGGACGGCACAGCCGCAGACGTGAATGCGGGCAGGCAGGCAGCAGTTGCGCGGGACATGCCCTCACTCCTTCCGGAACATGGCGAGCATGCGGTTGGTGACCGCGAAACCGCCGAAGACGTTGATGGATGCGAGCATGATCGCGATGAAGGCGACCGCGCTGACCGCCGGGTTGTCGTTGCCGACCTGGGAGATGGCGCCCAGCAGGATGATGCCGGAAATGGCGTTCGTCACCGACATCAGCGGCGTGTGCAGTGCCGGGGTCACGTTTGAGATGACGTGGAAGCCGAGGATGATCGCCAGTGCCAGCACAATGTAGTGATTGGTGGCGGCGGCGGGGGTGACCAGCACCAGTGCGGCGAGGGCCGCGACGGCCAGCGCGACGCCGATTTTCAGGTGGCGGCGCGAGCGCGCCCGGGCGGCGGCCTCGGACTCGGCCTGGGCCTGCACCTCGGCTGCGGACCGCTCCGGGGCCGGGGCTGCGGGCGCCGCCTTGGGGGCAGCCGAGACCGCCACTGGCGGCGGAGGCCACAGCAGTTCGCCGGCCTGGCACACGGTGATCGCCCGCACCACCTGGTCGTCCAGGTCCAGGGTTAGATTACCGTCCTTGGCGGGCGTGACCAGCGTGAGCAGGTTGAGAATATTGCGGCCGTACAGTTGGGAGGCCTGGGCCGGCAGGCGCTCGGCCAGGTCGGTGTAACCGACGATGATCACTCCACCCTCGGTCGTGACTACTTCTCCGGGCACGGTCAGTTCGGTGTTGCCACCGTTGGCTGCGGCCATGTCCACGATCACCGAGCCGGGCTGCATGGCGTCTACGGCGGCCCGGTCCAGCAGTAGCGGGGCCTTCCTGCCGGGGATGTTCGCCGTCGTGATCACGATGTCCGCGGCGGCGGACTGCTCGGCGTACAGCGCGTTGGCCAGAGCTGCCTGGTCGGTGCTCATCTCTTTGGCGTAGCCGTCGGCGGAGACCTCCTGGGCGGTGGGAACGGGCACGAACTCGGCGCCCACCGACTTGACCTGGTCGGCCACCTCCGGACGAACATCGGTTCCCTTGACAACGGCTCCCAGCGAGTAGGCGGTGCCGATTGCGGCCAGGCCGGCCACACCCGCGCCGATTACGTACACGGAGGCGGGCGGAAACTTGCCGGCCGCGGTCACCTGGCCGTTGAGCAGTCGCCCGAAATGTGTGGCGGCCTCAATCACGGCCCGGTAGCCGGCCAGGTTCGCCTGGGAGGAGAGCACGTCCATGGACTGCGCTCGCGAGATGCGCGGCACCGTGTCGATCGCGAGAGCCGTCAGGGAGTGTTCTTGTAGGGCCTGAACGAGTTCCGGACGACGGGCGGGATCGAGCCGGCCGATGAGAGTGGCGCCGGGGTGCATGAGGTCGAGTTCGGCGTCGTCGGGAGCATAGGCGGTGACGACGACGTTACAGCCCCAGGTCTCGTCACGATCGGCGAGCCGGGCACCGGCATCCTCGTAGGCGGTGTCGGGAAAATGAGCCGGCGCTCCGGCTCCGCGCTGGACGACGACGTCGTAGCCCAGGCGGGTCAGTTGCTCGACCGTCTGCGGGGTGGCCGCGGTCATGGAACGGTCCGGAGGCTGACAGGGGATTCCCAGACGCATAGAAACTCCTTTCAGCGGGCGCGCCCGGCGGCGCAACTCGGCTCTGCGCGGGGAAGGCGGGTGCGCATGGGGTGACTGGCATAACAGTAGAACGTGGCGGGGGAGGGTGTCACGTGGTATCACACCGCCGCCGGAGGCGGGGTGGAGGCGCCTGCCATGCCAGGCGCTCGGCGTCGGCCCGGACACCGCCGCCGGACGCGGGCTGGAGGCAGGTAGGCCGGCTACTCACCCCCGCGCCCATACTGCGGCTCAGCTCACACTGATGATCTCTTGTGGAAAGTGAGTATCCGCGAGAGAGTAACGTTTGTCGGAACCGCCGCACGCAACAAGGAGAACATCGTGGCTACTACTTCACTCCCGTCCGTCACCGTTTTCGGGGCCGGCGCTATCGGCTCCGCCGTCGCACAGCTCGCCGTCAAGGCGGGAGCCTCCGTCCAGGTCCTGGCCCGCGACGAGACGAAGGCTGCCGCGGCGGCCGACGGCGCGACCGCAGGAACCGTCGGCGACGCCGTCACCGGCACCCTGGTAGTCCTGGCCCTGCCCTACCCGGCCATCGCTGAGGTGTTGTCCGCATACCCGGCCGACACCTTCGCCGGCAAGATCGTGGTCGATCCCTCCAATCCGATCGACTTTGGCACGCTCGACTCGGTCGTCGCACCCGGCTCCTCCGCTGCTGCGCAGGTTGCCGACCGCCTGCCCGGCGCGCAGGTCGTCAAGGCCTTCAACACGAACTTCGCCGCGACCCTCGCCACCGGCACCATCGCCGGTGAGCCGGCCACCGTCTATGTCGCCTCGGACAGTCAGGACGCCAAGGCGACCTTGCGTGGGCTCGCGGAGGCTGCGGGCCTGGCGTATGCGGACGCCGGAGCGCTCAAGCGGGCGCACGAGTTGGAGGCCATGGGTGCGCTCCAGATAGGCCTGGCCCTGAGCGAGCAGGTCGCCTGGACCGGAGGCTTCGCCGTCGTCAAGTGAAGCTGTCCGCCGGGCAGCCCACCAACCGTGTGACGCGTGTGCCCGCCGCCCTACTCGGGACGGCGGGCACAGCCCTGTACGCTGTACCTTCATCAGGGATCGATATAACCCATCGGTCGGGTGTCGACGGCGGGGTGAAGGGAGGACCAGCGCATGAGCGCGGCAGGCGAGGGCGATCACGCCTATAACCCCTACACTCGATCCTGCCCCTCGCGACGGCTGCTGCGTGAGCTCGGCGAGCTGTGGAGCGTACTGGTCTTCGGCGCCCTGTACGACGGCCCGCTGCGCTTCACCGAGATTGCACGGCGGGTGGACGGCATCTCCACCAAAATGCTCACCCAGACGCTGCGTACGCTCGAGCGCGACGGTCTGGTCAGCAGGGAGTACTACACCGAGTCGCCTCCGCGCGTCACCTACGCGCTGACCGAGCTGGGGCGAGACCTCGCCGATGTCATGGATGCCCTGGAGAAATGGGCCGTCGGGCACATGGATGAGGTGCTCGCCGCCCGCGAGGCGTACGACGCCGAGCATGCGGGTTAGCCATTTCCCGCAGGCCCCAGCTGTTGTCGGCGCTGGGGATCGCTGCCCGTAGCCCGCGTCTACTACGCCACTTGGGCGTTGGGTACGCCGGTTAGGCGTTGGTTGAAGGGCGCGGAGGCCTTCAGTAAAGGTCTAAGTGGCGTAGTAGAGGCCGAACGGGCGTGGTAGACACCCGCGGACGCGCCGGCGGTGACGCGGTCGGACGGTGGTAGAGGCCGGGCCGGCGTAGTAGACATCTGCGGGGGTGGCCGGGGTGGAGGTCTGGTCTGCGATTCGTGGTTGCGGCTGTTGTCGGCGCTGGGGATCGCTGCCCGTAGTCTCTCGTGTGCTACGCCACTTAGGCGTTGGGTACGCCACTTAGGCGTTGGGTACACCACTTAGGCGTTGGGTACGCCGGTTAGGTGTTGGGTGCGCCGGTTAGGTGTTGGGTATGCCGCTTGGGCGTTGGGTGCGCCGGTTAGGTGTTGGTTGAAGGCCCTGGAGGCCTTCAGCAAAGGTCTAAGTGGCGTAGTAGAGACCGAACCGGCGTAGTAGAGGCCGAACCGGCGTGGTAGACACCCGTGGTTGCGGCCGGGGCGGAGGTCTGGTCTGCGATTCGTGGTTGCGGCTGTTGTCGGCGCTGGGGATCGCTGCCCGTAGTTCCTCGTGTGCTACGCCACTTAGGCGTTGGGTACGCCGGTTAGGTGTTGGGTACGCCGGTTGGGTGTTGGGTACGCCAGTTAGGTATTGGGTACGCTGGTTAGGCGTTGGTTGAAGGGCGCGGAGGCCTTCAGCAAAGGCTTAAGTGGCGTAGTAGAGGCCGAACGGGCGTGGTAGACACCCGCGGACGCGCCGGCGGTGACGCGGTCGGACGGTGGTAGAGGCCGGGCCGGCGTAGTAGACATCCGTGGTTGCGGCCGGGGCGGAGGTCTGGTCTGCGATTCGTGGTTGCGGCTGTTGTCGGCGCTGGGGATCGCTGCCTGTAACCCTCGTGTGCTACGCAACTTGGGTGTTGGGTACGCCGGTTGGGTATTGGGTACGCCGCTTGGGTGTTGGGTACGCCAGTTAGGTATTGGGTACGCTGGTTAGGCGTTGGTTGAAGGGCGCGGAGGCCTTCAGCAAAGGTCTAAGTGGCGTAGTAGAGGCCGAACCGGCGTGGTAGACACCCGCGGACGCACCGGCGGTGACGCCGTCGGACGGTGGTAGAGGCCGGGCCGGCGTAGTAGAGACCGAACCCGCGTAGTAGAGGCCGGGGCGGCGTAGTAGACACCCGCGGGGCCGGGCCGGGTCGGGCTGGGCCGGATGGGGTCGCGCGCGTTGGCGGCCGTGCGCTTCTGGCAGCAGCGGCGGTGGCTGTGAGATAACCCTCCTGCCGGGGCGCGAGGCGGCACGGCGACTCTGCTGCGGTCAAAGTAACGGGATGGATGCGGTGGTGGCATGTCCTGCTGCCGGTCCGGGACCGACCGGGGTCAGGCCCCGCCCGCGAGTCGATTGAGGGAGTTGACATGCCTGCGTCCGTTCACAACGATCCGCCCGATTCGTACGGGGGCGTCCCCGCAGTCGGCGCGTCGATGCAGGCACCGGAGGCGCTGGTGCGCCGGCCAAGCTCCTTCACCTACGTCTTCGGCGGATTCTTCGCGCTGGTGGGAATCATGTTTCTAACAATCGGCTCCCGGTTGCTCGCCTTCGGGGTAGCCGTGCCGCCGTTAGCCGAGGTCGACGAGATCTGAATATGGGCTGAGTCTCGCGGCTACGCACGCGAAGTCGGCTACGCACGCGAAGTCGGCGCCGCACCGGTCGGAGCGATACCGCCGTCACCGTCCGCGCCGGAGACAGCCCCCCGATACGGCGCTCGATACGACGGGCCGTATGCGGCGCCGCCGGCGCCCGCAGGCGGACTATCGCCCGAGGATAGGGCCTCCTCGCCGCTGACGCCGAGGTGGAGCACCGCCGCGTCGCCACCGCCCAGCACATCGAGTATCGGCGCGCATATCCCCAGGAGCAGCGATGACTGAATACACCCGGCAAAGCCCCCAAGGCGGGTCCGATCGCGGTGCCGCACCCTTTTGATGTTCACGGCATACATTCACGAGGCCTGCTACGGATGGTTCACCTGTCCTGGCCCGATTCCCGTGCCGGATTCATCGTCGTCACAGACGCCACCGGCAAACACGCCCCGGTGACCGTGGTAGAGGTGGAAACGGCTGGCAAAAGAACGAGACTGCCCGCTCCGCGCCTAATCCTCCCGAACGCGACTCGAGGTCGAGGCCGACGCCGTTTGGTCCTGGGCGCTGGCCCGCGGCTACGCCAGCGAGACCGTGCCCGCTCTGCGCACCCGGCAAGGCGTGGACCCACGTGCCGCGCAAGCCATACAAAATGCCCCGACCTGAAACCATCAGGCCGGGGCGTGGACCCACGTGCCGCGCAAGCCATACCTTCCATAGGAGTGGTGCCACGCGCCCTGCCCGTCGATCGGACACTGCTTGCCCATGAGCCCCTGATGCTCAGGGACAAGCCGAACTGGCGCGGTCTCATCCCCAACATCGTCATGCTCTTGTTCCTATGCATCGTGGCGCTGCCGGCGGTGCTCGGTCCGGAGTGGACGTCGCAGGCATTTGCCGGAGTGTTCCGGGAGGACGGTACGCTGCGCGTGCCCGGCACGGCGCGTTTCTCCAAGCATGAGGACCAGGCCCTGCTGGCCGCTGCGGCCGCGGTGGAAACGATCTGGGAGTGGGGCGGCTCCCGTGCAGCTGCCTACGACGACGGCTCCTACTGGCCAGTCCCCAACGACGAAATCGAACAGGAGCGCCGCGCCAATAATCGCTGAATCGCTTATCTCATGTCCCGCCGCTTCATGCAGCAGGCGGACACAGTCGGCCGTCACTGACGGTCGGCGCTGCCGCAGGGTCCCAACTCGGTCGGGAGCAGTCAGGCCTTGCGCAGCAGCACCCGGCTCATGTGGTGGTCGGCGTCCTTGCGCAGCACGAGCGTGGCCCGTCCGCGCGTGGGGGCGATGTTCTCCCGCAGGTTGGTCAGGTTGATGCTCTCCCACACCTCGTTGGCCGCCGCCAGGGCGATATCGTCCGGGATGGCCGCGTAACGTCGGAAGTAGGAGTTGGGGTCCTTGAATGCGGTGTGCTTCAGCGTCAGGAAACGATCCAGGTACCAGCGGCGGATGTGCTCCGGATCGGCGTCCACGTAAATGGAGAAGTCGATGAAATCGCTCACCGCCAGCGCCGACGCCGCCGGCAGACCGTCGTCGTGAACCACCCGCCGCCCCCGAGGCGCGGGCTGCAGCACATTCAGCCCCTCCAGCACCAGCACGTCGGGGTGCTCCACCACTTTCTTCGCTCCCGGCACGATGTCATAGACGGTGTGGGAGTACACCGGTGCTTCCACCCTGGGCGCACCGGACTTCACCGCGGTCACGAATTCCAGCAGGGCGCGCTGGTCGTAGGACTCCGGGAAGCCCTTGCGTGCGGTCAGCCCGCGCTCCTCCAACACCGCATTGGGCAGCAGGAAGCCGTCGGTGGTCACCAGGTCCACGCGCGGGGTGTCGGGGAAGCGGGCCAGCAGATGGGCGAGCAGGCGCGCCGTCGTCGACTTGCCGACGGCCACCGAACCGGCCACAGCCACCACGAACGGCGTCGGGCGCTCATCAACCCCCAGGAAGCCGGCCGTGCGGCGGGCGCGCTCACGAGCGGTGGCGATGAAATGCTCCAACAGCGCCGTCAGCGGCCGGTAGACCACGTCGACCTCCGGCAGGTCGATCGGGTCGCCCAGGCCCCGCAGCTTCTCAACATCCGCCTGGGTCAGCGGCAACGGCGCAGAGGATGCCAGCGCACGCCACTGGTCGCGGCGCAGCTCGATGTACGGCGAGGGAGCCGCTCCGGACGGCGCCGCGGGGCAGACGGGGGTGTTCACCATGCCAGTGTGGCGCATTGTCACCTTACCCGCACGCGCCGCCGTCCCCCCGAGGCTGTGACGGTGCACCTCTCAATCGGTCATCGCTCCGCGTGTCAGTCCACATGCAGCAAGCACGTTGAATCGGGAGGCGGGTTGGTGGTTCGATCAGCCACATGTGTGGAATCGTCGGCCACGTCGGCCCCCTGACCTCAATCAGCTCCGCAGACGCCCCCGGCTCCGGCCGCTCCCTGGAGGTACTGCTGGACGGACTGTCCCGCCTGGAGTACCGCGGCTACGACTCGGCCGGCATCGCCCTGGTGCGCCCCAACGGGACCGAACGACTGACAACCGTGAAGGCCGCAGGCAAATTGGACAACCTGCGCGCAGCCTTGGACGGGGCCAAGCCCGCCCCGGCCACCGCCGGCATCGGCCACACCCGCTGGGCCACCCACGGCGGCCCCACCACCGCTAACGCCCACCCCCACCGGGCCGGCTCCCTGGCGGTCGTCCACAACGGCATCATTGAGAACTTCCGCGCCCTGCGCGCAGAGGTTGAGGATGCGGGTCGCACCCTGCTTTCCGCCACCGACACCGAGGTTGTCGCCCACCTGCTCGACCTCGACTTCACTGCCCGGCTGGCCGCCGCGGGCGAGGCCGACGCCGTGGAACCGGACGCGGCCGCCGCGGCCCTGGTTGAGTCCATGCGCGCCGTCACCGCCCGCCTGGAGGGAACCTTCGCCCTGCTGGCCGTCACCGAGTTCGCCCCCGGCGCGATCGTCGCGGCCCGGCGCTCCAGTCCGCTGGTGATCGGCCTGGGAGAGGGGGAGAACTTCCTCGGCTCGGACGTGGCCGCCTTCGTCGCCTTCACCACCCACGCCGCCGAGGTCGACGACGACCAGGTCCTGCTGCTGACCGCCGACGCCGTCACCGTGTGGGATGCCGCCGGCAACGTCGTCGCCCCGCGCACCTGGGAGGTCTCCTGGGACGCCTCGGCCGCCGTCAAGGGCGGGTACGAGACCTTCATGGACAAGGAGATCCACGATCAGCCCACCGCCGTCGCCGACACCCTGCTCGGACGCGTCAACGACCGCGGCGAGCTGGTGCTGGACGAGATGCGCATCGAGCCGACCGTGTTGCGCAGTATCGACAAGATCATCGTGGTCGCCTGCGGGACGGCCGCCTACGCCGGGCATGTGGCCAAATACGCCATTGAGCATTGGTGCCGTATCCCGGTGGAGATCGAACTCGCCCACGAGTTCCGCTACCGCGACCCGATCGTTTCGGAGAAGACCCTGACCGTGGCCATCTCCCAATCCGGGGAGACCATGGACACCATTCACGCGGTCCGCCACGCCCGCGAGCAGGGCAGCCGGGTCCTGGCCATCGTCAACACCTACGGCTCGACCATCGCCCGTGAGGCCGATGCGGTCCTGTACACCCACGCCGGGCCGGAGGTGGCCGTGGCCTCCACGAAGGCCTTCATCGCCCAGATCACCGCCTGCTACCTGCTGGGCCTGTACCTGGCGCAGTTGCGCGGCAACAAGTGGCCCGACGAGGTCGCCGAGTACTTGGACAACCTGGGGCGGATGCCCGCCAAGATTGAGCGCCTGCTCGCCGAGCAGGAGGACATGGTGCGCGAGCTGGGGGAGCAGCTGGCCGACCGGAGCTCCTTCCTGTTCCTGGGGCGGCACGTCGGTTATCCGGTGGCCCTGGAGGGGGCACTGAAACTCAAGGAGGTCGCCTACGTGCACGCCGAGGGCTTCGCCGCTGGTGAGCTCAAGCACGGCCCCATCGCTCTGGTAGAGGACGGGCTGCCGGTGTTCGTCATTGTGCCGACCCCGCGCCGCCCCGTTCTGCACGACAAGGTTATCTCCAACATTCAGGAGGTGCGCGCACGTGGCGCCCGCACCATCGTTATCGCCGAGGAGGGCGATGAGGCGGTCACGCCCTTTGCGGACACCGTGATTCACATCCCGGCCGCCCCGACCCTGATGTGGCCGCTGCTGACGGTGGTGCCGTTGCAGATCTTCGCCGCCGCCCTGGCCAAGGCCAAGGGCCTGGACGTGGACCAGCCACGCAACCTGGCCAAGTCCGTCACCGTGGAGTAGCCGGTGGCGCTAACGCTGTGACGCGATGATGATGGGACGGTGAGTACCGCCATAGGACCCGGCCCTGTGCCACGCCCATTCGATTCCATCAGCGGTGGCGGCGCCGACGCTCGGAGCGCCCCCGGACGGGCAACGGTGGCCGCCCGCGCCTACCCCGCCCGCGCCGTCGCCGACGCCGAGGCGGCGCTGACCGCGGGCACCGACCGTTACATGCACTCCGCCGCGCATGCGCTGGCACTTGCCGCCGTGGAGGAGCTCCGGGAGGTGCGTGGCACCGTGCCCGGGGCGCGCGTGCTGCTGCTGGTGGGTGGCGGGCACAACGGCGGGGATGCCCTGCTGGCAGGCGCCCTGCTGGCGCGCCGCGGCTGCGCAGTTACCGCCGCCCCCGCAACCGACTCCTCCCGCTTACATGCCACAGCGCTGGCGGCGGCTCGCGCCGCCGGAGTGCGCCTGGCAGCAGAGCCTCGGTCCGCGGCCCGCAGCGCCGCCGGAGGGGGCGGGGGACGGGTCGGAGTCGACCTGGTGATCGATGGGCTGACCGGCATCGGTGCCACCGGACCGCTGCGGTCCGCCGCGGCCGAACTCATCGCCCCGCTGCGCGACGCCGGGCAGCCGGGGGAGCGGGACTTCCGGGTGCTGGCCGTGGACCTGCCCTCCGGCCTCGGCGTGGATGACGGTACTCTGCCCGGTCCTGTGCTGGCCGCCGACTGCACCGTCACCTTCACCTGCTACAAGGCCGCTCACCTGCTGCCGCCCGCCGCACCCCTGTGCGGGCGAGTGGAGGTGGCCGACCTGGAGTTGCCGGTGCCGGCCGGGACCGCGCTGACAGTCAGGCCCGCGGATGCCGAATTCGGCCGCCTGCTGCGCGTGCCCGGGGACCGCGACCATAAGTACACCCGGGGCGTGGTTGGCTTGTGGGCCGGCAGTCAGACCTACCCGGGGGCAGCGGTGCTGGCCGCATCGGCGGCTGTGCGCACCGGTGCAGGCATGGTGCGGTTGACCGCACCGCAACGGGTGGTGGATCTGGTGCTCGCTCGCCGCCCCGAGGTCGTGCCCGCTGACGGGCGCTGCCAGGCGCTGGTGATCGGCCCCGGCACTGACCCGGCCGACGCCTCGCGCGCCGCCGAACTTGACGCGGCCCTACAGCGGACGCTCGGCGACCATGGTGAGCCTGTCTACGCGGTCATTGACGCCGGGGCCTTGCCCCTGCTGGCCGCCCGGGTCACCGCCGGGGCCCGCTGCGCACCGCGACATGTGCTCACCCCGCACGCCGGCGAGGCGGCCGCTCTGCTGAGTGCACTGGGGGAGGGGACAACGCGGGAGGCCGTTGAGGCGTCCCCGGCCGCCGCAGTGCGTTGCCTGGCGGAGGCGACCGGGGCCAGCGTGCTGTTGAAGACGACGCCGACGCTGATCGCCTCCCCGGCTGGGACTGTGCTGTCGGTCGGCTCCGGCCCGGGTTGGTTGGCCACCGCCGGCAGTGGAGATGTGCTGGCCGGCATTATCGGCGCCCTACTGGCGGCCGTTCGGGCCGATGTTGACAACGGCGTACTTCCAGCTGTCCGGGGCGCTGAGGCGGTGGACGCAGCCCGCTGCGCGGCCCTGGGGGTACGGCTGCATGCACTCGCGGCCGCGCGGGCGGCGGATACGGCAGTAACCACCGCGGCCGGACGGCCGTATGAGCGCGCGGGACATCCGGTTGCCGCGTTGGACCTTACCGAGGCGATCCCGGCGGCCTGGGAACAACTCTGGAGAGCCAGCCGGAGCCGATGTTCTGGACGAGGATGACAAGCCGCACCGGTGTCACAGGCCGCGTCTGGACAGGATCATCACCGAGTCGGTGGCGATGACCAGGCGCCGGGCCGCATGGAGTGGAACAATCAGTCCCGTGAACGCGTCCACTGGCACCCCGCTTCCAGCGACGACCTCCCGCGCCGTCATCGACCTCGACGCCATCGCCCACAATGCCCACGTGCTCGCCGCGGTTGGCGGCGTGCCCTGGATGGCGGTGGTCAAAGCCGACGCCTACGGTCACGGCCTCGCCCCGGTGGCCATCACCTGCCTGCGCGCCGGTGCCACCTGGCTGGGGGTGGCCCAACTCGCCGAGGCCCTGCACCTGCGTGCTCTGCTCGACGCTGCAGGTGTGGCCCGCCCCGCTCACCACCCCGACTCCGTCCCCACCTCCGAGCGTCCCCGCCTGCTGTGCTGGCTGATGCCCGTGCTCACCCCCGAACAGGCCGCCGCCCCCGGATCCGTGCTGCGCGCCGCGCTCGCGGCCGGAATCGACCTGTCGGTGTCCACTCGCGCCCAACTAGACGCCATCGCCGCCGCGGCCCGTGCTGAATCGGCCGCTGCCGGAGTCCCCGCCCGCATCCACCTCAAGGTTGATACCGGCATGTCCCGCGGCGGCGCGGCCGCGGCCGACCTGCCCGCCCTCGCCGCCGCGGCCAAGGCCGCCGAAGACGAGGGCACCGTCGCCGTGGTTGCGCTTTGGAGCCACTTGTCCCGCGCCGAGGAGCTCGGCTCCGGCTCCACCGCAAAACATCTGTCCCGCTTCCTGGAGGCTGAGCGGACAGTGGCCGAGGCCGGCCTGAACCCGCGGCTGCGTCACCTGGCCGCCACCGCCGGGCTGCTCTGGCATCCGGACGCCCGTCTGGATCTAGTGCGCATAGGCATCGGCCTGTACGGGCTGTCCCCTGATCCGGCCGTGGCGAACTCCGCGGCCTTGGATCTGGTGCCGGCCATGCGGCTGGAGGCGCCGTTAACCCAGGTCAAACGCATCCCGGCCGGACAGGCGGTCTCCTACGGCGGCACCTGGCGCGCCCCCACCGACCGCTGGCTCGGGCTAGTCCCCCTCGGTTACGGTGACGGAGTCCCCCGTGCCGCATCCAACGGCGGTCCGGTGGCCGTGGGCGGCATTCGCTCCGCCATCGTTGGGCGGGTGTGCATGGATCAGGTGGTCATCGATCTAGGTCCGGCCACCACACCGGAAGGTGCACCACTGGACCCTCCCGCTGCGGCCGGCGACGTGGCCGTGCTGTGGGGCGCTCCCGATGCGGTGATCCCCGCCGCCGACGAGTGGGCCCAGGTCTGCTCCACCATCAACTACGAGATCGTCACCCGCCTGGGTGAGCGCGTCCCGCGTGTATACCTGGGCCGCGATGCCGCCCGTATCTCCTCCCTGCATGACCAGGAGCCGCGCGCATGAGCAAGCGTGAAGTCTGGAGCACCGCCCCGAGGGCCGGAAGCGTCACCGTTCCCACCGACTCCGCCGACGCCACCCGGGGACTCGGCGCCCGCGTCGCCGCACTGCTGCGAGCGGGGGATGTGGTGGTACTAACCGGTGGGCTGGGGGCAGGTAAGACCACCCTCGCTCAGGGGATTGGTGCCGCCATGGGGGTGCGGGGCCGCATCTGCTCGCCGACCTTCGTCATTGCCCGCGTACACCCCGCCCCCGGCGCCGGCCCCGACCTGATCCACGTGGACGCCTACCGGATCTCCGGCCTGGAGGAGCTTGACGCCCTCGACCTGGACTCCTCCGTCGCCGAGGCGGTCACCCTGATGGAGTGGGGTGAGGGCAAGGCCGAGGCGCTTTCGGAAGACCGCCTGGAGATCACCGTCACTCGCCCCCGCGGCGGACTGGCCGCCGCCTCGCCCACCGGTCACAGTGAAACAGGCACGGTCACCGACCTGGCCCGGGCCGACGACGGGCAGCGCGTCATCACCATCACCGCGGTCGGGCCCCGGTGGGACGGCGTGGACCTCGGTGCGCTGGCCGTCCAGGACCCCGGCCACCGACCGCACAGCCGGGACCACTGATCTAGGCTTGCGCCCGTGCGCATCCTCTCCATTGACTCCTCGTTCGGAACCCAGCTGCTCGTAGCCGATGTGCTGGGCGCGGCGGCGGACGAGGCCTCCGCCGCCGGCACCACCCTGAGGGTACTGACTACCGCGCAGCAGGACAGCCCCCGCCGTCACGCCGAGTCCCTGGGGCCCATGCTCGCTGCCGCGCTCGCGCACCCAGATGTGGCCCAGGCCCCGCTTGACGCCGTGGTCGCGGCCACCGGTCCGGCCCCCTTCACCGGGCTGCGCGCCGGACTCGTCACCGCCCGCACCGTTGGACGTGTGCGCGCCATTCCCGTGTACGGTGTCCCCAGCCTCGATGCGGTTGCCCGCGCCGCCCTTGATGAGCTCGGGCGCCAGGGCCGGGAAACGGCCTCAGCCACCGTGCTGGTTGCCACCGACGCCCGCCGCAAGGAGGTCTACACCGCTCGGTACCGGGCCCGGGGCTCCGACGACGTCGAGCGCCTGGGCGACTACGAAGTCCTGCCCCCGGCCGTTGTGCGCGAGCGGGCGGAGCGCGGGCAGCTGCCGCCTCCCGACGCGGTGGCCGGATCCGGTGCCGCCCTGTATCCCGAGCTGGCGGACGGAGGAGAGGTTCTGGTGCCTGTTTCGGGTGACGTTGCCACCCAGGTGCGCATCGTCGCGGCCCGGCTGCGTATGCTCCCCGGCCCGGGGGAGGAGGCGCTGGCGGCGGCCGGACTGGGCGCGCAGCCGCTGTACCTGCGGCGACCGGATGTGCACATGCCGGCAGGGCGCACCCAGTGAATCCGGTCACGCACGATACCGACCACTCGCGGGCGGAAGTAAGGCTGAGGCCCATGGTCCCCGCCGACATGGAAGCTATCTCCCGCTTGGAATCACAACTATTCGGTGCCGAGGGCTGGAGTCCGGCAGTGCTCGCCGCCGAACTAGACCGCACCACTGGCCCGGGCGCCGACCGCACCTATCTGGTGGCCCACCTGGCCGCCCCGGTCGATAGGGGCGTTTCAGACTCGGGTCTTGGTGCTGGCGCTCTCGATGCGCTTGCGCAGGTCGGCGCGGGCGGGTCCGAGGCCATTGTGGGCTACGCAGGCCTCTGGTACGGGGACGGGCGGGGTGATGCCGACCTGCTCACCATTGCCACCGTTGCGGCCGCCCGCCGCCGTGGGGTTGCCACGGCCCTGCTGACGGCTCTGCTGGGCGTGGCCGCGCAGGCGGGATGCCGCGCCGTCCTGCTTGAGGTGCGCGCCTCTAACGAGGGCGCCCAGCGCCTGTATGCCGCCCACGGTTTCACTCCGATCGGCCGCCGGCGGCGCTACTACCTGGCGCCGGTGGAGGATGCCGTGGTCATGCGCCGGTCATTGAGCGCCACCTGAACGGTCTCCTACTGTTCGCGGTGCTTATCCGAGAGGTGATCCGGGCATCTTCAAGGATCGCTGCAGACGGCTGATATTTGTCTGACAATGATGTGACGAAATGGTGGCGCCCACTGATGGCGGCGGGTCGGATGCGACGGGCCGAGTGACTGCCTACCGCGGCTGCTGTGCCGCCGCTTTTCCGCGCTATGGCAAGGATTCGCCGATTGCTGCGGAGGGTGGGCGGGGGGATTGGGACTATCGGCCAATGGGCGTTCGTAAACTGCATCCGTGGTGAAAACGTCTGCTCCCCCCAACAAGAGGGCCGCGTACACGACGACGGTCTTCATGAAGCGTCTGATGGCCTGGTCGGGCATCGCCTTCATCGTCTATTTGGTGCTCCACGCCTACGGCAACACCCACTACTTCCAGGGCGAGATCGCCTATGACCACTATGCGGTCTGGCTGCGTACCCTGCTTGAGCCCCTGATGCCCTACAGCGGCGTGCTGTGGCTACTGCGCTTGGTTCTCTTGGCGTGCCTGTTGGCCCATGCGGGCAGTGCCTTCCACCTGTGGCACCGCAACCGCAAGGCCCGCGGCAATGACAGGTATGAGGTCAAGAAGGCGGGTGCCGATTACTTCGCCTCCCGCTATGCCATGCGCACCATGCGCTGGGGCGGCGTGATTCTGCTGCTGTTCATCATCTGGCACATCCTGCAGTTCACCACCCTGACGCTGACGCCCGGGGGCGAGTACGTGCATGGTCGCGCCTACGCCAACATGTACTACGGCTTCCAGTTGTGGTGGGTCTACCTGATTTACCTGGTGGCACTGGTGGCCCTGTGCCTGCACGTGTGGCACGGCGTCTGGTCGGCGTTGCAGACACTCGGCGCCACTCGCGGCAGCACCATCCCACTCATCCGGCTGATTGCCTTCATCGTCGCCTTCGGCCTGTTCGCAGTGTTCATGTCCGTGCCGACGGCGATCCTGTTCGGCTGGGTGGACGCCCCGATGGCCGCGGCCGACTACTACCCCCAGTTCTGCGACGCGATCGGCTCGGCTTCCGAGCAGTTCGCTCACTGCGCTGCCCACTGATCGAGAGTGAGTGAATGATGACCGAACTCATCGACGGCCTGTACCTTCAGGGCGAGAAGATTGCCGACACCAAGGCTCCACACGATGTCCCCATTGCGCAGCGCTGGGAGCAGCGCAAGTTCAACGCCAACCTGGTCAACCCCGCCAACCGGCGCAAGCTGGATGTGATCGTGGTCGGCTCCGGCCTGGCCGGCGGCGCCGCCGCCGCGTCGCTGGGGGAGCAGGGCTACAACGTCAAGTGCTTCTTCTACCAGGACTCCGCCCGGCGGGCCCACTCGATCGCCGCCCAGGGCGGCATCAACGCCGCGAAGAACTACCGCAACGACGGCGACTCCGTCTACCGGCTCTTCTATGACACAGTCAAGGGGGGTGACTACCGCGCCCGGGAGGACAACGTCTACCGGCTGGCGGAGGTCAGCGCCAATATCATCGACCAGTGCGTTGCCCAGGGCGTGCCCTTCGCTCGCGAGTATGGCGGACTGCTGGACAACCGCTCCTTCGGCGGGGTGCAGGTCTCCCGCACTTTCTACGCCCGTGGTCAGACCGGCCAGCAGCTGCTGATCGGGGCCTACCAGGCTCTGGAGCGGCAGGTTCATGCCGGCACGGTCAAGGAGTACCGTCGCCACGAGATGGTTGAGCTGATCGTCGTGGACGGCCGTGCCCGCGGCATCGTCACCCGCGACATGGTCACCGGTAAGATCGACACCCACCTGGCCGACGCCGTCGTGCTGTGCACCGGCGGTTACGGCAACGTGTTCTTCCTGTCCACCAACGCCATGGGCTGCAACGCCACCGCTATTTGGCGGGCATACCGCAAGGGCGCCTACTTCGCCAACCCCTGCTACACCCAGATCCACCCGACCTGTATCCCCCAGTCCGGCGACTTCCAGTCCAAGCTGACCCTGATGAGCGAGTCGCTGCGCAACGACGGCCGCATCTGGGTGCCCAAGAGGGCCGAGGACTGCGACAAGGACCCGCGTGAGATTCCCGAGGAGGACCGCGACTACTACCTGGAGCGGATCTACCCCGCCTTCGGAAATCTGGTTCCGCGTGACATCGCCTCCCGGCAGGCGAAGAACATGTGCGATGAGGGCCGCGGCGTGGGCCCCGCCATCAAGGAGCGCGACGCCCAGGGCAATGAGCGCATGATGCGCCGCGGCGTCTACCTGGACTTCTCCGAGGCCATCGGGCGGCTCGGCCGGGACGCCGTCTCCGCCCGCTACGGGAACCTGTTCGAGATGTACCAGCGCATCACGGGTGACGACCCCTACGAGGTTCCCATGCGCATCTACCCGGCCGTGCACTACACCATGGGCGGGCTGTGGGTCGACTACGACCTGGAGTCCAACATCCCGGGCCTGTATGTGGCTGGCGAGGCCAACTTCTCCGACCACGGCGCCAACCGCCTGGGGGCATCGGCCCTCATGCAGGGACTGGCCGACGGCTACTTCGTGCTCCCGGACACCATGAACGACTATCTGGCGGACATGCTGCGCGAGGGCAAGGTCGATCCGGATGCCCCGGAGATCGCCGAGGCCCGCAGGAGCGTGGAGGACCGCGTCGAGCGGCTCATGGCGCTGCGCGGCACCCGCTCAGTGGATGACTTCCACATGGCGCTCGGCCGCATCATGTGGGAGTACTGCGGCATGGAGCGCCGCGACGAGGGTCTGCGTGAGGCCATCGGTCAGATTCGCGCCCTCAAGGAGGAGTTCTGGCGGGACGCTCGCATCACCGGCGAGGCCATGGAGCTCAACCAGGCACTGGAGAAGGCGGGCCGGCTGCTCGACTTCTTCGAGCTGGCCGAGCTGATGTGCATCGACGCCCTGCACCGCCGCGAGTCCTGCGGCGGCCACTTCCGCGCTGAATCCCAGACCCCCGAGGGTGAGGCGCTGCGCCACGACGACGAATTCCTCTACGTGGCGGCCTGGGAGTGGGGCGGCGAGAACCAGCCTCCGATCCTCCACAAGGAGGACCTCATCTACAAGGACATCGAGCTCAAGCAGCGGAGTTACAAGTGAACATCAAGCTGAAGATCTGGCGCCAGAAGAACCAGAACTCTAAGGGCCATTTCGAGGAGTACTCGATGACCGGCATTGAGGAGCACATGAGCTTCCTCGAGGTCCTCGATCTGCTCAACGAGCAGCTCTTCGCCGAGGGCAAGGAGCCCGTCGCCTTCGACTCGGACTGCCGCGAGGGCATCTGCGGGCAGTGCGGCGTGGTCATCAACGGGCAGGCCCACGGCCCGATCCGCTCCACCACCTGCCAGCTGCACATGCGGCACCTGGCGGAGGACCCCTCCTTCAAGGACGGCTCCACCATCACCATCGAGCCGTGGCGCTCCACCGGTTTCCCGGTGCTAAAGGACCTGATCGTGGACCGCTCCGCCCTGGACCGCATTGTCCAGGCCGGCGGCTACATCTCCGTCAACACCGGCGCCGCCCCCGAGGCGCACTCCGTGCCCGTGCAGAAGGACAAGGCCGACGCCGCCTTCGAGGCCGCCGCCTGCATCGGCTGCGGTGCCTGTGTGGCCGCCTGCCCGAACGCCTCCGCCATGCTGTTCACCGGCGCGAAGATCTCCCACCTGGGCCTGCTGCCGCAGGGGCAGCCCGAGCGGCTCGCCCGCGTGGTCAACATGCTCAACCAGCACGACGCCGAGGGCTTCGGCGGCTGCACCAACATCGGTGAGTGCGCGGCCGTGTGCCCCAAGTCGGTGCCGCTGGAGGTCATCACCCGGCTGAACCGCGACCTCGGCCACGCCCTGTGGAAGGGACAGAAGACCACCGCCTGAGGTGCTTGACTTCGGCTGAGGCCGCCACACCTGTGCGCCGCGCAGCGGCTCCGCTCAGAGCCGCTGCGCGGCGTCGTATACCTCCCGTGACTGCTCACGTGGGTAGCCGCTGTCTCGGTCAACTTTGCCGTCGTGCATGTCGTAATACACGCAGGAGTAGCCGGAAGTGCCCTTGACCGCACCGGCCGCGGTGCACAGCTTTACGTCGGTGAATCCTTGTGCCCCGTCAATAGCGGCGAGGATCGGGGCGGCATGGTCAAGGGCAGGAGTGTCCTCATCGCCTAGGGGTAGACCGCGTACTTCGATGGTGGGTTGAAGCTCGTTGCCCGGATAGGTGTTGGTTGTATCTATTGACAGCTTCGGCTCGATGCCGGGTTCGAGCTGAATCGACGTTACTTTCTCGATGACCTCGCGTGGCGGCTGATTTACCGGGGTGGATGTGATCTCCACGCTCCATCCGCCGTAAGTCGTAAAGCGATCAATGAGCCGAACATCAGTGAAACGATCGCTGAAGAGACGATGGGCCAAGAGAGTCGAGGGGACCTCATCGACCTCGCCGCGCTCCAGAACGAGCGAACCAAGCCCCACATCCACGGACTGGACGCCGTCTTCGGCCAAGTCGGTGGCGATGTCGAGCAGTTCCACCCTGCGGGTTCGTGTCTTGGCGGTGAGCTGCTCGGCGGTGATCTCCCCAGAGGTGGAGGGATACGGAATCGTCATACCGCCATGGCGGATGACAGCAGTCGAACCGTACTGCCACTCCAGGCTGATCCTGAACTCGTTAGCGGTGACGAGACTGCTGCGCATGGACTCCTCCAGCGCACCGTTGAAAACAGCTGCGGCGGACTTCGCGCTCGTGTCCGGAACCAGAGTGACCTTGGCAGTGAGACTGCATCCCGTCTCCATGTACGGAACGCAGTAGACCGCCGCGCGTGCCACGGCGTCCTGATTACTCAGCCAGTGGTGCATGTATGTCTGCCCCTTCTCAATGCAACTTACGAACGGGAGCAGGATCATCAGCGCCAGGGCGAGCACAATCGTCACTCTCACGAGCGTGGGCGGCCGGGCGTTCTTGGCGGCGACGGCGGCGGTGCCCTGGGAAGGCGCATTCATATACGGATCGTGACAGGTTTCTGCGATGTCCACCAGGGGCAGTGCTCCCCGGAGCAGCACTCCCCGTCGCGTGTGTCACAGCCGTGGCAGGTGATTATTCACAGGTGATGGCGGTATCGTGACCTTCTCCCCATCAGGCTCAGTTACACTTCCTTGGCCGGAGGTATGGTGAAGAGGTTCCCGCAGTGGCGACGCGATGACGCTGCGCATACGCCCAGACACGCAGTGGACGGCGTGCGCGCCCGTAGGCGACTGCTGTCGCTGCTACTCGCGCTCATTCTGGCAGCTCCGCTGGCGGGCCTGACCGGGCGCGCCGCCTACGCCGCAGACCTGGCCCCAGCCGGCGCGAGCGTCGGTGGGCAGAGCGTGGCCGGTATGACCCGCGATGAGGTAGCCGCCGTCGTCACCAGTCAGGCGGCCGACACCACTGTCTCCGTGACCGTCGCCGGGCAGACCATAGAGATCCCGCTGGAGCAGGCCGGCGGTAGCATCGATGCCGTGGCGCTGGCCGATGCGCTCATCGACGGCGCCGACCTCACCGACTCGACGGCTCCGCATTTCGTGAACAACGCTGGAGGAGGATCGGCCGCCTCCGTGGATGCCGATGCCGTCGCCGCCCTGGCCGACCGCATCGACGCCCGAGTCGGCACTCCCGCGGTGAATGCGTCCATTCAACCCACCGCCGACGGGGACGCATTCGAAGTCGTGGACGGCTCCCCGGGGCGGGGCGTGGATCGGGACTCCTTGACCGAACTGGTGGAGACCGCCACCCTGACGGTGACCTCCCAGAGCATTGAACTGCCATTGGAGGACGTCGTCCCCGCCGTCTCCGATAAGGCCGCCGAACAGGCCGCCGCCGCCGCCGACGCACTCATCGCCCCGGCGGTGACCCTTACCGGTGCAGGGAAGACCATTGAAGCCGACGCCGCGACTCGTGCCTCCTGGGTGGGCACCACCGTCATCGACGGTGAGCTCGTGCCCGTGCTGCTGAAGGAGAGTGTGGCCGCCTGGGTCGATCAGGCGGCAGCCGGCATCGAACTGGACCCGATCAGCGCCATCGACAATGTCGACGCCGACGGTGATCTGCTCGAACCCGCTCGGCCGGCTCAGGCGGGTCTGGAGGTCACCAACCGCAGTGCAGTCACCGACGCGATCATTACCTCCCTGGACGCGCACCAGCCCTACACCGGAGAACTGGCAACCCAGGAGGTGGCGGCCGACACCGAGCAGCGGGTCGTCTCCTCCGGCACGGACCGCTTCGCCTACACCGCCGCGCCCGGCGAGAAGTGGGTAGACATTAACCTCACTGACTCCACCATCACCGCCTACGAGGGATATGAGCAGGTACACGGTCCGATCCTCATGAACCACGGCGGACCCGGGAATGAGACCATCACCGGCACCTACCAGGTCTATCTGAGCTACGAGAAACAGGACCTGGGCTGCACGGCCGGCTGGTCGTACTGCCAAAAGGACGTGCATTGGGTGACCTACTGGCACGGAAACTACGCCATCCACTCCGCCCCCTGGGCCAAGCACTTCGGCGTCGGTGCCGACGCCGGCTCACACGGCTGCATCAACCTCCCGGAGGAGGAGGCCCACTGGTATTACGACTGGGCCGAGACCGGCACCGTCGTCGTCAGCCATTACTGAAGTCATTACGGCGCCGCGGCGGCTTCGGCCTCCTGTTCGGCCTTTTGTCTACTCGCCGCCTACCGGCCGCTCGGCAGTACTGGCGATGCCGCGGATGATGACCTCAATCTTGCGGTCCAGCCAGCCGCGTTCGGCCCAGCTGCTGGAGGGCGCCAGCTCGGCGGGCAGCTGCGCCGCTCGCCCGTCCGCCTCGTAGCGCCTGCGGGCCTCCTCCAGACCGCTCGGGGTATCCGGGCCTTCTCGCTCGTCGGCGATCATCCCCTCCGGCGAGGTTCTCGGTGCCTCGCCGGAGGGGGCGCGGGCTACCTCAACCTGTAGGTGCACGCTGATCACCGTGTCGGCGATGAAGTCCAGTGCCAGGACGGCGTCGTCGGGGGATAGGCCGCCTTGCGTGAGCGCGCGCTGCGCCTGGGTGATGGGCCGGGCGAAGAACTGGTAGGCCCAGGAGGTTGACACCAGCACGCCGGCCAGTCCGGGGCGTTCCTCCAACAGTGCCCACAGATGCTCGGCGTAGTCGCGTGCCACCCGCCGCCAGGGACCGGTCAGGTCGGAGAAGTCGGTGTCGGCGGCCACTCGCTCCAGGCAGGCACGTAACAGATCCTCGCGCGAGCTGATCGTGCGGTACAGCGCCGAGGTCGCCACCCCCAGTCGCTGGGAGACGTCGGAGAGCGTAAACCGGGCGATGCCGATCTCAAGCGCGGCATCTACCACGTCCCGGCGGGTGAAGCCGGGTTTGGGCCCGGTGGGATTGCCAAGACGAGTCATGTGCCCGACCTTACGCGGTCGGCCGTGCCCGTGACGGCGCGGCCGGCGCCGGGCGACGCACGTCGCGTCCCATGAGTCGCTTTGAGTACGGCACTTGCCTGCCGCCCCCAAGAGAACTAAGGTCACGCTCAGTCAATAGAGAAAACCGTTCTTGATTGGAGTGTGAGGCATGCCCGCTGCACGTACCGCGACCACGAACGCATCCCCGACCCGGGCGCCGGACGCCTCCCTCCCGGCCGTCGCGGGGCAAGCGGTCGCCGCCGAGCACGATGAGCGGGGAGCCGGCCCACGCCCCGGCACCGCCGATGCCGGTGACGATCGAGCTCGCGCCATCGCCGGGCAGGCGGCCGTAAAACGCCTCGGTGCGCCGGTACGCTCCCGGCTGCGGCTCGGCCAGGCACTCGTCGTCGTCTCCGGGCTGCTGTCCATCGCCCCGTATGTGGCGCTCGTGCAGCTGGGCGACATCCTGCTGGCGGCGCATGACGCCGGAGCGGATCCCGACCCGGAGCGCGTGCGCGCCACGGTGATGGTGCTGATCGGCGCCTATTCCACCCGCCTGCTGCTGTACTCCCTGGCCCTGCTGATCACCCACTTCGCCGACCTCGCCCTGCGCGACCGACTGCGCCGCGACATCGTCGCCCGGCTGGCCCGCACGCCCCTGAGCTGGTTCACCTCCTCCACCTCCGGACGGCTGCGCAAGGCGGTGCAGGACGACACCACCACCGTGCACACCGTCATCGCCCACGGGCCGGTGGAGCGCCTGAATGCGGTGGTTACCCCGGTGGCGCTCCTGGCCTGCGCCTTCTGGATCGACTGGCGCCTGGGACTGTTGAGCATCGGCACCATCCCCCTGTTCTTCGCCACCTACTCCCTGTCCATGCGCGGCATGAATGAGAAGACCATGGAGATGGATCGCCGCCTGGAGAACATCTCCTCCGCCATGGTGGAGTTCGTCGCCGGTATTGGGGTGGTCAAGGCCTTCGGGCGGGTCGGCCGCGCCCACGCCGCCTACCTGCGCGCCGGCGACGAGTTCTCCACGTTCTACCGCGCCTGGGCCATGTCGATGATGAATATCAGCTGCCTGTCCATCACCTGGGTTTCCATCCCGGTGCTGCTGCTGGTCAACCTGGGCGGCGGCGCATTGCTGGCGCACGCCGGAGCGGTCACGCTGCCGCAGATGCTCACCACCACGCTTATCGCCCTGGTGCTGCCCGGAGCCATGGTCACCATCGCCTCCGTCTCCTGGTCCTACCAGCAGGCCGGGGCGGCCGCGCTGCGCCTGTGCGACATCCTCGACGCCCCCACCCTGCCCGCCGCCGTCCACCCGCGCCGCCCCGACGGCGCCCGGGTGGAGATCGAGCACGTGTCCTACTCCTACGGCGACACCCTCGCCGTCGACGACGCCTGCCTCACCCTGAAGCCCGGCACCGTCACCGCCCTGCTGGGACCCTCCGGCTCCGGCAAGACCACCCTGGCCACCCTGATCGCCCGCTTCGCCGACCCCGACACCGGCGCCGTACGCATCGGCGGGGTGGACCTGCGCGACATGGACGAGGACACCCTGTACGAGACCGTCTCCTTCGTCCTCCAGGACCCCCAGCTGCTGACCGCCACCATCGCCGAGAACATCGCCCTGGGCCGCCCCGGCGCCACCAGGGAGCGGATCCGCGCCGCCGCCCGCGTCGCCCAGATCGATGACTTCATCATGACGCTCCCAGACGGCTATGACACCGTCGTCGGCCGGGAGGTCGCCCTGTCCGGTGGGCAGGCCCAGCGCATCGCCATCGCCCGCGCCGTCCTGTGCGACACGCCGGTGATCCTGCTCGACGAGGCCACTGCCTTCGCCGACCCGGAGTCGGAGGCGGAGATTCAGCAGGCCCTTTCGGAATTGGTCAAGGGCCGCACGGTGCTGGTGATCGCCCACCGGCCCGCCGCCGTCCGCGGCGCCCACCGCATCGCGGTCATGGACCACGGCCGCATCACCGCCGCCGGCACCCACGCCGAACTGCTGGCCGAACCCCACTACCAGGCGCTCCTGCGTCAAGGCGGCATCGACGTCGACGACCCCCAGGAGAACAGCCATGACTGAAACCATGAACTCGGCCACACCGACCACCGTGAAACCGACCGCGGTCGCCCGGGCCGGAGATCATCCGGACGCCTCCCGCTCCCTGATGGCCCGGTACCACCGCCTCATGGGCCCCGTCGCCTGGCGGCAGGTGATCGGCGGCATGGGAATCGGCGTCCTCAGCGGCATCTTCTCGGGGCTGGCGCTACTGTTCCTCCTCCCGGCCTCCGTGGCGCTGGCGACCGGCCGAAGCAGCTGGGGGCTGGGCTTCGGCACCTGGCTGATCGTCCTCGCCGTCCTCGCCGTCGCGGCCGCCGTCGGCGACTACTCCAGCCAGCGGATCGGCATGACGGGCGCACTCGGCTTCCAGCACGACGTTCACTACGCCATCGGCGACCAGGTTGCCCGCGTGCCACTGAGCTGGTTCACCGCCGACTCCGCCGGCGTCATGTCCCGCGCCGTGTCCCGGGAGATGATGTCGCTGTCCGAGTCGGCGGCACACTTCCTGAATTCGCTGAGCACCACGGTGGCCGGCTGCGTGGTCATCTGGCTCGGCTCCTGGGCCTGGGACTGGCGGCTGGGGCTGCTGCTGACCTGTGCGGCGCCGCTACTGGCCGTGTTCCTACGAGTCTCACGCCGTCTGATCGACCGCGGCAAGGCCGTCTCCGAACCCGCCGAACGCGAGCTCGCCGCCCGCATCGTGGAGTTCGCACGCTGCCAGGGGGCGTTGCGCTCCTGCCATGCGGGTACCGACTACCGCCAACTGGCCGACGCCTTCGACGTCGTCGCCCGCACCTCCCGCCGCGGCCTGTGGTGGGAGACCGCCGGCAACCTGGTCAACGGAGTCCTGGTCCAGATCATCATCGTCGCCATGATCGCCCTGTCTGCGGCACTGACCGTTTCCGGCGCCTTGGAACCGCTGCAGGCGGTCGTCACCATCGGCATCTGCCTGCGCTTCACCACCATGCTCGACACTATCGGCACCACCGCCGCCGGCATTGAGGAGCGCCGCCAGATGATGAACCACCTCGACGCCGTCATGGACGTGCCCCCGCTGCCGGAGCCGGCCACCGCCGCCGCGGAGCCCGAGCCCGGCGCTGTGGAGCTGGACGATGTCCACTTCTCCTACCGGGCCGGAACGCCGGTGCTGCGCGCAGTGAGCATGCATGTGCCCGCACACTCCATGTGCGCCATCGTGGGCCCGTCCGGCAGCGGCAAGACCACCATCGCCCGCCTGGTCGCTCGTTTCTACGACGTCGACGCCGGCACCGTGCGCGTGGGCGGCACCGATGTGCGTGACATGCCGGTGTCTCAGCTCATGGGGCATATCTCCATGGTCTTCCAGGACGTCTACCTCTTCGATGACACCCTGGAGGCCAATATCCGCGTCGGCGACCCCGGTGCGGATGATGCCCGGGTGCGCTGGGCGGCCGACCTGGCCGGAGTGAGCGAGATCGTGGACCGATTGCCCGACGGCTGGGACACGCGCGTCGGCGAGGGCGGGCGGGCCCTTTCCGGCGGGGAGCGGCAACGCGTGTCCATCGCCCGCGCCCTGCTCAAACGCGCTCCGATCGTCCTGCTGGATGAGGCCACCAGTGCCCTGGATGCGGAGAACGAGGCGCATATCGTGGCCGCCATGCAGGAGCTGCGGCGCACCTCGACGCTGTTGGTCATCGCCCACAAGCTGGAGACCATCGCCGCCGCCGACCAGGTCGTCGTCCTGAACGAAGCCGGGCAAGTGGCCCAGCACGGCGCCCACGCCGACCTGGTGGACGCCCCCGGCCCCTACCGGGACTTCTGGAGCTACCGCAGCCGCGCCGCCGGTTGGCGGATCGTGTAAGCGGGGCCCGGGGCTCGCTACAGCGCCCGCCCGGGGGACCCGTCAGGGCAACTGGGGCGGCTACGCTTGGGCGCCGTGAGTGAACCTTTGATCCTCGGCATCGAGTCGACCTGCGACGAGACCGGCGTGGCCCTGGTGCGTGGGCGCGAGCTGCTCGGCGATGTGGTGGCCACCTCCATGGACGAGTACGTCCGCTTCGGCGGCATCATCCCCGAAATTGCCTCCCGCGCCCACCTGGAGGCATTCCTCCCGACCCTGGATGCGGCCCTGGAGCGGGCCGGAGTGGATTTGGGTGATGTCGACGCCATCGCCGTCAGCGCCGGCCCCGGGCTGATCGGTTCCCTCACCGTCGGCGTCAGCGCCGCCAAGGCCCTGGCCGCCTCGCTGGGCAAGCCCATCTACGGCGTCAACCACGTGGTCGGGCACATTGCCGTCGATGAGCTTATCGACGGGCCGGTGCCGGAGCACTTCATCGGCCTGATCGTCTCCGGCGGCCACTCCAGCCTGCTGGACATCCACGATCTGGCCACCGACGTCGTCGAACTGGGCGGTACCCTCGACGACGCCGCCGGGGAGGCCTTCGACAAGGTCGGCCGGCTGCTCGGCCTGCCCTACCCGGGCGGACCGCACGTGGACCGGCTCGCCCAGCAGGGGGATGTGGAGGCGATTCGCTTTCCACGCGGACTGGCCGCTGCTAAAGACCGTGAGCGCCACCGCTACGACTTCTCCTTCTCAGGGCTGAAGACGGCGGTGGCCCGCTACGTGGAGTCCCTGGCGGACGCCGGTCGGCAGGTGCCCGCCGCGGACGTGTGCGCCGCCTTCTCCGAGGCGGTCAATGACTCGCTGACCGCCAAGGCGGTACAGGCCTGCTTGGATACCGGTTG
Organism: Actinomyces qiguomingii; assembly: GCF_004102025.1. NCBI lineage: Bacteria > Bacillati > Actinomycetota > Actinomycetes > Actinomycetales > Actinomycetaceae > Actinomyces > Actinomyces qiguomingii. The sequence goes on along the minus strand of NZ_CP025228.1, from coordinate 3,054,832 downwards.
CGACACCCTGGTGATCGGCGGCGGCTTCTCCGCCAATTCCCGGCTGCGGGCGCTGGCGGCGCAGCGCTGCGAGGCGGCCGGAATCACCCTGCGGCTGCCGCCGCTGAAGTACTGCACGGACAACGGTGCACAGATCGCCGCCCTGGGCGCGGCGGCCGTGCGGGCGGGCGTGGAGCCGAGCCCCCTGGACTTCGCCCCCGACTCCGGCATGCCGTTGGAGGTCCCTGTAGCCGGACGCCGAGTTCGGTCGATATGACTGCCGAGTTCGGTCGATATGACTGCCGAGTTCGGTCGATATGACTGCTGGCCTGCCTGGCTGCGCTTGGACGGCCTGAAACGCGCTCTCATACGGTCCAAGCGCAGAGACCCGGTCCAAGTAGGAGGTCGGAAGCAGGCCGGGTCCACACCAACGACTCACTCTCAAACCCGAAGAGCAGGTTATTTCGACCGGTCTCGGTGGTTATTTCGACCGGTCTCGGGAGGAGCGGCGCGCGGGCGAGACCGGGCCGGGGCGGATGTCATCGGTCACCAGGGCCGTCACCTCGGCGGGTGTTAGCGGCCTGCCGGCGCGCACCTCCTCCAGCAGCAGACGCATGGCCGCCTCATTGCTGCTCGCCGCTTCGGCGGCGGTGAGCTGACGCTGGTAGGAGGCGCCAGCGGCCAGCGTTATGCGCACGCTATCAAGCTCCGCCTCGCAGCCCAGATCCGCTGCCACCGGCTCCAGGTCGGTCAGCATTCGCTCGACCGTTTCCGTAACCAGTTCTTCCGTGCCGGCGGAGTCGGTAATGAGAATCGCGTCCATGCCGTAGCGGGCGGAACGCCACTTGTTCTCATTTACGTACCAGGGGGGCAAGGCATCCAGCTGCTCACCGCGGTCCAGACGCCGTGAGAAGTCCTCCACCAGGCACTGGGTCAGGGCGGCGATGCCGCCCAGCTCGGTGAGGTTGGTGGCGGCGTCGCAAGAACGGACCTCGATGGTCCCCAGGCGTGGTGACGGGCGCACATCCCAGCGGACCTCCGTGAAGTCCTCAATGACACCAGTGTGGACCATGTCGCCGACGAATCCCTCCAATTCGTCCCAGGTGCCCAGCTGATGCGGCGCGCCGGCGGTCGGCAGCTGCTGGAACATCATGGCGCGGTTATCCGCGTACCCGGTCGAGGCCCCCGCCCAGAACGGGGATGAGGCGCTCAAGCACTGCAGGTGAGCGGCGCGGGTGAGCAGTGCCGACAGGATGGGCAGGACCTTGCCCCGGTCCTCAATCCCCACATGTACATGCGTGCCGAAGATGAGCATCTGATGGCCCCACAATCGGGTGCGCTCCACCAGTCGGGCGTAACGCTCGGCGTCTGTGACTTTTTGTACGAGCGGATCGGCGAAGGGGTGAGTTCCGGCACTGGCCAGCTCCACTCGCAGCGGCTCGGTGACCGGCAACAGCCGGTCATAGGCCAGGGCGATGTCCTCAATGCACTCGGCGACCGTGTGGCGGGCGCCGGAGACCAGTTCCACGGTGTTGAGCATCATCTCGCCGTGGATATTCGGGTCGTCGCCAACCGGGCGCAGAATGTCAGCCGCGCATTGGCGCAGATCCAGACTGTCACGATCTACGAGCTGCAGCTCCCATTCGATGCCGAGCGTGGAGCGCTCGGAATGGGTGAATGGCAGCGTCTGTCGGTGGGTGAGGTGTGAGTTGAGCGGTCGAGTGAAGGCCGGTGTGGTCGGTGTCATGGCGGTGCTCCTCACGTAGGCGGATGAGCGGTCTACGAGTCTGGGAGGGGGAAGGCGCCGATGGCGCCGGGCCTGCGGCTACCGGATCGGAATCGGATCAGGTGGCCACAGGCTCGGAACAGGCAGTAGTGACGGCCTCGACGACGAGCACGGCTCCCCTGGGGGAGCGGTCGCGATCTATGCCGCGGGGGCCGATGCGTGTCAGCAGCCAGGTCTCCGCGGCGTCGCCGTGCGGACGTAGCGAAGCACGCAGCGCCTCGGGGGAGGTGTCCACGCCGCGGGCGTGTATCTCCAAACGCCCGATGCCGCGGCTGCGTACGCGAGAGCGCAGGGCTTTTAGGTGCAGGGGCAGCACCTCCACCAGTCTCCAGGTGCGTACGAAGGGGGTAAGGGCCGCGTCGGCCTGTGCGTGGCCGGTCAGGTAGGCGATGCGGTGGCCGACCGGTTGTGCTTCCAACTGTTCCGACAGGTGGGCGACCAAACCGGCGCGGATGGCGGCGCCGTCGGGCTCATGAATGAAGGGCCCCAGAGAATCGGAGCCGGCAACCGGGTCGAGCTGCTCGGGTGGAGCCGACGGATCGGTGCAGTCCGGGTCGACCAGCACGTGGGCGGACACCTCTGCATCTGGGAGTGAGCGCAGCACCAGTGCGGAACGTCCCGGCCCCTCGACGGCGAGGGGGCCGCACCAGATACCAGCCTCAACCACCTCCCGGTCCACGCTCACCCATTGCACATGGGAGTCCTCGGGCAACAGCGCATGGTCGATACCGGGAGCGGCCTTGAGGCCAAGTGCTGGCACCTTCTCCCGCAGAGCCAGGACCTGCTCCAGCGGCGGGGACCACTGGGCCGGGTCGTCGATACGTTTCCCGGCACTGCGGCGGGCAGGATCGCTGAAGACGGCATCAACACCCTCGGCCGACAGGTCGACGTCGAAGGCGTCGATGCAGCGCACCTCGGCATTGGGGAAGGGTGAGAGATTCATGGTGGCGAGTGCCGCCGTCGGCTCATCCCGCTCGACGGCCAACACTCGCGGGCACAGGGCGGCTAGCGCCATGGAGTCCCCACCGATGCCGCAGCCCAGATCCGCTACATACTGGACTCCGGCGCGCGCGTAGCGGGAGGCGTGGCGAGCGGAGACAGTCAGCCGCGTGGCCTGTTGCAGTCCGTCGGCAGTGAACAGCATGCGTTCGGCGAAGGGGCCGAACTTGGCGGCGGCGCGTCCACGCAGCCGCTGTTGGGTCAGCGCGGCTGCCACCAGCGCAGGTGAATGGCCCTCACGGCGCAGGGACTCGCCCAGGGCGAGGGCCTGCTCGGATCGATATGGCGGCAGGGAGTCGAGCAGCCGCCAACCGTCGGGGGTCAGCAGCGGGGCGAAGTCGGATCCGTCCATCGCCCAGAATCATGACACGGCATCCCGCCTGCGCGCCGCATCGGGAGAGCTGTTTCACTCTGCGGTACATCCGGACGTCCTCAACTCGGTGTCGCGGCCCGAAGTGCCGGGGCTGTAGCCCCCTGGGTGGCCCATAGCGCGTACAAACGCGGGTCACAGGGTGCGTGGGCGGAAGGCGGCGCTGCCACCTCGAGCCCTGATAGGCGCTACGCTGGCACGCCTGATGGGATGCAGCGGGTGTCCGTCCCCGCGCGCACCGCGAGCCGCCCCGCGGTATAGCAATAGACCTCGGCCGCCGGTCGGGAGAAGGAGGACCTGCGTGGCACGACGCAACACTCGCCGCCGTTGGCGGTGGGCCATTGGAGGGCTGGCTGCGCTCGCAGTGGCGGTGGTGGCGCTGCCCAATACCTGGGTGTGGGTGGCCTCTGCGGGACATGTGACCGATAATGGCGCCGCCGATGACGACGCGACGGCGCCGGTTGCCATCGTGTTGGGGGCATCGGTCTACTCGACCGGGGAGCCCTCGCCGTGGTTGCGTTATCGCCTGGATGTGGCCGTGGATCTATACGATTCGGGGCGCGTGGACGCCATTTTGGTGTCGGGCGACAACGGCCATGAGACGTACAACGAGCCCGTGGCCATGTACGAGTACCTGGTGTCGGCCGGTATTCCGGCGGAGGCGATCGCCGTGGACTATGCGGGATTCGACACCTACGCCACCTGTGTGCGTGCTCACGACGTGTTCGGCGTCTCCGAGGCGATCGTCGTCAGTCAGGACTTCCATGAGCCGCGGGCTGTCACGCTGTGCCGGGCGGTCGGTGTGGAGGCGACCGGCGTGGGGGACACGCGTGCCCGCGCCAACCGCAGCACCTGGACCTACAGTTGGCTGCGCGAACGTGGAGCCGTGATCAAGGCGGCCTGGGATGTGGCCACTGATCGTACGCCGCTGCTGGGGGATCGGGAGACCAGCGTGGACGAGGCGATCGCCTGGACCCGCGCCGACCGGGAGGAATGAGTTCGGGCGCCGTCGTTCCCGGTGTCCTTGAACGGGGGCCGACGGCGACCGGTGCGCGCATTCGGCCGCGCATCCCGACTGCGGATCAGGATCGGAGGATTTAGCACTCGCGTTGACTGAGTGCTAATGGTGCGCGTAGATTCTCTTCCGGCGCGTGAAGTGCTTCGGCTCGTCGCGCGACCCGCAGCTCACACGTGTCGGACCGACCCCCGCGACGGCGGCTTGGCACCTCGGGATGCGGCATCCAGTCATTACACACTCAAGAAGCGAGAAGGGGAGAACGCATGTCGATCTCCATCAAGCCGCTCGAGGACCGGATCGTCGTGCAGACGGTCGAGGCCGAGCAGACCACCGCGTCCGGGCTGGTCATTCCGGACACCGCCAAGGAGAAGCCGCAGGAGGGCAAGGTCGTGGCCGTGGGCCCGGGCCGTGTCGACGACTCCGGCAAGCGCATTCCGGTTGACGTCGCCGAGGGCGACGTCGTCATCTACTCCAAGTACGGCGGCACTGAGGTCAGCTACGAGGGCGAGGATTATCTGATCCTGTCCGCCCGTGACGTCCTGGCGGTCGTCACCCGCTGACTCGGTAGCTCGCCGATTCATTCGAGCTCGCTGTGGGGTGTCAGGCATGCGCCTGCCGCCCCACAGTCGTGTCTGGACGACGGCGTGGGTGTGGCTGGCTGTGGCGGATCTCGACGTGCGTCGCCCGCCGCGCGGGTTTTACGATGCTTCCGTGAGCGACCCGATCACCAGCCCCGACATCTTCGCCCCCACCGGACTGACCTACGACGACGTGCTCCTGCTGCCCAGGCTCACCGACGTCATTCCCTCCGAAGTCGATACGACCTCCCGCCTGACCCGTAGGATCTCGCTGGCCACCCCGCTGCTCAGCGCCGCCATGGACACCGTCACCGAGTCCGACATGGCTATCGCCATGGCCCGACAGGGCGGCATCGGCATCCTGCACCGCAACCTGTCGATCGAGGAGCAGGCCCAGCACGTGCGCCGGGTCAAGCGCTCGGAATCTGGCATGGTCTCAGATCCGGTCACGGTGGGCCCGGACGCCACCATCTCCCAGCTGGACGAGCTGTGTGGCCACTACAAGGTCTCCGGCCTGCCGGTCGTCGACGACGCAGGCAACCTGCTGGGCATCATCACCAACCGCGACCTGCGCTTTGTGCCGACTGAGCGCTGGGACACCCTGACCGTGCGCGAGTGCATGACCCCGCGCGAGCGCCTGATCACCGGGCCTGCCGGCATCTCCCGCGAGGACGCGAAGGCGCTGCTGGCCGAGCACCGCATTGAGAAGCTGCCGATCATCGATGCCGACGGCCGCCTGTCGGGCCTGATCACCGTCAAGGATTTCGTTAAGACCGAGCAGTACCCCAACGCCACCAAGGACGAGGCGGGCCGTCTGGTGGTCGGCGCCGCCGTCGGCTACTGGGGTGACACCTGGGAGCGGGCCGGCGCCCTGGCAGAGGCGGGCGTGGATGTGATCGTGGTGGACACCGCCAATGGCGGTGCCAAGTTGGCCCTGGAGATGATCTCCCGGCTCAAGCGCGACCCGGCCTTTTCCGGCATTGAGGTGATCGGCGGGAATGTGGCCACCCGGGAGGGTGCGCAGGCCCTCATCGACGCCGGCGTGGACGCCGTCAAGGTGGGGGTCGGCCCCGGCTCGATCTGCACCACCCGCGTGGTGGCCGGTGTCGGCGTCCCCCAGGTGACAGCCGTTTACGAGGCCGCTCGCGCCTGCACCCCCGCGGGCGTGCCGCTGATCGCCGACGGCGGGCTGCAGTACTCCGGTGACATCGCCAAGGCGCTGGTGGCCGGGGCCGATACCGTCATGCTCGGTTCCCTGCTGGCCGGCTGCACCGAGTCCCCCGGCGACCTGGTGTTCGTCAACGGCAAGCAGTGGAAGCGCTACCGTGGCATGGGGTCGCTTGGGGCCATGAGCTCGCGCGGCCGCAAGTCATACTCCAAGGACCGCTACTTCCAGGCCGACGTCTCCGGGGATGACAAGATCATCCCCGAGGGCATCGAGGGGCAGGTACCCTTCTCCGGTTCTCTGGCGGACGTCGTCTACCAGCTGGTTGGCGGGCTGCACCAGTCGATGTTCTACGTGGGTGCCCGCAACATCCCCGAGCTGAAGGCCAATGGCCAGTTCGTGCGCATCACGGCGGCTGGGCTCAAGGAGTCCCACCCGCACGATGTGAAGATGACCGTCGAGGCCCCCAACTACACCGGCCGCGAGTCTTGACCTGGGCGTTCCGTGAGGTATCGCTGGCTCGCGGCGGGCGCTGGCTGGGCACGCTGCGCGCCTTCATTGGGCGTGTCGTGAGCCCTGGGGAGCCGGTCCGCCGTCGGCGCTTTCACATGCCGTCGGGCAGTGGCCAGGAGGTGTTGACGTCGGGCGTGCGGCCACGGCGGCGCAGGAACTCGTTGAAGGAAACCGCCCAGTCACGGTGCGCCGCCGCTTGCCAGGACATCAGCTCCGCGCGGGGGATGCGGGCGACCTCCGGGTGGGCGTAGGCCATGGCGGCCAGCACGTCGAGTGTGGCGACCACGTCCACCTCGGCGGTGTGCAGGCCTCCCGCCTGGGGATCCACGCCGTAGAAGGCGCAAAGGTCCGCAAGGCGCCTTTTGCCCCCGCGGTAGCGGTCCATACGCCGATCAATCACCAACGGATCCACCACCGGGCCAAGTTCTCGTCCCAGCCGCTGGCGCACGGTGGGCAGGCCGTGCCGGGCAAGCTCGGACTCCAGCAGCGTCAGGTCATAGGCGGCGTTGTATGCGACCACGGGCGTGCCAGTGGACATCGCTCGGGCAAGCGCCGCCGCTACCTCCTCCAGCACCTGGTCTACCGGGCGGCCCTCGGCGCGGGCGCGCGCCGTGGAGATGCCATGCACCGCTGTAGCCGACTCCGGAATCGGCACGCCGGGATCGGCCAGCCAGGTGGTGACGCGCTGGGGGTGCGTGCCATCGGCACCGCGCGGGCCGCGGTCGACCAGCGCGGCCGTAACCAGCCGGTCCGCGGTGGGGGACACCCCGGTGGTTTCGGTGTCGAATCCAAGAAGCGGGCCGCAGACCCAGGAATCGGGTGCCGTGGCCGGGATGGATGCTGGTTGCTCGCTCATGTGCCGAGTGTGCCACCGACATGCGACACGAACCGTGTGTACTTATGTGGGTTATCGGTGGGGACGCGGCGCTTGAGGCGCGTGTCATGAGGTGATGACGGGGCGTGGGGACCCGGGGCTTGACAGGCGTTGGGTACGCCGGTTAGGTGTTGGGTGCGCCGCTTGGGCGTTGGGTGCGCCGGTTAGGTGTTGGTTGAAGGCCCTGGAGGCCTTCAGCAAAGGTCTAAGTGGCGTAGTAGAGACCGAACCCGCGTAGTAGAGGCCGGGCCGGCGTGGTAGACACCCGCGGATGCGCCGGCGGTGACGCGGTCGGACGGTGGTAGAGGCCGGGCCGGCGTAGTAGACACCCGTGGGGGTGGCCGGGGTGGAGGTCTGGTCTGCGATTCGTGGTTGCGGCTGTTGTCGGCGCTGGGGATCGCTGCCCGTAGTTCCTCGTGTGCTACGCCACTTAGGCGTTGGGTGCGCCGGTTAGGTGTTGGGTGCGCCGCTTGGGCGTTGGGTGCGCCGGTTAGATGTTGGTTGAAGGCCCTGGAGGCCTTCAGCAAAGGTCTAAGTGGCGTAGTAGAGACCGAACCCGCGTAGTAAAGGCCGAACCGGCGTAGTAGACACCCGCGGATGCGCCGGCGGTGACGCGGTCGGACGGTGGTAGAGGCCGGGCCGGCGTAGTAGACACCCGTGGGGGCGGCCGGGGCGGAGGCCTGGCCTGCGATTCGTGGTTGCGGCTGTTGTCGGCGCTGGGGATCGCTGCCCGTAGTCCCCGTGTATGGAACGCCAGGTGGTTTTTGGACTTGGGGGATGGCTTCGATTTCCTGTGATCTGATAGTTGGGATGATGGATGTGACGAAGGCGAAGTACTCTGAGGAGTCGCTGTGAGCAGGTTGCCCGCCGGGGTGGTTGAAGGGGGCCTCCTGTTCGGCCTCGGCCAGGCGGGCGCGGAAGGTTGGCAGGTCCCGGCCCCCAACCCTGTGGCTCTCCAGCCTCGGCCAGGCGGGCGCGGAAGGTTGGCAGGTCCCGGCCCCCAACCCTGCGGCTCTCCAGCCTCGGCCAGGCGGGCGCGGAAGGTTGGCAGGTCCCGGCCCCCAACCCTGCGGCTCTCCGGCCTCGGCCAGGCGGGCGCGGAAGGTCGCCCGCCGGGGTGGTTGAAGGGAAACCGGGCGATAGCATCGGTCGCCGCCTCCTATGGTCTGGTGCCCCAGTCGGTGGGCAACTGGATCGCCAAATGCAGGAAGCAGCACGCCGACGCCCAGCAGCACAAGAGCGAGTCCGAGGCGCAGGACCTTGCCAGGGCCAAGGCCGAACGGCACAAGGCGAAAATGGAGCTGTGAGCGTTTCTCATCAGAACCGGCGGCTCGGGGAGGAGAACGGCGCGATGGCGCGGTAGATGTCGGTTGAGATCGAGGATTGAGGTCATGGGGGACCGCCATAGGGGACCGCCATGGGGGACCGCAGTGCCATCGCGTTGTCTCGGATCTTCCCCGTCATCACGCAGATCCTGGTCGGTCCGGGGCTCCTGGCGAGAAAGGCTCAATGTTGTTTCGTGTGAACCGGTTTGGGTAGCATCAGGGGTGATAGTGAGCGCCCGCAAGGACGTCGCTCACTTCATATTGCTGGAGGTCTGGGCCGAACACCTGGGCCTCCAGTGCTGTCCGGATGCTGTCTGGATGCTTGGAAGGGAGCGCAGATGCCAGGTGCGGAGCCCATTGTGTCCGCCCTCGCCGGGGCGCTGCGCCGTATCTGGGGCACACCCTCCGAGCAGTACCTACGCGAGTCTCGGCCAAGGCGGCTCCTGCACGCCGCCCTCGGGCACAAAACCGGCCAGGAGGCACTGCTGGCCGCAGCGCGGCGCTCTCTGGCACCCGCCGCTGTGCATGAGTACTCGCCGGACGCCCTCACGGAGGCGACCCAGCGGGTCGAACGAGCCTTGCAGGGACACGATCTCAGCGAACTGGCCATCCAGGCGGCAACCCACAAGGCGGCGGTTCTCGCCGTTTTGGTCGAGGCTTGTGACGATGGAGATATGCAGGCCGAGGGTGCCGTGGACCTCACTGTGCGCATGATTGATGCTGCTTTGAACACGCTGGTGACGCTGCTGCGCGAGGAGCCCGGTTTGCTGCCCGCGGTGGCAGTGACAGGACTGGGCCTGATGGGTGATGTGCACAGCGGACAGGCGGAGATCTCTCAGAAGCTGCAACACCTTGAGGAAATGCTGGCTGGGGGCTTGGCAGACCTGAACCAGGGGAAACCGCACCGCGATCCTTATCCAACCGTGTTGCTCCCCCTGCTGAGTGAGCCTCGGATGCGACGATACCGGGAGCTGACGGACAGTGACGAGGCCGCGCTGCGCCTGTACCAGTGGAACATCGACATGTCTGCCGAGCTGTATGCCTCGCTGCACCTGGTGGAGGTTCTCATGCGCAACTCGATTGACATGGCGCTACGCGCGTGGAACGCCACTCAGGAAGGCTCCGACGGTTCTGAACTGTGGACCCTGGCACCTTGCTCACAGTTACACAAGCAGCTCGGAGCGGATCTGGCTGAGGCAGAGCAGCGTGTACAAGCGGCGTTCCGGCGCCGGCCCCGATCTCAACGGCCCGAACACCCCACTCATGATGACATGATCGGGCAGCTTCCCTTCGGCGCCTGGGCCAAACTCATGCCGCGTCGTCACAGGCGACGTGGAGCCAGCAGGTGGTTGTGGCGCCAGGCCCTCCACCAGGGATTCGCCAACCTCGATCCGGCTTCGGAAGAGGCGCCGTTTCTTCTCGCCGACGCTGTCAGTCGTCTGCATGCAGTGCGTAATCGGGTTGCTCATCTTGAGCCAGTGCTGTCCAGTGAGGAGATCCGCCGCACGTATCGTGACGTGCGGCTCGTTCTGGGAGCCATGGCGCCCGAGGCCGAGGAGTGGTTCATTTCCCAGCAGCGGCTGACTCGGTTGCTGCGCGACCGTCGGTACAGAACCGAGACAGAAAGGACAATCACGGATGAGCGGTGAGATCGAGATCGGGCGGGACAAGCGCGCCCGGCAGGCCTACTCCTTCGACGACATTGCCCTGGTCCCGGCGCGCCGCACCCGCGATGTGCGTGACGTACGCGTGGACTGGCAGCTGGACGCCTACCATGTGGACCTGCCGGTGATGGCCTCGCCCATGGACTCGGTGATGAGTCCCGAAACGGCGATTCTGGTCGGGCAGCTTGGCGGCATCGGCGTCCTGGACTTAGAGGGCCTGTGGACTCGCTACGAGGATCCCACCTCCGCCCTGGAGCGTATCCGCTCCGCCGCACCCGAGCAGGCCACCGCCGTGCTGCAGGACGTCTATCGGCCCCCGGTGCGTCCGGAGCTCATCACCGCCCGGCTGGACAAGATCCGGGAAGCCGGCGTCGTCGTCGCCGGGCGGCTCAGCCCCTCCCAGACCCAGCGCCACTGGCGCACCGTCGTCGGCGCCGGCGTCGACCTGCTGGTCATCCGCGGCTCGGTGGTCTCTGCCGAGCACGTCTCCGGATCGGTCGAGCCGCTAAACCTCAAGCGCTTCATCTACGAGCTGGACGTGCCCGTAGTGGTCGGCGGCGTGACCACCTACACCGCGGCCCTGCACCTGATGCGCACCGGCGCGGCGGGCGTGCTGGTCGGCCAGGGCGGAGGCGCCTCCTCCTCCGTGCGGCAGGTCCTTGGTTTGCACATGCCCATGGCCACCGCCGTCGCCGACGTCGCCGCCGCCCGCCGTGACTACATGGACGAGTCCGGCGGCCGCTACGTGCATGTGATCGCCGACGGTTCGGTCGGCAACTCCGGCGACGTCGTTAAGGCCATCGCCTGCGGCGCCGACGCCGTCATGCTCGGGGCCGCACTCGCCCGTGCCGAGGAGGCTCCCGGCGGCGGCTACCACTGGGGTGCCGAGGCCCGCCACGAGCGGCTGCCCCGCGGATACCGTAGCCATGTCGGCACCGTTGGCAGCATGGAGCAGATCCTAACCGGCCCCTCCCGGCGGGCCGACGGCACCCTGAACCTAATGGGTGCACTGCGGCGCACGCTTGCCACAACCGGCTACGCCGACGTCAAGGAGCTGCAGCGCGTTGAGATCGTGGTCGCCCCATATGAGCCGAGCTGACACGTGCGCTGTCCCCGACACGTACGCGTTTTGGAGCTTTGCGGTGCGCGGCTTTGGGAAACCGGCTCTTCGGGTTTGTGAGGGCGTGGTGGGTGTTGGCGGGTGGTGTGTGGGCGTGGCCGGCTCCCGGTCTCGCGCTTGGACCGGGGTTCTGCGCTTGGATCGTCTGAGAGCGCCTCTCAGGTGGTCCATCCGTGGCTAGGTGGTCCATCCGCAGCTGAACGGGCTGTCGGAGGGGCACATGTGCTTCGGTGGCGGACGCAGTCCATCCGCGGTGCTTGACGCCACTCATTTCTTCGGCTATAAAATAATCTGCGTGCCCCGGCCGAGTCGCAGCGGCCACCCCACGCGGGCACTCACCCAGGATCCCAGCTGCGGATCGAGACAAGTCGAAGGAGACGCCGTGACCGATTCCCGTACCGTCCACCTGCGCCGCGGCGGCACATCGCTCGTGTTGGCTCTGTTGCCCGACCGGCACCCCGTCGTGCGCCACTGGGGGGAAGACCTGGGCGCCTTCGACGCAGCGGCACTGGCCGACGTCGGCGTGGCCCAGACCATGGGGACCGGCAACAATCAGACCTGGACCACTCCCGACCTGCCGGTGCTGCCACTGCCGCACCTGGGCTGGTCGGCCCGTCCCGCGGTCCTGCTGCATCGCGCGGATGGATCGGTCTTCTCAGTGCATCCGCAGACAGTCACTCATGAAGTGGAGACCGTGGACGGACCCGGTGGCACCGCCGACGTCGTCACCTCCTCCGCCACCGATCCGACCCACGGAATCGAACTGACCACCGTGCTGCGGCTGGAACCCACCGGGCTGGTGCGCCTGCGCGCACTGGTCACGGACACCGCCGGAGCCGACGTCGCCCCCCTTGAGATCGACGAGCTCACCCCCGTGCTGCCGGTGCCGTCCGACGCCGCGGAGCTGCTGGACTTCACCGGTCACCACGCCTTCGAGCGGCAGATTGTGCGCACTCCCTTCACCCCCGGCACCCGGCTGCGAGAGTCCTGGGAAGGGCGCCCCGGCCATGACGCCGCCACCTGGCTGGTCGCCGGCACCCCCGGCTTCGGCTGGCGTCGCGGACGCGTGCACGGTGTTCATCTCGCCTGGTCCGGCAACACTCGCGCCTTGGCCTCTCATCCCGCACAGGGATACCGGCTGCTCGGGGCGGGGGAGCTGCTCCAGCCCGGCGAGGTCGTGTTGACCCCAGGACAGTCCTATTCCACCCCCTGGCTGGTGGGCTCGTGGGGTCAGGGCCTGGACGCTCTTGCCGCCCGTTCGCATGCCCATGTGCGCGCCCTGCCCTCCTACCCGCGCCGACCCCGGCCGGTCCTGCTCAACATCTGGGAGGCCGTCTACTTCAACCACGATCTGGACACTCTCAAGGCACTCGCCGATGAGGCCGCAGCGATCGGTATTGAACGTTTCGTAATTGACGACGGCTGGTTCGGCTCCCGCCGCAACGACACCTCTGGCCTGGGGGATTGGCAGGTCTCCGCTGAGGTTTGGCCCACTGGGCTGGAGCCGCTGGCCGAGCATGTGCGCGCCCTTGGCATGGAACTGGGGCTGTGGTTCGAGCCTGAGATGATCAACGTGGACTCCGAGCTGGCCCGTGCCCATCCTGACTGGATCCTGTCCGACGGGGCCGGCGGTGCGGTTGAGCACCGCCACCAGCGGGTGCTGGACCTGACCGCACCGGGCGCATGGGACTACCTGTACGGAGCCATTAGCGATCTAGTGGACCGGCTGGAGATTGCCTACATCAAGTGGGACCACAACTCCCCGGTGCTCGCCGGGGGGCATATGGCCACCAACGCGGAGCTCGGCACCCGCTACGGCGCCCCGGCGATCCACGAGCAGACCCTCGCCCTGTACCGCCTACTGGATGCGCTGCACGAGCGCTTCCCGGGTCTGGAGATCGAGTCCTGCTGCGGTGGCGGCGGACGTATCGACCTGGGGATAATTGAGCACACCCAGCGGGTATGGACCTCCGACTGCAATGACGCCCATGACCGGGCCAACATCAACCGTGGCACCATGACGCTTCTGCCGCCGGAATTGATCGGTACGCACGTCGGCTCGGGCCGCGACCACACCACCCTGCGCAGCCTCGACGTCTCCTTCCGGGCGGCAACCGCCCTGTGGGGGCACATGGGGGTGGAGTGGGATCTGCTGTCCGCAACCGACGCCGACAAGCGGGGCCTGGCCGACCTGATCGCCCTGCATAAGCAGCTGCGGCCCCTGCTGCACGCCGGCACCGTGGTTCACGCCGACGTCGACGAGGACGACGCCGTGCGCATACAAGGTGTCGTTGCCCCGGATCGCTCCGAGGCCCTATTCGGACTGACCAGCCTAGGGCAGGCACTTACCTGGCCCGGTGCCCCCCGGCCCCTGCCCGGCCTGGACCCGAAGCGCAGCTACCGGGTGCAGTTGGCCGCCCCCCTGTATGAGGGCCACACCTACGAGGCCGCCTGGACGCGTCCCGAGGGCGTCGTTCTGCCGGGCTCCTACCTGGTGACCACCGGGCTTTCTCTGCCCGTAATCCACCCCGACCACTCGCTGCTCGTGCGCGTCACCGCCGTCTGAGCGCTGAGTGAGTTGTGAGTGAGATGAGCGAGTACTGACCGAGCCGTCGCCCACCGGCGCTGTTCCCAACGGTCCGCACCAACGGCTTCAAACCACCACCGATATCCCCATCAAGAACGGAGCACTCACCTCCCATGTCCACAGCAAACGCCGCGGTGACGCCGGCGCTGCGCAGGAAACCGAAGGATGACCGCCTGCTGGGCATCGCCTTCATCATTCCCGCCGGCATCGGCCTGATCGCCTTCTACCTCTGGCCCCTGATCCGGGGCATCTGGTTGTCCTTCACCGAGTACAACCTGCTGACCCCGGAGCAGTTCACCGGCCTGGCCAACTATCAGCGCATGATCGGCGACTCCATCTTCTGGAACGCGGTACGCGTCACGCTGGAGTACGTGGTGATCAACATCGGACTCCAGACCGTGCTTGCCCTGGTTATCGCCGTGCTCATGCAGCGGCTGACCCAGTCGACCCTGGTGCGCTCGATCGTGCTGACCCCCTACCTGGTGTCCAACGTGGTCGTAGCCATGCTCTGGCTGTGGATCCTGGACAACACCCTGGGCATCTCCAACGAGATCATCTCGGCGATCACCGGGGAGAGAGTCAACTTCTTCTCCTCGGCCCTGGCCATCCCCACCATCGCCGTGATCAACGTATGGCGTCACGTGGGCTACACCGCGCTGCTCATATTCGCGGGCCTGCAGTCGATCCCCAACACGGTCTACGAGGCCGGCAAGATGGACGGCGCCAGCGAGTGGACCATGTTCTGGAAGATCACGGTGCCGCTGCTGCGGCCCATCCTGGCGCTCGTGCTGATCATGACGATGATCGGCTCCTTCCAGGTCTTCGACACCGTCTCGGTGACCACTCAGGGCGGCCCGGTCAACGCCAGCCGCGTGCTGCAGTACTACATCTATGACATGGCCTTCGGGCGCTTCCAGTTCGGCTACGCCTCCGCCATGGCGGTGGGGCTGCTCATCGTCCTGGCCGCAATCACGATTCTCCAGTACCGCATGACCCGTGCGGGCGAGACGGACCTGGACTGAGAGGAACAACGAACCATGAGCACTCTCACCACCACTGCCGCCGACTCCGCCGCGAGTCGCCAGGACGAACGCAAGCGGGAGGACAAGAAGGGCGTGTCCGTCGGACGGGTAATCGCCTGGATCTTCATGGCCCTGGTCATGATCAGCACGATTCTGCCCTTCTACTGGGTGCTGCGCACCGCCCTGTCCTCCAACGCCGGGATCACTTCCGATCCCACCTCGATCCTGCCGGTCGACTTAAACCTGCGCGGCTTCGCCCGCGTGTTCGGCATGCAGTCCACCGAGGAGGCGCTGGCCGACGGCGGCTCCGGCGCCTCGATGAACTTCTGGATCTATCTGCGCAACTCGGTGATCGTGGCCACGCTGGTCACCGCCGGCCAGGTGTTCTTCTCCGCCATGGCCGCCTACTCCTTCTCTCGCCTGCGCTGGCGCGGCCGGGACGCCGTGTTCACACTGTTCCTGGCGGCCCTGATGGTGCCCTCGATCTTCACGCTGCTGCCCAACTTCGTGCTGGTCAAGCAGATCGGGCTGATCGACAACCTGCTGGGCGTCGCTCTACCCACCATGTTCATGACGCCCTTCGCAGTGTTCTTCCTGCGCCAGTTCTTCATGAACATCCCGCGCGAGCTGGAGGAGGCGGCCCTGCTCGACGGCGCCTCGAAGATTCGCGTGTTCTTCCAGCTCATCCTGCCGATGGCCAGCGCGCCCATCTCCACCCTGGCGATCATCACCTACATCACCGCCTGGAACGACTACTTCTGGCCCCTGCTGGTGTCCTACACGGACTCCTCGCGCGTGCTGACCGTGGCCGTGGCCGTCTTCCGCTCTCAGGCTCCTACCAGCGGCACCGACTGGTCCGGCCTCATGGCCGCCACGCTCGTGGCCGCCCTGCCGATGCTGCTGCTGTTCATGGCGGCGGCCAAGCGCGTCGTTAACTCCATCGGCTTCACCGGAATCAAGTGAGGGACCAGATGAACAACAAGCTCATGCTCACTCGCCGCGGCCTGTTCACAGGCGCATTCGCCGGAGCTGCGGCGCTGACGCTCGCGGCCTGCTCCGGCAATGACGAGCAAGCCAAGTCCAACACCATCGACTACTGGATGTGGGATGCCAGCCAGGAACCGGCGTACCAGGCCTGCGCGGACCGCTTCAAGGAGAAGACGGGCATAACCGTCAACATCACCCAGATCGGCTGGGGTGACTACTGGACTAAGCTGACCGCCGGCTTCATTGCCGGCACCGGCCCGGACGTATTCGTGGACCACATCGCGAAGTTCGCACAGTTCGTGGACCTGGACGTGCTGGTTCCGCTCGACGAGCAGCCCGCCTGGTCTGGCGTCGACGAGTCAGCCTTCCAGGAGGGCCTGCTGGACCTGTGGAAGGGCGAGGACGGCCACCAGTATGGCTGCCCCAAGGACTGGGACACCGTGGCGCTGTTCTACAACAAGGACATGCTCGCCCAGGCCGGCATCACCGAGGAGGAGATCCAGAACTGCGATTGGAACCCCGAGGACGGCGGCACCTTCGAGCGCATCGTCGCCCGGCTCACCGTGGACCAAAACAAGGTGCGCGGTGATCAGGAGGGCTTCGATCCCAAGCACGTGGCCGTCTACGGGCTCGGCATCCAGGACTCCGGCTCCAGCGACGGCCAGACCCAGTGGAGCCCCTTCACCGCCACCGTGGGGGATTGGCACTACACGGACCAGGAGACCTGGGGGACCCACTACCGCTACGACGAGGAGGACTTCCAGCGCACACTGGACTGGTACTTCGGCCTGGTGGACAAGGGATACCTGAACCCAAACGGGGCCTTCTCGGACGCCACCAGCACCGATATTCAGCTCGGTTCGGGGGCCATCGCCATGGCGATTCACGGGGCGTGGATGTTCAACACCTTCGCCGGTCTGGATGTCAATGTGGGCATAGCGCCCACCCCGATGGGCCCGAATGGCAACCGCGCCTCCCTGTTCAACGGTCTGGGAGACTCGATCGTCAAGGACTCCGACAAGGTAGACCTGGCCTCCCAGTGGGTGGCATTCCTGGGTACCGCTGAGGCGCAGGACATCGTCGCCTCCTACGGGATCGTCTTCCCGGCGATCTCCTCCTCCACGGAGAAGGCCATTGAAGTGTTCGAGGAGACCGGATTGTCGACCGATGCCTTCACCGTGCACCTGGAGGAGGGCGGGCAGACCTTCTTCTTCCCGCTGACCTACTTCGGCGCCGACGTCAACGCGATCATCACCCCGGCGGTGGATGCGGTCTGGGTGGACCGGGTACCGGCGGCCACACTGAACAGGTACAACGATCAGGTCAATCTGCTGTTCGAGACGTCCGCGCACGGCGATTGAGTGGCCAGTTGCAGGCCGTTGATGCGGCGATTGACCGGCGAGTGGTGCGGCGATCCATACGGCAATTGGCGCGCGGACCGTATTCGTGGCGTTATTTGCAGCCACGGGGCGGCGAAGTCGGGTAGTGTGAGCCTGACATCAGCCGTCGTGCTGGTTCATATCAGCGCACAGGTGCAATCCCTGCATCCCGGTGCTGATCCCGGTTCTCTCAAAGGAGTACACATGGCCCAGGTCACCGCCACTATCGCCTCCAAGGTCGGCCTCCACGCCCGTCCTGCCGCGACCTTCGTAAAGGCCGTAGCGGAGAAGGGTGTCCCCGTCACCATCGCCAAGGAGGGCGGCGCTCCCGTTGACGCCTCCTCGATTCTGGGCGTGATGACGCTCGGCGCCGGCTTCGGCGACGTCGTCACCCTCGCCTCCGACGCCGACGGCGCGGACGGCGCCCTGGAGGAGCTCAAGGCCCTCCTGGAGACCGACCTCGACGCCTGAGGCACTAGCGCCGTAAGACGCGCCGCCTGCCGCCCGCCTCCCTGAGGCGGGTGCGCAGGCGGCGCGTTCTTTGCAGTGGGACAGGACGCGGCGATGGCCCTCGGGGCCCACAGGGTCCCAGGGCTTCGCTTGTTTCTGAGTCCTTCCGCCTCCGGTTGGGGCCAGCGGCGCGAATGCGGTGCTGGCGGTCGGCGTGTCGTGGGGCGTTCGCCGGCGACCTGCCCTGTTTGGGCTGTTTTTCTTTGTTTGGACCGTCAGCCTCCATTTGGACCGCTTCGCTCCGTTCGGACCGCCGTAGTGTGACCTGTTTCAGCGTTAATGTCCGCTTGGGGCGGTTGGATCAGACATCATCGTGGTCTTCTTGGTTGGTTTGATTGTCTCGTTGTTTGCGGTTGTAGGCAAGGCGCTGCTGAGCGGCCCGTTTCAGGCCTTCCTGGCGGGCCTTGCGGATGGCCGGCCCGCGCCCGGTGTGCTCGTCCAGGGGTGTGACGTAGCCGATTCCGGAGTGCAAGCGCTGGCTGTTGTACTCGGTGCGCACAGAGTCGAGTTCGGCCCTCAGGACAGCGGGATCGGTGATTGCCAGCAGGTGAGGCCACTCGGCCTTGAGTGTTCCGTTGAGGGACTCGATCCAGGCCTGGTCGGTCGGAGTCGCCGGCCGTCCGAAGTGCTGGGCGATGGCGACCATGGCCATGAACCTGCGGGTGTTGGCAGCAATCATCTGGGAGCCGTTGTCGGACACCGCCAACAGGATCGGGGTCAGTTCATCGTCTCCGTCAAGCGTCAGCCGGCGCTTCAGGGCCTGGGCTCGTTCCAGGGCGGCCTCGAGCAGGCCTTCGGCGTCCAGGGCCTGCTCGAAGGCGAGGCGGACCTGGTGGTGGGTCTCCTCGCTGGAGACCACATGGGTGATCCACTTGCGTGAGACCAGATCCTCGATGATCAGCACAGTCATGCCGCAGGCGGTGAAGTGAGTGGAGTCGTAGATCCAGATCGAGTTGGGCTTGTACGTCGCCCAGTCGGGGAACGGACGACGCTTGGAGCGCGCTGGCCGGGCGGGATGCCTGAACCGAAGCTCGTGGTCATTCAGGACCCTGCGGACGGTGGAGGCCGACGCCCAGAACAACCCGTTGTAGGAGCCTCGGTGAGCCAGGCGACGGTGAGAGAAGTCCTTCTCACCGAAAGTCTCGAAGGCGTCCACAATCGCCTCGATCTCGCACGGCATCAGGGCATTGACAGCGGCGCCAGGCCGGGCGTCGGCCAGTCCTACCCCGTTCTGGCGCCGTTTCCAGCGCCGGTAGCGTCGCTCGGCCAGTCCCAGGACCTCACAGGCCTTAGCCACGGTCCAGCCCTGACCGGTGGCGTAGTCCACCAGCTCCAAAAGCCCCTGTTTGACGGGCGCATCCACCCGGGCGGGGACCGGGGCACCGGGCATCAGACCGAGCCCCCTTTTTTCTCCAGCACCACCAACTTCACCGCCTGCTCCGTCACCGTACGGGTCAAGCGGTCGATCTCGGCCCTGGCCTGCTCAAGCTCGACATCACGAGCCGACTTGCCAGACGAACCCGGACGCGAAGCCGACAACGCGTCCAAGGCGCCTTGCCTGGCGACCTGCCGCAGCCTCACGATCGTGGAGCGGTCCACTCCGGCCTCGGTCGCAGCCGCCCCCACCGTGACCTCCTCTCGCATCAGCCTTACGTAGATCTCATACTTCTGCGAAGGCGACAAGAACACCTTGGCCCGACGCCCAGAACCCCTCGTCGTGTCAGCATCACTGCTCATCGCGCACCCTCCTCAAGGTGTCACGAAGACCCTACCCATGCGGTCTGATCCTCAGCCCAAAACCGGACACGAACGCTGAAGCAAATCAAAGTGTGCTGTTATGTCTCAGACGGTCCAAGTGAAGAAACGCGGTCCAAGTGGAGGGCCGGGGCCCGACCGGGTTCACAGGATCCACGCCGTCGATGCCCAACATGCCGCCCAATAAAACGCCCCCTGGGGCGCGCGGGGCGAGGATGACAGCGACCGTGGCCTAGGCCTGCGACCCGGAGCGGCACAGAGACGGCAGCACACGGCGCGAGAAGCGCAGGGAGCGCGGGGGATCATTGGAGGCGGGGGAGCGCTGTAGGCCGGGGGAGCGTTGGAGACGGCGTTGGGTACGCCACTTCGGCCTCTACTACGCCACTTCTGCTTTTACTACGCCCCTTCAGCCTGTGCTGAACGCTCTGCAGCCCTTCAGCAAACACCTAACCGGCGTAGTAGAGAACCAACCGGCGTAGCAGACGACCTCAACCACCACACCAGCCAGCCTCACACCCACAAGCACCAAGAGCCCCATATCTATCCACTTCAGCATTCGGCCGGCCTGTCGCCGTGAGGTGAGATAAGTCGGTGAGTTGAGCCGGTAAGGTGCGGGCATGACGATCATTGCTGCGGCGGACGGCTCCGCCCTGGGCAATCCCGGACCGGCCGGCTGGGCCTGGTACGTGGACGACGACTGCTGGGCCGCGGGAGGCTGGGAGAACTCCACCAACAACCGCGGTGAACTCACCGCTGTGCTGGAGTTGCTGCGGGCGACCGCCCAGGCGGGCCTGGCCGGTGAGGAGCTGCTCATCCAGGCCGACTCCCAGTACGTCATCAACTCCCTGACCAAGTGGATCCACGGCTGGAAGAAGCGCGGTTGGCGCAAGGGCGATGGCAAACCGGTGCTAAACGATGATCTGATGAAGCAGTTGGATGCAGCCATGCGTGGGCGCAAGATCCGCTTCGAATGGGTACGTGGACATGTGGGCCACCCCATGAATGAGGCCGCCGACCAGCGTGCCCGCGCGGCCGCCACGGCCTACCAGCGGGGCACGGCCGTGCCCGCGGGTCCCGGCTGGACCCATCGCGGCGATGCGTCGCCCAGGATGGCGGGAACTGCTGCCGGGGCGCAGCAGCGGCCTACTGAAACAGATGATCCGAGTACCGAGCGTGTACGGCAGGTACCTGCGGGTCCCGACGCACTATTCTGATTATGGGGGCGACCTTCTCATGCCAGCGGGGTGGCCGAACAAATCGAAGAGTTCGCGTCAGTAGGTCATGGCTCGCATGTGGGTTGTTGGCCCCAGCGGTGCCGGGGCTCGGGGGGCTTGCCCCTCCCCGGTGGACAGGGGCAAGCAAGGCACCAAGCGCTCAGTGATGGTCGAAGGCCACGGCATCCCCATCGGGGTGGTAGTTGCCCAGGCCAACCGTAACGACTCCCCGCTGCTGGCCCCCACCCTGGCATGCCTGAGCCAGTTCGGCTTCGATCCGCCCGAGCGCATCACCGTGCACCTTGATGCCGGCTACGACAGCCGCAAAACCCGCCAACTGCTTGAGGTGCTGGGCTGCGACGGGCAGATCTCGACCAAGGGCACCCCCGGCCAGGCCGGCAACCGATGGGCGGTCGATCTACTGCCAAGCAAACTCAAACCACCCTAACCACCCGAGAAGGTGTATTAGGGCTGAGTGTCGGAACGCCGTCCGCGACGCAGCTGTCTGAACTGCCCGGAAGCAACCAGGTCCGGCTTTAAACCGGGCCTGACAGGCGCCTCAGAGCAGCGTCATGGCCTGGCGGGCGATGGCCAGCTCCTCATTGGTGGGGTAGACCAGCACGGCGACGGCGGAGTCCGGGGCGGACACCACACGGCCCTCGCCGGAATGGGCCGCGTTCTTCTCGGCGTCGAGCCGCATGCCCGTGTAGCTCAGACGCTCCACCAGTTCGGCGCGCAGGCGGGCATCGTTCTCGCCGATGCCGGCGGTGAAGGTCAGGGCGTCCAGGCCGCCCATGACGGCGGCGTAGGCGCCCACATACTTCACCAGGCGGTGCAGGTAGATGTCCATCGCCTCGCGGGCATGCTGCTCACCGGCGTCGATGCGCTTCCACACCTCCCGCATGTCATTGTCTCCCGTCAGGCCCTTCATGCCGGACTCGCGGTTGAACAGGTAGTCGATCTCATCGGCGCTCATACCCGCCACTCGGGCCAGGTGGAAGACGGCGGCCGGGTCGATGTCCCCGGTGCGCCCACCCATGACCAGGCCCTCCAGCGGAGTCAGCCCCATGGAGGTCTCCACGGCGCGGCCGGCCACTACGGCGGAGGCGGAGGCGCCGTTGCCCAGGTGCAGCACGATCTGCTTGAGATCGTCGCGTCTCAGCAGGGCGGAGACCTGTCCGGAGACGAACTGGTGACTGGTTCCGTGCGCGCCGTAGCGGCGGATGGAGTACTTGTCGGCCACATCGCGCTTGAGGGCGTAACGCGCCGCCTCCTCCGGCAGGTCCTGGAAGAAGGCGGTGTCGAATACGGCCACGTGCGGCACATCGGACAGCAGTTCCAGCCCCACCTCAATGCCCTTCAGGTGGGCCGGGTTGTGCAGCGGCCCCAATGGCACCAGTTCACTGATCTTGCTGATCACGTCGTCGTCTATCAGGGCGGGGCCGGAGAAGTAGCGGCCGCCCTGCACCACGCGGTGGCCCACCGCCACGATATTCGCCTCGGACAGGGTCGGGCCCTGTTCATCGAACAGGCGCAACACCTCTGACAGGCCGAAGCCGTGGTCGGGGACCGGCTCGTCCACCTGGGTCTTGTCTCCGGCCCGGCGATGAATGATGGTGCCGGTCTCCTCCCCGATGCGCTCCACCAGCCCCGAGGCCAGGGACTGGCCGGAGTCGGGGGCGACGAGCTGATACTTGATTGAGGAGGAGCCGGAGTTGATGACAAGGACGGTCCGGGTGGTCACGGTGAGCCTTTCTTACGGGCGGGTTCTAACAGATGTGCAAACTTGCTGTGCCCGCCGCGGCCGACCGTTCGAACGCGGGGCGACGGCGGAGAATATCAGTCCTGTGCCTGGACGGCGGTGATCGCCACGGTGTTGACGATGTCCTCCACCAGGGCGCCTCGGGACAGGTCGTTGACCGGCTTGTTCAGGCCTTGCAGGACCGGTCCGATGGCGATGGCGCCGGAGGAGCGCTGCACCGCCTTGTAACCGATGTTGCCGCTGGACAGGTCGGGGAAGATGAACACGTTGGCGCGCCCCGCCACCTCCGAGTCGGGGGCCTTCTTCGCGGCGACGGTCGGGTCGATGGCCGCGTCGTACTGGATCGGTCCCTCCACGGCCAGTTCCGGCGCCTTGTCCCGCACGATCCGGGTGGCCTCACGCACCTTGTCCACATCCGCGCCCTTACCGGAGGTGCCGGTGGAGAAGGACAACATGGCCACGCGCGGCTCCACCCCGAACTGTCTGGCGGTGGCGGCGGAGGAGATGGCGATGTCGGCCAGTTGCTCAGCGGTCGGGTCGGGGTTGACGGCGCAGTCGCCATACACCAGGACCCGGTCCTCCAGCAGCATCAGGAACACCGAGGACACGATGGAAGTACTCGGCTTGGTCTTGATGATCTGGAAGGAGGGGACGATGGTGTGGGCGGTGGTGTGGGCCGCCCCCGAGACCATGCCGTCGGCGTCGCCCATGTGCACCATCATGGTGCCGAAGTAAGACACGTCCTGGACCCGCTCGCGCGCCTGCTCCAGGGTGACGCCCTTCTTTGCTCGCAGGCGAGCGAACTCGGCGGCGTACTTCTCTAGCAGCTCGGGGTCGGCGGTGGACACCACCCGCGCGGAGGAGATATCCAGGCCCAGCTCGGCGGCGCGTGCCCGAACCGCGGTCTCGTCGCCCAGCAGGATCAGGTCGGCGATGCCACGGCGGGCAATGACGTCGGCGGCGCGCAGGATGCGGTCGTCGTCGGGTTCGGGCAGCACAATGGTCTTGCGATCGGCCCGGGAGCGCTCGATCAGCTCGGCCTGGAACATGATGGGCGTGACGACCTCGGTGGGTCTGACCTCCAGGGCGGCCAGCAGGGCGTCCACGTCCGCCTCCTGTTCGAAGGTGGTCACGGCGACGTCGAGCTTGCGGGAGGAGGCCTGCCCCAGTCCGCCCTGCAGTGAGCCGGCCACCGAGGCGGCGGCGAAGGTGTCCAGCGGGGAGGTCATTACCGGTAGCGGCAGGCGCAGCCCCTCAATCAGGCGCAGGGCATGCGGAGCGACCTTGAACCCGCCGTTGAGTACCAGACCCGCCAGATTCGGGAAGCCGGTGGAGGCCTGTGCGGCGGCGAGCGAGATCAACGCGGCGGAGCGGTCCGCGGGGACGATCACCACCTGCCCCTCGTTCAGACGCTCCAGCACGTGGGAGACATCCATGGCGGCAATCAGCACGCCCTCGGCCTCCCTTTCCAGCAGGGCCTCATCCCCCGCGATCAGAGTGCCCTCGACGGCGCACATGACCTCACGTACGGACGGCGCCGCCAGCAGCGGCACCTCCGGCAGTGTTGTGGTGGCAACATCCTCCAGCCCCTTCAGGGAGGCGGCGACCGCGGCGCGCGTGTCCGCGGGGCACTTATTGGCGACGACGGCGACGGTGCGGGCATGGTTGTCGGCGATCTCCGCCATGGAGACCTCGACGCTGCCGCGCACATCCTCCGGGTCGCCCTGGCCGGAGACCACCAGCAGCACGGGCACCCCGATGTTCGCGGCGACCCGGGCATTGAGGGCTAACTCCGGGTTGCCGACGACGTCGGAGAAGTCCGAGCCGTCGATGATGACGACGTCGTGCTCACGGGCGACCGCACGGTAGGCGTCGACGATGCGTGACAGAGCCTCATCGGGGTCGGCGTGGAACTCGTCCCAGGTCACGCCGATGCACTGCGCGGCCGATGCGGTCGAGCCGCAGCGGCGCAGCAGCAGGTCGAGGAAGGGTTCGTCCTCGCGGGAGGCGACGAAGGGGCGGAAGACGCCCACCTTCGCCACAACCTTGGTGAGGGAGGCGACCAGGCCCAGAGCCACGGTCGACTTGCCGGTACTGGCATTGGGGGAGGCGATATAAATGCTGCGCGCCACGGTGAAGCCTTCCTTTATCTGCGTCTCGACATCGAGTGGGTGCGCCGCGGACGGCCGTAGCGCATCAGATCCAAGTTTGCCCCAACTGGCGCGATCATGGGGCCCGCAGACACGGTCTGTAGGAGATTTGTCCTATTTGCTGGTCATGCGGCGGGCAAGACGGGGCAGGGGCGGGCGGGAGGAGGGAGTCTCGGCTTACCATCCGCGGCCCGCGTTCGGCGGGCCGCTCCCGCCGGCCCCGGCCACACCTTTGCCCCCTCCTCCCGCCCGCTTCGGGGTGGGCAAGCGACTCCCGGCCGTTTCAGAGCCTGGCTGCGGCGTCGAGCAGGTTGGCAGCCGAGAGCTGCAGCCCCTCGACGTTGCCGTACTCGGCGTCCTCGTGCTCGATGTTGACGTTCATGTCCGGGTTCACCGCCGCGATGGCGCGCAGGAACTCGGCCCAGTAGTCGGTGTCGTGGCCCAGGCCGAAGGCGACGAAGCGCCAGGCCGGGTCCTGCGGCCAGGCGGTGGTCCAGTAGCCGTAGGCGACCGGAGTCTTGTTCTCCGCCTCGGCGGGCACGTGCCCGAAGTCGGTGTCGAGCACTCCGCGGTAGGCCACGCCGGGGAAGATCTTGGTGTCCTTGGCGTGGACGTGCCCGACCAGGCCGCCCAGGCGCTGGGTGGCTGCGATCGGGTCCATCTGCTGCCAGAACAGGTGTGAGGGATCCATGTTCACCTTGATGTTCGTGGCCCCGGTCTCCTCGATCAGCCGTTCGAAGGCGGGAATGTTGAACACCAGATTGCGCGGGTGCAGCTCCAGGCAGACCTGCACGTCATTGTCCCGTGCCAGGGTGTCGATCTCCTTGAAGAAGGGCACCACCACGCTCCACTGGTAGTCGAGGATCTCCATGTCGATGCCGTTCCAGGGGTTGACCACCCAGGTGGGGTACTTCGCCGTCGGGTCGGTTCCGGGCGTTCCGGACATGGTGACGATTTCGCCGACGCCGAGCAGGCCCGCCAGCCTGATGGCGTTGCGGATGTCCTCGGCGTGCTTGATGCCCTCGGCGGGCAGCGGTGATACCGGGTTGCCGGAGGTGTTCAGGCCGGACAGGCGCATGCCGCGCTCGGCGAAGATACCCAGGTAGTCCTCCCGGGCGGCCTGGGAGGCCAGTAGCGCATCGACGGGGCAGTGCGGGGAGGGAATGAAACCGCCTACGTTGACCTCCGCGCCGGTCAGCCCGGCCTCCTTCAGGACGTCCAGGGCGGCCGGAAGTGGGCGATCCGACAGGCAGGCGGTGTAGGCGCCGTAGTTCAGTGCCATGGGATGTTCTCCTTGTGGTTCTTGGGCGTGGTTGTTGGGCACGTGGTAGTGATCGCGGCCGAACCGTCCGGCGGAGCGGATGGTTTGGGCGGCTCACTTGTTGAAGGGAGTGAGGTCGACGGCAGCGCCGTCGTTGGCGGCGGAGGTTGCCACTGCGTCGGCGATGACCATTTCGCGGTAGCCATCGGCGAAGGTCGCGCAAGGCGGCAGGGCGCCGTCGGTGATGCCCGCAACCTGTTGGAGGAAGGCATAGGCCTGATAGGTGAACTGTTCGATCTGGCTTAGGCCCACGCCGCTGAAGGCCATGGAGGAGCCGCGCTCGAAGTAGGGGAAGGTTGGGTTGACCAGCACCTGGCGGGCGCCGCCCAGGCCGGCGGGGGAGTTGACGTCATCGACCTTGATCTCGCCGCAGCGGGCCAGGTCCCAGGAGGCGCGTCCCTTGGAGCCGAGCACATCCAGCGTCATGGCGTTGGGCATGTTCCAGGCCACGCGCGAGCAGGAGAAGGTGCCCACCGCGCCGCTGGCGAAGTGCCCGGTGAAGGTGGCGACGTCGTCGTTGGTGACCTCTGCCAGCTGAGCATCGGTGGTGTCCAGGGCGGTGCCGCGGGTGATGTGCCCCTTGGCTATGGGGCGCTGCTTGATGGAGGTCATCAGTGCGCCTCCGGATACGGAGACCAGGGGGCCGCAGATGGTCTCGGCGGTGTCGATCAGGTGGCTGCCAACGTCGCCGAGCGCCCCCGATCCCATGGGGCCGGAGTAGCGCCAGGACATGGGGGTGTTGGGGTCGACGCCGTAGTCGCACCAGTAGCGGCCCTCGAAGTGGTTGATCTCGCCCAGGTGGCCCTCGCGGACCAACTTGGCGATCTCGGCGATGGCGGCGTTGCGACGGAAGGTGAAGCCGATGGCGGTGACGGTGTCGGCGGTCTCCTCGGCCTCAGCCATGGCCTTGGCGGACTCGAGAGTGTCCGCCAGGGGCTTTTCACACAGGACGTGCTTGCCGGCCCGGATCATGGCCTCAGCGATCTCGCGGTGCAGGGCGTTGCCCACCACGATGGAGACGATGTCGATGTTGGGGTCGTCGGCGATGTCGCGCCAGTCCGTGACGACCTTCTCATAGCCGTAGCGTTCGGTGGCGTCCTTGGCGAAGGGCTCGTAGGTGTCGGCGATGGCGGCCAGGTGGACCTTGGGCAGCCCCAGGTCGTAGACGGTGCCGACCTGGCGCCAGGCGTTGGCGTGGGCGGTGCCGGCCATACCGGCTCCGATTACGGCGACTGACAGGGAGGTATTGCTCATGATGTGTCCTCGTTGACGGTGGAGATGACGGTGTGCGTGCATGCACGACGGCGAGGGCCAGCTGAGGGCTGCGCCGAGAACCGCGGCAACACATGAATTCACGCGCGTGAATTCATTGCGAAGAGTATGTCCCGTGCGCGGCGTCCGCGTCAAGGGTTGGGAGCCGGGGACTTCAAAATTAGTTAGGACAATTCCCATGGGTTTTGAGTCGTACCCGGTTCTCCCGGGCCGAGAGGGAGAGCTGGAGATGCAAGCGGCTCCGGCCGCTTCGGGCAGCCTCTTAGAATGCGCTGAACATGCCGTCCGGGGTGCCTCGGGCGGGATCTTGGAGCAGGCCTGCAAGAGAGGAGCCTTCATGTCCGTCGACCGCGTCCCGCGCGTCACCATCGCCATGGTCGCGGCTCGCTGCCGCCGCTCGGTTTCCACCGTCTCGGCGGCGCTGAACGGGGCCCCGGGCGTGGCCCCCCACACCCGGGAGGAGATTCTGCGGATCGCCGATGAAATGGGCTACGAGGCCGATCCCCGTGCGCGTCTGCTCCGCCGCAGCCATTCCGGACTCATCGGAGCGAGCTTCACAGTTGGGCAGGCCTTCCAGGGGCTGATCGTCGACGGCCTGTACCGGGCCTGTTCCGGGCTCGACCATTCGCTCGCGCTGGCAGCCGTGACGCCGCACCGCGACGGCGTCACCGGGGTGCGGGCCCTGCTCGCCGATCACTGTGAGGGGTTGATCCTGGTCGACCCGACCGTACCGGAGGACATACTCGTTGCGGCGGAGAACCGTGTGCGCACCGTGGTCGTGTGCCGAACCACCACCGTGGCCGGCATCGATGAGGTGCGCTCCCGTGATGACCACGGCATTGCCGCCCTGGTTGACCATCTGGTGGGTACTGGTCGGCGCCGCATCGTTTATCTTGACGGCGGTACCGAGTCCGCCTCCGCGGCCCGCACCGCGGCTTACCGCGATGCGATGGCGGCGCACGGCCTGGCGCAGCTGGCGCGTGTACTACCCGGCGGTGCCGATGAGGATGCCGGTGCCCGTGGCGCGGGGATGCTCGCTGAGGCGCCGGTTGCGCCCGAGGCCGTCATGTGCTTCAACGATCACGCCGCTGTGGGGGCATTGATGGAGTTGCGACGGCGGGGCATGCGGGTGCCGCAGGACGTCGCCGTATGCGGTTACGACGGCATCCCCGTTACGGCGTCGTCGGCCTTCTCATTGACCACGGTGCGCCAGGACGCTGTCGCCATTGCCGCGGTCGCAGTGCGCACTCTTCTGGGGCGGGTGCATCCGGACCGGGGGGAGTTCTCGCGGGCGGGGCTGCCCGAGGGCGTTGTGTGTCAGATGCGCGCACAGGGCGGCCGCTCCTATCTGGTCGCGCCCGAACTGGTCGTACGTGACTCGACGGCTTGACCCGGCCGCCCGCAAGGGGACGACCGGGTCAAGTCAGAGGAGTTGCCGTGGGCAGACGATAGTGTCGTTCTTGACGGCTCAGCTCAGGAGTACAGGCTGGCCGGTGTTGGCCGACTCGGTGGCGGCCTCGGCAATGCGCAGGGCTGCGACGGCGTCGGCGATACCCGTCGGGGGAGTGGTGTCCGCCTCGACCGCCTCAATGAAGGCCGACAGCTCCAGCCGGTAGGCGTCGGCGTAGCGCTCCAGGAAGAAGTCCAGGTAGGGCTCCTGGGCATCGGTGACCTCGGCATTAGACAGGCGCACCGTACGGGCGCGAACGTTCTCCGCGAAGAGGGCGCCGTCCCGTCCCGAGGCCTCCAGGCGCTGGTCGTACCCGGAGGCGCAGTGGCGGTTGTTGATAATCGTGGCCACCGCGCCGCTGGCCGCCTTGAGCGTGACGACGGCGGCGTCGAAGTCTCCGGTCTCGGCGATGGCCGGGTCCAGGTGCTGGCCCACGGCGTGGACCTCGACAATGTCCCCCAGGAAGAAGCGGGCGGTGTCGAAGTCGTGAATGGTCATGTCGCGGAAGATCCCCCGGAGACCTTGATGTACTCCGCCGGCGGGGCCGCCGGATCGCGGGAGATGATGGTCAGCTGCTCCAGCTTGCCGATCCTCCCCTCCTGTACCGCGGCGTGAACGGCGGCGAAGGACGGGTCGAAGCGCCGGTTGAATCCGAACATGACGGGAGTGGCGACGGCGTCAAGCTCGGTGCGAGCGGCGTCGACGTCCTTCATATCCAGGGCGATCGGCTTCTCGCACAGCACTGCTTTGCCGGCTCTGGCGGCCGCCAGCAGATGAGGGATGTGCAGCGGCGTCGGGGAGCCGATGACGACGGCGTCAACCTGTGGGTCGGCGAAGACCTGCTCGGCCTCCTTGCAGGAACGGGCACCGTATTGGGCGGCCAACTCCTCGGCGGCATCGCCGAAGGGGTCGCACACAAGAGCGAGATTGGCCTGCGGGTGGGCCGCCACGGTGCCGGCGTGTACATGGCCGATGCGGCCGGCGCCGATAATGGCAATGTTAAGCATTGGAGAACCGCCTTCTATCGCTCAGGGCTGGGCATGATGACGTCGCGCACCAGGGCGTCCAGGTCCGCGTCGGCCTGGAGGAAGCCACGCAGTGTGCGGCGAGTGGCGCCGTAGGACTCGAACTCCTGCGGCGTCATGCCGTCAGGCTCGTAGGCACGCACGAACTCGGGGATCGACAACAGTGTCTTCATGATCTCCGGGGCGACGGGCACGTCGATCCGCGGCTCGACCTGGTAATCGGAGTCGTTGATGAGCTTCTGCCACTTGAAGGGCGGGGAGACCACCAGGTCACCGCCAACCAGCTCCGACCAATGCATGACGTTGCGGAAGGCGGCCGACAACACCCGGGCGCGCAGACCGCGCGACTGGAATTCCTGATAAGCGCGCTTGAGAGCCGCCACGCCACACCACTCCAGGTGGCCGGGGTCGATGAACAGCTCGTCCCGCTTGGCTACGATCTTGATCCAGTCGTCCAGGCGGCCACCCATGAGCGTGACGACCGGCCCCATGGTGGAGATGTCCTTGCCCTCGGCCTCGCGCCGCTTGAGTCCGCGCTCAATCGCCTCCCCGGCGGTTATTGCCTGCGGCACCGAGAATGAGACCGTGACGTTGACCGACACGCCGCGGTAGGTGGCGTCCTCGATTGCCTCAATGCCGGTTGCGGTTGCGGGAATCTTAACGATGATGTTCTTGGCGAGCTTGGAGAACTCCTCGGCCTGATCGGCTAGGGCCTTGGCGGAGCGAGCCAGGCGCGGGTCGGTCTGCATCGACAGACGACCGTTGCGGCCCTTGTGCTCCTCGAAGATCGGCTCCAAGAGCTTGGCAGCGTCGATGCTCAGTTCGCGCACGACCTGCCAGCCGATTTCGGACTCGCTGGCCTCGGGCATCTCCTCGGCCAGCTCGGCGATCCGCGGGAGCCAGCGCTCCTTCTTCTGATTGATGCAGGTGTAGGCAATCGTCGGGTTGCAGGTGGCGCCCACGCCGCCGAAGGAGATGGACTGACTCAGCTCGTCGGGATCGGCTGAGTCGTTCCACAGCGCGGTCGGGGTGGTGCGAGAGGCCTCGAGAAGTGGGCCTGGGGTGTATTCGATGCTCATCGGCGTGCTCCTGGATTTAGCGTGGGCCACCGGCGTCTTCGACTGTGTGGTCCGTTGATCCAATTCAAGCGCCGGGAGGCAATACTGTCAAGCGTTTGTACTGACAAATTTGGTGTGGTCGGTGTTGGTGGATGTTGGCAGGGTGTCCTGCGGTTCAGGGCTCCCGCCTGCGGGTGCCCGAGGCGGACGGGTGCCCGAGTTCGGTCGTTGTTACCATCGAGTTCGGTCGATATGACCATCGAGTTCGGTCGGTGGCGCCGAGGGGTGCGGGGGAAGTGCCCGTGAAGGTCCTGGCGTGGGCGCTTGCGGATCACATGTGCGCCGACCTGGTGTGCCAGGTGAGCTGGCATGGCGGTGTGGGCTGGCCGGAGGTATGGGTGCCTGGTTCTATGCGAGCCGAGTGCGGCTTCAGCCGGTGAAGAGGGAGGTTTCGAAGGAGTAGCGCGAGGCCCGGTAGATGTGGTTGCCGTACTCGATTACCCGTCCCGTGGAGTCGTAGGTGGTGCGCTTGGCTGTCAGCAGTGCGGCGCGGCGGCGCTCGTCCAGGGCCTCGGCCTCCCTGGTGGTGGCGTTGCGGGCGCCGATGATCTGCTTGGCGGTTGCGGGAATGACTCCGCGTGCGCGCAGTAAGTCATACAGTCCGGCCTGCTCCAGTTCTTCCCGAGTCGGAGCGATGGCGGCCGGCAGTAGGTTGTCCATTAGGGCGATCGGCTCGCCGTCCGCGCTGCGCAGGCGGCGCATGTGGGTGACCTCCGTGCCGGGTGCAACCTCCAGCTGTGCGGCCTCCTCCTCGTTCGCCGGATGCGTCGTGTACTCCAGTAGAGCGGTCTGGACCTTGTGACCGGCGGCGGTCAGGTCCGAGAGCAGGCTGGAGAGCTCCATGGGACGGCGCACATGTGGGGAGGCGACCACCGTACCGGCGCCGCGCCGGCGGGAGACCAGGCCGCGATCGGCCAGGGACTGCAGTGCCTGACGGGCGGTGGGGCGTGACACCTGTAGGCGCTTGGCCATCGACACCTCGTCCTCAATGCGGGTCCCAGGCGTCAGCTCGCCCTCGAGTATGAGCGCCGCTAGGGCCTCCGCTATCTGGGCATACAGCGGAAGCTCGCTGGAGCGATCGATGGTGATCTCTGGCTGGAAGGGCGTATCCGACATGCAAGCTCTCTGAAAGGATGATCGATGGGCGTATTCTACGGCGCCCATGCGTCCGCGGGTGGGCGATCAAGCGTCGACTTCGACTCGTCCATACGGTGAGCGCCCACCCGAGCGCGGCGATGGCGGGTTCCTCCCGGCGGACACTCCAGCCTGGCGTGCGGACGTTTGTTCTGACAAACCTCTTGACTGCGGGCTGGTTGTGAGGCAGGCTTCTCACTGCGGGCCCTCGCAGGCGCTCCGCCCCGACGACGTGGAAAGGGATGCCGATATGACCGCTCCTTCGAGCACGCCGCCGCTCGATGCCCTGATGATCGGGCGCTGCGGAATCGACATCTACCCGCTCCAAACGGGTGTCGGGCTGGAGCACGTGGAGAGCTTCGGCAAGTTTCTGGGTGGCAGTCCCACCAACGTGGCCGCCGCAGTGGCGCGATACCGGCACCGCTCCGCCGTGATCACCGGGGTGGGAGATGATCCCTTCGGGCGCTTCGTGTGCTCGGAGATGCGCAGGCTGGGCGTGTATGACGACTACGTCGTCACCAAGTCCGACTTCAACACCCCCGTCACCTTCTGCGAGATCTTCCCGCCGGACAACTTCCCCCTGTACTTCTATCGTGAGCCCTCAGCCCCCGATCTGGAGCTGACCGACAACGATATTCCCGGCGACGCCGTACGGGAAGCGGCCATCTTCTGGATCTCCGCCACCGGGCTGAGCAAGGAGCCCTCGCGCTCCGCTCATCACGCCGCCCTGGACCTGCGTGGGCGCAGACAGCACACCGTGTTGGACCTGGACTACCGCGCCATGTTCTGGGAGGACGAGGCCACCGCGCACCGGGAGGTCGCCGCCGTCCTGCCCAAGGTCACCGTGGCCATTGGCAATCGCGAGGAGTGCCGGGTCGCCGTCGGCCATACCGATCCCGACAATGCAGCCGACGCGCTGCTGGAGGCGGGTGTCGAACTGGCCATTGTCAAGCAGGGCCTGGAGGGTACCCTCGCTAAGACCCGCGATGAACGCGTCGAGATCCCGGTAACCCCGGTAGTCACCAAGAACGGTCTGGGTGCGGGGGACGCCTTCGGTGGCGCCGTGTGTCATGGGTTGCTGTCCGGCTGGTCATTGGAGAAGATGATCTTTGCCGCCTCCACGGCCGGCGCGATTGTCTCCTCGCGCCTGGAGTGCTCCACCGCGATGCCCACCGAACCGGAACTGCTCGCCCTGATGCGCACCCACCGTGAGCTCGTACCCACCCTGCAGAACCTGTGAGGGGAGTGGAGCATGCCTGATACGCCGCTAACCGACCGGATCGTTGAGATCCGCACCCATGCCCCCGAGCGCATCGCTCAGGCGCTTGCCGATCGCCCCCGCGCCGTGCTCCCCGAGGGCGATGGCAAGCTCATGATCATCGCCTGCGACCACCCCGCCCGTGGGGCGCTCGCGGCCGGCACCGATCCCATGGCCATGGCATCCCGGGAGCAGGTGCTCGCCCGCTGCGCCACCGCCCTGTCACGTCCTGGTGTGAACGGCTTCCTCGGCACCGCCGACCTGATTGAGGATCTGGCGCTGCTGGGCGCCCTGGACGGCAAACTCGTATACGGCTCCATGAACCGCGGCGGTCTGGTCGGCTCCGCATTTGAAATGGATGACCGCTTCACCGGCTACGACGCCGCCGGGGTGGTGGGGGCGGGGCTGGACGGCGGCAAAATGTTGCTGCGCATAAACTACTCGGACCCCGCCACCGCCGACACCATCTCGGCCTGCGCTGCCGCCGTCAATGCCCTGGCCGAGCGCGGAGTCATGGCCATGGTGGAGCCATTCATCTCCCGCTGGGAGTCGGGCCGCGTAGTCAATGACCTCAGCCCCGACGCCGTGATGACGGCCATGGCCATCGCCTCCGGCCTGGGCCGTACCTCCGCCCACACCTGGCTCAAACTGCCTGCCGTGGCGGATATGGAGCGCGTCATGGAGGCCTCCACACTGCCCGCCCTGATCCTGGGCGGGGCTGTTTCCCCGGACGCCGCGGCCGCCCGGGAATCTTGGGCCAGGGCGCTGGCCCTGCCCACCGTCAAGGGACTGGTAATCGGCCGTTCCCTCCTGTTTCCCCCAGACGACGACGTAGCCGCCGCCGTCGACAACACCGTAGGACTGCTCTCATGAACGACACCGCCCCACACGCATCCGACATCTACGTGCCCGCAGGCTCCAGCGGTCACGACACCCTGACCGTAGACGTCGATCCCGCCCGCGCGGGCTGGACTTACTGCGGGCTGCGCGTGTGCGTGCTCGCCCCGGACCGCTCCGCCACCCTGGAAAGCGGTGAAAACGAGTTGCTGGTGCTACCGCTGGAGGGGGCCGCCACCGTGCTGGTGGACGGGCGGTGTTACGAGCTAGCGGGCCGCAGCGGTGTATTCGAGGAGATCACCGACTACTTGTACGTGCCGCGCGGCAAGACATTCACCATCACTTCCCACGGGGGAGGTCGTTTCGCCCTGCCGGCGGCCGTGGCCTGCCGCGACCTGCCGGTGGCCTACTACGGGCGCGACCAGGTGCGCACCGACTTGCGCGGTGCGGGGGACTGCTCCCGGCAGGTGAACAACTACGCCCTGAACAACGGCGTGGACACTTCGCACCTGCTGTGCTGCGAGGTGCTCACCCCGGGGGGCAACTGGTCCTCCTACCCGGCCCACAAGCACGACGTCGCCTCCGCTGATGAGCGCGAGCTCGAGGAGATCTACTACTTCGAGATCCGCAACGCCCCGGATGGGACCCCCGGTTTCGGACTGCACCGCACCTACGCCTCCAGCCCGGAACGCCCCATCGACCTGTGCACCGAGGTCCGCCAGGGGGACGTCGCCCTGGTTCCTTACGGCTATCACGGCCCCTGCGTGGCCGCGCCCGGCTATGACATGTACTACCTCAACGTCATGGCCGGCCCGGCCGAGGACCTGGTCTGGTTGGCGCCCGACGACCCCGCGCACCACTGGATCCGCAGCACCTGGGAAAGTCAGGAGATCGACCCGCGCCTGCCCATGACGCATTGATGACCTGAGCTACGCTCCAATCCACCAACCGCCCTAATGCAGAAGAGAACAATCACATGAGTAACGAGGCCTACACGGGCACTATCCGCCTGACCGTCGCCCAGGCGACCATCCGTTTCCTGTCCAACCAGTACTCCGAGCGCGACGGCGTCGAGCAGCGACTGATCGCCGGCGCCTTCGGCATCTTCGGCCACGGCAACGTCGCTGGCATCGGCCAGGCGCTGCTGCAGAATGAGATCGCCCCCCTGGAGGGGGAAGAGCCGATGCCCTACATCATGCCCCGCAACGAGCAGGGGCAGGTGCATGCGGCCGCCGCCTTCGCCAAGACCACTAACCGGTTGCAGACCTACATGTGCACCGCCTCCATCGGTCCGGGCTCACTCAACATGGTCACCGGCGCTGCCCTGGCCACCACCAACCGCCTGCCCGTGCTGCTGTTCCCCTCCGACCAGTTCGCCACCCGCGTGCCCGACCCGGTGCTCCAGCAGCTGGAGGACCCCACCACGCTGGACGTCACCGTCAACGACGCCTTCAGGCCCGTGTCCCGGTTCTTCGACCGCATCAACCGTCCCGAGCAGCTGATTCCTTCGCTGCTGGCCGCCATGCGGGTACTCACCGATCCAGCGGACACCGGCGCCGTGACCATCGCCATGCCGCAGGACGTCCAGGCAGAGGCTCATGACTGGCCGGTTGAGTTCTTCCGCAAGCGCGTGTGGCACGTGCGCCGTCCCGTGCCCGAGCCGGCCGCCCTCGAGCGCGCCGTAGCCCTGATCCGCGCCGCCAAGCGGCCGCTGTTGATCGCCGGCGGTGGGGCCATCTACTCCGAGGCCTCCGAGGAGCTGCGCGCCTTCGCCACCGCCACCGGCATCCCGGTGGCTGACACCCAGGCCGGCAAGGGCGCCATCAACTTCGACCACCCCTGCGCCGTCGGCGGGGTCGGCTCCACCGGTGGTGACTCCGGCAACCACCTGGCAGATCAGGCCGATCTGATCATCGGCGTCGGTACCCGCTACTCCGACTTCACCACTGCTTCCAAGACCCAGTTCAAGAACCCCGACGTCAAGTTCGTCAACGTCAACGTCGCCGCCTTCGACGCCGCCAAGCAGAGTGCCGAGATGGTGGTCGCCGACGCCCGGGAGGCCCTTGTGGCCCTGACGCGGGCTCTGGCCGACTACCACGTCGATGCCGCCTACACCGAGGAGATCTCCCGCGAGCGCCAGGCCTGGTTCGCCGCCATCGACAAGTGCTACCACCTGGGTCATGCCCCGCTGCCGGCACAGACCGAGGTCTTCGGCGCCCTCAACGAATTGCTGGGTGACCAGGACGTGGTCATCAACGCGGCCGGGTCCATGCCCGGTGATCTGCAGGCCCTCTGGCAGGCCCGTACCCCCATCCAGTACCACGTGGAGTACGCCTTCTCCTGCATGGGTTATGAGATCCCGGCGGCCATGGGCGTCAAACTCGCCCGACCGGACAGCGAGGTCGTCTCCATAGTCGGAGACGGCACCTACCAGATGCTGCCCATGGAACTGGCCACGGTGGCTCAAGAGGGCGTGAAGGTCATCTACGTGCTGCTGCAGAACTACGGATTCGCCTCCATCGGCTCGCTGTCGGAGTCCCACGGCTCCCAGCGATTCGGCACTAAGTACCGGCGGCGCGGCCGGGGCGGGCACCTGCAAGATGAGGACAAGATCGCCGGGGTGGACATCGCCGCGAACGCCGAGTCCTGGGGCCTGAAGGTGTACCGGGTTGCCACCATCGCGGAGTTCAAAGAGGCCTACGCGCAGGCGCACGCCGGCGATGAGGCCGCCATGATCCACATCGAGACCGACCTGTACGGGCCCAACCCGCCGTCCTCCTCCTGGTGGGACGTGCCGGTGTCCGGAGTTTCCAACCTGGAGTCCACGCGGAAGGCCTACGAGCAGTACGTCGAGGATCGAAAGCCGCAGCGCCACTACCTGTGACTCACACACCGTCTGAACTAAGCTGAAGAGAACCCAAGAAGGAGTCAGTAATGACACAGACCACGCCAGCGGCCTCCGAGCTGCGGACCATCGCCCACTGGGTTGACGGCAAACCCTACGAGGGCAGTCCGATTGGCCGCTTCCCGGTGGAGAATCCGGGCACCGGCCAGGTGGAGGCCGAGCTGTTGCAGGCCTCGGACGCGGATCTGGACTACGCCGTCGAGGTGGCCATACGGGCGCAGAGGGAATGGGGCAAGTACTCCCTGGCCAAGCGCACCGCTGTCATGTTCCGCATGCGCGAGCTGGTCCTGGAGCATCAGGATGAGATGGCCCGGATGATCGTGGCCGAGCACGGCAAGAACTACTCCGACGCCGTCGGGGAGATCCAGCGGGGACGGGAGACTCTCGACTTCGCCACGGCGATCAACCTTGCGCTGAAGGGGGAGTACTCCTATGACATCTCCACCGGCGTGGATATCCACACCTTGCGTCAGCCGGTAGGTGTGGTTGCAGGCATCTGCCCCTTCAACTTCCCGGCCATGGTGCCCATGTGGATGCACCCGATCGCAATCGCCACCGGCAACGCCTTCATCCTCAAGCCCGCCTCCGCGACGCCGTCGGCGGCCCTGCTGACCGCCGAGCTGTACAAGGAGGCGGGCCTGCCCGACGGCGTGTTCAATGTGGTCTCCGGTAACCGCAAGATGGTGACCAAGGTGCTGGAGCACCCGGGTATCGACGCTATCTCCTTTGTGGGCTCCACCCCGGTGGCGCATATCGTGCAGGACACCGGCGTCACCCACGGCAAGCGGGTGCAGGCGCTGGGTGGGGCCAATAACCACGCCATCGTCATGCCCGACGCCGACCTGGACTTTGCCGCCCAGCACATCTGCGCCGCGGCCTTCGGCGCCGCCGGTGAGCGGTGCATGGCCCTGCCCGTCGTCGTGGCCGTCGGCGGGATCGGCCCGGACCTGGCCCGGCGGGTGAAGGCGTATGCGGAGAAGATCAAGGTCGGCTACGGCATGGACGAGGGCGTGGAGATGGGACCGGTCATCGACGCCAAGTCCAAGGAGAACATCGTCGGCCTGATCAATGAGGGCGAGTCCAAGGGCGGTGAGGTGGTCCTGGACGGCCGCGGCCTGGTGATCCCCGGCCATGAGAACGGCCACTTCCTGGGCCCCACTATTGTTGACAACGTTCCGCTGGACTCAGAGCTGTACCAGCAGGAGGTGTTCGGGCCGGTGCTCTCGATCGTGCACGCGGAGACCTACGACGAGGCCATCAAGATCGTCAACTCCTCTCCGTATGGCAACGGCTCGGCCATCTTCACCAACGACGGCGGGGTCGCCCGGCGCTTCCAGTTGGACGTTGACGCCGGCATGGTCGGCATCAACGTACCGATTCCCACCCCGGTCGCCTACTACTCCTTCGGCGGGTGGAAGGAGTCTCTGCTCGGGGACACCCACATCCACGGGCCGGAGGGCGTGAAGTTCTATACCCGGGCCAAGGCGATCACCTCCCGCTGGCCCAGTGAGAAGACCTACGCCGCCACCATGTCCTTCCAGCGCGAGGAGTGATTGTCTGTGCGAGTCCTCGCCCCGCAGGGGCTTGTCTGCGGGGCGAGGGCTCGTTGTGCTGCGTCCGCCGCTGGGCACGGGACGTTTGCGACGCAAGAAGTAGCGTGTGATGACACTCAACTGTGCTAGAGTTTTGTCACGACATTTCGAAGTGGTGAGATTGCGGGCGAGGGCGCTTACGCTCCATCAGAATGCGATTGCCTGCAAGGTGTCTCGCCTTGCCTTGAAACGAGGTCATCGATGGTCCAGACAACTTATTCTGGGATTCATTGCGCCCTTCTGGGTGCGGGTCGCATCGGTCGGGGGCACGCCGCGGCATTAGCCGCGATCGAGGAGGTCGTGCTGACCGTGGCGGATGCCGATCCTGAGCGCGCCCGTGAGGTGGCTCAGGGCCTCAAGCCCGCCTCGGGCACAGCGGTTGAGCACACCACTGCCGAGCAGGTATTCGCCTGTCCGGAGGAGTACGACGCCGTCGTCATCGCCACACCGACCGCGA
Organism: Actinomyces qiguomingii; assembly: GCF_004102025.1. Taxonomy (NCBI): domain Bacteria; kingdom Bacillati; phylum Actinomycetota; class Actinomycetes; order Actinomycetales; family Actinomycetaceae; genus Actinomyces; species Actinomyces qiguomingii. The sequence goes on along the minus strand of NZ_CP025228.1, from coordinate 3,015,706 downwards.
CCCATGAGGAACTGGTGCTGTCCTGCGCCCGCGTCGGTCTGCCGTTCTTCTGTGAGAAGCCGTTGGCCTCCGATCTGGCCGGCACCCAGCGCTGCATCGACGCAGTCAGCCAGGCCGGGATCGCCTCCCAGATCGGCTTCCAGCGCCGCTTCGACCCCGCCTACAGTGAGGCCAGGCGGCGGGTCCGAGCCGGCGAGCTCGGACAGGTCCATCGTGTTCACATGCTCACTTGCGACCAGAACCCGCCGCCAGAATCCTTCGTGGCGATGTCCGGCGGTATCTGGAGGGACTGCCTGATCCACGACATTGACGCGCTGCGTTGGGTCACTGGTCGCGAAGTCGTGGAGGTGATGGCCTTCGGCCAGGTGCGGGGCGCCGATTATTTCCGCACTTACGGCGACATTGACGAGGGCGTGGCCCTGATGCGCCTGGACGACGGCACCCTGGTGACGGCTCAGACCTCCCGTAACAACGGGCAGGGCTACGACGTGCGGATGGAGATCTCGGGAACCCGCGCCAATGCCACTGTAGGCCTGGAGCCCAAGGTTCCTCTGGTCAGCGTGGAGCCCGGCGCGGACTTCCCCGGCTCGGAGCCCTGGGTAGATTTCATCGCCCGCTTTGCCGACTGCTACGGCCGAGAGCTACGCGCCTTCATTGACGTGGTGGCGGGCCGAGCGACAAGCAGGTGCGATGCCCGTGAAGCACTGGAGGCGCTGCGGGTGGCCATCGCCCTGGGCGTCTCCTACGAGCAGGGGCGGCCGGTGCGGCTGGAGGAGATCCAGTCCTGAGCGCCCCGCGGGCGCCCGGGCGGTGGGGCCTGGGCGCGCAAACCATTACTCACAGGAAGGAAAGTATGCGAGATGACGAGTGACGGCGCTGGCGCGCCACTCATCGAGGTCGAGGGAATTACCAAAAGGTTCCCCGGCGTCCTGGCACTCGACCGGGTGCAATTCACCCTCAGACCGGGGGAGGTGCACTCCCTGGTCGGTGAGAACGGGGCGGGCAAATCCACTTTGATGAAGGTCTTGGGCGGCATCCACCAGCCCGATGACGGCACCATCCGCCTGAAGGGTCAGGAGACGACGATTCGAGATCCTCTGGACGCCCAGTCCAAGGGCATCTCAATCATCCACCAGGAACTCAACCTCATGCCCGATCTCACGGTTGCGCAGAACATCTTCTTCGGCAGGGAGCAGTACAACGGTATCCGCTTCAATCTCTCGCCGTCCAAGATGCGCCGGGCCACCGATGAGCTCTTGGAGCGGGTGGGCCTGAACCTCGATCCCGATGCGATGGTCGGAGACCTGACGGTCGCCACCCAGCAGATGGTCGAGATTGCCAAGGCGCTGTCCTTCAACGCCAAGGTCCTCATCATGGATGAGCCTACGGCGGCGCTGACCGAGCGGGAGACCGAGGCTCTGTTCAAGGTCATGGACGACTTCGTCACCGAGGACACCGCGATTGTCTACATCTCACACCGGATGAATGAGATAAAGCGGGTCTCGGACACCATTACCGTCATGCGCGACGGGCAATGGATCGCCACCACGCCGGCTGCAGGTCTGAGTGTCGACAGCATCATCGAGCAGATGGTGGGCCGGCGCATCGACTCCAACATCCGGCCCACGCCCCTGGAGGGCGAACCCGAGACGGTGCTGAAGGTCGAGAACCTTTCGACTAAGGATCTGCTCAGGAACGTCAGCTTTGAGTTGCGTCGCGGAGAGATCCTGGGATTCGCCGGACTCGTAGGCGCTGGGCGCACCGAGACCGCGCGTGCCCTCATCGGCGCCGACCCGCACACCTCGGGCACCATCGAGGTTGAAGGCAAGCGGGTACGTATCGATTCCCCCGAGCAGGCCGTCAGACATTCCATCGCCTACCTGTCGGAGGATCGTAAGCGCTACGGGCTCCTGTTGGAAAAGGATCTGGTGGAGAACACCGCCCTGCCCTCCTACCGGTCATGGGCGCGCGGCATCGTCGTCGACGACTCCAAGGCGGCCTCCACCACCGATACCTACGTGGATCGGTTGCGGGTCAAGACTCCCTCCATCAATCAACTGGCGCGCAACCTCTCGGGTGGCAACCAACAGAAGGTCGTCATCGGTAAGTGGCTGGCCCGGGACTGCGACATTCTCATCTTCGATGAGCCGACGCGCGGCATCGACGTCGGCGCAAAGGACGAGATCCATGACCTGCTCAACAGCCTGGCTGCCCAGGGCAAGTCCATTATCGTCATATCCTCGGAGATCCCCGAGGTTCTGCGCCTCTCCCACCGGATCGTGGTCATGTGGGAGGGACGGGTCACTGGGACCCTCACCAATGAGGAGGCGACCCAGAATTCGATCATGGCGCTGGCCACCGGCCAGACTACCGAGCAGACAAAGGAGCCCAAGTGAGCATGTCACTGTCGACGAACCTGTTGCAACGGTCGAAAAAGGGGGTGAAGACCGGATTCCTCCAGCGTCACTCCTCCCAGGTCCTAGTGGTGGTATCCGAGCTCATCCTCATCATCGTCTTCTCGATCGCCAGCCCGTTCTTCTTGCAGGTCTCGAACTTCTCGGCGCTCCTGCTCGACGCGTCCGTTTACGTGCTGCTCTCGCTGGGGCTGACCTTCGTCATCGCCACGGGCGGGATCGACCTGACCCCGGGCTTCGGCATAGCCTTCACCGGGGTGTGCCTGGCAGTGGTCATGAAGTGGGCGGCTGCGTTGGGGATGAGCACTCCGGTGGTAATCGTGCTGGGAGTTCTGGCCGGCCTGCTCTCCGGCGCCGCCCTGGGCTGCATGAACGGCCTGCTTGTCGCCTACCTGAGAATGCAGCCCATGATCGCCACGCTGGCCATGATGCTCGTCGCCTGGGGTATGGCCATGGTCATTTCGGGAACTTCGGCGATCCCGCTGTCTGAGTTCAGCTCCTTCCTCACCCTCGGGCAGGGGAAGACCCTAGGCATCACCAACGCTGTCTTCCTTCTGGCCGTTGCCGCCACAATCGCCTGGTATCTGCTCAATCGCACCCTTATCGGCCGCTACGCCCTGGCGATCGGCTCCAATGAGGAGGCCACGCGCCTGTCCGGTGTCAACGTGCGCCGTTGGAAGTTCTATGTCTACGCCCTGGGCGGTACCTTCACCGGCACGGCCGGTATTCTCATGGCCTCACGCCTGGCCTCCGGCAAGCCCGACGTGGGCCAGTCCTATGAGATGTACGCGATCGCCGCGGCAGTGCTCGGAGGTGCCTCCCTGCTGGGCGGTCGCGCTTCGGTCGTGGGCTCGGTCGTAGGCGCCATTGTCATCGCCACCATTCGCAATGGTGCGGTGCTCATGTCTATCCCGGACCAGTGGCAGAAGGTGCTTCTGGGCATCGTCGTCCTGGCCGCCGTGTACCTCGACACCCGTCGTCAGAAGAAGTGATACGAGCCATAGCGCTCACTTCACCCCAGGCCCGGAGGCGGGCCAAGACCATCCATGAACAACAAGGAGATCTGATAATGAACCTATCCCGACGCCACGCTCTGGCCGCCGGCCTGACCCTCATCCCCATCGCCGGTGTTGCCGCTTGCAGCCGCTCGGAGGGAGGCGATAACAAGACCATCGCCGTGGTGGCCAAGGGCTACGCCAGCCCCTTCTGGGCGACGGTGAAGGCCGGCGCCGAGGCTGCCGGCAAGGATCTCGGTATCACGGTGACCTTCAACGGTCCCGACACCGAGACCGACGTCCCTCGCCAGAACGACCAGCTCCAGCAGGCCCTGGTTAAGCGGCCCGCCGCACTGGTCTTCGCCGCTCTGGACTCCGATGCCCAGGGCACGGTGCTCCAGCAGTTCGCCGATGCCTCCATCCCCGTGGTGGCCTTCGACTCCGGTGTGCCGGGATCGGATATCCCGGTGTCCACGGTGGCAACCGACAATAAGGCGGCCGCCGCCGAGGCTGCTACGCGGCTGTCTGAACAGCTCAACGCCACCGGCAAGGTCGCTATCATCTGCCACTCCCAGACCTCCTTGACCGGGCAGGACCGCGAGCAGGGCTTCCGGGAATGGATCACGGCCAATGCCCCGGGCATCACGATCGTCGATGTCCAGTACAACAACTCAGACCAGGCCATCGCCCAGCAGCAGACCGCGGCGATCATCCAGGCCAATGCCGACCTGGCCGGTATCTTCGCCACGGACGACGACGGCGCGGTGGCTGCAGCCCAGGCCGTGCAGACCGCGGGGGCGAGCGCCAAGGTTGTCGGCTTCGACTCCGGTAAGCCTCAGATGGACCTCATCACCTCTGGCGCAATCACGGGATCGGTCACCCAGAACCCCTACCAGATGGGCTACCAGGCGGTGACCACCGCTAAGCAGGTGGTCGACGGCGAGACCGTGGAGAAGTTCATCGACTCGGGCTACTACTGGTACGACGCCACCAACATGCAGGATCCGGAGATCCAGGAGGCCGTCTACGACTGATCCCCGTGACGAAGAGCCCTGAACTCCGCACCGGCCCCACCACCCCGCGGTGGTGGGGCCGGTGCGCGCACTCCCGGCTTGAATGTGCAAGCGTTTGGTGCGCCGGAGACCGGTTGTAGTCGGCTGTGGCGGTGTTCGTGGGGCGATGCCGCCACGGTGATGACGCCGCGGTGATGACGTCGCGGTGATGACGCCACGGTGATGCCGCCGCGGCCCCAGGGTCGGGCCGAGGGGTCTGCTGACGCTCGCGGTGGCGCAGGCCCGACGCGGGCTCTGGGGGTCGAGAAAATTTGTCCGGACATAACTCTGGCGTTTTGGGTGGACGGCGGCTACACTCGGTGGTGTCCGAAACGATTCGGACGTGCGGGACGGTTCCCTCATCGTCTCGAGCAACCGATCTGAACTCTCAGGAGTGACAATGACGTCTACCGCCTCGAAGGCTGTCAACACCAACGACCCGAAGTACTCCAAGCTCACCATCGGCGTGTGTCCGGACCAGTGGGGTGTCTGGTTCGCCGACGATCCCAAGCAGATGGCTCCTCGTCAGGCCTGGGAGGAGATGGCCGAGGCCGGCTTCGAAGTCATCGAGACCGGCCCGTGGGGATACTTCCCCACCGATCCCAAAGAGCTCCAGAAGTGGTGCGACGAGTACGGCATGCGTGTCGTCGCCGGGACCGGCTGGGGAATTTTGCACAAGGCGGAGGCCTGGCCCGAGACGGTCAAGCATTTCCGTGAGATTGCCGAGACCCACGCGGCCGTCGGCGCGGAGTACATGGTCCACCTGCCCCCGCTCTACCGCGATGACAAGACCTGGGAGTGGACCGACGACCGTGTCCTGTCCGACGACGCCTGGAAGCTGTATGTCGAGCACGCCAACGCCCTGGGGCAGATGCTGCTGGACGAGTACAACCTGAAGATGGTGCTGCATCCGCACGGTGACTCCCACATCGAAACGCCCGAGGAGATCGCCCGCATCTTCGACGCCACCGACCCCAAGTACGTCAACCTGTGCCTGGACTCCGGTCACGTCGTCTACGGCGGCGGCGACCCGGTGGAGCTGTGCAAGAAGTACCCCGAGCGCATTACCTACGTGCACATCAAGGCCTTCGACGAGGACATCACCCGTGAGGCCCATGAGAAGGACTGGCCCTTCGGCGAGGCCGTCACCAAGGGCGCCTCGGTCTGCCCGCCGGCCGGCCTGCCGGAGATGCACGCCTTCGTGGATGCGCTGGCCGAACTGGACAAGCCGATCTACTGCATCTGCGAGCAGGACTGCTACCCCTGTGACCCGTCCTTCCCCAAGCCCAATGCCATCAACATGCGCACCTACCTGGCCGAGTGCGGCCTGGGCCTCGCCTGAGCGGCGACACTCGGCGGCCCCAACCGGGGCCGCCGATCAGGCGGCAAGCCTTCATCTACCACGAATCCTCAAGGAAGAGAGAAATCATGACTGTTCACATTGGTCTCATCGGTGCCGGCGGCATGGGCCGCGCCCACCTCGCCCGCATCGCCAATGATCTGTCCGGCGGCAAGATCGTCGCCGTGGCGGACATCAACCACGACGCCGCCGCGGCGGCCGCCGAGCCCTACGCCGCCAAGGTGTATGACACCTCCGAGGAGTTGATTGGCGACCCCGAGGTCGACGCCGTCGTGATTGCCACCTTCGGCAAGGTTCACGCCCCCGACGTCATCAAGTGCATCCAGGCCGGCAAGTACGTCCTGTGCGAGAAGCCCCTGGCCACCACCGCCGAGGATTGCATCAAGATCATGCAGGCCGAGCAGAAGGCCGGCAAGAAGCTGGTCACCGTCGGCTTCATGCGCCGCTTCGACGCCGCCTACAACGAGATGAAGGCCGTCCTGGAGGCTGGCGAGAACGGCCAAGCCCTCCTGGTCCACAACCGCCACCGCAACCCCTCCGTCCCGGAGTCCTACACCTCCCGCATGGCCATCGACGACACCGCCATCCACGAGATCGACACCATGCGCTGGCTGCTGGGGGAGGAGATCGTCAAGGTCCGCGTCGAGCGCCCGAAGTCAACCACCCACCGCTTCGAGCACCTGATCGACCCGGTTGTGGTGGTCATGTACACCGAGTCCGGCGTGCGCATCGACGACGAGGTCAACGTCAACCTGCAGTGGGCCTACTCCATCGAATGCGAGCTCGTGCTCGAGACCGCGGCGGTGCGCCTGGGCGACCAGGAGAAGATCCACATCCGCGACGCCCACGGCAACCGCAACGCCATGTGCGGCTCGCACATCGACCGCTTCCAGGCCGCTTTCAACCGCGAGTTCCAGGAGTGGATCAATGCCGTCGCCCGTGACGAGCACACCGGCTCGAGTTCCTGGGACGGCTACGCCGCTACCTGTGTGGTCGATGCCGCCGTCGCCTCCCTGGAGGACTCCTCCTCCCCACTGGTAGACGTCACCCTCATTGACAAGCCGGACTTCTACGCCTGAGTGGCCCGGCCGGATACGCAGAGGAGAGACACCATGGTTGATATCGCACTTGATCCGAACATGTACTACCTGAGCATGTCCACCGCGGACACCCTGCACAAGGCCGCGCAGCTCGGATTCAAGTATGTGGAGCTATCGCCCAACAACGAGTTCCATCTCTGGCACCACTATCCCAAGGCCGACCGGGCCTTCATCGCTGAGCTCAAGCAGGCGGAGAAGGACTCCGGCGTCAAGGTGCGTACCTTGAACCCCGTGTTCAACTGGTCCTCGCCAGACGAGGCCGAGCGGCAGGCACAGGTGCGCAACTGGCGGCGCCTGCTGGAGCTGGCCGACGCCCTGGATGTGCGCGACATCGTCTCGGAGTTCTCCGGCGACCGCAACCGCGCCAGTCGCTCCGAGCAGCAGTGGTACAAGTCCATTGAGGAGCTGATCCCGCACTTCGAGAAGTACGGTATCCGCCTGAATATGGAGGCGCATCCCTACGACTTCGTCGAGTTGCACGACCGGGCCCTCGAACTCGTCCGATCCGTGGACAAGGACTGGCTCGGGTACGAGTACTGCTGCCCGCACACCTTCCACCTGTCCGACGGCGCCGGTGACGCCGACCGTATGATCCGCACCGCGGCAGCGGCGGGCAAGCTCCGTGAGGTGCACGTCTCCGACGGCTTCAACCACCGCATCAACGACGGCAACCGGTACATCATCAACCCGCCGGGTGCCGACGTCACCGTCCACCAGCACAACGCCATCGGCAACGGCGAGGTTCCCTGGGATCAGGTCTTCTCGACGCTGCGCGAGGTCGGCTTCGACGGCGTGATCTCCGTTTGCATCTTCGGCTGGCATGAGCGGGCCGACGAGTACAACAAGGCCGCGCTGGAGCGCCTGACCCAGGAGCTCGGAGCCTGAATCCGGGGCCGGCCGCTTCCGCGCGGCGTGGAGCGACCGGCCCCTAACGCCTATAAGTCATTCAGCAAAATCGACGTTCGTAAACAGTGGGTTGGATCATTTGCGGGAATTTGTCCTGATATTTGGTCTTTGTGTGTATTAGCCCATCCTCGACTGATCGAACCGACAAAGGAGTCAATGTGTCCCATAGCCCAACTGCTACTGCGCAAAGCGGTGGCGCCAAGCTTCCTCCACTCACGCCCGGTCCCTACCGTGCCCGCCTGACCGTCGTCGCCCTGATCGCCACCCTGGGAGGTCTGCTCTTCGGCTACGACACCAGCGTCATCAACGGCGCCCAGAGCTTCATGGTGCGGCCCGACCAGTTGGATCTGACCGAGTTCGGTCTCGGCATCGCCGTCAGTTCGCTGCTGTTCGCCAGCGCCGTCGGTGCTTTGACCGGCGGCCGCATCTCGGACAGGATCGGCCGCAAGACCACGATCACCGTCATGGCCTCCCTGTTCATCGCGGGTGTGGTGGTCGTCGTCACCGCCGTCAATTTGCCCATGCTGGCCGTGGGCCGCGTCATCCTGGGGCTCGCCGTGGGCTCGGCCTCCGTGGTGGTTCCCGTCTATCTGGCCGAGCTCGCGCCGTATGAGATCCGCGGTTCCCTGGCCGGCCGCAACGAGATGATGATCGTGACCGGCCAGCTCCTGGCCATTGTCATGAATGCCATCATCGGCAACGTCTGGGGCAGCCAGTACCCGTGGGTGTGGCGAGCCATGTTCGCGCTGGCGGCTGTCCCCGCCATCCTCCTGCTGCTCGGGGTGACCCGCCTGCCCGAGTCCCCCCGGTGGTTGGCCGACAAGGGCCGCGAGGAGGAGGCCCTGAAGATCCTCGACGACCTCAGGCCCGAGGGACGGGCAGCGCCCGAACTGGCCGAGATTAAGGCCGCCAGCCGGGAGGAGGCCAGTCGGGTCAACATGTCAATCAGGGAGATCTTCTCCAACAAGAATCTGGTGCGCATTGTCCTCATCGGCTGTGGCATCGGCTTCTTCCAGCAGACCACCGGCATCAACTCCATCCTCTACTACGGTGAGCGGGTGCTGGAGGAGTCCGGCTTCGATACGGGCGCTGCCCTCATTGCCAATATCGCTCCGGCCACGATCTCGGTCATCGCCGCGATCATCGCCCTGCAGATGATGGACCGCTTCTCTCGGCGCAAGACCTTCCTGTGGGGCTACGGCCTGGTTGCGGTTTCGCACGTTCTCATTGCCTCAGCGGCACATTTTCTGCCGGAGGGAGGCGCCAAGCCCTTCGTGCTGCTGGCGCTGATCGTGTTCTTCGTGGGGGCCATGCAGCTGTGCCTGAACGTGGCCACCTGGGTGACGCTTTCGGAGATCTTCCCGCTCAAGATGCGGGCCTTCGGCATGGGCCTGTCGGTCTTCGTGCTGTGGATGACCAACTCCATCCTGGGACTGGTCTTCACCAGTGTCATTGCGGCCATCGGGCTGTCCATGTCCTTCCTCGCCTTCGCTGCGTTGAACGTCGTGGCCTTCATCTTCTTCTTCTTGTTCGTGCCCGAGACCAAGGGGCGCACGCTGGAGCAGCTTGAGGCCGATGTGATGAGCGGCGAGCTCTTCAAGCGCGGCGGGTGAGCCCATCGCGTTCCCGGCGCGTGCCGGGGACAGCGCAACGCATGCGCCCCGGTTGGTTGGGGAAGGCCCTGGCCAACCGGGGCGCTGCGGCATTCCTAAACGGTGAGAATTCGCATCTCATTCAGCAGTGTCTGGGCCACCAGGTAGAAGTTCGGCTGTGGGCAATGGGCGTGTAAGCCGCTCCGAGCATTGCCGGTTCTTCCGGTATGAGGGTGTGTTTGCCGAGTTCGGTCGTTATTACCATCGAGTTCGGTTGGATCGTCTGGCTGCGGTTGGATCGTCTGGCTGCGGTTGGATCGTCTGGCTGCGGTTGGATCGTCTGGCTGCGGTTGGATCGTCTGGCTGCGGTTGGATCGTCTGGCTGCGGTTGGATCGTCTGGCTGCGGATGGACCGCCTAGCTGCCGTTGGACCACCTGAAACACGCTCTCAGACGGTCCAACGGCAGAAGCCCGGTCCAAGTACGAGGCCAGCAACCAGCCGGGACCGCATCCACCCGCTACACCCTTAAACCAGAAGAGCCGCATTGTCGGCCGCTGTGGTTGTGGCGGATGCGTTCCAGGTTCCAGTGAGTCCTGGCTAAACCGGCTCTTCATGTTATGGGGTGGTCTACTACGCCTGTTGGTGGTCTACTACGCCGGTTCGGTGTTTGTTGAAGGGCTGTGGAGTCTTCAGCCGAGGTCGAGGTGGCGTAGTAGAGGTCGAGGTGGCGTAGTAGACGCTATCTCTCTGCGGCCAAAGCCTCCCGCGCCTCCCGTGCCGCTCTTCCAGCGCCGGGTGCTTCCAACGCCCGTGGGGAGTGGCCCTAGCAGGCCTGTGCTGCCATACCTGCCATGTGCCCCTCAGCTCGTGGATCTGGGTGTAAGAAAGGGTGGTGGACGGGGCGATCGTCCGCAGTTCCAGTCTTCGTGTTGCGGGGACTGGGCCAGAGGCTCGTCCCTGCCGACAAGGAACGCAGCTCCACCACACCCTCAGACACGAAGAGCTCTCAAACCGGCTCTGCCGGTTTGAGGGTGTAGTGGGTGGGTGTGGGACCGGCCGGCTGCTGGCCGCGTACTTGGACCGCGTTACTGCGGTTGGACCGTCTGAGAGTGCGTTTCAGGTGGTCCATCCGCAGCCAGGGGGTCCGACAGCAGGCAGGTGGTCCGGGTGAGGGCGTGTTGGTTCGGGCCGGTGCGATTGCCTTGGACGCCGGCGCACCCAAGGTCAACGGTCAAGATGCCCTAGGCCGCGGACGTCGCCGGCATGGCCGGCAGCCAGGCCCGGCCTGGCAGCGGGCCGGGCTGGACGGTGGGCCCAGTTGGGCCGCGTGCCCGGTTCATCACTAAAGGCGTCCCAGCCGATCGGACAAGGGGGGCCGGGACGGCGACCAGAAGGCCCTGGCCTGCTCACCTCATCAGGACGGCAGGCCGGAGCATGGGAGCCAAAGTGTCCAAAATCGGCACAAACACCCCGCCCCACCCAACAGGCGCCCTCAGACTCGTCGGAACCATGCGGATCTGGTGAGCGACGTCGGGCGGGGGAACATCGTTCGTGCCGAATCTGGACACTTCCCCCGGGCCCACCGACCCCACCAACCGAACTCGATCGTCATATCGACCGAACTCGATGGTAATAACGACCGAACTCGGTGGTTATATCTACCGAACTCGACGGTTATTTCGACCGAACTCGGTGGTTATATCTACCGAACTCGGCGAGCACACCCTCAAACCGGCAGAGCCACTAAGCCGTCGAAGAGGCGCGTATTACCAGCTGACCTTCGGCGTGGATGTCCTGTGGGGGAGGCGGTGAGTCGGGGTGTCGGGTCAGGGAGTCGGCGCGTTCGAGGAGGAGTCGTACCGCCTGCTCGGCCATCTCGCGAGCGGGCTGATTCAGACTGGTGAGCGCGAATTCGCCGTGTCGGGCCAGATAGGTGTTGTCATAGGAGGCCAGGGGGGCAGGGGCGGCACCGCCGGAACCGAGTTCCCGCAGCACGGCCACGGCCTCAATGGCCAGCATGTCGTTATGAGCGATCAGGCCCATCCGGGGGGTGCCGGCGTCCAGTAGACGGCGAACGGCGGCGCCGGCGTCGTCGTCGCTGGCCACCTCGGTGGTCATGGGCAGACCCGCATTGCGGGCGGCCCGGTATAGAGACTCCTCGCGAGCGAGGCGGGAGGCGGTGTCGCCGACCCCGGGGGCAACATACGCCAAAGAATTCGCCCCGCGAGAGACCAGGTGGCGGACGATCTGTTCGGCGGCGTGTCGCTCGTCGATGTGGACGGCGTCGACATGCCCTCCGGGCGGGAGTCTACCGATCAGGCAGGTGGGAGTCTCCTCGCCCAGTGCGACCAGCTGCTCATCGGTCAGCCACGGGGATACCAGTATCAACCCGAGTACCCGAACGCCCAGGAGAGAGTCGATCGCTCGGCATAGTCGGTCCTGATCCTCCGCACCGACCGTGACGAACACGGTCAGTCCGTGCTCGGCGGCGACGTCGTTCAGGGAGCAGGAGACCTCCTCGAAGAAGGCGTTGCGCAGGTTCGGCAGCACCAAGCCGATCGTCGTGGAGCGCCGGCGTGCCAGTGCCGAGGCGGACGTATTAATGCGATAGCCGAGGGATGCGGCCACTTGCATGATGTGTGCACGTGTACCGTCTGCCACTCTGGGGGAGCCGCTAAGAGCGAGGGAAACCAGGCTGCGCGAGACTCCGGCGGCTGCGGCGACGTCGGACTGGGTGACGGCGTGGCCATTGGTGGACATGGCTTGCCCCTCCTCTCGGCACTGGCGCGGATGCGGACGGGAGGACTGTAGTCCATATGGTGGGCGCAATGAGTTTGCGGCTGGATGTTCGTTTACCGATCGGAAGCAGGCCGGCATGCTTTGTCAGGACAAAGCGTGCCGGATGTGTTAGGCTGTACCCAGGCCTCGCGCCAGGGCGCGATCGTCGCGTCCGCCTCAGGAGAGACACTCACCATGACGAGCAACGAAGCAGTCCATAACACCATCATCCCTGAAACCATGCGCGCCGCCGTGCTGCGCGACCCCGCGGTCGGCCTCGAGCTTGAGACCATCCGCACCCCGCATCCCAAGAACGGGGAGGTCCTGATCAGGGTCGCCGCCTGCGGCCTGTGCCACTCCGACCTGCACGTGATCGGCGGCGCCATCGCCTTCCCGCTTCCGGCCGTGCTCGGCCACGAGGTCACCGGCACCATCGTCGAGCTCGGCCCCGGCAATGAGCACGCCGGCCTGAAGGTCGGTCAGAACGTCGCCGGCGGATTCCTCATGCCCTGCGGGCAGTGCGAGGCCTGCGCGGCCGGCCGCGACGAGCTGTGCGGCCCCTTCTTCGACCTGAACCGGCTGAAGGGCCTCCTGTACGACGGCACCACCCGCCTGGCCACGCTCGAGGGCGACCCCATCCACATGTATTCCATGGGCGGCCTGGCCGAGTACGCGGTCATCCCCGCCACCTCCGTGGCCCCCGTACCCGACACCCTGGACCTGGTGTCAGGCGCCATCCTCGGCTGCGCCGCCATGACCGGCTACGGGGCCGTGCGCCGCGGCGCCGACCTGCGTTTCGGGGAGACCGTCGCCGTCGTCGCCACCGGTGGGGTGGGTACCAACGTCGTCCAGGTGGCGCGCGCCTTCGGTGCCAGTGAGGTCATCGCCATTGACGTCTCCGACGACAAGCTCGCCCCCATGCCAGGTTACGGCGCCACCGCCGTGGTCAACTCCGTCACCCAGGACGCCCGCGAGGAGGTACTGAAGCTGACCGGCGGTAGGGGCGTCGACGTCGCCTTCGAGGCGCTCGGCATCCCCGCCACCTGGAAGACCGCCCTCGATGTGCTGGCCGACGGCGGCCGCATGGTCCCCATCGGCCTGGGCGCCGGCGTGCAGACCGCGCAGGTGGAGATCAACCGCACGGTGCGCCGCTCGCAGCGAATCCTCGGCTCCTATGGCGCCCGCACCCGCCAGGACCTGCCGGCCGTGGTCGACCTGGCAGCCCGCGGCGTCATCAACTACCAGGACGTCGTCTCCCGGCGCTTCCCGCTTGAGGAGGCGGGTGCCGGGTACGAGGCCCTGCGCAACCGCCAGATCCAGGGGCGTGCGGTAGTGGACATGAGCCTGTGAGATAGGCGCGGGAAGAACTCAGCCGATGCTGCGTTCCCCGGAGGCGGGTTGATCCACAGGGATGTTGTTGCGGCTGTGCCGCAGAGCGGCAGATGAAAATGCCAGTCCAACGATTCCCAGTAGGATGAGGGCGCCTGCGGGGAATGTGATCTCCCAGAAGTAGTCCCGGGCGAGCGCAGGCGCTCGCGTTATGGACCAAACGCCGCCGAGGAACCCCAGGGTGCCGGCGCCGGCCAGTATGGAGGCGCCATGGATCGCGGTGCGCAACAGGCGTCGCACTGACTCCCAGGGTGTGAAGATCTGAACGACGGGCAGTGCCAGCCAGGCGGAGTAACCTGCCATGCACCACAATGCCGCCATGCGCAACGGGGAATGTGTCATTGCGTCAAGCAGGTGCCCCATGGCGAGCCGCACCAGAAAGATCCATACTGCAACGCAGTATGCGATGAGAAGGGCGTCATTCCTGGTGAAGCCCGTGGTGTTGCGGTTCCAGCGGGAGACGTCGGTGAAGAATCCGTGAATCATGATGATGGCTCTGCGATAAGCTGTGTGTTATCGGGCAGCATCCTGTAGTCCTCGCCGTCGAGGGCACACCGCTATCGGCGAGGAGTGGATTCAGGCATTAAACAGCGTCGACTCGATGTAGGCGCGGGCCTTGGCCCCGTACTCGTGCGGGTTGGCGATCGCCGGGTCCTGCTCGGCCTCCACCAGGATCCAGTCCCGGTAGCCGTGGTCGATCAGGAACTTGTAGGGCTCGGTGAAGTCGATCATGCCGTCACCGGGGACGGTGAACATGCCCGCTAGGAAGGAGTCCAGGAAGGAGCGCTCCAGCCGCTTGGACTCCTCCAGCTTCTCCGGGCGCACGTCCTTGAAGTGCACATGCGCCACCCGGTCGATGGTGGCCTGAAGCAGGCCCATGACGTCGCCGTCACCGACGAAGGCGTGGCCGGTGTCGAACAGAAGGGAGACCTTGTCCGGGTCAGTCAGCTCCATGAGCTTGATGGTCTCTGCCTTGGTCTGCACCACGGTGCCCAGGTGGTGGTGGTAGACCAGGGTGAGCCCGTGCTCTTTGGCGATCTCGCCAAGACGGTTCAGGCCCGCGGCCAGCACCGGCCACTGCTCATCGGTGAGCACCGGCTTGTCGGTGAAGATGCATACGTCGCGCTTGCCCTGCACGGAGCCGGTCTGCTCGGAGACGACCACGCGCGTGGCGCCCAGGAACTGCAGGTACTCGCAGGTGGCGGTGAACTCCGGGATGACGGCCTCCACGCCGTCGCGCACGATGAAGGAGGAGAACCACTGGGCGACGATCTGAATGCCGCGGGCCTCGGCGCGCTCCTTGGCGACCTCCTTGGCGGGGAACCAGCCGGCCACCTCGGTGCCTTGATAGCCCAGGTCAGCCAGATCCAGCAGCATGTCCTCCAGGGTGTTGAAGGCGCCGACCTCCTTGATGTCGTCGTTGCGCCAGGAGATGGGGTGCATGCCCCAGGTGATGCCGTGGGGGTCGTTAATGGCGGTGGCGGGGTCGAGGCGGAAGCTCATGAGCGATCTCCTTCGGAGCGGTTGGTGTGGATCTGTTTGGCTGTGATTAGCTGGCGGGTTCAGGTATCGAAGGTGGTGCGGCCCTGAACGCGGGCGACCTCGTGCCACTGCCCGTCGGCCGCGGAGGCGACGACGGCGGCGTCAACCTCGGCGGCGCACCAGGCGTCCGCGGCGGAGGGGGCGTGCTGCTCGCCGGTCAGGACGGAGCGGATGAACTGGGCGGCCTCAATGGACTTCAGATCATCGAAGCCCATGGACGTGCCAATCGCGGGCTGGTAGCGGTGCCATTCGCCCCAGGCGGGGCCGGCCATGGCGCGGCGGTAGCCGTGGGTGGGGCCGCCGTCGACGTCCAGGCAGACCTCAAGCTCGTTGAGTCGTTCGAAGTTCCAACGGGCCGAGCCCTGCGTACCGTAGACCTCCACCACGTACTCGGCGCGCGGTCCCACGCTTACGCGCGAGGACTCCATGGTGGCGACGGCGCCGGACTCGAAGCGGGCGAGCATGCCCACGTAGTCTTCGTTCTCAACCTCGCCGACCTCGTCGCCGATTTCGAATCCGGAGTGGCCGATGCCCATCTTGGTGGGGATGGGGCGCTCCTTGATGAAAGTGTCGGTCAGGGCGGTCACCGAGGCGATGCGGCCGATCAGGTACTGGGCCAGGTCCGCCCCGTGGCTCATCAGATCCGGGACGACGCCGGCCCCGGCCTTGTCTCGGGAGGCGCGCCAGGTCAGGGGGCTGCGGGGCGAGGAGTTGTAGTCGGCGATGAACCAGACACGGGCGTTGGTGATGCGGCCAAGCTTCCCGGAGCGGATAAGCTCACGCATGTACTCAATCGCCGGCACGTGCCGGTAGTTGAAGCCGACGGCGGTAACCAGTTCGGCGGCCTCGGCGGCGCGGGCGATGGTCTTGGACTGCTCGGCCGAGGTGCCCATGGGCTTCTCGATCCAGAACGGCTTGCCGGCCGCCGCGGCGGCCAGAGCAATCTCCTGATGCAGGTAGTTCGGAGAGGCGATGGAGACGACCTCGACCTCCGGGTCGGCCAGCAGCTCGCGGTAGTCGGAGTAGGCGCGCTCGAAGCCCAGGTCCTCCACGGCGGCCCGCTGCGTCTCCTCGATCGGGTCGGCGGCGGCCACGAGGCGGGCCTCGACTCCCAGTTCGGGGAAGCGCTCGGACAGGGAGCGGTAGCTGCGGGCGTGCAGGCGGCCCATCCAGCCCAGGGAGATGACTCCGACTCCGATTTGGCGTTTGGTGCTCATGGGTGACTCCTTCGCCGACCACCGTGGTCGTAAAGTGGCGAGTATTCAAGGTGATTGGCGCGATAACACGTGTCGGCGGTGACGTGACAGCAGCGTATTCGGTGATCATTTGTCCTGTCAAGCGCCGAGCTGGAGGGGTGGTCCAAAGGCGACCTCCGGCGGAGGTGCAGGCCTTAAGATGGCTTTGTGCAGACAATGCTGTCCACCCCGACCTGGCTGGTTCTCATCGTCGCCGCCGCCGCCATCGGCCTGGCCAAAACCGCCCTGCCCGGTGCGGCCACCCTTGCCGTGGCCCTGTTCGCCACCGTTTTGCCCGCCAAGGAGTCCACCGGCACCATGCTTGTGCTGCTCCTGGTGGGGGACGCGCTGGCAATCAGCATGTATCGCCGCGACGCCGACTGGGGCACGCTGCGCCGGCTCGTCCCCGGGGTGCTCGCGGGCGTGGTTCTGGGCGCGCTCTTCTTGCGCGTGGCCTCCGACGAGGTCACCAAGCGGTTCATCGGCGTGCTGCTGATCGCCCTGATCGCCATCACGCTGCTGCTCATGCGCCTGCCACATCCGCCGCAGATTCAGGGCCGGGTGGGTCGCGCCGTCTACGGCACGCTGGCCGGCTTCACCACCATGGCTGCCAATGCCGGCGGGCCGGTGACCAGCATGTACTTCCTGGCCTCCCGGTTCTCCGTGGCCACCTTCCTGGGGACAACCGCCTGGTTCTACTGCATCGTCAACCTGGTTAAGCTGCCCTTCTCCATCGGCTTGGGCATTATCCGGCCCGATACGCTGTGGATGGATTTGGTGCTGGTGCCGGTTGTGGTGGCTGCGGCACTGGGAGGGCGCTGGCTGGCAGGGCACATGGACAACAAGGTCTTCGACCCGCTGGTCACGGTGCTCACGGCCCTGTCTGCCGCCTATCTGCTGATATGAGGACGGGCCCGGCAGGGAGGCGTGCTGCCAATAGGGGCGGCGGGCATGCGCCGTCGTTGGCACACGACCGCAGCCCGCTATCCTGTGCCGGTGACGACAATTCCCCATGGCGCCACCGGGGATGAGGAGGGCCGAACCGGTCCCGTCCTGGTGGTGGACTTCGGCGCCCAGTACGCCCAGTTGATCGCCCGCCGCGTGCGCGAGGCGAGCGTGTACTCCGAGATCGTGCCGTACACCATGTCGGCTGTCGACATGCTCGCCAAGCGGCCGGCCGCCATCATCCTGTCCGGCGGGCCCGCCTCCGTGTACGCCGACGGCGCCCCCGGGGTCGATCCCGCCCTGTTCGAGGCGGGCGTGCCCGTGCTGGGCATTTGCTACGGCTTCCAGACCATGGCCCAGGCCCTCGGCGGCACTGTCGGGCGCACCGGTACCCGCGAGTACGGGCACACCGAGGCCGACGTCGACCCCGACTCCTGCCTGTTCTCCGGCACCCCCGCCCGGCAGGCGGTGTGGATGAGCCACGGCGACGCCGTGCAGGCCGCCCCGGATGGCTTCACCGTCACCGCCTCCACCTCACAGACGCCCGTGGCCGCCTTCGAGGATCCCGCCCGGCACCTGTACGGGCTGCAGTGGCACCCGGAGGTGCTGCACTCGCAGTCCGGGCAGCGGGCACTGGAGAACTTCCTCCGCGACGGCGCCGGCATTCTCGCCACCTGGACGCCGGACAACATCATCGACGAGCAGGTCGAGGCCATCCGGGAGCGCGTGGGCGACGCCCACGTCATCTGCGGCCTGTCCGGCGGCGTCGACTCCTCGGTGGCCGCGGCCCTGGTGCACCGGGCCATCGGGGATCAGCTGACCTGCATTTTCGTGGACCACGGCCTGCTGCGCGCCGGCGAGCGCGAGCAGGTGGAGCGCGACTACGCCCGGGGCATGGGCATCCGCGTGATCACCGTGGACGAGTCCGAACGCTTCCTGACCGCGCTTGCGGGCGTGAGTGAGCCGGAGGCCAAGCGCAAAATCATCGGCCGGGAGTTCATCCGCTCCTTCGAGGCCGCCCAGCGGCGCGTGATCGCGGAGGTGGGCGCCGCCGGCGGGGAGATCAAGTTCCTGGTGCAGGGCACGCTGTACCCGGACGTGGTCGAGTCCGGCGGCGGCGAGGGCGCCGCCAATATCAAGAGCCACCACAACGTGGGCGGCCTGCCCGACGACCTGGACTTCGAGCTGATCGAGCCGCTGCGCGCCCTGTTCAAGGACGAGGTGCGCGCCATCGGCCGGGAGCTGGGTGTGCCCGAGGGGATCGTGGCCCGCCAGCCCTTCCCCGGGCCGGGGCTCGGTATTCGCGTCATCGGCGAGGTGACGGCGGAGAACCTGCGCATCCTGCGGGCGGCGGACGCGATCGCCCGTGAGGAGCTGACGGCGGCGGGGCTGGATGGGGAGATCTGGCAGTGCCCGGTGGTGCTGTTGGCCGATGTGCGCTCGGTGGGAGTGCAGGGTGACGGGCGCACCTATGGGCACCCGGTGGTGCTGCGGCCGGTGAGTAGTGAGGACGCCATGACGGCGGACTGGGCGCGGCTGCCCTATGAGGTGTTGGCTCGCATCTCCACGCGCATCACCAACGCCGTCCCGGAGGTCAACCGTGTGGTGCTGGACGTGACCAGCAAGCCCCCGGGCACCATCGAGTGGGAGTAGCGGCGAGGTCTACCTGGCAGCCAGGGCTAGCTAGCGTGAAGGTATATTCTGCACCGTTTCGTTGATATGATGTGTCTTGAAGGAAGGCGGCATGTCATGGCAATGAGACAGATAGCCACGAGGGTTGACGCGGAGCAGGCGGAGCTCTTCAAGGAGACCACGAGGAAGCTCGGCACCACCCCGGCGGACGCGCTGCGCATGTTCGTGACCGCCTTCAACAGTCACCGTGGCTTCCCTTACGACGTGCGCCTCTCGGAGGACGTCGAGCCGTTCGCCACCGAGGAGGACGCCACCAGGTTTGCGACGGACCTGTCCCTGAGGGCGATCAATGAGGCGCGGTGAGGTTTGGACGCTGCGGAACGACGCCTATGCGAGCAAGGCGCGATCGGTAGTTGTCGTGCAGAGCGATGAACTGACAGGCTTCGGATCGGTTGTCCTGTGCCTATTCACGAGCTTCGACTCGCGCGACATCCCCACGAGGGTCCCTATCGACCCGAGTGAAGGTAACGGGCTTGCGAAACCGAGCTACGTGATGACCGAGAAGATCGTCACTGTGGACAAACAACTTCTCGGAAAGCGAGTTGGTATCCTGGACAAAGATGACATGGCAGAGGTCTCGCGGCAGCTCATCGCCGTCCTAGGGTTGCAGGCATCAAGCTGAAGAGATTCTTCCGGTCTGGGCGTGGGAGCTTACGCGTGGGGCTGTGTGTCAGGGGTGGAAGTGGCAATATCAATGACAAACACTCCCGATGCCAGCGAGAGCGGACCCGGTACCCGCATGATTCCAACGTTTGTGGCTCTTCGTGTTTGAGGGTGTGGTGGTGGGGTAGTCGTGGGTGCGCGTGTCGCAGGGGCGGGTAGGGGTCGAGGTCCCCGATGATTGGTGGTTGCTGAACACCACCGATCACGGAGACCTCGACATGGCCGAGACTACCTTTGCTGCCCCTGATTTTGCTAGTTTCCTGGGCCTGGACGCGCTGGGACTGACTGTCACCGGCATGCGCATAGATGGCGGCGGTGCACTGGTGGAGTGTCGGCTGCAGGTCTGCGAGGAGGATGCGTTCTGCCGGGTCTGCGGGGCCCAGGGCGCCCCGGTGGGGACCGTCGCGAGGCGGCTGGCGCATGTTCCGGTGGGCTGGCGCCCAACCCACTTGCTGGTGCGGCTGCGCCGGTGGCGCTGCCAGGGCTGTGGGCGTGTGTGGAGGCAGGACGCGTCTCGTGCGGCCGCCAAGCGGGCGAGGCTGACCTTGGCGGCCAAGGAGTGGGCGATCCGGGCCGTGGGGGTGGAGTTCATGTCCATCTCGCGTGTGGCGGCAGCTCTGGGGGTGTCCTGGCACACCGCCAATGAGGCCGTCCTTGAGCGGGCCAAGGACCGCTTGATCAATGATCCTGGACGTCTGAAGGGTGTGGAGGTCATCGGGGTGGATGAGCATGTTTGGCGGCACACCCGCAAGGGCGACAAGTACGTCACCGTCATCATCGACCTTACACCCGTGCGCGACCGTACCGGCCCCTCCCGCCTGCTGGACATGATCGAAGGCCGCTCCAAGCAGGCCTTCAAGCAATGGCTCCAGGAACGCGACGAGGACTGGCGCAGCCGGATCGAGGTGGTCTCGATGGATGGGTTCGCGGGCTTCAAGACCGCCGCCGCCGAGGCCCTACCCGGCGCGACGGAGGTCATGGACCCCTTCCACGTGGTCGCGCTGGCCGGGGACAAGCTGGATGAGTGCCGCCGCCGCACCCAGCGCGAGACCACCGGGCGGCGGGGCCGTAAGGACGACCCCCTGTACAAGGCCCGCAGGCTGCTGCGCACCGGGGCGGGCCTGGTGAGCGACAAGGGCTGGGAGCGTCTCGAACAACTGTTCGCCGACCCCCACAACACTCCGGTAGAGATCATGTGGGGCGTGTATCAGAAGATCATGGCCGCCTACCGCGCCAAGGCCCCCGCCCAGGGCAAGACCCTGATGGAGAAAGTGATGCAGACCCTCACCACCGGCGTGCCTGACGCCCTCGAAGAGCTGAAGTCGCTGGGCAAGACCCTGGCCCAGCGGCGCGAAGACATACTCGCCTACTTCGACCACCGCGGCACATCCAACGGACCCACTGAAGCAGTCAACGGCCGCCTGGAGCACCTACGCGGCATCGCCCTGGGCTTCAGGAATCTGACCAACTACACCATCCGCAGCCTCATCCACGCCGGAGGCTTCAGACAACAGCTACTACACCCCTAAACGCGAAGAGCCCGTTTTGTTCGCTGCCGCCGACGCCCCTGGGCGCGTTTGTCATCGATTTTGACATCTTGGGTTCCTACCCATCGAGACGCGGTACGGCGGTCAGCTATGACCTGCTGGCTAGCGGGTCGGCGTCCGGCACGCGCTGCGCATGTTTGTGCGTGAGCCACCCAAGTGGCCTGGGTGGCTCACCCTCTGCGGGGAACGCGTGTTGTAAATGTATACACATATGCGTTACCCAAGCGGCGAGGTGATTGCTGTGCAGAAGTCTGCGACGCTTAATCTGCGAGTCGACCCCGAGGTCAAGCGGTCCGCGGAGTCCGTCCTTGCGCGGCTGGGCATATCCACGTCCACCACCGTCGACATGTTTCTCCGGCAGGTTTCTCTCACGGGGGCAGCCCCTTCAGGGGCGCGCTACCAGAGGCGCCGAGGTCGGTTGATGTCAGCGCGATGACCGACGAGCAGCTGCGCGAGGCGTTCATGAGGAGCCTGCTCGAAGCGAGGAACGGTGAGGGGGTCGAGGCGGCTGCAGCGTGGTCCCAGTTGAGGGATGAGCTCATCAATGCATGAGTACGAGGTTCGCATCGTCCCAGCTGCGATCGACGGGACTTCGGGCTCCTGAAAGCAGCCGAACCGCTTGAGATCGGGCACGATGAGATCAGAGATGCCGACGACGCCGCCCGCAATCATTGTCGACGACGGTTGGGGCGGGCTCCATGGAGCGCACGGCCTCTTCCGCGCCATCGCGGGGACGGCAGTAGAGTCGGGCGCGAACCCGCGCACGCGACGATGAAGGAGACGGCCGTGGACTTCACCTCCAACCAGCGCCCCGCCAACATGGAGCGCATCACCACCCCTGAGCTGGCGGACGCCTTCATCGCCGAGGCCGTCGAGGCCGTGCGCGCGCAGGTCGGTGACGGCAAGGTGCTGCTGGCCCTTTCCGGCGGCGTCGACTCCTCCGTCGTCGCTGCCCTGCTCATCAAGGCGATCGGCAAGCAGCTGATCAGCGTCCACGTCAACCACGGGCTGATGCGCAAGGGTGAGTCCGAGCAGGTGATCGAGGTTTTCCGGGACGGACTGAGCGCCAACCTCGTCTACGTCGACGCCACGGACCGGTTCCTGAACCTGCTGGCGGGCGTGGCCGAGCCCGAGGCCAAGCGCAAGCTCATCGGCGCCGAGTTCATCAATGTGTTCGCCGAGCAGGCCGCGGGGCTTGAGGGCGTCGGCTTCTTGGGGCAGGGCACCATCTACCCAGACATTCTCGAGTCCGCCGACGGCGTGAAGGCCCACCACAACGTCGGCGGCCTGCCCGAGGACATGGACTTCGAGCTCGTCGAGCCCGTCAAGCTCCTGTACAAGGATGAGGTGCGCGTGGTCGGCCGCCGGCTCGGCCTGCCGGAGTCCATGGTGGAGCGCCAGCCCTTCCCCGGCCCGGGACTGGGGGTGCGCTGCCTGGGGGCGATCACCCGCGACCGCCTGGAGGCACTGCGCGAGGCCGACGCCGTCGTCCGCGAGGAGATCGAGGCCGCCGGCCAGGACATTTGGCAGTACTTCTGCGTGGTACCGGATATGCGCGCCACCGGCGTGCGCGACGGCAGGCGCGCCTTCGACTGGCCCGTCATCATCCGCTGCGTCAACACGGTCGACGCCATGACCGCCGAGGTGCCCGAACTCGACTGGCCGCTGCTGCGGCGGATCACCACCCGCATCCTGGCGGAGGTCCCCGGCGTGTGCCGGGTGGCCTACGACCTGACCCCCAAGCCCATCGGCACCATCGAGTGGGAATAGGCAGGTAGAGCGAGGGGCGCGCGACGGGCTACCCCAAACAAGTGCAGCATGCTGCAGCCGGTTGGGAATGTGGCATGGAACCTGGGCCGCCGAATAGACGGCGCCGGCCCCTACAATCGTGTCCGATGACGATTGATGACGATGCGCCGGTGACGCGGCCATCACCCGCGGCGACGACGCCCTTGCTGAATGATGCCCCGGAAGGCGTCAACGTGCCCGGATCACCGCTACTGGCCCGGCTGCGAGCGGAGAAGGCGGAGAGGATTAAGGGCGGGATCTACCACCGCCTCCAGATCGACCTCACCTACTCCTCGAACCGGATTGAGGGCAGTCGGCTCTCCGAGGAGCAGACCCGTCTCATCTTCGAAACCCGAACGCTAGACGCCTCCGAGGGGCCGGTGCGCGTGGACGACGTCGTCGAGACCTCCAACCACTTCCGCGCCATCGACGCCGTAATCGACCATGTGGGTGAGCCGCTCACCGAGGGCGCGCTTAAGCGTCTGCATCGCATTCTCAAGGCGGCGACCGGCGAGCCGCCAAGGAATGGTTCGCCGTCGGCGACTACAAGCGCGTGCCCAACGAGGTCTCCGGGATGCCGACGACGCCGCCCGAGGACGTGCCTGAGGCGATGGGTGCGCTCCTGGCCCGCTATCGTCCGGCTCGGCGCCACACCCTGGAGGAGATCATTGACATGCACGTGCGCTTCGAGCGCATCCACCCCTTCCAGGACGGCAACGGCCGGGTCGGGAGGCTGATCATGCTGGGTGAGTGTTTGGCAAGTGGCGTCGTGCCCTTCGTCATCACCGACGATATGAAAGCCTCCTACTACCGGGGCCTGCGCGAGTGGGATTCGCAGCCCGGATTCCTGTTGGAGACCTGCCGTGGCGCGCAGGACCGCTTCAAACGGCACCTCGACTACTTCCGCATCCCCTACACCGGCTGAGCGTCCGGCCAGCCGCAGAAACCGGGTTTTGCTTACCATGGTGCCCATGGTGATCATCGAAGACGATGCCGTCGCGATTCGGCCGCTGCGGCCCGAGGAGACGCCCCTGTTGGAGGACTTCCTGCTGGAGGCCGTTTACGTGCCCGAGGACTTCACCGGGCAGGTGCCGCGCAGCGTGATCTACGAGGACCCCAAGTGCCGCGCCCACTTCGAGGGCTTCGGAACGCTTCCGGATGATCGGGCACTGGTTGCGGAAGTGAACGGCCGGGTGGTGGGCGCCTGCTGGGTACGCACCACAGAGGGATACGGCCACCTGGACGCCTCCACACCGGCCTTCTCGATCTCCCTGTACCGGGAGTATCGGGGCCGGGGTATTGGCACGCGCCTGCTGCGCCGCATGCTCCAGGAGCTGCGGGAGGACGGCTACGCGCGCGCCTCCCTCGGAGTCGCCAAGGCCAACCGGGCCGTGCGCCTGTATGAGCGAATGGGCTTCCGCATCGTGGGTGACGGCGTCGACGAGACCGAATGGCTGATGGTGTGCGATCTCCAAGACGCGCCCGCTGGCCCGCGGTAGGACCGAGAACGCCCCTTGCCGGTACGGCGGCATCCAGCCGACTATGCCGTCGTCGGCCAGGAGGCGGTCGCCCCAATCCCGGGCGCCTACTCCTTCGAGGATGCGGTCGCGCCTCGGCGGATGGTGGAGATCGGCGTCGGCCTGGTGATGGACGGGGCTCGTGCCCTGAGCGATGGCGTTCATCGTTAGCGGCCTGGTGCGGCCGGTTGAGGCTTGCGATAGCGCCGACTGCCCGGTTGTAACGGCGCCAACTATCCGGTTGTAACGGCGCCAACTGCCCGGTTAAAATGATGTCGACTCTCGGGTTGGGGTTGGTCTTGCGGTGGATTGAGGAAGGCAGTCGATGACCGATACGAGCTACCGTCCTCGCGTCGTTGACGCACTCATTAGCGAGATCCTGGGCTATTCGGGCGGGCTTCTCATTGAAGGCGTGCGCGCCTGCGGCAAGACCATGACCGGACGGCAGCATGCGGCATCCGAGGTCGCCCTGGATTCGGGTCTGCCGCAGATTCGCGCCGCGCTCGACCTCGATCCTGCGTTGCTGCTGGAGGGTGATACTCCCAGACTGATAGACGAGTGGCAGCTGGCGCCGGACCTGTGGAATGCGGTACGGCGGGAGGTCGACTCCAGGCAACGGCCTGGACAGTTCATACTCACCGGTTCCTCGGTTCCCGCCGAGGATGCTACGCGGCATTCTGGGGCCCACCGGATCTCCAGGGTGCGCCTGCGGCCGATGACCCTGTTCGAGCGGGGCCTGGGTACAGGGAAGGTCTCGTTGGCGGCACTATTCGACGGCGAGGCGCCGGCGCCTGCGCTTGACTCCGGCACGAGCGTCCGAGAGGCGCTGGACGCACTGGTCCACGGCGGCTGGCCGGGCGACGTCGATGCCACCACTGCGCAGGCGCAGCGGCATCTGCGCGACTATGCGGAGGATGTCGTCAACATCGACATGGGGCGGCTCGATGGGGAGCCGCGTCGCGATCCGATCAGGTTACGTGCGCTTTTGCGCTCTCTGGCGCGCCATATTGCCACCGAGGCGTCGTTCACCACCATCGCGAGGGACGTGACGACTCAGGCGCTCAGCGCAGAGACCGCCGCGAGCTATGTCAACGCCCTTAGGCGGCTCTTCATTGTCGAAGAGCAGCCCGCGTGGGCTCCGCACCTGCGCTCGCGCTACGCGGTGCGCACCTCATCAAAACTCCATTTCGTGGATCCCGCCCTGGCTGCAGCCATCACCGGGACCTCGGCAGAGCGCCTGATGCAAGACCTGGAGACCGCCGGGTTGTGGTTCGAGTCCCAGGTTGTGCAACATCTGCGTACCTTCGCTGAGTTGCGGGGTGGGCGTGTATACCACTACCGGGACAAGTCGGGAAAGGAGGCCGACGCCGTCGTCGAGTTCGATGACGGGCGCTGGGCTGCGTTTGAGGTCAAATTGGGGCAGCGACAGATAGCGAAGGCCCAGGACTCCCTGGCCGCGTTCGTGGCGGATATTGACACTCGACGTACGCCCGCACCGGTCTTCACCGCCGTCGTGACTGCGGACGGGCCCACCATGAAGCTACCCGACGGCGTCCTCACCTTTCCCCTGAAGGCCTTGTGCCCGTGATCGGCTATGGGGTGGCGATGCAACAACCCGTTGCTCGACGGGACGGGGCGCCTGTGCTGTTCTTAGGTGGCGGCAGCGCTGGGAAGCCGTGAAAGAGGAGGCCGATATGGCAATCGGAGAAGACATCGCCGAGGTCCGAGTGGAGCGGGAATAGACGCAGGACGAACTGGCACAGCGGGTCATAGTCACCCGGCAGGCGGTCTCGCGCTGGGAGACCGGCGCCACCACCCCTGGTATCGACATGTGCAAACTGCTGGCCGCCGCGCTGGACGTGCCGGTAACGCGTCTGCTCGAGGCGCCGCCCGGACCCCACTGCCAGAGCTGCGGCATGCCTATCCCAAAGGACGAGCAACACGGCACCTGCGGCGCTGGCAGAAGTGATTTGGCGTGAAATTGCGTATTTGGGGGTGCGGTGGCGGCGGCAGGCTCGTTCGCCAGGGCCTGCTGAGGCGCACCCCAGGGAGGAGGCAGAAAAAATCTAGACTCGGCAGAAACGCCGTCGATGTCAATTCTGAACATCATCGGCCTCACCCGCCCGCCGCATTCTCGAACCGGAAGAGCCGGATCGGGGCCAACTGACGCAACAGATCCGGTCCAACTGACGCAACAGATCCGGTCCAACTGACGCAACGGATCCGGTCCAAGTCGCGCAGTCGGGTAGGCTGGCGGCGGAAGGGTGCGGGATTCGGAAGCTGGAGGAACGAGCCATGCGCTATCTGCCACGACTCGCAGACGACCTGCTTGGCGAGGCCCTGGCGATCAGCGGTGCGGTGCAGGTCAGGGGGCCGAAGTGGTGCGGTAAAACCGCTACCTCCTTACAACAGGCCGGCAGCGTCATCTACCTCCAGGATCCTGACCACAGCCGGTCCTACCTCGCGCTCGCGGATGCAAAGCCCTCCGCGCTGCTGGAAGGAAAAACGCCGCGACTCATAGACGAGTGGCAGATGGCGCCGCAGCTGTGGGACGCGATCCGCTTCGCCGTCGACCGTCGCGGCGAGCCGGGGCAGTTCATACTCACCGGCTCATCCACGCCGACTGTACAGGGCATGCATTCCGGCGTTGGGAGGATTGCCTCCCTGGTCATGCGGACCATGACGCTGTTCGAGTCGGAGGAGTCCGCTGGGCAGGTGTCTCTAAAGGCGCTTTTTGACGGAGAAACGGAGATCGCCGGTGTCGCCACGCTTGACGTGGAAGACATGGCAAGGGTGCTCTGCCGCGGCGGCTGGCCTGCCGCCGTCACCGCAGGCGCAGCGGCGCCGGTCGGACGCCTGGCAAGGAACTACGTTGAGGGCCTGGTCGACTCCGACGTAGCCCGCATGGACGGGGTGGCCCGGAACGCCACCCGCATGCGTGTGCTCATGCGCGCCTATGCGCGCCACGTCTCCACTCAGGCCTCACAGGCCACGATCGCGGCCGACCTAGCGGTTGATGAAGCCTCCATGGCACCCAACACGGTAAGCGACTACCTCGACGCGTTGGCGCGCGCCTACGTGATCGAGGATCTGCCCGCATGGAACCCTGCGCTGCGTTCGAAGACCGCGATCAGAACCAGCCCGACCCGTCACTTCGTGGACCCGTCGATCGGTGCTGCCGTCATGCGCTGGACTCCGGCTGACCTGTTGCGTGACTTCGAGACCTTCGGACTGCAGTTCGAATCGCTGTGCGTGCGCGACCTAAGGGTCTACGCCGAAGCCAACGACGGGACGCTCTTCCACTACCGTGACAAGACCGGCCTAGAGGCGGACGCCGTCGTGGTCCTCGCTGACGGACGGTGGGCGCCGGTCGAGGTGAAACTCGGTTCCGCGCAGCTTGACGATGCTGCTGCCCACCTGCGTCGCCTGCGGGACCGTGTGGACTTGGACCGAATGGGCGAGCCGTCCTTCCTTGCGGTGATCACCGCTGGATCCACCGCTTACCGCCGAGATGACGGCGTCTTCGTCATCCCCCTGGCATGTCTGCGCAACTGACAGCGCGGCGCTGGCGTGATCGCGTAGCGGCCACCCCGACGACGCGCCGCCGGTGATTACTAATCGCACGACTGACTTCTAGGGGGCCGTGAATGGCGACGGGCCACAACCGCTAGATCGCCCAGACGGGTACCGCCTGTATGTCGCGCGTAATGGGGTAGGGCTCCCTCGTCTGGCAGATAACGTGCCCGAAGCCGAACTCATAGCCCGTAATACGCTCAAGACGCGAGAAGCTCTTGGTAGCTTCTGCGCCGATCTGCACGCCCAGCTTGACCTCCACGGGGTGCAGGACATGCCCTTGCTGGATCACCAAGTCGATCTCGCGTTTCTTCTGGTCACGGTAGAACCACACATCATGGAGATTCGCCCCGGCGTTCATGTAGCTCTTCAGCACCTCGGATACGACGAATGTCTCGAAGACGTGTCCGGCCGCGGCGCCGTTGCGCAACGCGTCCGGCGTCGTCCAACGCGTGAGATGACAGACCAGGCCCGTGTCCATGAAATACAGCTTCGGGGTCTTGGTGAGCCGCTTGTCGACGTTGGACCAGAACGGCCGCAAGATACGGACAATGCCCGACGCCTGGAGCACGGACAGCCATGCCTTGACGGTCTTACGGTCTACCTCGGCCACTCCGGCGACGGCGGAGGCATTGAACAGCTGTCCGGAGCGCGCCGCACAGGCGACCATGAAGTTGTAGAACTTCATCTCATCACTGACGTTGACGAGGTCGCGGACGTCGCGTTCGAGGTAGGTCCTGACATAGTCTGCGTAGAAGGTGTCCCAGTCTTGGGAGGCGTCCTGCAGCTCGGGCATGGAGCCGCGATGGATGTGGGTCCAGAGGTCGAAGCCGTCGGGGACGGCTCGCACCTCTGACTGCTTGAGTCTGGTTGGTACGTAGGCTCCCTTCCCGGTGGAGCCGACCAGCTCCCTCAGGGAGAAGCCGCCCATTTCGATGATTCTGATACGGCCAGCCAGGGAGTCGCTGACGCCTTGCATGAGTTGGTATGTCTGTGAGCCCGTTAGGACGATCTGTCCACGCGCGTCGGACTGATCCACGATGAACTTGACGGTGCTGAACAGCTCGGGGACGCGTTGCACCTCGTCGATGAGGAGGGGTATGTCGTGGCTCTGGAAGAACAGGAGCGCGTCGGTTCTGGCTGTGACGTAGTCCAGGGGGTTCTCAAGAGAGACGTAGTCGAATGCAGGGCTGAGGTGCCTCTTTAGCATGGTGGTCTTACCCACTTGACGAGCTCCCGTCACAAGGAGCACCTTGCCCTGAGACAGTATTGAGTCAACGGTGTCCTCGACCTCGCGCGGAATGTACATGGCAACGCTCCTCTTTTGGAAGAAGCCTCTCATGGCTCACGCTGTCGGTCAAATTTAGGAACGGTACTCCCGAATTTTGCCGTTCGTGGCTGTCAGACGCACTGCATGTTGGTCTAGCCCGGTTGGGCTGTGATGCGGCTGCTTGCGTTTGAGGGCGTGGTGTCCTGCGTCCGTGTCGCCGGGGCATGAACTCGTTGGACCGCTACGAGGGGTACTGTCAGAACCTGGCGGTTCGGGCACCGCCCGGGGCACGCTAAGGCCGGGACGACGGCGTCGCCGCCCCACGCGCCCGACGCGCACGAACCGACTCGCGAACCCTAGGAGACTCAGGCAATGGAGTACACCAAGCTCGGAACCACGGACATCACCATCCCCCGCCTGTGCATCGGCGGCATGAGCTTCGGGAGGGTCTTCCCCGACTTCCACCAGTGGGTCATCGACCAGAGCGCCACCCAGGCGGTCATCGCCCGCGCCCTGGAGCTCGGCGTGAACTTCATCGACACCGCCAACGTCTACGCCCGCGGCACCAGCGAGGAGTTCATCGGCGCCTCCCTGAAGAACCTCGGCGTCAAGCGGGAGGACGTGGTACTCGCCTCCAAGGTCTACTTCAACGAGGGGCACCTGTCCCGGGAAGCGATCAACCGGGAGATCGAGGGGACCCTGGAGCGCCTGGGCACCGACTACCTGGACCTGTACATCATCCACCGCTTCGACTACGACACCCCGGTCGAGGAGACCATGGAGGCGCTGGACGGCCTGGTGAAGGCGGGCAAGGTCCGCGCCCTGGGCGCCTCGGCCATGTACGGCTACCAGCTGCACAACCTGCAGGCGGCGGCCGACGCGGGCGGCTGGACTCGCTTCGCCTCCATGCAGAACCACTACAACCTGCTCTACCGTGAGGACGAGCGCGAGCTGATCCCCGTGTGTGACCAGTACGGGATGTCGCTCACCCCGTACAGTCCGCTCGCCTCCGGTCACCTGACCCGCCCCACCTGGGACTCCGAGTCGGTGCGTTCGGCCACCGATGGCACTATGCGCGCCAAGTACGACCGCGACCGCGAAATCGACATGCCCATCATCGAGCGCGTGGCCGAGACCGCGGAGAAGCACGACGTTCCCATGGCGGATGTGGCACTGGCCTGGCACTGGGCACGGGGCGTGGACGCACCGATCGTCGGCTGCTCGCGGCCCAGCCGGGTCGACGACGCCGTGCGCGCCCTAGACCTCAAGCTCACCGAGGAGGAGATCGCCTACCTGGAGGAGCCGTACCGGCCTCACGAGCTGGTCGGCCCGCTCGCCCGCCCCGGCGACAAGCCCCTCGCCGGCGCAACCGCGAGCAAGTGACTGGACCATGATCGAAGTGCTCCGCCCCGGCAATGCTGCTGCTCCCGCCGGGGCGGAGCTGCATCCTGTGCCCCGACTGGGCGCCACGCGGCAGTGGACTAACGCCACGGCTGGGAAAAGTCACGGCAGGGCTGGACGAGTGCGCGCCAACCCAGTAGCGTCGGATGCATGAGGAAGTAGCGATGCCCCCACGGGCGCACGGAACCAGACTCAGCTCATGAGGCCGTGCCCGGGGTGCAGCATCGCTGACCCGCATTCCGATGGGTCGTCGGCCCGAGCTCGTGCCGCATCCGGCTCAGACTGAACCCGCTCCAGCGGGCGCGCAGCCCTCCGCACAAGTGCGGCCCCGTCGGAAAGTCCTTATCGCGAACAACCTGCACCGCCGCGCGGCCTCCCATCTTCAGGAGGACCGCATGCATTTCGCCCTGTCCGATATCCACTACACCTACCCCGGCGCCGCCTCCCCGGCGCTAGCCGATATCACGGTCACCTTCCCGGCCGGCTGGACCGGCGTCGTCGGCGACAACGGCTGCGGCAAGACCACACTGGCACGCATCGCCTGCGGCCAGCTGAAACCCGACGCCGGCGCGGTGACCTCGCGGCTGGTGGCCCACTACTGCGCCCAGGACGCCACCGCGCCGCCGCCAACGCTGACGGACTTCGCCTGCGCCTACGACGAGGTCGCCATGCGGCTGCGGCGCGGCCTCGGCGTCGACGACGCCTGGGCCTGGCGCTACGACACGCTCTCAGGCGGGCAGCGCAAACTGGTCCAGATCGCCTGCGCGCTGTGGGAGCAGCCAGATGTGCTGGTGGTGGACGAACCGACCAACCACGCCGACGCCGCCTCCCGCGCAGCCATCCGCGCCGCCCTGGCGCGCTTCAGCGGCATCGGCATCCTCATCTCCCACGACCGCGCCCTGCTGGACGCGCTGTGCACCCAATGCCTGTTCATGAGCGCTGGCAGCGCCGTCATGCGTCCGGGCGGCTACACGCAGGCAGCCGCCCAGGCCGAGCTGGAGCGCGACACCGCCCTCCAGCGGCGTGAGGCGGCCAGACGCGAGCGGCGGCGCTTGGCTCGGGAGACCCAGCGACGCCGCGAAGAGGCGTCCCGCACCGCCTCCCGCCGTTCCGGACGCAACATCGCCAAGCACGACAATGACGCGCGCTTCCGCCGGCGGTTGGCCGTGGTGAGCGGGCAGGACGGTAAGACGGGCAGGCTCGCCTCCCGCATGGAGGCCCGGCTCGCCCGCGCGGACGGCGAAGTGGAGTCCACCAGGATCGATAAGCGCTACGACGGCGAAGTCTGGGTTGATGCCGCCCCGAGTCGCCGTCCGGTGCTGCTGCGAACCGAGCCGTTGGTCCTGCCACTGGGGGAGACGGCGATGCTGCACACCCCGGCGCTGCATCTGGACAGCCGCGAGCATGTGGCACTGGCGGGTGACAACGGCACCGGCAAGACCACGCTCGTCGGCGCCCTGCTGAGGCGTCTGCCGCAGGACGCCACCTGCCTTTATGTGCCCCAGGAGCCCGACCGGGCGACGATACGGGCGACGTTGGCGCGTCTGGCCGGGCTGGATGCCGAAGGCAGTGGCCGGGTGCTCTCGATCGTCGCCAGGCTCAACTCCTCTCCGGAGCGGGTCCTGGAAGGGGAGACGATCAGTCCCGGGGAGATGCGCAAGCTTATGCTCGCACTCGGCATCCTCGACCGGCCGGAGCTGATCGTTATGGACGAGCCCACTAACCATCTGGACATCGGCTCCATCCGGGCGCTGGAGGGGATGCTGGCGGCATTTCCTGGGGCGCTGCTGCTCGTCTCCCACGACGCCGCCCTGGTGGAGGCGACCACCTCCACCACCTGGCGGATTCGCCGGCAGGACGCAGGAGAGCTGCGGCTGGTCGTGGAGTAGGCGAGCGATGCCCGGTCGCCATCGCCAAGGCACTACGGGTCGCGGGCACCGTGGAACAGGTGTGGTGGCCGGGCAGTGTGTTACCGCCCGGCCACCACCTCCTCTCAGGCGCTCAGTCGTACAGCAGCACCGAGATGTCCTCATCGTCGACGTTGGAGGAGTCGTACCAGTGGGAACCGGTGTCCACGTCCCCAACGCTTTCGCCGTTGGCCGCCTGCACGGCGAGGGTGACCGCCTGGTAGCCCATCTGGTAGGGATCCTGGGTCACCGAGCCGAGGAAGGCCCCGGAGCGCACGGCGTCCTTCTGGGAGGTGCCGGCGTCGAAGCCGACCACCAGCAGATCCTTGTAGCGGCCGGAGTCGCGATCCAGCTGGGAGGCGTCTGCGGTGGCGCTGATGACCCCATTGACGGCGTCCTGGTTCGCGGCGAACAGCGCGACCAGCCCGTCCGTGGACAGGATCGACGTGGCCGCGGACTGAATGTCCGCCTGGCTGGTGGTCGGCGGCACGGTCACCACGATCTTCACCTTGGCGGGGTTGGACGACGGCGTCGTCCAACGCTGCTGCCCGGACACGTCCACCGCCCCGGCCAAGCCGTCGAGCTTCTCCAACTCGGTAACCAGGGCGGCGGTGAAGCCGTCCACGCGCTGCACGATCGAGCCGGAGGTCGAGTCCTGGGCCAGCACCCCAATGACGGCGGGGGAGTCCGCGCTCGCGGAGGCCAGGGCGGACTGCAGATCCGCGTTGGCGGCGAGGTTGGTGGCGACGTTGCCGCCGGCGGCCTCGTTATCGGTGGTGGCGGTGGCCAGCACCGCGCCGGAGGCGTCGTCGGGCACGCCCGAGTCGAAGCCGATCACCGGGATGTCCTGGTTCTTGGCGTTCACCAGGGCGTCCTGCACGGCGTCGGGCTGGCAGGCCGCCAGGGCGATCGCGGCCGGCCGCTGGTTGACCGCAGAGGCCAGCTGCTCCACCTGCTGGGAGACATTGCTCTCCGCGTCGGGCCCGTTGGTTTCCAGGTCGACGCCGAGCTCGTCGGCGGCATCCTGCGCGCCCTTGAAGGCGGCCTGGTAGAACTGGTTCTGGTAGCTCTTGGAGATGATGATGACCTTCATCTTCCCGTCCGAGCTGGCCGAGCCGCCGTCGTCGCTGCAGGCGGCCAGCAGCGAGACCGATGCGGCGGATGCCAGGGCCGCCGTCAGCGCGGTCCTGCGAGTGAGCATGGTGGACATGGTTTTTCCTTTCATGGGGTGGGACAGAAGAGCGGATGACGGGTTCAAGCACGGCCGGCGCGGCGGGTGCGGATGACGTCGAGCAGAACTGCGAGCACCACAACGACGCCGATCAGGACCTGCTGCCACTGCACCGGCAGGCCCATTGACAGCAGGCCCGTCTTGAGTACGGAGATGACGAAGACGCCGATGATGGTTCCCCACAGGGAGCCGACGCCGCCCGCCAGTGAGGTGCCGCCGATCACGCAGGCGGCGATGGCGTACATCTCCTGGCCGTTTCCGGTCTGCGGGGTGATGGAGGAGAAGG
The DNA here is from genome assembly GCF_004102025.1 of Actinomyces qiguomingii. Lineage (NCBI taxonomy): Bacteria > Bacillati > Actinomycetota > Actinomycetes > Actinomycetales > Actinomycetaceae > Actinomyces > Actinomyces qiguomingii. The sequence continues at coordinate 2,981,522 of NZ_CP025228.1, read as the reverse complement.
TGGCGGCGTAGATGATGCCGGCCAGGCCGCAGAAGAAGCCGTTGAGCACGTAGACCCAGAACTTCCAGCGCGACACCACGACCCCCGAAAGCTCGACGGCCTCCTCATTGGAGCCGATGGCGTAGGTGTAGCGACCGAGCTTGGTACGAGTCAGGATGAACCAGGCGATCACGAAGAAGGCCGCCAGCCAGACAATGCCCACGGGCAGATCTCCCGCCTTGTACAGAACCGTCTTGAACCAGCCGTCCTCGGAGGTCAGGCTCGGGTAGGTCTGCGTCTGCACCTGGGCGATCACCGCGCACAGACCCAGGGACGCGAACTGCATGCCCAGGGTGGCGATGAACGGTGGAATGTGCAGGAAGCCGACCAAGACGCCGTTACCGATGCCGAAGGCGATACCGGTAGCCAGTACGATCAGCAGCGCTACGGCGATCGGCAGGTCCCAGACGTTGTAGGCCACGCCTCCTACCAGTGCGGAGCCGACCATAACCGTCCCGGAGGACAGGTCGATGCCCGCCGTGATGATCACGAAGGTCATGCCGATGGCCAGGAAGCCGATGTAGTAGGAGGAGTCGAGGATCGAGACGAAGGTGCTGGGGGACAGGAAGTGGTTGCCGAATACGGCGAAGAACGCGTACAGGATTACCAGCGCGGCCAGCGCCATCAGCTGTTGCATGGGCAGTGCGCGCAGTGGGGTGTTCTTGATGATGTTTGCGCTCATGCCGCGCGACCTTCTTCCTGCTTGGTGGCCAGTTCCATGATCTTGATCTGAGTTGCCTCGGAGGCGTCGAGCTCCCCGGTCTTGCGTCCTTCCCGCATGACCACGATGCGGTCGGACAGGTGCAGGACCTCGTCGAGGTCGGAGGAGACGAGGATGATTGACTTCCCCTGTGCGACCAGGTCGCGCATGAGCTGGTAGATCTCTGCGCGCGCACCGATGTCGATGCCGCGTGTGGGCTCGTCGAAGATGAGGATGTCGACGTCGCGCAGCAGCCACTTGGCCAGCACCACCTTCTGCTGGTTACCGCCGGAGAGGTTGCGCACCCGCTGGCGCGCTGTCGGGGTCTTGATGCGCAGCATGTCCACGTACTTACGGGTTGCGCGTTGCACAGCCCGTTCGTGCACCACTGTGGCGGTGGTGAAGGCGTCGTAGGACGCCAGGACCGTGTTGTCGGAAACCGACAGGCCGGTGACCAGACCGAAGCGCTTGCGGTCCTCAGACAGGTAGGCAATGCCGGCGCGAATGGCGTCCTTGGGGCGGTGGAAGGAGGCCTCGGCGCCGTTGACCTCCAGCCGCCCGGCTGTGGGACGATCCGCACCCGCCACAATCCGCATGGCCTCGGTGCGACCGGCGCCGACCAGGCCGGCGAAGCCGAGGATCTCCCCGCGATGCAGCGTGAAGGAGACGTCCTTGACCTCGGCGGAGGCCAGGTGCTCCGCGCGCATGACGACGGGGGCGTCGGGCGGCACCTCCGAGTGGGGCTTGGGAGTGTTGACGACCTGCCTGCCCACCATCAACTCGATGATCTCGTCGAGATCGGTTTCGGCAGTCTTGAGCGTGCCGACGTGTGCGCCGTCGCGCAGGACCGTGATGCGATCGGAGATCGCCATGACCTCGTGCATGCGGTGGGAGATGTACACGATCGAGACGCCTTGATCCCGCAGTCGCCTTATCCGCTGAAGCAGTTCGGCGCTCTCCGCCTCGGACAGGGCCGCCGTCGGCTCATCCAGGATCAGCACCTTGGTGGCTTCAAAGGACATGGCGCGCACGATCTCAACCAGTTGTGCCCTGGAGACCGACAGGTTCCGCAGCAGAGTCTGCGGGGCGACGTCGACCTCGTGTTTGGCCAGCAGCTCCTGAGCGCGTCGATTCAGCGCTCGATCGGAGATCAGCAGGGAGGAGGACTCCCGGCCGATGAAGATGTTCTGCGCCACCGTCAGGTCGGCCATCATGTTGAGTTCCTGGTGGACAATGGCGATGCCGGCACGCTGGGCGTCGCGGATGGAATGGAAGGCGGCGGGGGCGCCGTCATAGTCGTAACTGCCCTCGAAGTCCGGGTGGATGCCGGTGAGGATCTTCACCAGGGTGGATTTTCCGGCGCCGTTTTCCCCGACGAGGGCATGCACCTCCCCGGGCAGCAGGTCGAAGGAGACGCCGCTGAGAGCTTGCACGCCGGGGAAGGATTTGGAGACGTCTGTCAGTCTCAGCCGTGGTGGTTGTGGTGGTGCCATATCTGCTCCATTGCTTGAGGTGGTCCACGCTCGGCAGCGTCGGGCGCGGTGGGAGGAACCGCCGGAGCGGCCATCGGGACGGGAGTTACTGGAGCGCCACCAAGTGGCGGCGTTCCAGTACTGACAACGATGTCAATCGCAGTCACGATGCTACGGTTGGTTTCCACTCGGGTCAAGTGCGTTTCGAAAAATCGGGGAGGCGACAGTGACGTCATACTCGTCCGCAGGCTCGGCGTCGGAGGGACAACGTCGGCCCACCATGAAGCAGGTGGCCCGCTTGGCGGGAGTCGGTGTGAAAACAGTTTCGCGTGTGGTCAACGGCGAACCCAATGTCTCCGACGCCACCGCCGAGCGGGTCTGGGATGCCGTGCGCGAGCTCGACTACCACGTGGACCTGCGCGCCGGCAGCCTGCGCCGCCCCGGTGGGGCCACGCGCACCATCGCCCTGCTGGTGGGCAGCGTGGACAACCCCTTCGCCGGACAGCTCCACCGGGGCGTGGAAGACGTAGCTCGGGAGCACGATGTGGCGGTGCTGGCCTCCAGCCTGGACGAGGAGCCGGAGCGGGAGGTGGCGGCGGTTGAGGACTCCATCAGGCGCCACGTGGACGGCATCATCGTCAACACCACCACCGTGGACGGGGCCGCCCTGGAGCGGGTGCTGCACTTGGGGGTGCCGATCGTATTCGTGGATCGGGCGCCGCACGGCGTCGAGGCGGACCGCGTTACCAGTGATACCCGTGTGGCCGCCGAGCGAGCCACACTACATCTACTTGAACGGGGCCACCGGCGTATTGCCCTGCTCACCGAGCGCCTGAATGTGGCCACTGCGGTGGAGCGCCGAGAAGGATTCACTGCGGCTTTCGGTGCCTACGGCGCCGATGCCGATGGTGCGATCGTCATCTCCGGGCTGGTGGGGGCGGCGGCGGCCGAAAGCGCTGTCACTCGGTTGGCCTTGGGGCCGCGGCCGCCGACGGCGATCTTCAGTGGGCAGAACTTTCTCACCGAGGGGGCGCTGCACGCGCTGCATAGGCTGGAACTGCGCGACCGGATAGCGCATATAGGCTTCGACGACCTGCCGCTGGCGGACATGCTTCAGCCCGCGCTCACCGTGGTGCGCCAGGACCCCCAGCGCATGGGACGAGTGGCCGCGCAGCGCCTGTTCCGCCGCTTGGAGGGTGAGGCCCTCCGGCCCGAGCACATCGTGATCCCCACGCAGTTCATCACTCGCGGCAGTGGGGAGATCGAGCCGGATGATCGGCTCGATCGCCCCACCTCCTGAGGTGCCCGGAGTACGCGTCCGCCTACTGCGGGTCCTTCAGGAAGATGCGCACCTTGGCCGAGAAGCGACTGCTCAGGAAGGCGAAGTAGCCGGCTTGCAGGGCGAGCAGCGGGATGAGGATGATCAGGAAGCGCCCGTACAGGAGCCTGGAGGCGATCCGTGCCATTACCAGGTAGTTCATGGCGAAGCCCGTGTTGACGACCGCCAGCAGCACCGGAATGGCGAACAGTACCAGCAGCTGCCTGCGCTGCACACGCAGAATCTCCCGCAGCGACATGCCCATGCGGTGCAGGTTCCGTGTGATCGGCAGGTTGTCCCGCACGCTGGAGACCAGCCGGAAGTAGATCAGGCTGGCCGAGGCGGCCATGAAGACCGCGGAGAACAGCACACCCACGTAGGTGAAGATCTGGTGGCTGTACTCCTCGGCGTCGATCGAGTCAATGCGCGGGATGAACAGGAAGCTCTCGCCATCAGCCATCCCGACGCCGATCGCATTGCGCACCGTGGTGGACAAGGCGCGGGCGCCGGAGTCATGTAGGGCGTCGTCGAAGTCGAACAGGTGGGCACGCATGGAGGTCGTGCGCGGCTGTTGGGAGATTGCCTGCAGCGTCTGGTCGGCGACCACGTAACAGTCAATGTTGCGCGGACTGTCGAGCAGCCGGGTGCCGGTGCCCACCACCGCGAGTTCGCCGACGCCATCCACGCCGACCGTACTCCCGGTTGTTTCGCTTGCTCCACTGATATCGAGAGCCTGGCCGGCCGCCAGGTCGGGGTGCTCTCCGGTCACCCGGCCGTACTGCTCCACGGATACGAACTTAGTGTCCACCAGGCCTACATCGTCTCCTTCCCCCAGGAGGACGAAGTCCAGCGTGTGCTGCTGGGGATCGATGCCGTTGGCGGTCAGCTCCCCGTCTATGAGCGCGAGGTCCGCGGCCTCCCTGTCGTTGTCGCCGAAGGCGTAGTAGGTGACGGCGAACGGGGTGCTGGCCGTGATATCGGCGCGGACGGACATGACCAGGGAGATGGAGGCGGTCACGGCGCAGAACGCCGCGGTGAGCAGCATGGCGGAGATGAACATGGAGGTCACCCCGCTCTTCAGGCGGTACAGCAGAGCCGAGACCCACAGCGCGTTGCCGCCGCGCAGGTAGCGGCGTGAGTGCTTCTGGATGCCGGTGATGGCCAGGAAGACGAACTGGCTCAGAATCAGGAATGTGCCCACCATGAAGCACCCGATGAGTACGTAGTTGAGCGTCTTCTCCAGGGCGTTGTCGATCAGCGCCGGGGCGGATCCCGCATAGCGCGGGTAGAAGGTCAACGCGTATCCGAGTAACAGCACCACCGCCCCGACAACGGCCAGCGGGCTGGAGAAGCGCACGCCCTTGGCCTCGTGCCCCGAAGAGGAGAGCAGTTCGAGTATGGGGCGCCGGGACAGGCCGCGAACCAGGAGCAGGGTCACCAGCACGAACACCACTGCGAATCCGATCGCCGTATCGCGGATCGGCGCCAGGGGAGTCTTCCAGGTGATGTCGGACAGGCGGACGATGCGCGCCATGATCAGTACCGACAGATGGCCGAAGGCCGTCCCCACGAGCATGCCGACCACAATGGCGCTGGCCCCGATCAGGGAGTTCTCCGCCAGCAGCATGCGCCGCAACTGGCGGCGCGACATGCCCATGGCTCGCAGAGTGCCGAAGGTGCGCCTGCGCCGATCCACGAAGGAGTAGATCGAGAGCGACAGGAACACGACCGCGAACACGAGCACGATCACCGAGGCCATCCGCATGAACAACTGGATGCTACTGCCGTCCTGATCCAGCTCGGGGTGGTCGGCGTTGACGGCGAAGATGAAGAAGATCGTGACGGTGAAGACGCTGCTCAACCAGTAGGCGATGTAGGTCTCCGTATCGCGCAGGACGTTGTGCTTCGCGAATTGGCAGAGTGTCATCGTCCCTCACCACCGATGAGCTTGAGCACGTTCAGAATCTCGTCGTAGAAGGCCAATCGGTCGTCCTCGCGATACAGCTCGGAGTGCACGGCGCCGTCCTTGATGAACACCACCCGTTTGCACCAGCTCGCGGTGCGCGCATCATGGGTGACCACGATGGTGGATACGCCCTGGCGCTTGTTGAGATCGGAGAAGATGCGCATGACGTCCTGTGCGGCTGCCGAGTCGAGATTTCCGGTCGGCTCGTCCGCGAGCAGCAGCTGCGGTTCGTGAATGATCGCCCGCCCGATGGCCGCCCGCTGCGCCTGGCCGCCCGAGACCTCATGCACCCGGTGGGCCAGGACATCCCCGATGCCGAGCTGCTCCGCCACCGCCCGGGAGCGGCGCCGCATGCGGGCGGGGCTCTCATCCGCCGCCAGCATGAGTGGCAGCATGATGTTCTCCTGAATGGTCAGCGTGTCCACCAGGTTGAAGTCCTGAAACACGAAACCCAGCCGCTTACGACGGAAGACCGCGGCCTCCTCCTCGCTCAGGTCGGCCGGGTTCTGACCGCCGACGCGTACGGTGCCCGAGGTGGCCGGCAGGATTCCCGCCACCAGGTTCAGGACCGTGGACTTACCACTGCCCGAGGGGCCCATGATCGCGACCAGTTCGCCCGCGTCTACCCGCAGCGAGAGCTGATTGACGGCCTTGACCCTGACCGTGTCTCCGTAGATCTTGCTAACGCCCTCCAGTGACACCACGGCCGGTCCGGGCTGGTGGGTCACGGTGTTGCGTATTGCTGCTTCAGTCATCGTTTGCCCCTTTCATGTGTTCGGCAACTGCCCTTAAAGCTATTGCCCGTACAGGGGCGCGAACCATCGAAGCGGGTGACGGCGGGTGACAATCGCTGTCACCCGCGGTGTGGTCAGGCGGCCGCGCCTGCGCTTGCGCCGAAGCGCACGGTGACGGTGGTTCCCTCATCGACGGCCGAAGTGATCCGCAGCGAGTGCCCGAGCCGTTCGAGCACCTGCTTGACCAGGTACAGGCCCACTCCGGATGACTGTGAGCCCGCCCTACCATTCGAGCCGGTGTAGTACAGGTCGCATACGCGCGGCAGGTCGCGGGGACGAATGCCGCAGCCGGTATCGATGACACTCAGCTGTGCGCCCTCCGGTCGGGCGCCGATGCGTACCTCTACCGAGGATCCCGGTTCGGAGAACTTAACGGCGTTGTGGATCAGCTGGTCCGCGACGAAGCCGATCCACTTGCGATCCGTGGTCACCACGACGTCCTCACCGGTGCAGGTGACGCTCACTTCGCTCTGCCGGAACAGCCGCTGATTCTGCTGCATGACCGTAACTGCCAGATCGTCCAGATGCACCTGCTCGGTCACCAGATCATTCTCGAAGCGATCAATCCGAGCCAGGCTCAGCACCAGGTCCAGCTGCCGCTGCAGCCGGTCGAGTTCACACAGGATCGGGAAGGGGTCACGGCTCCCCTCGTCGTCCTGCGCCAGCAGGCGGATGACGCTGAGCGGCGTCTTCATCTGGTGCACCCACTGAACGATGTGGGTGCGCCACTGCTCGGTCGCCGCCTGCTGCTCCGTTAGCAGTCCCAGGTAGCGCTGATAACTGGCGTTGCCGTGCCGGATGAAGGCATTGACGAGCGGATCGGTGGACTCCTGCCCGAGCAGCTCCTCCAGGACCCGACCCGGGGAGTCGAGCCAGCGATACAGCCGCCGACGCCGGAAGTAACGCACCACCAGGGTGGTTGCCAACAGGAAATCGGAGAGTCCCAGGAAGTAGGCCATGCCGCCGGTGGTGTTGAATCCGCCGACCCGCTGATAAAGCGGCAGCAGTCCGCACACCAGGAGGGCGAACAGCGCGATGATTCCCAGGTGCTCGCGTAGAAACAGTCTCACGCAGCGTTCCCCCCGCCGCTGTCATCCGCCCCGACGATGAGCCGGTAACCGTATCCGCGTACGGCTCTGAGTTCCACTGCCGCACGACGCCCGGACAGGCGATTGCGCAGCCGGCGAATATTGACGGTCAGGGTGTTGTCCTCCACGTAGGCGGCGTCCTCCCACGCGGAGACGAGCAGCTGTTCACGCGAGGCGGCATCCGGATACCTCTGCAGCAGTGCCTGCAGCAGCCTGGTCTCCGTGAGGGACAGCTCCACCTCGTCTCCACCTATGACCGCCAACTGGCGTCCGGGCAACAGCGTCAGATCTCGGACCGTGAGCGCGTCATCGGCGTCGGTCGAGCTCAACTCACCGTAGGCGCGCCGTATGACGCCGCCCACCTTCGCGAGCAGCAGCTCCGGATCGAAGGGCTTGGTCAGGTAGTCGTCCGCACCCGACTCGATGCCCCGTACCTGATCACCGGTGGCGTCCCGGGCGGACACGATGATGATGGGGACCTTGGAGACCTCCCTGATGCGGCGACACCAGTAGAAGCCGTCGTAGCGCGGCAGATTCACGTCCAGCAGGACGACGTCCGGATCGGCCCGCTCGACCTCGTGCAGCAGGTCTGCGAAGTCGGATGCCGCGGTGCAGTCGTACTGGTAGCGCTCCAACAGGCCGATGATGCCGCGTGCGAGCGCCGCATCGTCCTCCACCACCAGAACTCTGTACACGTGATCAATTCCTTCCCGGCGATCTCGACGCCGACCGCGGCCGCACTCACAGGCTAGTGGATGGTGCGGGCGTGGCGTCGTCGTCGACCAGTGAGGCGCGCAGACGGTCCAGGAAGCGCTCCGCGATGGGGGACAGGGTCTGCCGGCGGCGCCAGATCAAGTACATGCGGGACTCCAGGGCGGGCTCGAACGGGCGGAAGGCCAGGCCGCTGGACTCGCTCGTGGCCACCAGACGGTCGAAGGTGAGCAGGTAACCCAGGCCCTCGCGGGCGAACACTGAGCCGTTGTAGGGCAGGCGGAAGGTGCCCTCAAGTCGCAGCTCGCCCATGCGGCTGCCGGCCCATGCCGGGATGTCCCGTGCCCAGGACTGCTCCGAGCAGAACAGCGGCAGTCCCACCAGGTCGTCCACGGTGACGGCCTCCTTAGCGGCCAGGGTGTCATCGCGCCGCAGTACCACGCCCCACCTGTCCGCCACGGGCAGCGGCAGCGTCTCATAGCGGCTGAAGCGCTCGCCGTCGGGCTCCTCGACGATCGCGGCGAAGTCGAGTAGGCCCCGGTCCAGCTTCTCGGTGACCTGCTCGGTGTCGCCGCTGGTCACGTGGTAACGCAGCCCGGGGCACTCCTGCTTTAGTCGCTTGAGCTGGCGAGCGAGTAGGCCAACCTGAAAGGATTCGGCCAGTCCCAGGTAGAGGTCGCCGCCGGTGACGTCGCCCAGGGCGAGGAAGTCGTTCTCGATGCGGTCCGCCAGGCGGAGGAGGTCGTCGGCCCGCTCCCGCAGCAGACGTCCCTCTTCGGTGAGCTCAATGCTGAAGGAACGCCTGACGAACAGCTTGTGCCCCAGCTCCCGCTCCAGCGCCTTCATCTGCTTCGAAAGCGTCGGCTGCGAGACGTGCAGTTGGGCGGCGGCCCGAGTCATGTTCTCCTCGCGGGCCACGGCCGCGAAATAGCGCAGCGTGCGAATCTCCATACCCGCAACGATATGCCGAATAGGCATGACATACATGCAAAACAGTCATTAGCGTCATGTCATCTGGGTGGCTAACTTGGACGCCAGAGGCGCCGCAGCACCGCGCCGTGGCGTTACAGATCGCCTCAGATCCAGAGATCGGAGCATCACGCAATGAGCGCTGACAACCTAGAACTGACCCAGGAGTGGGACAAAGTCTTCCCCCAGTCCGACGCCGTGAACCATGAGAAGGTCACCTTCCACAACCGCTTCGGCATCGCCCTCGCTGCCGACCTGTACCGGCCCAAGGACGCCGCGGGCAAGCTGCCCGCACTGGCGGTTTCCGGCCCCTTCGGCGCCGTCAAAGAGCAGTCGTCCGGCCTGTACGCCCAGACCATGGCCGAACGCGGCTTCCTCACCATCGCCTTCGACCCCAGCTTCACCGGCGAGTCTGGCGGCACGCCCCGCTACATGAATTCCCCGGACCTCAACATCGAGGACTTCCAGGCCGCCGTCGACTATCTGTCTGTACGCGAGGACGTCGACCCCGAACGCATTGGCATCATCGGCATCTGCGGCTGGGGCGGCATGGCCCTGGCCGCCGCGGCCGCCGACCCGCGCATCAAGGCCGCTGTGGTGTCCACCATGTATGACCTGAGCCGGGTGGCGGCCAACGGCTACTTCGACTCCTCCGACTCCGCCGAGGCTCGTAACCAGATGCGTGCCTTAGTGGCCGCCCAGCGCACCGCCGACTACCGTTCGGGCAGTTACGCCGTGGCCGGGGGTGTCGTGGACCCGCTGCCCGATGACGCCCCCGACTTCGTCAAGGACTACTACGCGTACTACAAGACACCCCGCGGCTACCACCCCCGCTCCCTGAACTCCAACGACGGCTGGACCGTCATCGGCGGGTCCTCGCTGATGAACGCGACCCTGCTGGGCTACATCGAGGAGATCGAGAACGCCGTCATGATCGTCCACGGGGAGGAGGCGCACTCCTACTACATGGGCAAGGACGCCTTCGCCCGGCTGCAGGGGGACAACAAGGAATTCGTCTCCATCCCCGGCGCCTCCCACACCGACCTGTATGACGGTGGCGCCAGCGGCGCCATCCCGTGGGAGCGGATCACGGAGTTCCTGCGCACCAATCTCGTCTGAGCGGTGTTCGCCGCTCGGGTCCGGGTATTCGGGCGGCCCAGCACCGGTGGGTCGCCCGAACACCCGGACCCGGCCTCCGCTGCCTTGGGGACACCTGTCTTGGTGACGGCCGAAAGGATAGGCGTCCATCCGTAGCCACTTTGGGCTGGAGGGTCCGGGCGTTCATTATGGGATCCCGCGTGGTTGCGCCGTTTTGCGGCTCTTCTGGTTTATGAGCGTAGCGGGTGGGTGTGGGCCCGCTGGCCCCGCCGACCGAACTCGATGGTTATATCTACCGAACTCGATGGTTATATCTACCGAACTCGGCGAACGCGCCTCAAATCGGAAGAACCACATTTCTTTCGGGCATGCGTGCCGCGACGCCGGTCTCCGGCTAGACCGCCGCACGTGCCCGTGAGCGGCCGACAGCCAGGCCCGCCGCTCCGATGGCGATGGCGAACAGGGCGCATATCCCGCAGTAACCGAGCAGTGGCATCAGCACCTGGGCGGAGGTGGAGACGGCGTTGAAGGCCCCGGCGATGGCCTGGGTCGCCCAATATCCGGGCGTGAGCCGCGCGACCGCGATCACGGCGTCGGGCAGCATATCCAGGGGCGCCCACGCCCCCGCCAGGACGGAGAATGCCATGCCGCCGATGACTGCGATGGCGTTCGCGGCGTTCTCCCCCAGTCGCAGTTGCCCCACGAGGAAGCCCATGGCTACTCCGTTGAGCGTGTAGGCGGCCAGCGCCAGGCCCACGATCCCCAACTGCGATGCCGAAGCGCCGATGCGATCGGCGGCGAAGACTGCGGTGCCCAGGCAGAAGAACCACAACCATGCCACCAGGCCTATCAGCTGACACGCGCCGAGCAGCCCCAGGCCGCGTGAGCGGCCGGTCACGGGCGCGGAAGACACGCGGGAGTGTACGGCAGGTCGATTGAGGGCGGCCATGAGCACTGCAATCGCTACGATGCAGAAGGCCGTCAGCGGGAACAGTGAGAACAGCGTGTACAGCTTCAAGGACTCCGGCAGGAGGAGCGCGTCTTGGGTGATGAGCCGAGCGGCGGAGCCGCCGCGCATTGAACCTTTTGCCAGGGTCACGGCCCGCTCCACGGACTGTTCGGCGGACTGGGCGCCGGTGGCATCCGTGTTCAGAGCACGCAGATAGTCGTAGACCTGGTTCAGGTACGAGTTGGTGTGCACGTTCATCAGTGAGCCCAGGTAGGACCGGTAGCTGACGACGGTCTCCACGGCGGGCGGCTGGGTTCCGTCCTGGGCCGCGGCCTGTAGCTCCTCGCCGAAGCCGGCGGGGATGATCAGGATGTACTGGATGCGGTCCTTGGCGGTGGCGTCCTGGAGTGCCTGCTTGGTGTCTTCCAGCGGCTGGGTGTTGCCGACGGAGCCCACGTATTCGGTCAGTGCCCGGGACACCGCGGAGTCATCACGGTCGATCACGGCCACATCAGCCGTCACCTGGGTGACGCCGGCGTCGGTGGCATTGCCGGAGCCGGTCCCGACGAACACGGCGCCTACGCTCATGAGCACCAGGTAAATCAGGATGTAGAGGCGGTGCGCCGCCAGAATCCGCAGCGAGGTCTTAAAGGTGCTCATGGTTCGTCCTCCGCATACGGATCATGGCGATTATGAAGAACATGACGGTCATGCCCGCAAGCACGGTGCAGCTGCGAGCGAATGGCTCCAGGGAGTCGTAGTAGAGCAGCCCGTAGAAGCAGCGGGTCGCCTGCCACAGGGGATTGAGCTGGGCCGCCAGCGGGGCGCTGAGTTCGATGGCATTGGCCAGTCGCTGTGAGGCGGTGCCGTACAGCCCGCAGAACAGGGCCAGTAGGCAGCTGATTGCCGAGACTCCGCCCAGCGGCATCCGCGGGAAGGTCCCCAGGACCGAGCCGGCGGCGCAGGCCATTAGGCTGGAGATCCCGATTGCCACCAGGCAAAGCGCCGTGTAGGGGCCGAAGTCCACACCCACCACGAAGCGCATGAAGGCGAAGGCGATGATCAGGCAGGCCCAGGTGCATGCCCAGGCCGCGGACAACGTTCCCAGAAGCAGCCTCCACCGCGGCAGCGCCCCCAGATTGCGGCGTGCCGCCAGGGGCCCTGAGGGAGCGGTGATATCCTGGATGGCGACTACCGCAATCGTCATGCCCATGCCGCTGGTGAAGGCGAGCAGCGCGAAGTAATAAGGCACCTCGGGCTTTCCGGGCACGCGGGTGACCTGGAGCTCGGTGGTGAATGCGTGGCGGTCCTGTACTGCGGCGGCGGCATCCGCGGGCGGTGCTCCCGCGGCGATCAGCGAGGTGATCTCGTCACGGCTGCGCACGTAGGTGTCCAGCATGGCGCGCAGTACCGGGGTGGTGGACAGGTCATTGCCCTCCGGGGACAGGTGCAGCACGGGGGTGCCGCCCTGGACCGCGATATAGCCGACCGTGTCACCCTCCTGAACGGCCGCCTCGGCCTGCTCCGCGGTGTCGTAGGCCACGGGATCGAGCAGCCGCAGTTCGGCGTCGTCGGCGGAGACGGCGTCAAGGGCGCCGTCCAATCCCGCCTCGGCCGCGTAGGCATCATCATGAACGATCCCGACCCGGAGGGGGTCGACGGCGTAGCCCGCCTCCAGCCCGGAGAACATCATCATGAACATCAGGGACAGTGCGATCGGCAGACCGAGTGTCCACAGCAGCAGGATCCTGTCGCGCAGTAGTTGGAGCACCTGGTAACGGAAGACGGTGCGCATATCAGGCCGCCTCATCGCGCAGGGCCCGGCCGGTGATCTCCAGGAACACGTCGTTCAGGGTGGGCGGCTCGGAAGTGATCCGCCCGCATACCACGCCCACCTCGGCGAGTGCTTCGAGGACGTCGGCCAGGTTGTGCGCCCCCGGCGTGCACTCGACGATCAGCTCAGGTGCCTCATAGGCGACGGCGCGAACATGCTCCGCCCGGCGTACCGCCTCCAGTTCGCGTTCCCCGATCTCGGCGGGCGACAGCACCTCCGCGCGAATCCGCTCACCGGTGCCGATCATCGCCTTCAGCTCGCTCGCGGTGCCGGCGGCGAGCTGCTTGCCCCGGTCCATGATGATGATGCGTGTGCACAGCTGCTCTACCTCCTCCATGTAGTGGCTGGTGTAGACGATGGTGGCGCCGTGGGCATTGAGGCGCTTGATGCCGTCGAGGATGGCGCTGCGGCTCTGCGGGTCCACGGCCACGGTGGGCTCATCCAGGATGATCAGTTCTGGCCGGTGGGCGATGCCGCAGGCGATGTTCAGGCGGCGCAGCAGCCCGCCGGACAGCTTTTTAGGACGGAACTTCGCAAATCGGCCCAGGTCTACGAAATCGATCGCCTCCTGCACTAACTCGCGGCGGCGGGAGCGATCGGAGACGTACAGGGAGCAGAAGGCGTCTATGTTCTCCCACACCGTGAGTTCCTCGAAGACGGCCACATCCTGCGGCACCACCCCGATTCGCCGCTTGAGCTCGTAGGCGGTGGCCGACATCGGCTCGCCGAAGATGCTGATCTCGCCCCGGTTGTAGGTGAGCAGTTGCAGTATGCAGTTGATCGCTGTGGTCTTACCCGAGCCGTTGGGGCCGAGCAGGCCAAGGATCTCGCCTGAAGTGACTTCTAGCGACAGCCCGTCCACGGCGACCAGATCCCCATAGCGTTTGACCAGTTTTTCAACGGCGACCGCTGCTTCGGTCACGCCGGCTCCTCCCACTCGTATGTTGCGCACGGGAAATATGGTTCCGGGAAGAAGACGGTGTCGGAAGTGCCTGCTGTCATGAGGCGGCGCCGGGGACATGATAAAAGTCAGGGGCGTCGTCGGCTCCACCGGCGGGCTCGGCATCGTCCATAATCGAGGTGTGAGGGAGCTGACGGACAGGGCCGTAGTGCTGGGAGCCTGTGTCGCCTTAGTGCTGGCCTCCGGTATGCCCACGCCGACGGTGGTCGTGTGGTTCCTGGTTGCGGTCATCTGCTCCGGGGCCTGTGCCGCCTTAGGACAGTGCTCGGCTCTCGGCGCCCTGCCGGCCGCCTATCTGCTGGTGGCGTGTGCCTGCTCCGCGGCCGTCGCGGGGGCGCCTGTTGCCGTCTACGAGTTGGTCGGGGTGACTTCGGGACGGGGCCGGTGGCTCTGGGGCGGGGCGGCGGTGTGCATAGCGCCGCTGGCAGTGGCGCTGTGGCGCGGTCTGAGCATCAGTGCGGTGGGAGCGGCGGTCCTGGCCGCGCTGGCGGCGCTGCTGGCGGTGCGTACCGGCCAGGTGGAGCGGACCCGTGGTGCTTTGCATGCCGTCCGCGACGATTTGCAGTACCGGGTCACCGCCTTGCAGGAGACACAGACGCGGCTGGAGGAAGCCCAGGAGTACGAGATGCGCGCCGCCGCCCTGTCCGAGCGCACCCGGATCGCCCGGGACATCCACGACGGCGTCGGGCACCTGCTCACCCGGATGCTGTTCCAGGTGCACGCCGCCCAGGTTGCCCATAGGGGCGCCCCGGAGGTGGTGGCCGATTTGAAGCAGATCGAGCAGACCGCGGATGAGGCGCTGTCGGCCATGCGTGCGGGTGTTCACGCCCTGGATGATGCGGGTGAGGATCTGGCGGTGGCGCTGAACCGGTTAGGAGCCGGCTGCGGCATCCCGCAAGTCAAGATCGACTGCGCCCCGGATGCGTCCTTACCTGCGCCGGTAACGCGGTGTCTGGTCGCTGTGGCACGTGAAGCCCTGACCAACGCGGCCCGCCACGGTGAGGCGAGAAGCGCCTGGGTAACGGTCACCGACTTCCCCGGGTTCTGGCGGCTGACCATCGCCAACGACGGCGCCGTCCCGGCGTGGGCCGAGTCCCCGCAGCCGCTGTGGAAGGCGCAGCCGGATGCTGAAGGTCCGGGGTTGGGCATGCGGTCCATGATCGACAGGGTCGAGTCCCTGGGCGGTACGCTGCGGGTTCTGCTGCGCCCCAGGCTCACAGTGCTCGCCACCATCCCGAAGGAGACCGCATGAGGGTACTGGTCGTCGACGATGATCTCCTGCTGGCCCGCTCCCTGGCCACGATTCTGGGGGCGGAGCCGGATATCGACGTGGTCGGTGTGGGCGCAAGTCGTCAGGAGGCGGTGGCGGGCTTCCGGGAGCGCAGACCCGACATCGTGCTGATGGACATACAGATGCCCGGAAGCAATGGGCTGGACGCCGCAGAGCAGATACTGGCGGTGGACCCGGATGCGCGGGTGGTGTTCCTAACCACCTTCACTGACGACGATTACATCGCGCGAGCGCTGCGCATGGGTGCGCGCGGATACCTGATTAAACAGGACGTGGTGCAGATCGCTCCGGCCTTGCGCAGCGTCATGACTGGAATGAGTGTCCTGGAAGGAAAGGTGCTCGAACGCACCGCCGCCATGGGATTGGCGGCGGACACGGCGACGCCAGAGGACACGCGTCCGCCCGTTTTCGACGCACTGACCGAGCGTGAGTACGAGGTGGTTCAGGCCGTCAGCGACGGACTCGACAATGCCGAGACGGCGGGCCGACTGCACCTTAGCGAGGGCACCGTGCGCAACCACATCAGTGCAATCCTGGCTAAGCTCGGCCTGCGCAACCGCACCCAGATCGCGGTGCTCTACTACCGCGGCTCCCAAAGGCCCTGACCCGGGCGTAACCGTGTCCGCTCGTTTCAGGGCTCTTCTCAGGGTTATTCGTGTTTGGGGGTGTGGTGGATGGGTGGGGTGTGTGGGTGGTGGTTTGTGTGTACGTCCCGGTGGGCGCGGTGGGCGGGGACGGGATGGCTCGCCGTGAGTCTCGGTGGATCGCGGTGGCTCGCGGCGGATCGTGCCCGACGGTTCGGGTGTTGCGGACGACGATTCTCCACTTCTTTCGACGGTTCGAGGGGCGGGCGCACGAGCCGTCGTTGTTCATGCCGAATCGTTGGTGGTACCTGACGAACCGTCCGCCTCGTGATGCCATCCCATGAAACCGCCCCATGGATGTCGATTTACGACCTTGGGGTGCGGTTCACGACCACCCCAAGGTCGGAAACCACACCCCAAGGTCGGAAACCAGCACTTCGCGCTTGAGGACGCGGCCGCCCGGAACAACCATGCGGAGGCCGTCCTCGGGCGCCGCGCCACGTTCGACCTGACTCCTGACGGTTTAGTGCCCTGCGGTGTTCAGGTTGTTGAGGATTTGCTGCGCGGTCTGGGTGGTCTGGGGTTGGGCGGTGATGTGGTGGCCGTTGATGGTGATAGTTACCTCTTGAAGCGGCTTCAGTTCGCGTACGAGCCGCTTGATGCTCACACCGGTGGCGGCTTGTAGGTGGCGGGCGACGGCCAAGGATGCCATCACCACGGTGAGGTGGGCCTGGATGGCGTGGTGGGTGTGGTGGAAGACGGGCCTGGCGCGCAGGTCGTGCTTGGACATGCGCAAGGGACTGCTCCACGTGCCACAGCTCGTGATAGGAAGCAATCACCTGGCTGGCGGGCATCACCGATGCGGGGATATTGCTCACGTAGCCTTTCAGCCCGGCCAGCCGCTTGGCTCGGGCCAGAGCCTTCTCGTCGAGGACCTGGTCGCCCTTACGGGTGGTCACGGACCTGGTCCCCTTGGGGCGCCGGTCCCCAGCAACGACCGCCCGGGCCCTGTTCTCCTGGGAGGTCAGGGTCTTGCTGGTGCCGGGCGAACCTCTTGGCGGAATACGCCCAGATCGCGCGCCACGAGCCCGCAAACTCCGCTGGGCTCCAGACCGGCTCATCACGCAGCTTCTCGTCCCTCTCGGTCGAGCGCGTGCCGCGGCGTGGGGTGATGGTGTCGATGATCTGCCCATCGGCCAAGGCGTCCCCGTGCCAGGCGAAGTGCGCGGCCAGATCTGCCGGGGCCTTGGTCATGCGGGACCCGACGATGAATCCCAAGCCGGCCTGGTCGAGTGCTTCGAGGTTGGTTGCGGAGAGCATGCCGGCGTCCGCCACCACGACCAGGTGCTCAATCCCCGACGCCTCCCGGAACTCCTCGATCATCGGCACGATCGTGCTGGTCTCGGCCTTGTTGCCCTCCCAGCAGCCAACACGTAACGGGAAGCCCGTCCGGTCCACCAGCAGCCCCACGATCACCTGCGGGTCCACCCTGCGCTCCTTGGAATAGCCCACCCGTCGTAGGTCGTCCTCCTTCTCCGCCTCGAAGTACAGGGTCGTCACGTCATACAAACACAAGGACAAGTCCCCTGCGGCACTCACGTGCCGCAGGCAGGCGGCCTGGATATGGGAGCGGTAGTCGCCGGTAACGCAGCGCGCCAGGGACCGGAACAAGGAGCGTGGGGTCACAGCGTCAACTCCGAGCTCTCCCAGCACGGCGGGGACCTGCTCCTTGCTGGTGGGCTCCACGAGTCGGGCCAGCACCATCTGCCTGAAGCTCTCATCACCACCCACCGCTTCACCCAGCCCCAGGGCCTCATACGCGCCCGACAGGACATCCCACAACAGCACTGAGCGCTTGGACTCAACCACCGCCGGCGCGGCCTGGCCGGCGGCCTGCGGTGTCAGGCCGGCCAGGTCCAAAACGCCCTGGCCGCCCCGGATCTTCTCCCGTCCCGCCTGAACCAGGGCCGCCAGCTCCGCCTCGTCGTGCGCTGAGCCCAGGTGCTCCACAATCCGGCGCACACCATGCTCCTTAGCCACGATCTGCACCGCCGTAGCACCAGAAGCGGTACGCACCTTACGGATAAACGGGCTCACACCCCTACACCCTACCCGCCACCGGATTAGTGCCCCACAACCACCAACCCAACCACACCACACCAACGAAAAACCCCAACCACCCCAACCAGCTGTCAGGAGTCAGGTCGGGCGCCGCGCCACGTTCGAACACGGGAGACTGCGTTCGGGTGAGCGAAGAGGCCGTCACACGGCCGACCAGAACACACCGCCGACCACACCCCCAAACACGAAGAGCCACAAATGCTGGTTCTACGAGGTCGCTGCGGAGGCAGGATCCTGCGACGCCCCGCGCACAAAGCCGCTGGACCAGCTCCCGCCGCGGATCCGGCCTATCAAGGAGGCCTGTGGCATTCACCGTTACTGAACGCCGGCCAAGCGGTGCGGCGAACCGCCGCACCGTGTGGGCTACGGCGTCTTGGCTGCTGTTCCTATCGCGTCCCCATGAGCCCGCCTTCGTAGGCGGCAATGACTAGCTGGGCCCGATCGCGCGCGCCCAGTCGGCGCAGCAACGCACCCATATGGCTCTTCAGCGTTGAGTGGGAGATGCCCAGCCTCTCTTCAATATCGTCGTTAGACAAGCCACTGGCGACAAGTCGAAGAACCTCGGTCTGACGGGACGTGAGGGCAGACAGAGGTACGGAGAGGACCTCAGCGGGGTGAGCATGAGCGATAACCGTTGAAAGTACTCCTGGAGAAAGCAGCGACCTACCCGCGTTGATCGTCCGTACGGCATCGATGACGCCTTCCGGCGGCGTGTCCTTAAGCAGGTATCCAGAGGCACCGGCACGTAGCGCGCGAAATACCGATGCATCATCATCGAACACAGTGAGCATGCACACTTTGGTGCAGCGCAGTGCGGCATCGGAGCAGATCGCTCTCGTCGCCTCGATGCCGTCGCTGCCATTCGACAAATGTATGTCCATTAGTATGACGTCGGGAAGCAGACTGCGGGCGGCTGCCAACGAACTGGCCGCATCAGTTGCTTCGGAGACGACGAGGATGTCCGCCACCGGGTTCAGTATGGTGACGAGCGAACGGCGCAGTAGCGTCTGATCATCGACGATCAGTACGCGTATTTTGGTGCGCGCTTGATGAATAATGGAGGTGTTCATGGCCGACTCCCGCCTGGGTCCGGAATTATCGCCTCCACAAGGAAGCCGTTCCCGACCTCGGTGGTCACAAGTGTCCCTCCCAATTCGTGACAACGGCGTGCCAGTGTAGCGAGTCCTGTTCCTCCTCCGACAGACGAGTGTCTCCCCGGCTCAGGCACATCGTTGTAAACCGTCACCTGCAAATTATCGTCTTCGCGGGAGACCTGGACGCGAACTCGTACGTGACCGGCGTGTCGGGCGACGTTGGCCAGAGCCTCCCGAACAACCGAGGTAAGTATCCGCTTGACATTGGCGCCGTAGATCGGAGTAGCGCTCTCGGATACCTGGACATTCAAGCCTGCCTGCCGCCACGAAAGCACTTCATCGCGCCAGCCCTGCGGATCGGAAGCACAGCATGAGGAGGGCGACAGCGACGCCTCATCCGCCGAACGCAGCGTTGCGAGGAGTTGCCGCATGTCTGCAGTCGCGGCACGTGCACTGCTCTCAATGTCCCTCAGTGCCCGGCGCGTACCGGCCTCGTCGAGCAACGGCTCAGTGCTCGCATGCAAAGTAATCCCTGCGAGTCGATGTGAAACCAGATCGTGGAGGTTCTCTGCGAGGCGGAGACGCTCTGTACGTGCAGCATCGGCGACGGCACGTGCGCGAGCCAGACGATAGTGGTTCGCACGATCACGGCTTCTAACCACAACGGCCCAGACCACAGCTGCGAGGGCGGTCGCCAACACCACCGGGGTGGTGCTACCCCCACGGTCGTCCGGTCCCGTGACGACGATCCCGGCAACCGCTAGGGCGGCTACCGCACGGGCTAAGACTCCATGAGGGCCGGAGCGATACATGTCCTAATCATATGGCCTGGAGGCGAAGACCGCACCAGCAACAGCACCAGCACCAGCATACGCGTGGGCGGCTCCTCCGTGAGCGATTGGGACACACGATGGCTTCTCGACAGGATGGGCCCGTGGGCTGACGTGCCGCGAGAATCCGCCCTGAGGCTGATTCCCCTTCGAAGCCGCCGATGCGACGATCGACCACATGATCGTAGTTGACGAGGTGGTGAAGCGCCATGGTTCCCGGACTGTATTACACGACGTGTCGTTCACGGCTAAGGCAGGAAAGGTGACCGGATTCGTCGGGCCTAACGGTGCTGGCAAGTCTTCAACGCTGCGTATACTCCTTGGACTCGACCGTGCGAACTCGGGCAGGGCGACTGTTGACGGGAAGAACTACCGAGACTTACGGAACCCGTTAAGAATAGTAGGTTCGATGCTCGACGGTGCCGGAGCCAATCCGACGCGCACCGCCCGTGCACATCTGAGCTGGGTTGCCACCAGCAACAAGATTGCGGCAAGCCGAGTAGCTGAGGTGCTTGATCAGGTGGGGTTAAGCGAGGCATCCGGTCGTCGTGTAGGGACGTATTCGCTTGGGATGGGACAGAGACTGGGGCTCGCCACTGCGCTACTAGGCGATCCCGAATACCTGATTCTCGACGAACCGGTGAATGGGCTTGACCCAGAAGGGGTTAGATGGATACGCCGCCTGCTACGCGCACATGCGGATCGGGGAGGCACCGTCTTGCTGTCATCGCACCTGATGAGCGAGCTGGCGGAGATAGCAGATGATGTTGTCATGATATCCGGAGGTCGTGTCACCGCCGACGGCCCACTCTCCGAGTTTACGGCGGCGTACGGGAATCTTGAGGACGCGTTTTTTGCCCATATGCGAAGTGCGGAGTCCCCATGAACCTGGTAAAGGCTGAGCTGCTGAAGCTAATGACATTGCCATCGGTCTGGGTCGCGTCCGCGCTCGCGTTCATTGTGCCGGTTGGTTTGGCGTGGCTGAGCGCGAGCACTGTTCACCGTGCACTGAGTACCAGTGATACGTCCAGTCTTGTAAGTGCTTCCACTGCGGACGCGGGATTCGGCCAAATGACTTACGGCACGATCGGAATCGTTGTGCTCGGAGTAGTCGCGATGTCCAGTGAGTATGCGAGGACGGCTCAGAACGTCGGAGCAAGTCGCCAAGTGACCACGACCATGGTTGGCGGACCGAAGCGAATGCAGACAATTGCCTCCAAACTCGCAGTTCTTGCGGTTTGGACTGTAGGGCTTGTAATAGTGACGCTTCCAAGTTCATTGGCTGTTTCCAAGGTCGTGCTGGGAGACTATGCAACAGATCCGGATGGTGAGTTGCTCCGGAAAGCGGTCGGTGTTGTGTTGTATTGGCTGTCTATGGCGCTGTTGTCCTATGCGTTCACGTCCGTGACGCGCAATGGGGCTTTGTCCCTGATTGTGCTTGTCGCTAATAGTTCTGTGGTGTCTTTCAGCTTATTGATTTCGCAGCTAACCGATGCGGCGCGATATTTACCGGACACCGCGGGTGTGTCGATGTTTCTTACCGACACACCGATATCATCGCCGCTTCAACCCGCCTCGGCGATGTTCGTAACGTTTGGTTGGCTGATCGCATCTGTGCTGACAGCTTCTTGGTGCTGGGTTAGGAGGGACGCATAGTATGGCGACCATTTTCGCAGAGTCAAAGAAGTTAATGACGCTCCCCTCGATATGGATCGCATGTGCGTCGACTCTCGGCCTCGGTATATCGGTCACGCTAGTGCTTTCAAAGCGGTCTAAAGATGTGTTGTTGGTGCACGGTGATGTCGGGGCATTGCTGATGGTGCCGGATTACGTCCTGTACGGCGTGCTGGTCATAGGTGTGTTGGGCGCGGTCACCGAATATCAGGGCGGACAGGTATACACGTCGATGACCGCTGTTCCCGATCGCGTCAAATTGGGTGCGGCAAAGGGGGTGGTGGTAGGATTTTTGGCTGCTGGCGTGTCGATAGCGACCATGTCGGCGTCCGCATTGGCAGCGCATCTAGGCCCGGTGGAGGAGGTATGGCCAGTAGTGATGCGTAGCTGCATTTACTTGTCCGTGATGGCTTTGCTGGCTTTTTCGCTCGGGTTGATGTTGAGGTCTTTGGTACCTGCATTAGTTGTGTCATTATGCATGTTGGTCGTCTGCCCGACGGTGCTGGCTCCGATAACGTCCTTGGGCAAGTGGGCGCCTAGTAGCCTCGGTTCTGATTTGTTCGTGACAATTAGGGCTCCCGCCGATTGGAAGACGAAGATGCTTGTCCTGGTGCTCTGGGTCATGTCTATAGGCGGATGTGGCTACGCGCGTTTTGTGAATGACGACGGCTGATGAGAGTATGCGGAGACTATCGGTTCTTTCGAAGGGGCTATAAGACAGGATGCCTGTGACGTCTTTGCAGAGTCCGATTCGCTCTTACGCGCCCTTCCGTGTGTTGGTGCGCAACTCTGTAAGACAGACGACCCCGCACCCACGCCTGCGAAATGACTCCAAGGCTAATCCCCCCGGTCCGTTCCCCTAATCAGTGATCACCATCCGCCCGCCACCATGGGTGACTTTCGCCCCCTCTGATCATTCGGTAAGACATGGGCAAGATATCAAGTCCACAGCGGCTGGCCCTGCGCCGGACCACCCGGAACCACCAACAAGGTAACAGGGTGCAGTACCGGGCGATCCGAGTGCTGGCAGGCTCCGCTCGGACTGTGATGAGATGGCCTCGATGGGGTCGAAGGGCGATTTCCTTTGGGCTTCGCGGAGGCCCAGGGGGTCGGCAAAGTCGGTGTCTGGGTTGGGGGTTGTTAGGGTTTTTCGGCGTGTTGGTGGGGGTGCGGCGCGACCCGCCGGTGAGGATATGTGGTGCTAAATCAACATCATCACGGAAGGTCGCGCCGCTGTGTCATCATCCACCACTCCTGCCTTGTCGCGCCAGCCCCTGACAGGGGTGTTCGCCACTGTCCCGGACCCGCGTGATCGGCGCGGGTGCCGTCACCGACTCGATGTGGTGCTGGCTTTGGCGGCGGTGGGGGTGCTGGCCGGCTGCCGCACCCTGCTGGCGATCTGGGAGCACGCCCAGGACCTGACCGGCGGCCAACTACAGCAGCTGGGACTACCACAAGACCGGGGCATCCCGTCGGAGTCGACGATCCGCCGCGCCCTGGCCGGCCTGGACGCCGACGACCTTGACGCTCGGATCGCCTCGTGGGTGCTCACCCGCACCGGCACCATCGACGGACGCAGGATTATCGCGGTGGACGGCAAGACCATGCGCGGCGCCAAACCCAAGAACAACAACAGCGGAGACGGTGATGATGGTGGCGGTGGGGTGCCGCACCTGCTGGCGGCGCTGGACCAGGGCACCGGGGCGGTGGTGGCCCAGCAGCGCGTGGCCGACAAGACCAGTGAGATACCCGCCCTGAAACAGCTGCTGGCGCCCCATGACCTTACCGGCGCGGTCGTGACTGCTGACGCACTGCACACCCAGACCGACACAGCGCAGTGGATACGCGACCGGGGCGCCGACTACCTGCTGACGGTCAAGAACAACCAGCCCGGCCTCAAAGCCAAGCTCAAGGCCCTGCCCTGGAAGGACGTCCCCGCCGTGTCGGGGGTTGACACCTCCCACGGTAGACGGGTGCGCCGCACCATCAAAGCCGTGGCAACGCCGGACTGGATTGAGTTTCCCGGGGCGGCCCAAGTACTACAGGTACGCCGCACCCGCACCACCACCAAGCACCAGCCCGACGGCAGCAAGAAGTCCAAGCGCACCACCGAGGTCGTCTACCTGGTCTGCTCCATACCGCCCGAGCAGGCCCCGCCCGAGCAAGTCGCCGCCTGGATACAAGGCCACTGGGCGATAGAAAACCGACTCCACTGGGTACGGGACGTGACCTATGACGAGGACCGCCACCAACTGCGCACCGGCTCCGGGCCGCAGGTGATGGCCACCCTGCGGAACCTGGCCATAAGCCTGATCCGCACCATCTACGACGACCCGGCCACCACCAGCATCGCCTCAGCCAACCGGGCCATGACACGAAGACCCACCAAAGCCATCAAACTCCTAACAACCCCCTAACCACACACCAACTTTGCCGAGCCCCTGCGCGGAGGCCGGGGCCCTGATACTGGCTGTACGGGGCCGAACTCATCCTTAGGCCGCCACTACCTCGACGCTCACGGCACCCCAGGCAGGGTATCGACGACGCCCGTGTTCGCCACCGCCGAGTGGGCGCAACTGGCCTGGCACGACCCGGCCTCACTCCGTCATAGGCATACACGCTCCGATCGAGCACGACCTGGCCTACATCCCACCATCACAAGAAGACACCGACAACGCCGACGCCGAAGACGTCTGCAAGCAGACCACCACCAACCAACCCCAGCCGGCATACGCCGCGCCAGATAAACAACCTCTACGCAACCCGGGGCTTGACAGGCCGCGCCGTACCCGTTTTAACACACTGAAAGCCCGGCCATTAGGCAACCAACCACTGACTTCGCCGAACCCCTTGGGATTAGGCTTACGCTTGTCGTCGGGATCGACGGCTGGATGCTGCGTGCTACGAGAGAGGAACCCACCCATGTCTGCGGTGACCATGGCGTTGGCGCTGCAGCGCCTGCGTGAGCAGTCGCCGATTCTGGCACTCATGCGCCAAGAGACGATGCCCGTTGTAGCCGCAGAGTTGGCCACCTATTTGGGCGGGGAGGATCGGAGCCTACCCGCCGCCGAGCTTTACGAGCTCATCGATGCCGACCTGGAGGAACTACGCCGCCAGGGTTTCGAACTTGACCGCACCGCCCGTGCGTACTGCGCCGACTGGCTGCGCTCCGGCCTGCTGATAAGGCACCCGGCCCCGGCTGGGCGCGGCGAGGTTTTTGAGCTCTCGCCCGCTGGACATGACGCCATCCGCTTCCTGGAGAAGCTGGCCGAACCACGCTCCACCGTCACCGAATCGCGCCTGACCATGATCATGGACGAGCTGGAGCGTCTGGCGCACGACACCGACGACTCCCTCGGCTCCCGCCTGTCCGCCCTGGAAGCGGAGCGTAGACGCATTGATGAGCGCATCGCCCGCACTCGGGCCGGTGACTTCGCACCCGCCGATCCGCGGGTGGCGGCCGCCAGACTGATGGATGTGATGCGCGACGCCCGCGATGTTCCGGCCGACTTCGCACGCGTGCGCCAGTCCATGGCCTCCCTCAACCGCCGCCTGCGTCAGGACCTCATTGAGGACGACTCCCCGCAAGGTGACGTACTTGAAGATGTCTTCTTGGGTGTGGACCGCATTCACGACAGCCCCGAGGGCCGGTCCTTCGATGCCTTCTACGGCCTGGTCATGGACGCCGAGTCGGGCAGCCGCTTCACCGACGCCGTCGACGCCCTCGCCGCACGGCCGCTTACCGAGCACGTGCCCGCGGGCACCATGGCCTACCTGAGCGACTACCTGCTGCGGCTGCAGGAGGAATCCCTGGACGTGTCTCGCACCATGGGCAACTTCTCCCGCTCCCTGCGCCAGTTCGTCCAGTCCCGGCAGTTCGAGGCCTACCGAGAACTGGGGGAGAGGCTGCGTGCCGCCCAACATGCCGGCGTGGAGGCGGCCGGCTCCCTGAGGCTGCTGGACCGCATGGAATGGCAGATGGAGTTGACGACGGCGAGCCTGCGCTCGGTGGGGCGCCTGGCCCTGCACGTGCCCTCCGAGGTGGAGGCGCCCCGGCAGGTCACCACCCGCCGCGGTACCGCCGTGGACTGGCAGACGCTGCACGCCCTGGTGCGCGAATCCGAGATCGACTTCGAGGAGCTACGCGCCAATGTGGCCCGGACCCTGCGCGCCCGCGGTCCGGCCACCATCGGCCAGGTGCTCGCCCAGTACCCCGCCACTCAGGGGCTGGCCTCCGTGGTCGGCCTGTATGTGCTTGGAACCCGTCACGGGAGGCCAACCGGTAAGGACGAGCACGTCTCGTGGCGGCAGGGGGAGGCGATGGTTGCGGCCCGCGTCACCAGCACTTACCGTTTTGAAAACCCCGAGCCCTTCGAGGAGCCGCGATGACCATGCCCACGGACGACGTCGACACCCCGACTGCCATGTCCGCTGTGGCAGAACCCGAAGCCGCCGCCTCTGAGGCATCGGCCGCAGACGACACCCAGTTGGCCGACGCCCTGTGGCCCGGGGACACCGGCACCCTGCCAGCCGAGGTCCGCGCCGTGCTGGTGCGCCTGGTGCAGGGCCCCTACGTCTCCCAGAGCACCGCTCCCAACCTGTGGGCCACACTAGTCGCCCATGAGCGCATCATCCGTTCCCGCTTGGCAGACCTCTTCCTGGACCTGGCTGTGGATCTGGATGAGGAGATCGCCTTCGCCCGCAACGCCGATATCGACGGTGCCGGACCGGGACTCATGCGCAAGGTGACACTCAGCTTCGCCGACACCGCCCTGCTGTTGCACCTACGTCACCTACTGCTGCGCGCCGCGGCGGCGGGGGAGCGCGCCTATGTGGGCATGGAGGAGATGGTCGACAACCTGTCCCAATACCGCGACCCCGGGGATACGGACCTCGCCCTGGTGGCCAGGCGCGCCCGTGCCGCCGTCAAACGCATGGTGGACTACAAGATCCTCACCCCGCTGGAGGCGGACGACCGCTACGAGATCATGCCGATCCTCGCCCTGATCGTCACCCCCGACGTCGTGGCCGGGCTCGAGGCCGAGTACCTGGCGGCCCGCGGTCAACGGGCGGAGGAGACCGGTGACCGGGAGGACACGGCAGCCGACGAGGGCTTTGGACAGGCCGTCGCGCAGGCACCAGCCGATGGGGAGACGACCGATGCCTGATCTCTTCGACGCCCTCGATGCCGCCGATCCCGCCGTGGCAGAACCGGCGCCCGGACAGTACCGACTCGCCGAGATGCAGCTGATCAACTGGGGCACCTTCACCGACCACCATGTGATCTCCGTGCCGCGGCGCGGCCTGCTGCTGACCGGCGAGTCCGGGTCGGGCAAGTCCTCCATCCTGGATGCCATGACCGCCATCATGGTGCCCCCTGGCGAGGCGCGTTTCAACGCCGCCGCCTCCGGCACCACCACCGGGGACCGTGAACGCGGCCTGATGTCCTATGTGCGCGGCGCCTACCGCAAACAGTCCGACGACGAGACCCAGGAGATCCGCACCGCCCACCTGCGCACCGGCCCCACCTGCTCGGCCATCTCCATGACCTGGACCAATGGCGCGCCTGTCGGCGCCGGGGAGCACACAGCCGTTACCACCGTCAGTGCCGTACGCGTGTTCCACGTCAAGGGCTCCTCCCTGTCCGCACAAGACCTGTCCAGCGCCTTCGTGCTACTGGACGGCCCGATCGACCTGACCGAGTGGGTCCCGCTGATCCACCGGGGTATCAACGCCCGGCGCATCACCAGTGCCTTCCCCAGCGCCCAGGTATCCGGCCGCTACCCGAACTTCGGTGCTGCCCTGCGCCGCCGACTGGGTATCGGCACGCTTACCGCGCAGCGGCTGCTGCACCGCGCCCTGGCCGCTAAGTCGTTGAACTCGCTGGATGCGCTGCTGCGTACTTTCATGCTGGACGAGCCCGACACCTTCAACCTGGCCGATACCGCGGTGGAGCAGTTCGTCCAGCTGCGGGCTGCCCACGCCGCCGTGGTTGACGCCCGCAAACAGGTGGAGGTGCTAGACCCGCTGCGCCAGGACTGGAAACGTCGCGAGGCCGCCCAACGCACCCGTGACCGGGCCCGACATCACCAGGACCTGCTGCCCGTGTACGAGGCTCGCGTCAGCCGCGAGGAGGCTCAGCACGAGCTGGAGCGCATCCACGCCCGGCGCACCGACCTGGACGCCCAGCTAATGCAGCTGCGAGCCGACCTGGAGGCCAACGAGGCCGATCAGCAGACCATGCGCGATGCGATCATCCAGGGTGGTGGCGGCAGACTCACCGATGCGGAGAACGCCCTGGAGGCAGCCGAGGCCGATCTAGATCGCAGGCGGCGGGCCCACCGAGACTACGCGGATCAGCTGGCGCAGCTGGAGGTGGATCCGCCCGCCAGCCGCGCCGAGCACGCCCGCGTCACCCGCGTACTGCAGGAGGAGGCCGACCATCTCGCCGCGGTCCAGGACGCGGACCGCCTGGCCGAACCGATTGCCCGACGCGCCGAGGCCGACGCCCGGCTGAGTGCGCTCAGGCAGGAACTGTCCTCGCTGGCTCGCCGCCGCTCCCGCATCGACTCTCGCCGCAGCGAACTGCGCGACCGCCTGGCCGACACCATCGGGCAGCCGCCGGCCGCACTGCCCTATGCCGGTGAGCTCGCCGATATCACCGCCCCGCAATGGGCCGGCGCACTGGAGCGGCTCATGGGCGGATTCGCCCGCACCCTGGTGGTTCCTGAGGCACTGTTCGAACAGGTCGCGCGGCTCATCAACGACCAGCACCTGGGGATGCGCCTGGAGTTCGTACGCGCTGACCTGACCGACACCCGTGTGGAGTCGACCGATCCGCGGGCCGCGGCACGCAAGCTCGCCGTCGCCCCGGGACGTTTCGAGAAGTGGATGCGCGCCGAGCTGTCGCGGCGCTTCCCGCATGTGTGCGTCGACGACGTCGCCGAACTGTCCGCACACCGCCGGGCCCTGACCATCCAGGGGCTGGTGAAGGGCGGTTCCCGGCACATCAAGGACGACCGTTTCCGCATTGACGACACCTCCCGTTGGGTGATCGGCACTCGCAACGAGGAGCTGGTGGAGGAGCTGCGCGGGCGTCTGGCCCGGGCCGAGCAGGATCGTGAGCGGGCACAGCAGCGAATCGCCTCCCTGGAGGAAGAGCGCCGCGAACGTGTGCGGCGCGCCAATGCCTACACGCGCGTTGCCGCGGTCGGTTGGGAGGAGATCGACGTTGCCGCAGGCCAGGAGCGTGCCGCCCGCCTGCGTGCCGAACTGGACACGCTACGCAATGCCCTGGAATCGGCGGACAAGGAACTAGCGCCCCTACGCCGTCGTCATGAGCAGTTGCGTGAACAGGGACGTATCCTGCACGCCGAACTCGAGGAGAGCCTGGCCACGCGGGGGAGCCTGGAGGAGGCGGCGCGCCGCTGCGAGCGGACCATCTCCGACGCCGAGCAGCTGCTGGCCGGACGTGAACTGACCCAGACTGAGGCGCAGGAGCTGCAAGAGCGACTGCGTGCGCATGGACGCACCCTGAACCGGGCGAGCATCGGCAGACTCGTCGGTCTTGTCCGCCAGGACCTGCAAACCGAGGAGAGACGCGCCCAAGGCGCCCTCGGCGCCGCCGAGAACCGGCTCCTGCGCCAGCAGCGCCTGTACGCGCAGCAGTGGCCCGGCCGCGCCGTCAACCTGGTGCCCGACGACGTCGCCTCGGTCCCCGACTTCCTGCTGCTGCTCGACCAGTTGCGCTCCGACCGACTGCCGGAGTTCGAGGAGCGCTTCCACAAGCTGCTGGCGGAACAGTCGCAGAACAACCTGGGGCAGCTGGCCTTCCGAATCCAGGGCTCCGACCGCCAGGTGCGTAAACGCATCACGCCGGTCAACGAGTCGCTGGCCGCCACCCCCTTCGACCGCGAGAAGCAGCACTGGCTGCGCATCGAGACGCGCTCATGCCGCTCCGGGGAGGTGACGGAGTTCCTCGCCGACCTCAAGGCCATAACCGAGGGCGCCTTCAACCGGGATGATGCCGCCGGAGCCGAGGCACGCTTCGGAAGGATGAACGCCCTGCTCGAGCGGCTCGGCTCCGCCGAGACCACGGACCGCAGCTGGCGGCGTCGAGTGCTAGACACGCGCCTGCACATCACCTTCGTGGCCGTCGAGTACGACGACTCCGGCGCCATGATCGACGTCTACGAGGGCAGTGGCGGCCGCTCCGGCGGGCAGGGGCAGAAGCTGGTCACCTTCTGCCTGGCAGCGGCGCTGCGCTACCAGTTGGCCGATGCCGGCGCGCAGGCGCCCCGCTACGGGACCGTCGCCCTGGACGAGGCCTTCGACAAAACCGACGTGAACTTCACCCGGGCGAGCCTGGAGGTCTTTGACTCCTTCCGTTTCCAGCTCGTGCTGGCCACCCCGTTGAAGATGCTGCAAGTGATTGGCCCGCACGTGGGCGGTGCCGCCACCGTATCCAACCCCACCGGACGCGACTCGCAGATCGGACAAATCCTCATTGAGGACGGCGCCCCCGCCGAGGACGGGAAGAGCTGATATGCCGGGCACGGCAATGCGTTCCCCGCAGGAGGTGCGCGAGCTGCTCGCCGTGCGCTACCGGCGCGGCGTCGTGACCTGGCTGGCGGCGGCGGGAACCGCCCCGAATTGGCCTGTGGCGCTGCCGCTGCACCCGCCCACCGCCGCGCAGGCCCGCAGGGACCCCGCGCACGTCGCCAGCTGGATCTCCGCCTGGGAGAAGGCCGACTCCGGAACCCTGCCCTGGCGGGTGAACTTCGAGGAACGCGCCTGGTCCGGCTTGGGTCGGCAGCTAGTGCCGGTGCGAGTGGAGATCAACGAGCCCCGGGCGGTGGCGCAACTGACCGGGAACCTGGAGGACTGGGATCTGCTCAACGGGCGCGTTAATCACCTAGCCCACCAGTGGGGAGCGGATACCGACGCCGCGCGGGAGGCCTGCGCGACTGCTGTCGGTCAGGTGCTGGCGGCGGTGCGCAAATGCGACGCGGAGAACTTCGACCGGGCACTGCGCGTCATCGACTGGATGGCCGCCCACCCCGATTCCGGCATGTTGCTGCGCCAGGTACCCGTGGAGGGTATGGACACCAAGTGGTTGGAGCGCCACCGCTCCCTGGTGCAGACGCTATTGGCGGCCCGCCGGGAGCTGGACGCTCTGCCCGGCGGTCGGGATCTGGGCCTGCGCCAGGAGACGCGGCCACGCGACGTGATAGTGCTTGATCCGGCGCTGCGCCCCCGGGCGCCGGGCATGCCCGCCGGTTCCGCCATCCGTCACCTGCGGATTGACTCTGAGCAGCTGGCAGCCATGTGGACGGCCGGCAGCCGCCCGGCCCCAGGGGTGGTCGTCGTGTGTGAGAACCGGCAATCACTGCTGTCGCTGCCGGACATGGAAGGCGTGATCGCCATACACGGGGGCGGTTACGCCGTGGACGTCATGGGCGCACTGCCCTGGGCTACCAGACTGCCCCTGGTGTACTGGGGCGACCTGGACCAGGACGGCTTCGCCATCCTGGATCGAATGCGTCACCACCACGGCGACGTGACCTCAGTACTCATGGATACCGCCACACTGGATCGTCACCATAGTCTGTGCGTTCCTGATCCGCACCCGCAGGCAGGTCGCTTGACCCGGCTGACAGCAGCGGAGGAGCAGACGCGTACTGCTCTGCTCGACCGCGGGGGAGTGCGTTTGGAGCAGGAGCGCATCGCCTGGGACTGGGCCGAGCCTCACCTGCGTGCCGCCGTAGTCGCCGTCGGTGCATCGGCGGGCGAGTACCGAGCGGATCATTACGACGATTCGTCCCAGAGGGTGATCTAGGCCCATAGACTCACCGCATCATCAGTACCGGTGGCAGCTAAACCGGCTCTTCCGGTTTTGGGGGTGTGGTGGTGGGGTTGTCGCGGGTGTGTGTCGGGGTGGTGGTGGCGTTCGTCCTGCGCCTATGTATGTGCTGCACGACCTTGGTGTGTTGTACGACCACTCCGGGGGCGTGGGACGCGCATGAGGGCTGTGTAGCGTTGCCGGCGATCGCCCGCCCCAGCACGTCCGCGGTCGTGGAACGCGCACGAGGGATGTGTAGCGTCGCCCAGGGTCGTGCAAAACGTCGCCCTGGCACGCCGCCGGGAGTGCCCGGCGCCGGCATGTTTCCCGCCCCTGCCTGGGTGGCGTGGGCAAGGCGTGCTGCTCCCAGGCGCTCGTGGGCGCCCTTTCGTCCAGGGATTTGGACCGCCCGCTCCCAGTTGGATCGCCTGCCTGCGGTTGGACCGGGCTCCTGCGGTTGGACCGTGTCTGGGGTTGGACCGTCTCATACGCGCTGTTATGTCTCGGACGCGCTTTCAGACGGCCTAACAGAAGAAGCCTGCTCCAAGTGCGGGGGTCCCGGTGCGAGTGCGGGGGTTTCGGTGCGAACACCGAGCGGTTGATGGCGGGCCTGCCCACGACATGCCGGACCGAGGCACCGCGCTCCGGTCGATAGCCCGTGGTGGTTCGGCGGAGGGCTTGGCTGCGAGGTCGTCTTCGGGCTGACAAGGACGTGTTCGCCCGGCTGCTTGATCACTGCCTGCCCGCTGCGACCTCCTCGACTGCGCGCTTGGAGACCCTGACCTCGCGGCAACGCGAAGTGCTCACGCTGATCGCCCGCGGAATGTCGAACACCGAGATCGAGGCGGAACTTGGGATCACCCGCGCCACCCGTCGCAGTCACGTCACCGCCCTGCTGTCGCGACTGGGCGCCCGAGACCGGGCGCAACTGGTGATCGCCGCCTACGAGTCCGGGCTGGTGCGGGCCGCGAAGCAGCCGTAGCTGTCATGGAATGCAGCACTTTCGAACGTCGATCGTTCTCGGTGGAGAGTCGAACCGCATGATTACGCGTCTGCTGCCTCCGATGTGGGTTTGGTGTGGTGGGAAAGTGCTGCATTCTGTGCCACTTTCGACGCAGTTGCCCGCCGCCCGGCCGCCTGCTTGAACGAAGTGGCTCGGACCTGACTCGTGCCGTTTTTGGTGACATGACGTCGGGATCGGGGTTTTTCGTTGGTGTGGCGTGGTTGGGTTGGTGGTCGTGGGGCACCAATCCGGTGGCCTGTAGAGTGATGGGGTGTGAGCCGGTATGTTCGTAAGGTGCGTACCGCTTCTGGTGCTACGGCGGTGCAGATCGTGGCTAAGGAGCATGGTGTGCGCCGGATTGTGGAGCACCTGGGCTCAGCGCACGACGAGGCGGAGCTGGCGGCCCTGATTCAGGACGGCAGGGAGACGATCCGGGGCGGCCAGGGTGTGCTGGACCTGGCCGGCCTGACACCTCAGGCCGCCGGCCAGGCCGCGCCGGCGGTGGCGGAGGCTAAGCGTTCGGTCCTGCTGTGGGATGTGCTAACGGGCGCGTATGAGACGCTGGGCCTGAGTGAGGCTACTGGTGGGGATGAGAGGTTTATGCAGATGGTGCCGGCCCGTCTCGTGGAGCCCACCAGTAAGGAGCAGGTCCCCGCCGTGCTGGGCGAGCTCGGAATTGACGCCGTAACCCCACGCTCCCTGTTCCGGTCCCTGGCCCGCTGCATGACCGGTGACTACCGCTCCCGCATTCAGGCGGCCTGCCTGCGGCACGTCACCGGCCGCGGCGACCTCAGTCTGTGTTTGTATGACGTGACGACCCTGTACTTCGAGGTCGAGAAGGAAGACTCCCTGCGGCGGGTGGGCTACTCCAAGGAGCGCAGGGTCGACCCACAGGTCATTGTGGGGCTGCTGGTGGACCGGACGGGCTTCCCCCTACAGATAGGCTGCTGGGAGGGCAACAAGGCCGAGACCAGCACGC
Organism: Actinomyces qiguomingii; assembly: GCF_004102025.1. Taxonomy (NCBI): domain Bacteria; kingdom Bacillati; phylum Actinomycetota; class Actinomycetes; order Actinomycetales; family Actinomycetaceae; genus Actinomyces; species Actinomyces qiguomingii. The sequence goes on along the minus strand of NZ_CP025228.1, from coordinate 2,948,206 downwards.
TGATCCCCATGATCCAGGAGCTGCGGGAGGCGTCGGGGATCGAGCACCTGGTGGTGGCGGACGCTGGCATGCTCTCAGCCGGCAACCTTTGGGCCCTTCATGATGCGGGTATGGGCTTCATTGTGGGCTCGCGCATGACCAAGGCGCCGGCGGACCTGGCGGCGCACTTTACCTGGCATGGGGACGCCTTGGCTGACGGGCAGGTCATAGACACCATCACCCCACGTAAAGGTGCCACCAGCAGGGAACGCGACCGGAACGTCCGCGATGAGCCCGTCTGGAGTGCTCAGGCGTATCCCGGGTCGTGGCGGGCGATCTGGGCCTACAGCGCGCGCCGGTTCGCCCGGCACCAGCAAGACCCTCACCGCGCAGGAGAACAAGGCTAGGGCGGTGGTCGCCGGCCAGCGGCGCCCCAAGGCCACCAGGTTCGTCACCACCCGTAAGGGCGACCAGGTCCTGGACGAGAAGGCTCTGGCCCGCGCCAAGCGGCTGGCCGGGCTGAGAAGGCTCTGGCCCGCGCCAAGCGGCTGGCCGGGCTGAGAAGGCTCTGGCCCGCGCCAAGCGCCTGGCCGGGCTGAAAGGCTACGTGAGCAATATCCCCGCCACCGTGATGCCCGCCAGCCAGGTGATCGCCTCCTACCACGAGCTGTGGCACGTAGAGCAGTCCCTTGCGCATGTCCAAGCACGACCTGAAGGCCAGACCCGTCTTCCACCACACCCACCACGCCATCCAGGCCCACCTCACCGTCGTCATGGCCGCCTTGGCCGTCGCCCGCCACCTACAAGCCGCCACCGGCATCACCATCAAACGGCTCGTACGCGAACTGGGACCACTCCAAGAAGTCACCATCACCATTAACGGCCACCACATCACCGCCCAACCCCAGACCACCCAGACCGCGCAGCAAATCCTCAACAACCTGAACACCGCAGGGCACTAAAGTGAGACGACTCAGGCCAGGTGACCGGCTGCCCCCCCCGGTGGAAGGTGGTTACGCGCCATCTGAACTGGTCGCTTGGCGGCATAGTTCTGCCACGGGAAGGCTAGAGGAAGGCGCCGTTGCAGACCTGGATCACCTGACCGCGCACGGCCCGGCCCATCTTTGAGGCCAGGTATAGGCACGCATAGGCCTGGTCCATCGGGTCGCACTCCGGACCGGGGAAGTAGACGTAATGCTGAGAATGCTCCAGCATTTTCTTTCCCCCGGGCTGCTCGCCGGCCTTGTTGGCCACATGTGCAGGCGTCACCGTGGCACCGGGGGCGACGGCGTTGCAGCGGATATCGGTGTCGTTAAGCAGCATGGCCACGTTCTTTGTCAAAGTGTTCAGCCCGCCCTTGGTGGAGGTATAAGCGGCGCCGCAGAAGGGCCGCTCCCCGTTGACCGAGGAGATGTTGATGATGCATCCGGCGTTCTTGGGCCGGAAGATCTTCAGTGCTTCGCGGATGTAGCGCATGGGACCGGCGAGGTTGGTGTTCATGACGTAGAGCATCCAGTCGTCGTCGGTGTCATCGATCGTCTTCTGCTCACCGATGCCGGCGTTGTTGATGAGGATGTCCAGGTCGCCGAACTCCTCCAGCACGCGGGCGAAGACTCGCTCGGTGTCCTCCAGACTGGTGACGTCCGCAACTATGCCGACCGCCCGCCCGCCCTTGGCGCGAATGGCTTCAACGACGTCGTCGAGTTGCTCGGCATGGCGGGCGGTGACGGCTACGGCGGCTCCCTCGTCGGCGAACAGCTCGGCCATTGTGCGGCCCATCCCGTAGCTGGCCCCGGTTATCAGGGCGACCTGGCCCTTGAGCATCTGTGCTTCCATGACTGCTTCGTCTCCTTCAGTGCGGGCGTGGTGGCAGGCGTAAATCGCCTGCTGCTTCGCCTGGCGCCCGGCATCGGTCTTGATGTTAGGCGGTGCGGCGAGGAACGCGCCTGGCCCTGGGAGTACTCCTCGGCGGTGGTGACGAGCGCATCTGAGCTGTGCTGGGCACGGTGGCAATAGGTGTGCGCGGCACCACTTTATGGCTTCGGCGTGAGGTGAGGCTAAACTTTTGCACATGGCAGACCAACGTCCTATTTCCGAGGCCAGTGGCACTCCCGAGGCGACTGAGCCGGTGACTGTTCCCGTCAGCTCATCACAACCGCCCCTGCCCTATGCCGACCGTCCGATGGCCAGTGCGCCCGGTCACTGGGTGCTGGCTCGTGCCGGCAAGCGCGTCCTGCGCCCCGGTGGTGCCGCACTGTCCACGGCCATGCTGGGCCGTGCTCGTCTGGCCGGTGCTGACGTCGTTGAACTCGCCCCTGGACTGGGGCGCACGGCGGCGGAGATTATTGCCGCGGCCCCGGCCTCGTACACAGCCATCGACCGGGATCCCGATGCCGCCCGGCGTGTGGCTGCGGTGGTCGGCGACCGCGGCATAGTCAAACAGGGTGAGGCCGCGCATACCGCGCTGCCCGACGCCAGTGCCGATGTGGTCATCGGTGAGGCCATGTTGACCATGCAGAGTGATAAGGCCAAAGCGGCGATTGTTGCGGAGGCGGCCCGGGTGCTGCGTCCTGGAGGGCGCTACGCCATTCATGAGCTCGGTGTGGTCCCGGACGACATCGACCAGACCCGCTATACCGAGCTGCGCAAGGACTTGGCGCGCGCCATTCACGTCAACGCTCGCCCCATGACGCAGGCCTCCTGGCGGCAGCTGCTCCAGGATGCCGGCCTCGAGGTCGACTGGGTCGGCACGGCCCCCATGGCACTGCTCAAGCTGGGCCGTAATCTGCGCGACGAGGGGCTGGGCGGCTTCGCCCGCATCGCCCGCAACGTCCTGACCGACTCCGAACTGCGCCGTCGTGTTTTGCTTATGCGACGTACCTTCAAGCGCTACGAGCAGGACATGGTGGGCATCGCCCTGGTGGCGCACAAGCCCGAATAGAGCGTGTTGCCGCAGCCGTCCGGCACGCCTGCGAAGCGGAGCGATCGCGAATCGGTGCCGACATCCAGACTGGAGGGCTGCTCATCGCCGTCACACTGTGATGAGCATCACGTCGACTAGGTGTGTGCGGGTCTTGACGCGTGCTTCCTGACTGTGGCTAACATCTTATCGCGCTCCAGTTACGCGCGTTAGTAACGCGCGTAATCGAGGGTGTATCAGACTGTGGCTTGCCGAGAATCGAGGAAGACTCATGGCTGCACGGCGGCGTAGTGCGACGATGGCCGACGTTGCTCGGGTCGCTGAGGTGTCACGCACAACGGTGTCCTTCGTGCTGAACGACCGTCCCGGCAGTGCCATCCCGGAAGAGACCCGCCGGAAGGTGCTTGCTGCGGCCAAGACCGTAGGTTATCGGCCCAATGCCGGTGCGCGGGCCCTTGCGAAGCGGCGCACGGGCATCTTGGGTATGGTCACCGAGATCGTTACCGGCCCCTTCGCCGCAGCCACCGTCGTCGGAGCGCAACGGCGTGCGGCGCAACTCGGGAGGACCATCTTCATTATGGCCTCCACCGGTGAGCCGGAGCTGGACAAGCAGGCCTTCGCCACGATGCTCGAACACAGAGTCGAGGGGATCATCTACGCAACCGGCTCGCACAGGGCGGTGCATCTTCCGCAAGAGGCTGCGGAACTACCGACCGTGTTGGTGCACTGCTTCGATGCCGACACCGATATTCCTGCGGTGCTACCCGACGAGGAGCAGGCCGGGGTGTTGGCCACCCGCGCTCTGGCTGATGCGGGGCATCGTCGGATCGGTCTCATCGAGCTCGATCCCGCAATTCCGGCTGCTGTAGGGCGCCGCCGGGGCTACGAGCGGATCCTGTCCGAATGTGGCGTGCCGGTGGACGAGTCGCTCATCGTCGTCGGCGGTGCGACTGCCCAGGGCGGTTACCTTGCGGCCCGTCGGCTGCTGGAGGACCACCAGCCGCCCACTGCCATCTTCTGCGCTAATGACCGTATGGCGATGGGTGCTTATGACGCAATAAAGGAGCGCGGTCTGAGTGTTGGCCGAGACATTGCCGTGGTGGGCGTCGACAACCAGGAGATCGTTGCCGAAGGGCTGCGCCCCGGGCTCACCACGGTGGCGCTGCCCTTCGAATCACTGGGCCGGTACGGGGTAGACGCCCTTGACGCCATGGCCAACGGTAAGGAGGTGCCCCGCCAACAGTTTATGGACTGTGCGCTGGTGGCGCGCCAGTCCGTCTAATCGCTTACTGCGCGGCCCGCCCGCTGGCGATATCCCACCCGGTGCAGTACACCGCACACATGCTCTGACCCCCACCGACTCCACCCTTCAATGACGAAAGGAACCACTGACATGTCTCCCATATCCCTGTCCCGTCGCCAGGCCCTCGCCGGAGGGATGATCGGCTCGGTAACGGCCCTTCTCGCACTGGCCGGCTGCTCAACCGACTCCGCCGAGGGCTCCGGTCGACTGCTCACGATCCCTCGCGAGGACATGGGCACCTTCACCCGCAACTTCAATCCGTTTTCCCCCAACAGCGCGCCTATGACCGCGCAAGCCGTGTACGAGCCGATGCTGATCTTTAACGCGGTGCGGGGCGATACCGTGCCGTGGCTGGCCGAGTCGTGGGAGGTCGCTGATGACGGCATGTCCATGACCTTCCACCTGCGTGAGGATGTCACGTGGTCCGATGGCAATCCTCTTGTCGCCCAGGACGTGGTCACCACCTTCGACGTCCAGCTCAAAACGCTTGGCGGCTACGACTACCTGGACACGGTCTCCGCCGAGGATGATCACACGGTCGTATTCACCTTCTCCCGCGCGTACTCCGTGGCCCTGTACGAGCTCGGCCAGCAGCTCGTCACGCCAGACCACGTGTGGTCCAAGATCGCCGACCCCGCCAAGGACACCAACGAGAACCCGGTCGGAACCGGTCCGTTCACGGAGATCGCCAACTTCCAGGCGCAGTCCTTCGACCTCATGCCCAACCCGAACTACTGGCAGAAGGATAAGGTCAAGATTCCCGGCATCCGTATGCTCGCCTTCGCAGGCAACGACGGCGCGAATCTGGCCGCCATCAACGGTGACGTCGACTGGGCGCCGCAATACATGGCGGACATTCAGACCGCCTATGTGGACAAGGACTCCGAGCACCGCCACTACTGGTTCCCCGGTATCGGCTCAACGATTCAGTGGACGCTGAACACCACCAAGGCGCCCTTCAACGACCCCGCGTTCCGCAAGGCGGTGAGCCAAGCCGTCGATCGTGAGGCTGTGTGCCTAACGGGCATGAGCGGCTATGCCGACCCGGTCGACACTACGGGGATGGGGGAGGGATTCGACGAGTGGAAGGATCCGGAAGTGCTCGAGTCCCCGCTGTGCACCTATGACGTGTCGGCTGCGGAAAAGGCGCTCGACGACGCCGGCTATACCAAGGGCCCCGATGGCAGGCGCAGCAATCCCGACGGCAGCGAGCTCAGCTTCTCGATCTCGGTGGGCTCAACATCCTCGGACTGGCTGAGCGTTGCGCAGATCATTGTGCAGAATCTGGCCGATGTTGGGATCACTGCCACCGTGGACTCGCCGGACTGGTCCGAGGTCACGTCCTCCCTGGAGAACGGAAGCTTTGATACCGCGGTGTGCTGGTCCTCTGTCGGAGCCACGCCTTACACCTACTACCAGTCCGCCATGTCGGTGGACAAGGTCAAGCCGGTCGGCGAGCAGACATTCGAGAATTACCACCGCCTGGGCGACCAAGAGGCCACCGCTCTTCTGGCGGAGTTCGCCGCCACGTTCGACGAGGCCGAGCAGAAGGAGATCTGCAAGCAGATCCAGGCTCGCTTCCTTGAGATCTGGCCGGTTATTCCGTTGTTCCCCGGCCCGGAGTGGGGGGCCTACACCGACATCAACTTCACCGGCTGGCCGACTGAGGAGGACGCATACGCCTCCCTCAGCACCAGGTCGACGACTACGGTGCTGATTCTCACGAGCCTCGAGCCACGGGCCTGAAGCCCCGTCGGTGCGACTCGTCCACACGACGGCGCAAGGAGAATGACGCATGTCCTACGTCCTAAAACGGCTGGGATTCTATCTGCTCGCATTCTGGGCCTCGATCACCCTGAACTTCCTACTGCCCCGATTGATGCCGGGTGACCCGGTATCACGCATGTTCGCCAAGGGCGGTGCGAAACTCACCGAGGAGCAGGCCCTACAGCTACAGCAGCTGTTCGGTCTTGACAACCGCCCGATGTGGCAGCAGTACATCTCGTACATCAAGTCGATGCTGACAGGCGACATGGGAGTATCCATTTCCCGCTTCCCCAGTCCGGTGTCGGAGGTGATCGGCAGTCAGATCGGGTGGACTATCCTCTTGGGCGCCGTCGCCCTCCTGATCGCTGTGCTGCTAGGAAATCTCCTCGGGATAATCGCCGCCTGGTACCGCGGTGGCTTCATCGACTCCGTTTTCCCCCCGCTGCTGGTGTTCCTGGGGTCATTCCCCTACTTCTGGCTGGCCATGGCGGGCCTGTACGTCTTCGGCACCGGCCTGGGTTGGTTCCCGCTGCGGCACGCATTCACCGCCGGCATTGTGGCGGACTGGGCAAGCCCCGCCTTCCTCGCTGATGTCGCCTACCACCTGGTGCTGCCAGCGTCCACCATTGTGCTGGTGTCGCTGGGCGGCTGGGCGCTGGGGATGCGCAACACGATGATTTCAACCAACTCTGAGGACTATATCGTGATGGCCGAGGCCAAGGGGCTCAAGCGCTCCCGCATAATGCTGCGGTACGCGGCACGTAACGCGATGCTTCCTTCGGTGACCAGCTTCGGCATGTCCCTGGGGTTCATCGTCGGCGGCTCGATGCTCACCGAGGTTGTCTTCGCCTACCCGGGTGTCGGCTACCAGCTGCTCAGTGCTGTCAATGCGCTCGACTACCCGCTTATGCAGGGGATCTTCTTTACGATCACGGCCGCGGTGCTCGCCGCGAACTTCCTGGTCGACATCGTCTACGTCCGCCTCGACCCGCGCGTGCGGACCGCCTGAAAGGAGCCAGTCATGGGAAACCCACTGGTAGCCATGCCATCTGCGCGGATCCGTCGCTCAACCGGGATTCTGCGCAGTCTCCTGAACTCTCGCAAGGCTCTCTTCGGGATCGCGGTTCTGCTGCTGTTCATCGTCCTGGCCCTGCTGGCGCCCGTCATCAGCCCCGGCGACCCGGCCCGGATCACCTCCTCTATGGCTGCGCCTCCCAGCGCTGAACACTGGTTGGGTGTTACTCCGAAGGGACAGGATGTGTTCGCCATGACGCTGTGGGGAGCGCGCTCCTCGCTGGCGGTCGGGCTCAGCGTCGGCGTCATCGCGACCTTCGTGGCCCTGCTCATCGGATTGGCGTCGGCCTACTTCGGTCGTGCGGTCGACGGCATACTCGCCGTTGTAACCAATGTGTTCTTGCTGCTTCCTGGGCTCCCGCTGCTGGTGGTGCTCGCGGGCTTCATGCCTCCGGGTCAGGGGACGATCATTATCGTCCTGGTGGTAACCGGCTGGGCGGGCGCCGCCCGGGTGATGCGCAGCCAGGCGCTGTCGGTGCGGGGGAAGGACTTCGTTGCGGCCGCCCTCGTTACGGGTGAGCGTCCGCTGCGGATCATGTTCGGAGAGATTCTGCCGAACATGGCTTCGATAGTGATGTCCACGATCCTCGGCTGCGTCAATGCGGCCATCGGCAGCCAGGCTGGCCTGGAGTTCCTCGGCCTGGGCGACTCCTCGGTGGTCTCCTGGGGGACCAACCTGTACTGGGCATCGAACGACGGCGCGCTCATGACCGGTCGCTGGTGGACCTTCCTGCCGTCGGGTCTGTGCATCGCCCTGGTGGCGTTCGCGCTGGCAATGATCAACTTCGGCGTGGATGAGGTCACCAACCCGCGTCTGCGCAAGCCCTCGAAGCGCGCCCGCAAGGCACTGCGTGAGGGCGCGACTGTGGTGGAGGTCTGACATGGGTGAAACAACGAGCGCTTCGGTGGGCCTGGGAGGTACCGGCCGTCGGCGCGAGGATGACAAGCCACTATTGGTGGTTGACGGTCTCCGTGTGGAGTACAGCGGTGACGCCCGTTCCGTGATCGGTGCGGACCGTGTGACCTTCACAATCGGCAGGGGAGAGGTCCTTGGGCTTGCCGGCGAGTCCGGCTGCGGAAAGTCCACCACGGCCAATGCGATCATGCGGCTGCTCAAGCCCCCAGCCGAGATCACCCACGGATCGATCACCTTCGACGGTCGTGACGTGCTAGGCATGTCCGCGGAGGAGCTGCGCCAATTCCGGTGGCGAGAAGTGGCGATGGTCTTCCAATCCGCGATGAACGCGCTCAACCCGGTGATGACGGTGGGGGACCAGATCATTGATGTCCTTACCACCCATGAGCGGGTCTCCAAGCGGGAGGCGCGCGAGCGCGCCGCAGAATTGCTGGGAGTAGTGGGTATACCCGCCGATCGGCTAAAAAGCTACCCGCACCAGCTCTCCGGCGGTATGCGGCAGCGCGCGGTCATCGCCATAGGTCTGGCACTCAACCCCTCGCTGCTCATTATGGACGAGCCGACCACCGCGCTCGACGTGGTGGTTCAGCAGGAAATCATGGAGCAGGTGACCGAGCTCAAGGAGCGTTTGGGCTTCTCCATCTTGTTCATCACCCACGACATCTCCTTGATGGTTGATATCTCCGACCGCATGGGTGTCATGTATGGCGGGCGCCTGGTGGAGATGGGACCGTCTAAGGAGATCTTCTCCGACCCCTTTCACCCCTACACGCGCGCATTGATGGGGGCATTCCCCCCGATCAGTGGGCCGCGGTTGCGCCGCACGGGCCTGTCTGACTCCCGCGACGGCGCGGACCGCCCCTGGGCCCGTTCCATCGCGGACCTCGTTGAGGTTGCGCCCGGACGCTGGGTTTCCCCCGTACGGGGTGAGCAGCCGCTGCCTGCGTGCGCGCGCAGTTACGGCAAGCCCTCGCAGACCGACTATGCCGACAAGGAATTGCCATGAGTGAGCAGCTGATCGTAACCCCGCCCCTGGGGGACCCCGTGCTGAAGATTGAAGACCTGCATAAGGACTTCAGTCAGGGCGGCCTGTTTACGCGGAAAGTCGTCCACGCCCTGTCCGGCGTCGACCTAACCCTCCACAAGGGGGAGATCCTCGCACTGGTGGGCGAGTCCGGATCGGGCAAGTCCACGATCGCCAGAATCGTCTCGCGACTCGACAAGCCCACCTCGGGACGGTTCCTGGTTGACGGACGCGACATCCTCGCCGAAGAACCGCGCCGGGTCTCGCGGTCCTACCGCGGTCGCGTACAGATGGTGTTCCAGGATCCCTTCGGGTCACTCAATCCGGTGCACACGATCGGCCACGTACTGCGCCGTTCGCTCGCTCTGCACCAACCCGGAAGGCGGGGTGCGGAGCGTGAGCGGGCCGCCGAGGAGCTGATGGAGACCGTTGGGCTAGAGACGAGCATGCTCGACTCCTTCCCGCACCAGCTTTCGGGCGGTCAGCGGCAGCGTGTCGCAATTGCGCGGGCGCTGGCCTGTGAACCGGAGATTCTGCTTGCCGATGAGCCGACATCCATGCTCGACGTGTCGGTACGCATCGGTATTCTCAACCTCATGCTCAAGCTCCGCGACGAGCGGGGGCTCTCGATGCTTTACATCACCCACGATCTTGCAAGTGCCAGGTACGTCGCAGACACTACGGCGGTGCTGTTCGGCGGAGAGCTTGTGGAATCGGGGCCATCGGTAGACATAATGGCTGACCCGGACCACCCCTATACGCGGCTGCTGCTGTCTGCGGTTCCGGACCCTTCCCGGCGGCTCGTCCTGACGAAGGACGAGCGGCAGGCACTGCGCCGCCAGGTGCTTCACCCCACATCCTGCCCGCACGCAGGTGATGCCGAGCCCTGCTCGGAAACGGAGCCGGTGCGCCACCGCGTCGGCGCAGACCACTGGGTGCGCTGCCACCGGTACGCTCCCAGAGGTGCCGCAGGCACCGCACTGACCACCGAGATGGGCAGTGGAGTGCAAGCAACTGAGGAGGCCGTAGCACCGTGAGCACCGTATGCCCCGAGCCTGCGCCTGCGGATGGCAGAGGGGTCCAGGAGGAACTCGTGATGCGCGCGGAGGCCGATCCGCTCCTGCCACGTTTCCATTTCACACCGCCCGCAGGTTGGATGAACGATCCGAACGGTCTGCTCCAGCGCGATGGGCTGCACCACCTGTTCTACCAGTACAACCCGCTGGGGCCGGCGCACCACCGGATCCACTGGGGGCACGCGGTCTCACGAGACCTACTGAGCTGGATGGACCTACCCATCGCTCTTTCCCCTGCCCGCACAGGCGAGGGCCCGGATGAAGACGGGTGCTGGTCAGGGGTTGCGGTGGTCGACGACGGCCATCCCACGATCGTGTACTCCGCCAACCGCGGGGGTCGCCAGACGGCGGCTCTTGCGGTTGCTGCCGATGCCGCGGATCCGCTGCTCGTCGAGTGGGAGAAGGACCCGCGTAATCCGGTGATTGCCGACCCTCCCGGTGAGCTGCCGGTCACTGACTTCCGTGATCACTGTGTCTGGCAGGAGCCAGACGGGTCTTGGACGCAGCTGATGGGGGCGGGAACCACGGACCGTGGGGGCGCGGTAGTGCGGTATACCTCTTCGGACCTGCGCAACTGGACTTATTGCGGGCCGATTCTCGTCGGCTCGGACTGGCGGGCGGCCCCGGAGGATCCCTGGACTGCCACGATGTGGGAGTGCCCCGATCTCATCGCCCTGCCGCCGTCTGGCCCTGACGGCCGAGCCGACGGGGCCGGCGGCTCGGCGCGCCACGCCCTGATCTTCTCCGCATGGCACCAGGGGCATCCCCAGGAGACTCTGGCATTCGTCGGCGATTACAGCGAGGGTCGCTTCCACCCTGCCCGCCTGCAGCGCGTCGACTGGGGCGGGCGCTTCTGCTACGCCCCCCAGAGCTACCTGGATGAAGCCGGCCGACGCATCCAGTTCGGCTGGATGCCGGAGGCGCGTGATGAGCGTGGCGTGGCCCGTGCCGGCTGGTGCGGTGTGATGACAGTGCCACGGCTGCTGTCGGCCCACGACGGCGCTCTCGCCGTCGAGCCGGTGCCGGAGCTCGCCCGGCTGCGGGAGCGGCACGAGTCGATCCCGCCGGGCGCCGTTGATGGCGCGCGGCCGGCCTCGTCCATTTGCGGCGGCGGGCTGGACATCGAGCTGGAGCTCAGCCTGGACATGTGCGGATATGCGGAGGTCGTCCTCGTTCATGGCGGGGGTGTGGCGGGCAGGGGGGAGAGAACCGTGATTCGTGTGGAGCGGGGTGCTCAGAGCTGTGTGGTTCGCGTGGATCCTTCGCATGCCTCGCATGAGCCCGGGGTCGAGGCCAGGGCGGTGACCATGCCCGTGCGTACCAGCGGCGACGCCGATGATCCGGTGCGCCTGAGGGTGCTCCTGGACCGCTCAGTCCTGGAGGTTTTCAGCGACTGGCGTGCGGTGTCTGCCCGCATCTACCCGGCCGACCCGGAGTCGACCCGTGTTGTGCTCGCAGGCGAGCGGGCCCAGCTCAGCGTCGGCTCGGTGTGGACTATGCGGTCGACTCGGCGCGCGGGGCGCCGCCTGCGGCCGTAGCTGCGCCCCGCGGGCACAGCCGCGTCAGTCGTCGCGGCTGCGCCCGCGCAGGCCAGCTCGCAGCACCTCCCGGTTCAGGGCGGCTATCGCCGTCAGCGGTATACCCGCAGGGCAGGCCGGAACGCACTCCCCGTACAAGGAACACGGACCGAAGATCTCGTTAACCGTCTGCGCCATGCGCCGCGCCCGCCGGGAGCGCTCATGGCGGCCCTGCGGCATCAGCGACAGGTGCGCCAGCTTCGCTCCGGCGAACAGCATGGCCGCACCGTTGGGGCAGGCGGCTACACACGCCCCGCAGCCGATGCAGGCGGCGAAGTCGAGCGCCTGCTCGGCCTGCAGGTAGGGCTGTGCGACGGAGTCGGCGTCCGGGGCCGTGCCGGCAGCAACGTCCACCGTCCCGCCGGCACGAATCAGTTCATCCAGCGCGGTGCGGTCCACCACCAGGTCGCGGATGACCGGGAAGGCCTCCGAGCGCCACGGCTCCAGGCGGAAGCGCGTCACCCCGGGGAAGGCCCGCAGATGCTGACGGCAGGCGGGGGTGTTGTCCTGCGGGCCATGCGGCTTGCCGTTGACCAGGAAGCCGCACATGCCGCACACGCCCTCGCGGCAGTCGGACTCGAATACGACTGGTTCGCCGCCGCCCTCGATTATCTGATCGTTGAGGTGGTCCAGCAGCTCGAGCAGGCTCATCTCCGGCTCGGCGTCGTCCACGGCGTAGGACTCGAAGCGGCCGTTGGCGCGCGGCCCGTCCTGCCGCCATATCTCCAGTTCGACTCTCATCGGTAATCCCTCACCTGCATCGGTACCAGCGAGAAGTTCAAAGGTTCACTGCGGCGCGTGTGCCGACCGGAGGCGTCGGTCAGCCAGGCGGACACGGTGCACCACTGGGCGTCGTCGCGCTTGGCCTCGCCCTCGGCGGTGGCGTACTCCTCCCGGAAATGGGCTCCGGCGGATTCACGCCGGTCCAGCGCGTCCAGGATCATCACCTCGGCCAACTCCAGGAAGTCGGCCACGCGCAGTGCCTTCTCCAACTCCTGGTTCAGCCGCTGCGGGCCACCGACGATCTTCACATCCGCCCAAAACTCCTCACGCAGCGCCCGCACCTGCTCCAGTCCGTGGCGCAGCCCCGCCTCGGAGCGACTCACCCCGCAGTCGGCGTACAGGATTTCACCCAGACGCCGGTGGAACCAGACGGGCCGGTGGGTGCCTCCCACCGCCAGCAGAGCCTCCACCCGGCTGCGGGAATCAGCGAGTGTGTCGGACACCTCCGGGGCGTCGTCGGCCAGCACACCGGTGCCCACCAGCCCGGCCAGGTAGTTGGGCACCGACAGCGGCAGCGTGAACCAGCCGTCCACGGAGGCGCTCAGCAGCGAGTTCGCACCCAGCCGGTTGGCTCCGTGATAGTTGTTCGACGCCTCCCCACCCACGAACAGTCCGGGAATGGTGGACATCTGGTCGAAGTCCACCCACAGGCCGCCCATGGTGAAGTGGGCGCCCGGCGCGATACGCATGGGCACCTCGTAGGGGTCCTCGCCGGTGGCGTCCAGATACATTTCGAACAGGTTGCCGTAGCGGGCGGCGATCACCGGCTTGCCCAAGCGTTGAAGGGCATCACGGAAGTCCAGATAGACGGAGTTGCGCAGCGGGCCGACGCCGCGCCCGGACTCGATCTGTTCACGGGCGTTGCGGGAGGCGACGTCGCGCGGGGTCAGGTTGCCGAAGGCCGGGTACTTGCGCTCCAGATAGTAGTCGCGCTCATCCTCCGGGATGTCGTTCGGGGGCCGGTCGTCCCCAGGCTCCTTGGGGACCCAGATGCGCCCGTCATTGCGCAGTGATTCGCTCATCAGCGTGGTCTTGGACTGCCAGTTCGAACTGACCGGCAGTGCAGTGGGGTGAAACTGCACCATGCAGGCGGAGGCGAAGGCGGCGCCGCGGCGGTGGGCTCGCCAGGTGGCCGAGGCGTTGGATGCCATCGCCAGGGTGGAGTAGTGGAAGACGGAGCCGTAACCGCCGGTGGCCAGCACGACGGCGTGCGCCGTCCAGGCCCGGATGTCACCGGTGAGCAGGTCACGGGTGATAATGCCCTGGGCGCGGCCATCGGCGACGATCAGGTCCAGCATCTCGGTGCGCGAGTGCATGTGCACGCTTCCGGCGTCGATCTGCTCCTGCAGCGCCTGAGCACAGGCGACCTCCAACTGCTGACCGGTCTGTCCGCGCGTGTAGTAGGTGCGGGAGACCTGCACGCCGCCGAAGGAGCGGGTGGCCAACTGGCCGCCGTACTCGCGGGCGAAGGGGGCGCCGATGGCGTACATGTGGTCGATCACCCGTACCGATTCCGTGCCTAGGCGCACCACGTCGGCCTCGCGACCGCGGTAGTCGCCGCCCTTGACGGAGTCCTTGACGAAGCGGTTCAGGGAGTCGCCGTCGACCTTGCGCGCCCGGGCGGCGTTGATCCCGCCCTGAGCGGCCACGGAGTGTGCCCGGCGGGGCAGGTCGTGCAAGCTGAAGCACTCCACCCGGTAGCCGAGCCGCCCCAGGGTGGCGGCGGCCCCGCTGCCGGCCAGGCCGGTGCCCACTACGATCACGGTCAGGCGCCTCCGGTTGGCCGGGTTGACCAGCCGGTACTCATCGCGCCGACGTGTCCATGCCTCCTGAGGCGGGCAGTCGGGCAGGCGCGGGTCCAGGTCGGGGCCGACGTCGTACAGGTCGTCGACCGGCGGCGGGGGGACGGCACTCATGAGATCACTCCGCTCAACACCAGAAGGGGCAGCATGCCGTTGCCCACAGCAATGGCCAGGGCGACGGCGATGGCGACTACCAGGCAGAAACGCCGCAGCCGGGTGCCTGTGCCGCCCAGGTCGTTGACCACCGACCACAGTCCCTGCGCCAGGTGCACTCCGATGGCCAGCATCACCAGGCTGTAGAAGATCGCCATCGGTGGGCGCGACAGGCTGGCGATCAGGTTCTCGTAGGCGTAGGCCGTCAGTTGGCCGTCGGAATGTGTGGCGGCCATAAAGCCCTGGGAGGACACCAGGCGGCCGATGGTCAGGTCCAGAAGGTGCACGAAGATGAAGACGAGCAGTAGGCCGCCGGTGAAGATCATGGAACGGGCGCCAAGGGTGCGTGGATGCATGTTCTGCCGGCGGAAGGAGCCGCGGGCCTTCCGGCCCCGCCACCACAGGGTGATGCCCCCGGCAACATGCAGGACCAGGCAGGTTCCCAATACCAGTCGCAGAATCCACAGCACGCCCTCGTGGGGGACGAGCGGGTAACCGATCTCCCGGAGCCATTCGGCGTAGTGGTTGTAGGCCTGTGCCCCCTGGAAGGCCTTGAGGTTGCCGATCATGTGGACCAGCACGAACATTCCCATGATGGTGCCGGTGATCGCCATGGTCGTCTTCAGCACGGTGAAGGACGGGCGGGCGCGGCGCCGTGGACGGGGCGCGGGCAGGTCGCCGTGTGAGGCTGTGGGGGGTGCGCCGTCGGCGGGGCCGGCGAGGCGCTCACCGCTGGAAGGACCGGTTTGGGAGGGGGAGCGGGTGGATGTGGACATCGGAGCTCCCATCGACAGACGACTTCAGGACCAGCTACACAGCTATCGTAATGCGTGTCACAAAGAATGAAAGCTGACGCGCCGATTGTCTTGCATGGTGGTCGCGGTCGTCTCTTTCAATGGACTGCGGGGGCGGGGCGTTTCCAGGTGCCCCCGTGCGGGTCCGTCCGCGCGACCGGCCCTAGCGGGAGGCGGCCTGCGGGGCCAGTTCGATTCCCTTGCCTCCCCGGGAGAGGGCCTCGACCGCCCCGGACTGGGAGTTGCGGCGGAACAGCACATTGGATGCGCCCGCCAGCTCGCTGGCGGGAACCACCCGCGGCTCCTTGAACAGCCCGTGCGCACCGGGCACAACCCCTCCCTGCGGCATCAACGACACACGTGTGCCGGCAGTGACGAACAGACCGGCCTCCACCACGCAGTCGTCGCCCAGGGGGATCCCCAGACCCGAGTTGGCGCCCAGCAGGCAGCGCTCGCCCAGTGCCACGCGTCGGCCATTGCCGGAGGCCAGTCCCATGGTGGAGGCGCCGCCGCCGATGTCGGAGCCGTCGCCGATGACCACCCCCTGAGCGATGCTTCCCTCCACCATTGAACGGCCGAGGGTGCCCGCGTTGTAGTTGACGAAACCGCCATGCATGACGATGGTGCCCTCCGACAGGTAGGCGCCCAGCCGCACCTTCGCGGCGTCACCGATACGTACTCCCGTGGGTAGAACGTAGTCGGTCATGCGCGGGAACTTGTCCACCGACAGCACCTGGACCGGGTGCCCCAGTGAGGCCTGCAGGCGGATGCGGGTGGACTCGAAGCCGTCCACTGCGCAGGGGCCCGCCGAGGTCCATACCACATTGGGCAGGCGGGAGAAGATGCCATCCAAGTTGATCGTGTTAGGCAGCACTAGCCGGTGGGAGAGAACGTGCAGGCGCAGATACGCGCCGGCCACCGTCTGGGGGGCGTCATCAAGGTCGGCCGAGGTCCGTACCACCGTGGTATGTACGCCGCGCGCCGGGTCACGGCGCTCCATGGAACTGAGCGTGGCCAGCAGATCGGTGTCGCCGTCCGCGGGCGCCTGGCCCAGGACCGGCCGCGGATACCAGACGTCGAGGGTGTTGCCGTCGTCGGTCACGGTCGCCAGGCCGAGACCCCATGCGCTGCGAGTCGTCATGGACGCACCATACGGGACGTGCGGCGGTGACGCACGATGCGCCGCAGCGGCATCCGGGACAGTGATCTCGGCGCCGGGCGGCGTCGTCAAGCGGGAGCAGGCGTGCGACAATCGCGGCATGGCGCGTACCACCATTCACCTCATGCGGCATGGCGAGGTCCACAACCCCGAAGGCGTGCTCTACGGACGCCTGCCCGGCTACCACCTGTCCGAACTCGGCCGCCGGATGGCCGAGCAGGTCGCCGAAGTACTGGCGGCCTCCGGCCACGACATCGCCGCCGTGATCACCTCCCCGCTGGAGCGGGCGCGCGAGTCGGGCGCCCCCACGGCGCGGGCCTTCGGTCTTGCCCCCAGCTGCGATGCGCGGCTGATCGAGGCCGATAACCACTTCGAGGGAGTGCCCATCAACCGGGACCGGAAGATTCTGGCGCGCCCCGAGCACTGGCGCTACTACCTGAATCCGCTGCGCCCCAGTTGGGGGGAGCCGTACACCCAGCTGGTGGACCGCATGAGCCAGGCCGTGCGCGCCGCCATCCCCCAGGTGGAGGGCCGCGAGGCGCTTTTGGTGTCACACCAGTTGCCCGTGTGGGCGCTGCGCCTGCGCCTGGAGGGCAGATCTCTGGTGCATGATCCGCGACGCCGCCAGTGCGCGCTCGCGTCACTGACCTCGCTCACCTTTGATGGGCGCACCCTGGTGGGGCTTTCCTACTGGGAGCCCGCCGGGGACCTGCTGCGCCGAGCCGCAGACATGGTGCCCGGAACTTCAGCCGCCGCCGAAAACGTTGGGGCCGGTGGAGCTGAAGCGCCCAATGGTTCCGCTGGCGCCGAGCGCGCCGCACAGGACGCATGACCGGCATGCCCGTACCGTCAGGCCCAGAGCGGTCCGACGACGTTGTTGACGGTACCGACCCGGGAGGTTCCGTTGACCCGAACGTATCCGGTGGGCAGCATGCGTCTGCTGATCGAAGCGCAACTGTTGGCTCGGCAGCCCCGGCCGGATCGACCGTGGGCGAGCTGGTTCCCGCTCTAGGTGCCGAAGTCGTTCCCACCGCCCCGCCCCGGCCCGCGCCGCAGCGGCCCTGGACTGGCCAGGACTTCGTGTGGTGGAACACCGCCGGCGTGCTCACCGCCCTGCGGGCCGGACGCCGTCCCAACCCCGTCTCCCCGGTGGTGGACCCCATCCGCGCCGTCTTCGCCCCCGATGAGGTCATGCTGGCCACCTGTGATGCGGAGATGTTGCTGTGGCGGCGTGGCGACGCCACCTATAACCCCTCCCGCGGCTTCTTCCTGGCTGGTGGTCCGGTGGGGCTGGCGCTGACCGCCGCATTCTTCGGCGGGCAGGCCTACCTGAACTCCCGGCGCAAGCGTGCCGCCGAGGCCGACGCCGTAGAGAAGTGGCGGCACCTGGCATACGCCCGACTGACGGTTTCGACCCACGGCATCTATCTGGGCACCGGCGAGGGCGTCATGCCGATCGCCTTCGCCGACGTGCAGGAGGTGCAGCTGACCGAGGTGGGTGAGGTGGTGATGGCGGCCGCCAATGCGTCGGGCTCGGCGCGCTGGAAGCTGCGCGCCCAGTGGTCCGAGCTGATCCTGGTGATGTGGGCGGCCCAGTACCTGCCCGGTCACCCCCAGCTGGTGGGGCGCACCTGGCTGCCGGCGGACTGGTTCGTGCACGCCGCTGCCTGGGGCTACGCCGTGGACACCTCCAACTGGCCTCGCTATCAGCCGCCTGCGCTGGACTGACTCCAGTAAGCTGTGTGGGCATGGCAAGGGCCCGAGCGGCTGCTACCGCTTGTGCAATTTGCGGCCGTGCTTCCGGTTCTTGTACAACGCGCTCATCCAGCCTCAACTCCTTCCCTGTGGGCTTTTTGGCTGAGCTGTGTTGACTTTCCGGGTTGCACCGCGGGGGATGTCAACCGTCTCAGAAGTACTGTTTCTTCTCGATGGAGAGAGGTTGTTCTCAATGATGACCGGAAGGCATGCGATGGTGTTCGCGGCCACGGGTGCGGCTGCGGCTTCGATAGGAGGCGTGGCATACGCTTCCGAGGGTGCTGCGGGAGGATCGGACGAGCAATCTGCGATCGACTCCACCGCTGATGGGCTGCGGCAGATTGAACAGTCTGGAGGTATCTATCTCGACAATGGAGAATTCGTTCCCGTTGATCTCGACGCGCTGTTTGATCAGATTAAGGGTGAGGCTGACGGGGGCGGTGGGTATGCTCGTCGTGGCTGCCGTCGAGTGCGGTATTAAAGCGGCTTGATCGAGTTGAAGATGAAGATGGGACGCAAGGCGCTCGCGATTCTGGTCCTGGTGGCATGCACGGCTGCCATCGCGCTGCCGACCGCACTGTGGTTCGGCCTGGGTGAGCTCATTGTCGGAGGTTCCTGGAAGGACGTCCGCTTCGAGGTTATCGCAACCCTGGTGGGTCTTACCTTGATTGGTTGTGCCGAGGTCGGTTGGGAGCTGTGGAAGGAACGCGGCAAGCAGGACGCGCATCAGAAGCGTCCCAGAAAGCGATGAGCGTGCTGGCCGTCACTCGTGGTGCCGGGTGGCGATGGCCCGGCCCCGGGTGGCGCTGACGGTGAAGGCGGCCAGGCCGATCGCCAGGCTGGCCGCAGCGATCGTCCCCCAGCGCCCCGGGTAGGCGCCCGCCGCCTGAATCCAGCCCCACGGCGCCAGGCGCCACAGCGGCGTCGCCACCAGTGCCTCGTTGCCGTCGATCACCAGGCCCACCAGGAACAGGCCCACGCCAACGATCACCGTCGCCGCCATCCCGGCTACCTGTGCCAGCGCATGAGCGAGCGCCGCCAGCATGAAGGCCACGAAGGGCAGCACCATGAACATGTACACGGGCGCACCCAGTCCGCTCAGTTCAGACACGGTGGGGAACAGTGGCGCCCCCAGGCAGGCGATGGCCCATGCCGGAATCAGCGCCATGGCCAGCAGCACCATTGCCCAGGTCAGCGCCGCCGTAGTCAGGGTCGCCGGCCGGGCTCGCAGCACCAGGCCCCGCCAGGCGTCGGCCTGGGCGCGCCATGCCGTGGCTCCCGCCACCCAGGCGGCTATAGGTGCGCCCGCCAGGGCGAACAGCGGCATCGCGTAAGCGGCGGAGTAGCCCGCCTGCGTCAGGCCCAGAAGCGCCAGCAGCACGGCCGTAAGCAGCGCCCACAACCGCCAGGGCAGGCCAAGGCCGACCGCACGGACGGTGCTGCGCGAGCCCGGTGTGGCCAGGGCACCCAGTACCACTTGGGATGTGCGCTCAGGGGTATGCGGGTTTCGGTCAGATGGGCCGGGTGCTCGGCGGTCACGGCGCGCTGCGGGGAAGTACCGCAGTCTCGCGCCCGTTGGCGCACTAGTCGTCCGGTGCACGCCCAGCATTGCCGCACCCACGCCGAGCAGGCACAGACCGGCGCTGCCCAGCACGCCCGGCGCCACTGGGTAGTCCCACACCGGCGAGCCCGGCTCCAGGGAGAGGCCGTTGGCGTGCACCTCCAGCAGCGGCAGGGTCGGGCGCATCGCCCAGGTCCACGGCAGGGCCCACCAGGACCGCGTCTCCGCATGCAGCGCGCCCGCGGCCGACCACACCAGCGCCAGCGCCGGGGCCAGTCCGACGGCGATGCCGCCGAGCCACTGGCCCAGCGCCAGTCCCCAAACACTCGCCCCCGTGACCGACACCCACATCACCAGGGCGAACAGCAGGTACTGGCACCACGGACCCCAACCGGCGCCGCGCACAAGCGCGTCAATCACGATCGGCGCCAGCACAATGACCTGCGAAACCAGGGCCGAGGCGGCCAACACGGCCACGCGTGCCGCCACGGTCAGTGCCGGGATGTTGGCCCGCCAGGCGGTCCCGCCGGCCCGGTGGCGCCGTTCGCGCCAGGCCGTCATGGCACCGGTCAGCGCTCCCATGGGCAGGGCGAAGGCGGCGGGGTAGGGGTTGAGCCACGGCAGCACGCCGTCATTCCAGCCGTCGGCGGTGCGGGCGGCATGCGCCACCAGCAGCGCATGCAGGGCGAAAACCAGTACTCCCACCGGAACGCCCCAGGTGGCGGTGTGCCTACTACGAGCTAACTCTGCGCACAGTACGGCACCGATGCCGGGCAGGGGCCGCCGTCGGGAGGCAGGCGGGGACTGCGTCCGGTCCGTCTGGGAGGGGACAGTCTGGGAGCTTGCTGTACTGATACCGGTGGTCATTTGCGTGCCTCCTGCCCGTCGTGCCGTTCGGCTCCGGTGACGGCAGTGAGAAATGCCTCCTCCAGGTCCTGTCCGGCGGCGGCGAAGTCGACCAGCGGCCCCTCATAGACCATGCGCCCGCCCGCGAGCACACCTATGTCATCGCAGGTACGCGCCATCTCCCCGAGCATATGGCTGGAAACGATGACGGTGCGCCCGCCCGCAGCCAGCTCGCGCAAAAGATCGCGCAGCCAGATGATTCCCTGCGGGTCCAGGCCACTTTGCGGCTCGTCCAGTACCAGCACCTCCGGGTCGCCCAGCAGTGCCATCGCCAGGGCAAGGCGCACTTTCATGCCGGTGGAGAAACTGCCCGCCCGTTTGCGGCCGGCCTGCCCCAGGCCGACCTGCTCCAGCAGCGGGTCGATCACCTCCGGGGCGGTACCGGTCAGCAGACAGTGGATGCGCAGGTTGCGGCGGGCGGACAGCTGCGGGTAGAAGGCGGGTCCGTTGATGCTGGCCCCCATATGCGTCAGGCTCTCGCGGCCCAGGGGCTTGCCCAGCACCTCGATTGAACCGGCGGTGGGGCGCAGTAGCCCCAGCGCGGCGTTGAAGGTGGTGGACTTGCCGGCACCATTGAGCCCCAGCAGACCGTATACGCGGCCCGGACGGGCGGTCAGGCTCAGGCCGGCCAGCACCTTTAGTCTGCCGTAGCTGACGTGGACGCCCCGCAGTGCCAGCCCGGGTGGGGTGATGACAGCGGCGGGTACGTGGGATGAGGTGGGGGTGGAGAGCGGTGGTGCGATGGAAGGGGATGACGATTGTGTGCTCATGGGCTCAGCGTCCGCCCGTCCACCCCGGTGGCGGATCCCCACATGGGACACCAGAGGCCGCTCGGCTTCCGGTTCGGCCTCCCCCGAAAGGGGGAGGCCGGTTGCCGTCTACAGAACGGTGCTAACCATCCCGGTTTGCAGGGCGTGAATGACCAGCTCAACCCGATTGCGGCAGCCGGTGCGGCCCAGTAGCGCCTTGACATGCGTCTTCACGGTCGACTCGGCGATGTACAGGCGCGCCGCTATCTCCGGGTTGGTCATTCCCCGACAAACCAGTTCAAGCACGTCGCGCTCGCGGCCGGTCAGCTTCTCACCGGGCAGCAGCCCCACAGGGAAATTCGGTTGGGATGTGCTCGCCGTCGACTCTCCCTCAAGGGCGCGGAGCACATAGGGGGTGATGACCGGATCAAGCCAGGCCTGGCCGGCGGCAACGGCGCGAACCGCCGCAATGAGATCATTTGGGCCGGAGTCCTTCACCAGGAAACCGACCGCCCCGGCTCGCAGTGCCCCCATCACCAGTTCCTCCTCCTGGAAGGTGGTAAGCATGAGCACACGGGTGGTCCGAACGCCTTGGCCGCTCAATTCCGGATCGGTCAGAATCCGCTGTGTTGCCGCAATACCATCAAGACCCGGCATGCGGATGTCCATCAGGACCACGTCGGCCGTCTCGCCACGTTTATGAGCCCGGCGCAGCACGTCAAGCGCCGACCGCCCATCATGCGCCGTAGCAACCACATGCATGTCCGCCTGGGCGTTCAGAAGTGTGCTGAAGGCTGCGACTAGCAGCTGCTGGTCATCGACGACGGCTATGCGCAGTCGACCTGCGCTCACTTGCCCTCCTCCGGGGTGGGGCCGGTTGGGAAGTCCGCAGGAAAGACGGCATCCAACACAAAGCTGTCTCCGGTCTCGCTGCAAGGGCGGGCGTCCAGTCGGCCATCTATTAGACGCAGCCGCTCGGCCATGCCCGAAAGACCGCTGCGATACGAGAAGTCGGCGGGGGACGGGTCCGCCACCGGGTTGGTGATGTGCACCTCGCAGTGACCGTCGTGCTGGGAGACGGTGATGCGGACACTGCCGGTGCCGTGCTTGGCGGCGTTGGCCAGTCCCTCGGAGACGATGCGGCTCAGTGCCAGACGCTGCAGCGCCGTCCAGTGCTGGTTCCAGGCGGCGAGTTCAGCCGCGTTGGGCAGATCGGCTTCCACCTCCAGGCCGGCGTTGCGGGCATGCGCGACCATATCGGGAATACCGGCCAGGTCCGCTATAGGGAGCATTGTCCTCTGGGGCGTCGAGTCGCGCAGCAGGGCGACCATTTCGCGCGTGGAGGCGAGAGCACCCGCGGCGACGTCGCGCACCGTTGTCAGTGAGTCGTGGAAAGCCTCAGGGGTGCCCAGCGTCAGTCCCGCATCTGCCTGCATCTGGACTGCGGTAAGCCCATGACCGACCAGATCGTGTAGTTCCCGCGAAATGGTCAGGCGTTCCGCCGCCACCGCCCTGACGGCGGCTTCGGTGGCGATCTGGTCCAGCAACTCGGCGTCGCCGCGGCTCCGTAACGCCCACAGGTAGACGGCGGTCACCACGAGCACACAAGCGAGGGCGAAGCCGAAGGGCGGATAGTTGAACATGTGGGCGGTGTGCGGGTTGACCGTGTACACCGTCTGCGGGTTGATAATCGCGCCAACAAGCGCCACCTGCAGTGCCACTACGCCCCAGCGCCGGTCCGGTGCCCAGCGAGTTAGCGCGTGCAACGCCGTCGGCACCGCCATGATGATCGGTGACAGACCGAGGTTGACCGGGGTGAATCGTAGGAGAGCCACGTAAGCCACCATGGCCAGGTAGACGATCAGGCCCGAGATCACGGGGGAACGGTGCCGAAGTGGCTGGGCCACGGTCACCACCAGCGCCACCAGAGTGTTAGCCACATAGGCCGGGTGCGGTCCCCAGGTAGACATCAGCGTGAAGTCGGCCAGCACCACCAGGGCGAACAAGACGGTCAGCACCGCATCGCTGAGTGGAATCCGGAAACGCGCGGGCCCGATCAGGCGGCAGGAACGATGCCAGTTCAGGGCGGTCGAGGTCGGAAATCCAGAAGACATAGCGCTCACAGACGCGTCATTTACGGGTGTGCCGCCCCTGCTGGCGGCGCTGGACCGGGTCACGACGCTGGGGAGCCGTCGGAGGGGATACCCGGCTCACCCGCATCACCGCGGCCATCGGAGTCATCGCCCGACTCCTCATCGTCCTCCCGCTCCGCAGCGGCCGAAGTATCCTGCTCCTGCCGGCGGCGGCGCCGAATGTCACGCTCCAGGCCGGCCAGGAACTCGGGATCGTCGTCGGGAGCCACCGGGCGAGGGCGCTCAGCCAAATGCAAACCCGCACTCTCCTGTGATGACCACACGGTGCGCTCGATCTGTCCGCCGCGCTCCTCGGCGGCACGCACCCGGGAGGTGATGATCCAGGCGAGCGGCCCCACAACCGTCATGGCCAGGATGATCAGAATCCACATGGGTTTGGGCAGATGCGCTGGCATGTTCTCCGCCGGCGTGCGCGCGCAGTCAAGCACGGCATACAAGGCCAGCGCGAAGACGATGATGTAGAGGACGACACGCACGTACCTACCCTAACTGTTCTTGTGGATGTGTTGGTGGCCGTTTCCGTGCCACCCTGGTCATGTGTCAGCGACAACCAGCTTCGCCCGCCCGTTGTTCCTGCTGCGCGGGGGCACCCGCCCCGATGACGTCGCCGCCATGACTGCAGCTGTGCGCCGACGCATTGAGGACGGGGACGGTGCCGGCAGGCGCCCCCTGTTGGTCCCCATCGGGGGTGACGAGGACGAGGCGACGGTCTTGTCCGACCTGTCCCGGCGGCTGGACCCGTCCGGACCTGCCGGAGACCCGGAGACCGATATTGTGCTGCGCACCTCCGGCTCCACCACCGGCACCGGGGCCCTGGTGGCCATGAGCATGTCCGCTCTGACGGCCTCGGCGCGGGCCACGCACGCCCGTCTGGGCGGTGATGGAGTCTGGGTGCTCGCCCTGCCCGCGCATCACGTCGCCGGCCTGCAGGTGCTCATCCGCTCCGTCCTGGCCGGCCGCGAACCAGTGGTAGTCGACACCGGCGGCGGCTTCGACCCTGGAGCGCTTGCGGACGGGGTGGAGCGCGCGCTGGCAGCCGGACACGGGCCGGTGCGGGCGTCCCTCGTGCCCACTCAATTGGTGCGCGTGCTGGCCCCGGGGCAGGAACGGGCGGCCGCCGCCCTCGCCTGCGCCGACGTCGTCCTATTGGGCGGCGCCCCGGCCGATCCGGCTCTGCTGGAGCGTGCCCGCGCCGCCGGGGTGCGTGTGGTGACCACCTATGGCATGAGTGAAACCGGCGGTGGCTGCGTCTACGACGGCGTGCCGTTGGACGGCGTCGAGGTGTGCATTGAGGACCCCGATGCGGTCGGCCGCGGCAGGATCGTCCTGTCCGGGCCGGTGTTGGCGCAGGGGTACGCCGACGCCGACCGTGCGGGCTCGGCGGTCTTCCGCGAGTCCCGGGGCTGCAGAGCTGAAATACGACCCGGCGGAGGCGGCGAGGGCGCCGGCGGACCAGCGTCCCCGGCAGCCCGCCGCGAACTGCTGACCAGCGATCTGGGACGGTTCATCACCGGCCCGGACGGCGTGCGGACACTGACCGTGCTGGGGCGCGCGGACGAGGTGATCATCACCGGCGGCATCAAGGTGGTGCCCCGGGAGGTCGAGCAGGTGCTCACCGCCCTGCCCGGAGTTCAGGAGGCCTGCGTGGTCGGGCTGCCCGACGCCGAGTGGGGCAGCGCCGTGGTTGCCGTCGTCGTGCCGGAAACGGGAGAGCAGATCGGCGACCGCTCGGCCTGGGGGCAGCGGTTGCGGGCCGCGGCGCGACAGCGACTGGACGGCGCCCATGCTCCCAAGCGCGTCGTCGTCGCCGAGGCGCTGCCGCTGCGCGGGCCGGGAAAGGTCGATCGGCGGGCGGCTGCACGGCTGGCCGGTGAGGCTGGCGTGTTCGGCCGGGACTTCGCATAGGCCCGCCGTCTCCCGGAGCGGCTCGCCGTGTATCTGCTGCTCGCCAGCATCTACCTGGCCTTCATCACTCTGGGACTGCCAGACTCGCTCGTGGGTGCGGGTTGGCCCGTCATGCACGAGGACCTTGGGGGTACCGGTCTCCTTCGCCGGGGCATCACCTTCATAATCGCCGTCGGCACCATACATCTCCTCCCTGGCCTCCGAGCGGTTGACCCGACGCTTCGGGGCGGGGCTGGTCACCACCGTGAGCGTGGCGATGACGGCCGCGGCGCATCCCCGGGGTGCCCTCCATCCCGCTCGCATTCTTCGCCTACTGCGCCTTCGAGCAGACGGCCATGCTGTGGAGCGCGACCTTCTTCGTCTCCGACCGGGGCTTGGACGCCTCCGCGGCGGCATCCTTCGGCGCCCTGTTCATTCTGGGACTGACCGCGGGCCGCTTCCTGTCCGGGTTATTCGCCGACCGGGTCGGGGACCGGGCACTGATCCGCGGCGGCTTCCTCCTAGGGGCCGCCGGTGCGGCGCTCATCGGCATCCAGATGGCGGCCGCCTATACGGGGACCACCATCATGCCGCCGTTGTTCGGAATCCTCTCCGGCCGGGTCGGCCTGCGGCTACTGCCCTTCTACCTCCTGGCCCTGGCTCTGCTGGGCCTGGTGATGACCGAGCGGCTCAATCGGCTGACGCACCGGCGCTCCTGAGGGCGCGGCAGGCGGGTCACAGGCGCACGAGCTCGACGAGCATCCAGGCCGCCGCCAACGTGTAGAAGCAGGCGTACAGGGCGTGCAGCGGCAGGTTCAGGCGCAGGTAGCGGGCGGCGGCGTCGGCGGAGATCGGCCGGCCGGAGACCAGCGTCTCCTCCGGCTCGGTGAAGCCGGTCAGCCGGTGGGCGACCAGCAGCAGGGGCAGGGCGACCACGCCGAGGACGCGACCGGTCAGGGGCGCGTGCCAGCCGGCGGCGAGCGCCGCCGCGGCTGTGAGAAACTGGATGAGCATGGCCGCGGCATAGACCGTCTTCAGGTGGGTGCGACGTCGGAAGGGCGCGTAATGGCGCTGCAGCTCCTCGATCCGGCCGGTGCGCACCATATGGCTGAAGAAGCCGCCGATCGTCAGGCAGTACATGACCAGGAAACCGGCGATCATGGCGGTGGCGAGTGCGGCGAGCAGACTCAGGACGAGGGGCGCGGACACGGCGGCAGTGTTTCTCCGTCGCCGTGCGGGCACAAGAGGCGTCAGGAAAAACCGTGCCGGGGGATGGGCGTGGGCGTCAGGCGAAGACGACGGTGCGGTGACCGTTGAGCAGCACCCGGTGCTCGGCGTGCCAGCGCACTGCCTGAGCCAGCACCCGCCGCTCGACGTCCTGCCCCTTGGCCCGCAGCATATCCACGGAGTCCTCGTGGCCGGCGCGGGTGACGTCCTGCTCGATGATGGGTCCCTCATCCAGGTCGGGAGTGACGTAGTGGGCGGTGGCGCCGATCAGCTTCACGCCGCGCTCGTGTGCCTGCCGGTAGGGATTGGCGCCCTTGAAGCTCGGCAGGAACGAGTGGTGGATGTTGATCACCCCACCGTGGAGACGCTCGCACAGGGCGGGGGAGAGGATCTGCATGTAGCGGGCCAGCACCACCAGCTCAACCTCCAGGGAGTCCACCAGCTCCAGTAACTGCGCCTCGGCGTCGGTCTTGGTCTCCTTGGTGACCGGGATGTGGTGGAAGGGGACCCCGTAGAAGTCGGCCACCGGCTGCAGAATTTCATGATTGCCGACCACGCCGACGACGTCGATCGGCAGGCCCTGGCTGCGGGCGCGGAAGAGCAGGTCGGTCAGGCAGTGACCCTCCTTGGAGACCATGATCAGGGTGCGCATGGGGCGACCGACCTCATCCAGCGACCAGGTCATGGAGTAGGTGCGGGCGAGTTCGGCCAGGTCCTTCTCCAACTCCTCACGCGCCACAGTGGTCTGCACTTGCACGCGCATGAAGAACAGGCCGGAGACCTCGTCGCCGAACTGCTTGGACTCGGTGATGTTTCCGCCGCGCCGGGCCAGCGCGCCGGAGACGGCGTTGACGATGCCGGGGCGGTCGGGGCAGGACAGGGTCAGGACGAGGTGGCGGGCGTCAGCGGGCGCGGTGGGGGCGGACGTGGTCATGGCAGGAGGGTAGCCGGGCGCGGCGGAGGCGGGGTAATGGGGCTCTTCCGGTTTGGGGGTGTGGTGGTTCATCGGGTGGTGGCGTGTGTGTCTGGGTTGGCGGGTGCGTGCGCGGCTGGGCTGGGCGGGGCGGGTTGTCCGCTGAGACCGGCACTTGTTACACGCTGAGACCGGCACTTGTGACGTGCCGAGGTGGTGGGTGGCGTCTTGGTGTCCGTGGTGGATCTGGCGCGACGGTTCGTACCTTGGCTCGACGGTTCGTACGTTGTGGTCGACGGTTCGTACCTTGTTGTGACGGTTCGGCACCCAGAGGTACGTACCGTCGCCGGAAGTGCCGAAGCGCTGTTGCCAAGTGACGAACCGTCACGCTAAGTGACGAACTGTCATGCGAAGTGACGAACCTTCATCCGAGGGCGCACGGGCGCACACGCCGGGCCCGCGCCCGGGCGGATGGCTCGGGGGAGGGGACGGGTGGCGGGCGGGTCAACAGATCGAGGCGGCGCTTACGGCGGCGCGGATAGCCGCGGCGGCATCCTGCGGACTGGTTTCGACGGTGTCGATGCGCAGCACGCCGGCGTCGTCCCACGGGTGGTACTCGCGTGCCCGTATTGCCTGCCAATCGGGCACCTCTAGGCCGGGTATGTCGACGTCGCGGCTCTCGGCGCGTTCGCGGTGAATAGCGGGATCGGAGCAGAGCAGTTCGACCTCGATCAGAACCGCATTGTGAGCCCGGGCGGTCTCCCGCCACGCGTCGCGGGTTACTGGCAACGGGTTGACGCACTCGGCAAGAACGTCGTTTCCGCCGTCCAGCAGATCGCCCGCCACGGCGTAACCCACGGCGTACCCGGCGCCCTGGACGCCGCCGTTGCCCATCTCGCCGGAAGCGTGCAATGCCTGCTCGATTGAGTCGATTCGAACGTAGGACAGAGCGCCGTCGCGGTTGAGTTCGCGAGCCACGGTGGACTTCCCGGTGGCGGGCAGCCCGCCGAGGACAATCAGGACGGGAGGGGAAGGCCGCATGCCCCGAGCGTACGCTCGGGGCTCCAAGGTTGCCATGCTACGAAGACGGGGCCGGAAAACCGGTGGTCTCGGTCTGTTTTCAGCTCTTGCAGTTCAAGGGTGTGGTGGTTCTGGGTGGGGTGGTCGTTCGGGTCCGTGAGGACATTTAGGCGCTGTCAGGCTGTTGGAGAGGTCGTTGCGGGGTGGAGAGTTGGTGCGTTCTGGTGTGGGTTTGTCTGGTAGTGGTAGTAGTTTGCTATGAACGGTGACGGTTTGTGCGCTTGCTCCGCGAGTCGTCGCGGCAGGTAGCGATTGGTAGACGTCAGTGCACGAGTTGTCGGGCTAAGGCGTGAACCGCTGGTCTGAGCGCGCGGATGGCCGGGTGTGCTGGTGATCTCCCGGCAAGGCGCCAGGTTGGCTTGCTGCGCGGATGGGCTTCAAGGATCGGCATTCCGGTTTGCGCTGCGCAAGTGGGAACGCTGGGGGCCGCCGTGTCATCTTGAGCGCTTGCGCACTCAGGGCGGGCCATGGCAACGGTGGTGGTCTGCGCGGTGTCGACACCACCTCCTGGCTCAGGGTGAGTGGGGCTTGGCGCATTGACGCATAGGGTGCGCGGGCCCTTGGGGCGGTGCGGCAAGTCAGGCACGCACCGGAAGCACCGGGCCGGTGCGGGGCCGGTGCAGGGCCGGTGCGGGGCCGGCGTTGGGTACGCCCCTTCGGCGTCTACTACTCCTGTTAGACCTATGTTGAAGGCTCCCGAACCCTTCAGCAGACACCTAACCGGCGTAGTGGACGCCTAACCGGAGTAGTAGAGCACGAACCGGTGTAGTAGACGCCCCCGGGCCACGGCCACCAGCACACCGCCGCCCCGCAAACACCAGCAAGCTCATTAACCAGTTCTCCCAGTTTGAGGACGCTTGTGAGCTAGGTGGGAGCTGACGACCCGACGGGCCGCCCGGCGAATAGAGCGCCAGCGGATTTCATGGCGGCCGGAGTGACGCCGGCGGGAGTAGTGCCAGCGAGCTTCGTGCCGGCGGGCTTCATGCCGGCCGGTCTGATGCCAGCCGGGGGTGGGCGGTGCGTCCGGGCGCACCGGCACAGAGCCGAAGGTCCAAATTCAGCACAAACGCCGCCAGCAACCGCCGGGGCGGTTGCTAAAACCGCGTGACTCCAGCACCCTACCCACGACCAGCGGCTTGGCCAGAGTCACTTACGCCGATACTGGACACCTCGAGCACCGGGGCATCCTCGCCTGCCCCGCCCCTACCTGGCCCGCATCCCTGCAGTCGGACCGCACTTGTCCCGTTGGACCACCCAAGAATGCTTCTGAGGCGACCCAACTACGCGCAGCCACTCCAAGCAGCCAGCCAGTCAGCCCAACCACCAGCAGACGCACACCCCAGACACCACCCCATACCCCGAAACCCGGAAGAGCCCGTTTTCGCGTTCCGTCCCGCGGCTTGTGCTTAGCGCTGACGGGCCTTGAAACGCGGGTTCTTTTTGTTGATGACATAGGTATGGCCGCGACGGCGCACGACCTTGCTGCCCGGTTGCTTGGCGAGTGAGCGGATGGAGGCGCGGACCTTCATGGAGTCCCCTTTCGGTGTTTGTGACGATGTCAGTGGGAGCGTTTGCCATAGCGCCTCTGGAACTTCTCCACCCGGCCGGCCGTATCCATGATGCGGCCCTTTCCGGTCCAGAACGGGTGTGAGGCGCTGGAGATGTCGACGTCTACCAACGGGTAGCTGTTGCCGTCTTCCCATTGGATGGTGTGGGGCGACGTAATGGTTGAACGTGTGAGGAAGGCAAAGTCGGCGGACTTATCGCGAAAGACCACCGGGTGGTAGTCGGGGTGGATTCCTGGGCGCATGCAGCAGCTCCTTCGTTGTTCTGAGCGATAGGTTGAGGATCTACCAGGAGGACTTGGTGATGCCGGGAAGCTCTCCGCGCAGCGCCATCTCCCGGAATCGGACGCGGCTCACTCCCGCCTTGCGGATGAACCCGCGGGGGCGCCCGTCCACGGCGTCGCGGTTGCGCAGTCGGGTGGGAGAGGCGTCGCGGGGAAGTGCGTGCAAGGCGGTCATGGCCGCGCGACGCGCTTCCTCGCTAAGGGCGGGGTTGACGCTCGCCCGTTTCAACTCCGCCCGTCGCTCGGCGTAACGGGCTACAGTCCGACGCCGGCGCGCATCGGCGGCGAGTTTGGATTTCTTGGCCATCAGCGGGACTCCTTGAATTCGACATGACGGCGAACCACCGGATCGTATTTGCGCAGGATCAGACGCTCAGGCGTGT
This sequence comes from Actinomyces qiguomingii, assembly GCF_004102025.1. Lineage (NCBI taxonomy): Bacteria > Bacillati > Actinomycetota > Actinomycetes > Actinomycetales > Actinomycetaceae > Actinomyces > Actinomyces qiguomingii. The sequence continues at coordinate 2,917,419 of NZ_CP025228.1, read as the reverse complement.
TGCGGCGGTTTTTGCGGGTGACGTAGGTGTATCCGGTGCCGGCGGTAGAGACCAGCTTGATGACCGGACGCAGATCCCTGGCCTTGACGCCGGCCATCAGACTCGCTCCCCTCTAGCGCGCATCCTCGCGACGACGACGTCGATGCCCACCTGATCGATGATCTTGATGCCCTTGGCGCTGACCCTCAGCTTGACCGTCCGCCCCAGGGAGGGCACCCAGTAACGTTTGGTCTGCAGATTGGGCAGCCACCGGCGCTTGGAGCGGCGGTGGGAGTGTGAGATCGAGTACCCGGTGACCGGACGGGCGCCCGTGACTTGGCAGTAACGGCTCATGAGAGGCACTATATGCGAACGATTCTCATTGTCGTCAACTGGAGGTTCCGTGCACTGCCTCACGCTCATAAGCGCCGTCGACCCGTTGCTGCTCGACCTGATAGCTCTCGCTCTTCACGGTGAAGGGGCGCTCGTCATACAGGCGAGTCTCATTCCTGGGCAAGGAGAACACGGAGTGGTGCGGCTGACCGCTGCATGGCCACTCGGCTCCGTCGGGACCGCCTGCCGTACCACATCGGTGATCGACATTCCGCGTTCGAAAGACTGCTGGACCTGCTCGCTGCGAGAGGTGCTGGTCGCCGTCGGCGAGGATCGCGCCAGAATTGAACCGGATGGAACCACCGTCATCCTGCTTCCCGTCGGAATCGAACTGGTCCACCTGGTTCCCGGTCTGGCTGAGGAGCTAGAACTCGTACCGGGGGTAGCTCTGGCTGGAATTGCACATATTATTGATGTCGACTCCGCTGAGGAGAACCTGTTGGAACACCGGCCGTTGGCGGAGTTGGCTGGTGACGCCTACGGAGACGACAGGCGCTGCAGCGGTGAGATCCACATGGTCGCCATCGGGTATGCGGACGTGGTCGTAACCATCGGCGAGGACCTGGTTGGCCACGATCTGGTGGAACATCTGCGCCCGCACGACACACTGCTCCTGCCGGGCCTGGATGCACCGTTGCTTTCCGAGTTGTTGAGCATTAGACACGACGTTGATTCGGCGCTCGAGCGCGTGCACCCAGCCACCATCAGGGCGTGGGGCGGGCCCGACGAGCACGGCGTGCGCACTTTGGACCTGTCCTCCGAGCTGCCCTTCCACCCCGGGCGGCTGCGCGAGTTCGTCGCTGACCTGGCCGGACGCGGTCTGCTCGCCCGCGGCTGCTTCTGGCTTCCCAGCCGTCCTGGGCGCGTGTGCACTTGGGAAGTCGCCGGCGGCGTGGTCAGCGTGGGCGACGCCGGGGCCTGGGATGCGGCGCCGCGTAGGGAGACGACTGAGGTGAATGAACCAACCGTTACGCCGATCGGAGGGTCTCTAGGTGATGCAGACGGGCCGCGATGCCACCTGGTTGTCACCGGAGTGGCGGATGAGGTGCAGTGCGCTCGGGTGGCCGATGCCTTTCATCGGATTCTGCTGCGGCCGGACGAAATGGGGGAGGCGCTGGCCTGGGCCGGAGCTCCAGACGGCTTAGAGGACTGGTTCGGGCAAGAGTGAGTGAAGCATCGGTGGCGGTGGGTGCAGTCGGAAGTGAATCATCCTGTGCATGTGGGAGGTGGGACCATCTCCGTTCGCGCGGGGTCGACTCGGCCGCTAGCTCAGCCATGGAGCCGAACTCGGGATCATCCCCGCTCGCGCGGGGTCGACAGGTTGAATGAGGATGATCGTTCGCCGGCCCAGGGATCATCCCCGCTCGCGCGGGGTCGACACCGGCTGTACGACAGCGGGGACGAGGCCGGTCGGATCATCCCCGCTCGCGCGGGGTCGACCTGGTAGGCGTCCGGGTCAGGCTCGGCTCCCTCGGATCATCCCCGCTCGCGCGGGGTCGACAACTGGCACAGCCGGGGCGCAGCGGCCCAGCAGGGATCATCCCCGCTCGCGCGGGGTCGACTGGACACCAAACTGGATCGTCGACGACAGCGCGGGATCATCCCCGCTCGCGCGGGGTCGACGCCCATGGCCGGGCCGACGGCGTTCTTCCAGGAGGATCATCCCCGCTCGCGCGGGATCGACGCCGGCAATGCGACTGCTGGCAGCCGTTTTTTCGGATCATCCCCGCTCGCGCGGGGTCGACGTCACGGTCACGCCCAGGTCCTCCATGGCTGCGGGATCATCCCCGCTCGCGCGGGGTCGACCCAGCTATTCGGCGGATGATGAGATCGCCACCCGGATCATCCCCGCTCGCGCGGGGTCGACCGGCCCCGGCGCATCAGCGCCCGGAACTTGCGGGGATCATCCCCGCTCGCGCGGGGTCGACTACGACGCCGTGCTCATCGACTGTCCGCCGAGCGGATCATCCCCGCTCGCGCGGGGTCGACCAAACGTCTAGTTGCAGGGTAACCTCAGTGGTGGGATCATCCCCGCTCGCGCGGGGTCGACGGGCACTCCCGCCCAGTTGGTCCCTGCACTCTCGGATCATCCCCGCTCGCGCGGGGTCGACCGGCGGCTCATCGAGAAAGTCATTGGAGTCTCCGGATCATCCCCGCTCGCGCGGGGTCGACAGCGCAGGTAGACGGTCTGCGCCCTCTCCCACGGGATCATCCCCGCTCGCGCGGGGTCGACGAGCTACCTACCACGTCGGCCTATGGAAGAGCCGGATCATCCCCGCTCGCGCGGGGTCGACGTCCGCATCCGCCGCGCCGGAAAACCCATCCGGGGATCATCCCCGCTCGCGCGGGGTCGACCCGACCGCGCGCGCCAGCTTGTCCAGATCGGGCGGATCATCCCCGCTCGCGCGGGGTCGACGCCGTGTTCATCCGCTGAGGGGCCACACCAGACGGATCATCCCCGCTCGCGCGGGGTCGACAACAAGCTGCGAAGCGCAGGTCAGACCATGGTAGGATCATCCCCGCTCGCGCGGGGTCGACCAGCGGCGCGGTGGCCACTGGAAACCGTCGCGCGGATCATCCCCGCTCGCGCGGGGTCGACAAGCTGAGCACCTGCGCGAACGTCGACTTCCCGGGATCATCCCCGCTCGCGCGGGGTCGACTTTCGTCAGGTCGAAGAGGGTCTTCCGGTCATCGGATCATCCCCGCTCGCGCGGGGTCGACCATGCGTCCCACCCACAGCCCCTCAGGCATTTCGGATCATCCCCGCTCGCGCGGGGTCGACCTAATACACCGGGCCATCCCCGCTACCGCGGGGGGATCATCCCCGCTCGCGCGGGGTCGACGTTGGGGGTGGGGGCGGTGAATGTGAGGCGGGCGGATCATCCCCGCCCGCGCGGGGTCGACCGGCTGCCTCCCCGGGCGGTGAGGGCCGCCGGGGGATCATCCCCGCTCGCGCGGGGTCGACCTGTATCGGTCGCTGGCCTCCATCAGCAGGCGCGGATCATCCCCGCTCGCGCGGGGTCGACCTCTCGGGTGTCAACCGTTTGGGTTATGCGGCCGGATCATCCCCGCTCGCGCGGGGTCGACACCGCCGCCCTCACCTTCGAGGCCGGCACCACCGGATCATCCCCGCTCGCGCGGGGTCGACGTCGAGGCGTAGCTCGGGGTGTGTGGCCCAGGGGGATCATCCCCGCTCGCGCGGGGTCGACTTGCCGATAATACGGACGGCCGCCGAAATCAGCGGATCATCCCCGCTCGCGCGGGGTCGACCTACTGCGGGCCGGGGCCGTCGCGCAGATGAGCGGATCATCCCCGCTCGCGCGGGGTCGACGCGTGGGCGCGGCGGTACTCGGCGCGCACCAACGGATCATCCCCGCTCGCGCGGGGTCGACCTACTGCGGGCCGGGGCCGTCGCGCAGATGAGCGGATCATCCCCGCTCGCGCGGGGTCGACGCGTGGGCGCGGCGGTACTCGGCGCGCACCAACGGATCATCCCCGCTCGCGCGGGGTCGACCTTGACGCCGAGGACGCTGACGTGGAGGCCGCGGGATCATCCCCGCTCGCGCGGGGTCGACTCCCACACCAGCCCCCCGGGCACGGTGGTCGTGGGATCATCCCCGCTCGCGCGGGGTCGACCCCTCACGCCGGCCGCCGAGTCCCCGGTCTCGGGGATCATCCCCGCTCGCGCGGGGTCGACAGCGGCATCCCCAATCTGCGCCCGCCCGATCGCGGATCATCCCCGCTCGCGCGGGGTCGACGCTGTCGGAGCTGATCCCCGCTACCCCCGCAGCGGATCATCCCCGCTCGCGCGGGGTCGACTCGCCGACGACCAGGCGGACGTGGCCTACACCCGGATCATCCCCGCTCGCGCGGGGTCGACCACCAGCAAGGCCGGCAGACCACGATCTTCGACGGATCATCCCCGCTCGCGCGGGGTCGACGCGAGCCGGCAGCGCTTGCGCGCCGGAAAGCACGGATCATCCCCGCTCGCGCGGGGTCGACGCAATGACCACGACCACGACCACCACGCTCAACGGATCATCCCCGCTCGCGCGGGGTCGACCCTAACGCGCTTACAGGCTGAGTGTTATGGGCCGGATCATCCCCGCTCGCGCGGGGTCGACGGTGTTCGCCGCACTACGTGACCTCCTAGGGCAGGATCATCCCCGCTCGCGCGGGGTCGACAGCGTCGCCGACGTCGACCAGCCCTACCAGCACGGATCATCCCCGCTCGCGCGGGGTCGACCGGCTGGCGGGTGGGGTGTTCTTTTTCGACCGGTGGATCATCCCCGCTCGCGCGGGGTCGACCTCGTCGGAGCTGCCATAGCCATATCGGGCGTCAGGATCATCCCCGCTCGCGCGGGGTCGACGCCCTATGGGGCGCCGAGAAGCCGGGCCTCGCGGGATCATCCCCGCTCGCGCGGGGTCGACGCCCTATGGGGCGCCGAGAAGCCGGGCCTCGCGGGATCATCCCCGCTCGCGCGGGGTCGACTTCGGGCCGCTCAGGCCAACTACAAATATTTTGCGGATCATCCCCGCTCGCGCGGGGTCGACTTTTACTATCGAACTACGCCGCATCGAACATTAGGATCATCCCCGCTCGCGCGGGGTCGACGCGTCCACGTGCAGGTGCAGGCGCCCCTCACGAGGATCATCCCCGCTCGCGCGGGGTCGACGGCGAGGAGCTCGGTCGCGAAGGCGTGGCGTAGGGATCATCCCCGCTCGCGCGGGGTCGACCCTGTGGGGCTGGTCGCGGACGTGTTCGGCGGGGGATCATCCCCGCTCGCGCGGGGTCGACCCCGCCAACCGGCAGGCCCGAGACGAGATCACCGGATCATCCCCGCTCGCGCGGGGTCGACCCATAGCTTCTCCTCTCAGGCGCTGGCGAGGAAGGATCATCCCCGCTCGCGCGGGGTCGACGACGCGATGCCGGAGGCGTGACCCCATGACTGAGGATCATCCCCGCTCGCGCGGGGTCGACGACCGCTGGCACGACCGGTTTGAGCTGGGCCGGGGATCATCCCCGCTCGCGCGGGGTCGACTTCCACGGCGTGTCCTGGTAGCCGGTGGCCGTGGGATCATCCCCGCTCGCGCGGGGTCGACGCAGAGTTCAATGATCAGCCAATCCACATCACCGGATCATCCCCGCTCGCGCGGGGTCGACCTCGCTCATGATGTTCCCCTTTCGATTGAGCGAGGATCATCCCCGCTCGCGCGGGGTCGACGGGAAATCGGTTTCGAGACCGTCGACATGTTCCGGATCATCCCCGCTCGCGCGGGGTCGACGGTGTCCGATTGCGGGTCGCGGTCAGCACTGTATGGATCATCCCCGCTCGCGCGGGGTCGACGAGGTGCTGGATGACGATGGGCAGACGCCAGCGGGATCATCCCCGCTCGCGCGGGGTCGACCTCCAGAGCGACACCGCCAGCCTGCGTGTCCTGCGGATCATCCCCGCTCGCGCGGGGTCGACACTGGCACGTGAAGGTACCCGATCTGAATTCACGGATCATCCCCGCTCGCGCGGGGTCGACGGTAGGCCATTCACTGAGACGCCGCCGGGTCAGGGATCATCCCCGCTCGCGCGGGGTCGACTCCCCACTTGGTGCGCTGTATCCGCGGGCGAGCGGATCATCCCCGCTCGCGCGGGGTCGACGGCCGAGGCGATCCGGGAGAGAGCCCAGCAGGCGGATCATCCCCGCTCGCGCGGGGTCGACGACAGGTCGACTGTCTCGTAGTCGACGCCGGCCGGATCATCCCCGCTCGCGCGGGGTCGACGTATAGCACGATAGGATGGGAAGCATGGAACGGGGATCATCCCCGCTCGCGCGGGGTCGACTTCCACCCACTCACCCTCGCCGTAGGGAGGGGGATCATCCCCGCTCGCGCGGGGTCGACTGTACTAAATGTGCCGGGTACAGTGGCCCGCTCCGGATCATCCCCGCTCGCGCGGGGTCGACTCGTAGGCGATGTCCGCCGTCCGGTACAACGCGGGATCATCCCCGCTCGCGCGGGGTCGACTCGCGGCGGGTGCCCAGTCTCCGCTTCACGTGCGGATCATCCCCGCTCGCGCGGGGTCGACACGCAGTGGCGACCGACGCCAATGTTGCAATTAGGATCATCCCCGCTCGCGCGGGGTCGACTCCAGAAGCAGTACAGCACGTCACGCATTTCAGGGATCATCCCCGCTCGCGCGGGGTCGACAGTCGTAGCAATGTTCCGCGCCGAGCCCTCTCCGGATCATCCCCGCTCGCGCGGGGTCGACGAAAAACTCCCAGACGGTGGCCCAAAAGGCGTCGGATCATCCCCGCTCGCGCGGGGTCGACCCCTCGATAAACCACCGCGCATCACAGTGCACCGGATCATCCCCGCTCGCGCGGGGTCGACCCCAAAACGCGTCTTGCGCATCCTCCATCTCGAGGATCATCCCCGCTCGCGCGGGGTCGACGTTGAAATCGTCGACGGGCAAGCAGATTCAAGAGGATCATCCCCGCTCGCGCGGGGTCGACGCGTGCTGAAGGAACTGCAAGCAGATGGCTATGGGATCATCCCCGCTCGCGCGGGGTCGACAGCCGTAGCAGCGTTCCTCGCCGGGCGCTCTCCGGATCATCCCCGCTCGCGCGGGGTCGACTCGTCCATAGCCATACTGACAATCCGAACGTCAGGATCATCCCCGCTCGCGCGGGGTCGACATGGCAAGCGCTAGCGCGATGAACAAATTCGTGGGATCATCCCCGCTCGCGCGGGGTCGACGCCATCAACAGATCAAAATTCTGAGCCTTCAACGGATCATCCCCGCTCGCGCGGGGTCGACAACTTCAACTCACCCGTGTATTTGCGGATAGCCGGATCATCCCCGCTCGCGCGGGGTCGACACGAGCGGGATCACCCTACGGCCCGCCGCCGACGGATCATCCCCGCTCGCGCGGGGTCGACGCGCGAATACGGATAGTTCGAGCGAGACTACGAAGGATCATCCCCGCTCGCGCGGGGTCGACGTGTTGAGCCACTCGAGGTCTTCCTCGCTGACCGGATCATCCCCGCTCGCGCGGGGTCGACAGGGTGAGATTGATTACACGGCGCCGCGGCCAGGGATCATCCCCGCTCGCGCGGGGTCGACCGCTGGAATCTACAGCATTATCGGCTGGGTCCAGGATCATCCCCGCTCGCGCGGGGTCGACCATAGAATTGGCGTCGACAACAATGCCGTCGACGGATCATCCCCGCTCGCGCGGGGTCGACCTACCAGTGGAGGCAATCCCCAGCGCGTTCGCGGGATCATCCCCGCTCGCGCGGGGTCGACTTCCACGGCGTGTCCTGGTAGCCGGTGGTCGCGGGATCATCCCCGCTCGCGCGGGGTCGACAGTCGCACTACGCCCGCATGTGTGGACGTATGCGGATCATCCCCGCTCGCGCGGGGTCGACCATCTCGGCCTGGCTGATGTGGGCTCGGCTGAGGGATCATCCCCGCTCGCGCGGGGTCGACACGCCTCCGGAAGCGACCGTCGACGACGGAGCGGGATCATCCCCGCTCGCGCGGGGTCGACCCCGCTAAGGCCCTGGAGGCCGAGGCCGACGGAGGATCATCCCCGCTCGCGCGGGGTCGACGGGGCGCCGGTTCCATCCCCGGCGCCCCCTCTGGGATCATCCCCGCTCGCGCGGGGTCGACTTCTCGATAGCGCCGTTGAGATCCTCGGCCGCCGGATCATCCCCGCTCGCGCGGGGTCGACTGGCATTCGCAATCTGTATAACAACCCGACACAGGATCATCCCCGCTCGCGCGGGGTCGACCGCGGCCTACATGACGGCGAGGCCGACGCTGTAGGATCATCCCCGCTCGCGCGGGGTCGACCTCCTCGACGCTGTACCCGGCGGCCTTGAGCGCGGATCATCCCCGCTCGCGCGGGGTCGACACTGGGCTAGGCGATCGACTGTGCGGAGTTGCTGGATCATCCCCGCTCGCGCGGGGTCGACGTCAACGGCGCCGGAGCGACCGCCGAAGCCGAAGGATCATCCCCGCTCGCGCGGGGTCGACATTACTTGGCGTCATGGACATCCAGTTATACACGGATCATCCCCGCTCGCGCGGGGTCGACCGAATTTGGTACCGTGCACGCCGGGCGACAGGCGGATCATCCCCGCTCGCGCGGGGTCGACAGGTTGGATCACGCCAGCCGCCCCGAACGCGACGGATCATCCCCGCTCGCGCGGGGTCGACGCCACCTGACCGCGCGCCTTCCGCCCGAACGCGACGGATCATCCCCGCTCGCGCGGGGTCGACAGGTTGGATCACGCCAGCCGCCCCGAACGCGACGGATCATCCCCGCTCGCGCGGGGTCGACGCGTTTGACGGTTGCCTGCGAGGCGGCCGGTGCGGATCATCCCCGCTCGCGCGGGGTCGACGACGCCCACGGCCTTGCCGAGTTTGAGGGCCTGGGATCATCCCCGCTCGCGCGGGGTCGACGGCCGAGGCGATCCGGGAGAGAGCCCAGGAAGCGGATCATCCCCGCTCGCGCGGGGTCGACTAAGGCGGATCTCGGCCTCGACCGATTCGGAGCGGATCATCCCCGCTCGCGCGGGGTCGACACATGGGGTTCGGCAACTTCGTCGACCATCGAGGGATCATCCCCGCTCGCGCGGGGTCGACCTCTGGGCGGAGTGTTTTGGTCGGTGGCGTATGGGATCATCCCCGCTCGCGCGGGGTCGACTGTTAGTTGAGGTGCGGTCCGTCCGGTGATGGCGGATCATCCCCGCTCGCGCGGGGTCGACCCCGCCGCCGCCACCGACCGCGAGGTCGAGCGGGGATCATCCCCGCTCGCGCGGGGTCGACCCCGCCGCCGCCACCGACCGCGAGGTCGAGCGGGGATCATCCCCGCTCGCGCGGGGTCGACTCTGAAAGCGTTAACCATTGAGAGGCGCTGCGAGGATCATCCCCGCTCGCGCGGGGTCGACATACGCCGCCACCATTGGCCTGGGAACCGACAGGGATCATCCCCGCTCGCGCGGGGTCGACGATCGAATGCGTCTACCGAGTACGCTTCGCGTAGGATCATCCCCGCTCGCGCGGGGTCGACGGCTAATATGCCGGCTTCGAATTCTACCAGCAAGGATCATCCCCGCTCGCGCGGGGTCGACATTCTGCTCTCCTTTAATCCGGGCTTCCCTAACGGATCATCCCCGCTCGCGCGGGGTCGACTCGCTATACCAGACCGCCGGGGAAGAGTCGAACGGATCATCCCCGCTCGCGCGGGGTCGACTACCGGTCCCAGGCGGCCCGGTCGCCGTAGAACGGATCATCCCCGCTCGCGCGGGGTCGACTCCCTATCACAATGGCCTAACCCTGTACCCGAAGGATCATCCCCGCTCGCGCGGGGTCGACGCGGAGAGCGCGGTAGAGCCGGTCAAAGTCCGCGGATCATCCCCGCTCGCGCGGGGTCGACGGTGATCCGGGGATCGTTGAGGGCGGCGTCCAGGGATCATCCCCGCTCGCGCGGGGTCGACGGACCGGTGATCGTGATGGCATTCGATCCGTTCGGATCATCCCCGCTCGCGCGGGGTCGACTTCCGTAAGGATGTCAATAACGCTCTGTGTTGAGGATCATCCCCGCTCGCGCGGGGTCGACTGATCTTGATCGTCCCCTGTTCCGCGGGACCGAGGATCATCCCCGCTCGCGCGGGGTCGACATGGCAAGCGCTAGCGCGATGAATGAATTCGTGGGATCATCCCCGCTCGCGCGGGGTCGACAGGTCTTCCTCGGAAACCTTAACACTGATGGTCGGATCATCCCCGCTCGCGCGGGGTCGACATCCAGGAACAGTATGACGTTATTGAGATGGCGGGATCATCCCCGCTCGCGCGGGGTCGACCGGCTACGGCACCACCATGGCGGGGTTCTTCGCGGATCATCCCCGCTCGCGCGGGGTCGACGAAATATCCTGGCTGCCACTATCGGTTTTTGAGGGATCATCCCCGCTCGCGCGGGGTCGACTTCTCAATAGCACCATTAAGATCCTCAGCTGCTGGATCATCCCCGCTCGCGCGGGGTCGACCATCAGAGAATCTGCTTTCCGAATGCCTTGGGAGGATCATCCCCGCTCGCGCGGGGTCGACTTAAGAACCGCGACATTGGACGGGTCCTTCAACGGATCATCCCCGCTCGCGCGGGGTCGACAGGTAATCGCGGCCCCTCTGGGAGCGGGCCATCGGATCATCCCCGCTCGCGCGGGGTCGACGGCGAGAGTTATCGCGATGATGGTTTGACCGTGGGATCATCCCCGCTCGCGCGGGGTCGACCTCAACTACGGCATCCCCGACAAGAACGGCGTGGGATCATCCCCGCTCGCGCGGGGTCGACGTCGATCCTGGAGGACACATGCCCGACCACGTAGGGATCATCCCCGCTCGCGCGGGGTCGACACGCGGTCCAGCAGGTCCCCGCCGTCGGCCCGGGGATCATCCCCGCTCGCGCGGGGTCGACGCTTGTAGATCCTTGGATTCCCAACGCCCCGAAGGCAGATTCTACACGTGATTCCTTTACTGCTGACCTAGTGCCCGCTCCGCCGTGTTGCGGAAGCGGCGGCGTCTGGCTGCGATCGACCATGATTCTTTGGCGGGCTTTACTGCGCCGGGAATCGACTTGGCCCCTTCGATCTGCCGGTACGGTGTGCGCATCACGATGCAGCCCTCGATATCGACGGGATCGCGGTCATGACCAAGTGATGCGATTTCGAAGTGCTGCTCAGAGCGCGCAGACCAGATGAGCAGTGCCCTACCGTCGCCTATGTATGCCCTGACGAGCTCCCATAGTTGTTCACGCACCCTGGCGGACAGATGCCCGACGAACACGCCCGGGCTCACTTCGAGCAGCCAACGTGTCATGGCGCCGCGCAAAGAAGCAGGTGCGGCGGAGAGAATCAGCACTACCATCCGCCTGCATCCTCTTCCGAATAGTTCGCGCCACCGGCAACTAGTCGCCGCTGGTAATCCCACAGGGAGACCACGTTGACGCTCAGGTCCTCCTCCTCCTCGACGCCGAGTAGGCCACGGATGTCCTTGACGGCACGTTCGATGACGCGTAGCTCGAACACCTTGTCGCGCACTCGGCGCCTGGTGGTGCCCCTCAGATCTTCCATGCCCTCGGCAACGACATCGAAGGCCATGGGGATCGTCGTCTCCGCCTTGTAGAGGTCAGCGATGTCGTACACGAAGGAACGCTCGTGCCCGGTATGTACGAAGCCCAAGCCGGGCGAACAACCCAGCGAAACAATGACGCCGTGCACTACCCCGTACAGGGCGGCGTGGGCGGCGGAAAGCGCCTGGTTGATCGGATCCGAGGCCTCGAAGTCGTCGGGTCGGTAGTCGCGGCGGGTCCAGGGAACGCCGGTCCTGCGCGAGTTCTCCCGGTAGATTTCGCGCACGCGGGCGCCTTCTCGACCGCGCAGCTGCTGCATGGTGAGGCCGCTGACATCCTCGCCGTGGAAGCGCATGGAGTACATCTCACGGGCCACCCGCAGACGCTTCTGTGGCGAGGAGACTCTGGCCGCTTGTTCCTCCAATAAACGGGTGGAGGTGGCCAGCGAGCGTCCGTGCGCGTAATAGCGCACGCCCCGTTCTCCCACCCAGACGGCGGTCGTTCCACACTCACCCAGCAGACACATGGCCTGGTGGCTCACCGAGGTTCCGGGCCCCAAAAGCACCGCGATCAATGAGGCTGCCGGGACCCGGACAGTGCCCTGGTCATTGCGCGCAGTAAGCGCTCCGTCCTCGCGATGCACTACACAATGCTCCGCATAGAGGAACGTCATGCGGTCCTGCACGCGCGGGAGCGCTGTCACGGGAACCGGCAGCATCCGGGCCATGGTTTAGCGCCGTCCCACTCTTGCGAGAGTCAGGAGTCCGCAGCCATAGGCCTTTGAACGCCCGATACCCGCCACTAACGCATGACGGAGCTTGTCCGGATTGGTCACCTGCAGAACGCCTTCATAGACGGTCCGGTTGATCGTGACTCGGTCGCGCACTTCGGCGTCGGGGCGCTGGCGGTTGAAGATCGGACGTTCTCGGCGGACGACGACGACGGACTGCGCTGCTTCGTCGTCGTCCCCTTCGGTGGGGACAAGCTCGAATCCGTAGTTGGGGGTGCGGTTTATCAACCACTGCCGTTGCTGCTCAACGGTCACATGGCCGTACCGCTTTCCCCGTTTGCCGGGTCCCTGAGCGACTGAGCGCGAGGGGTTGGCGGCTAGACGGAACGCCCACAGCTGGCCAGAGTCAAGCTGGTTCAGAAACGGCGAGTAGTCGAGAGTTCGGGCCTGCAAATCACGAACGCCGGCATCGGCCACGAGCTGTGTGCAGTCGGGCTCCGAGGGGGTGAGCAAGTACAGCGAGGTAGATGCTCCGGGGTCAACCCGCCACAGGACCCTACCTGCGCCGTCCCCAGAATCTTCTCCCGCTGCTTTCATGACGACGGCGTGCATGACCTGCGGCGAACCCAAGTACTTGCGAGCCAGGCGCCGAGACGGATCGAGGCCAATCTTCGTCAGGAACACTGTGCGGCCTCCTCCACATCGGCCATCGGATCGTGGGCATCCACTGATGAAGACGGCTTATCCGCCGGTGCCGTCAGTGGTACTTCCAGCCGTTCTACTTGACGGAACCCGTACTCGCGCCGGCGCGGATCGAAGGACAGCGGAACATCACGACTTCCGCGGAGATCGCCCCTGTGCTCTTCTTCGGGCACGGCATCCAGGTCCAGGAGTAATTCGGCGTTGAAAGCCGAGTGTCGATGGCGCCGACGGAACCACGGCGAGGCCAGCCACGGCTCCTCCCTGAGGGCATCGTAAAGCGGCGCATCACGCAGTCCCAAGGACACAGGCTGCGTCGGCGGACACGACCGTCTACCCAGATACAGGGGGAAGACGGGATGCTTGACCGCCTCGTCCAGCCCTTGAAGGAGTGCATCGTCTCCCTCGATTCCGGCCAGGAATACGGCATCGGTGAGGTAGTAGCGCTCTGACAGTGGCATGGAGTCCTTGCCGTCGAGCGATCGGGCGGTGTGGAAGTCGCGGATCACAGTGCCGGGCTGGTCCTTACGGACGCCGAAGCGGAGCCGAAGCAGATCTTCGATCGGATCTGTCCGACGCCGGCCGACGGCGGAGGCGAGCATGCCGAGCACGCCGCTCTTGGTGGGGGCAAGTTCCGTGGCGCGAACGGTGAAACGAGACTTCACCCCCCACGCCTGCATAGGGCCGGCGAGTCGTAGCAGGAGAACAGCCATCAGGCCTGCTCCTCGTCGGCTACGCGTGCAGCCACGGTCTCCCGCAGACGGCCGGACAGATCCGCGAAGGAGACCCGTTCGCCCAAGGATGCGACGGCGTCGGAGTCCTTCAGGGAGACGATAAAGCTCGCGACGGGCCGCAGGCCGTAGGTGCCTTCCACCGCGTGCGCATGCTCCGCGAGCGCCTCGACAGAGCGGGCAAGGTAGCCGCGGGTCTCGTCGGTACGGACCGGCTGCTCGAAGGCTCCCACCAGTGAGACCGGCTGATCGTCACGTACGGAAACAACAATCGCCTCGGGCACGGTCCGGTTGGCGAAGGTGTTCTGCTTGCCCGTCGGCATGGACAGGCAGAAACCCTTGACGAAGACCTCAAGGGCGCGCAGGGCGGCATCGCTGTTGCCCAGGTTCTCGGCTAGCAGATCGAGGTTGACGGTGGCGTACCGGTACACCGTTGCCGAGGAGAACTCGACCGTACCCATCATGCCGGCGCCGGCGTCCTCCTCTTCGGAGCGTGACTTCGCGTCGTCGACGGCGGTGAAGAAGTCATACTCGTTCTCGGCGGCGTGGGTGGAGATCGCGTGCGCAACCTGGCAGGCAGCGTCTACGTTGAGGTCGGTGTCATCAGCGACCATGCGGCCGAACAGCGACACGTCGACGGCGTGGGCCTCCTTGAATATCTTCTTGACTTCCTTGGCGTCAAGCTTCTCGCCGCTCCTAGCGGCAGCTATCGCCAGTACTGCCAGTCGCGCGACCTGACTCGTTGAGAGGAACAGCAGGTAGCCGGACTCCTGCGGAGCGTCCTTCTTTCCCCGCGGCGGAGACAACTTGATCTTGGCTGCCTTGAATACTTCCTCAGCCAGTGCGGGAGCGGATTCGGTGAGGTCGGGCGCCTCAGCCGCGATCCTGTCTGCCAACAGTTCTACGACGCGCTTGGTGCGGATGCCGACGTCGGAGGCGTCCAGGAGCTCGTTGAAGTACAGGCGCGTGGCCCGCTTCCAGGACTGGCTGGAGACGCGAAGCCGTCTCACGCCACCGTAGACGGCTGACTTCGGGGAGCCGGAGTCGTCGCGGTTGACGCAGGACGGCGGCAGGTTCTGGATGATGTGGAGGTCGACGTAGGTGCTCATTTCAGTTCTCCGGGGTTGAAGGTGTGGGGGCGGAATCGATAGTTGTTGTGCCGGTGGGTGACGTGGAGTCGTCGGTGGCAGTGAGCCGGCCGTACTGGCGGGACCACCTCAGTCGGACGTCTTTGGCACCTCCCGGACGTTGGAAGTCAACTAGGTCGTCGGCGAGCATGGCGTGATCCAGGAGGATGCGGTGGGCGCGCAACTGGGAGACGAAACTCCGCAGATGATGGCGTAGCTCGCCGATAGTGGTTGAGGTCACCAGGGCGTTGAACCGTGCCCGCGCGGAGGGGTTCTCCTGGTCGTGCGGACCGATTAAGTCGCGCGCCGCGCGGCCAAGGCCTACTCCGGGCTGGAACATCCCTTCGGTCCGCGACTGCTGATGCACGGCATACAGGGTCATGGCGGTGTGCACGGCGAGCTCTTCCCATGTGGGAGCGTCTCCGGCACTGGACACTACAGGCACGGCGGTCAACGACCAGACCTCGGGGAGCTCCCCGGGGAGGCGGCTTGCCGCCTTGCGTAGGGCGGCAACGTCGGCGCGCCCCTGAGACTCATTGCGCAGGTAGCGTGCCTGGAGGCCATTGGGCCCGCCTAGGCGCTTATCCACGAGTTGCCCGGCGTTCTCTCGAAGTCTGCGTCTCGGCTCTTGCGGTGGCGCTGTGCTCTGGGGCCCTTTGGGAGCATCAGCTTCTTGCTGCGTCATGCAACTGTCCTCTCTTCTTCATCATTGGGTGTGTCCTCGCTATCGGGCGGAGGGATGATCTTGTTGAGCGCCGCACGGAAGAAGACCAGAGCACGGCTGACGTCCATGCGTCCGGGACCTTCGCCTCGCCCGGCATATGCCGTCTCCGGTGCGGCGGAAGCGAGTGCGTCCTGCTGACGCCAGGCCTCCGAGAGCACAAGCGTCCGCCATTGATCACGCCCCGCCGTCGGGTCGATTTCCGCCAGGGAAGCGAGCCAACGGGGGAACTCCTCATCAATCACCTGGTAGAAGGCGGTGCTGGCGCGGTCGCGGGCTGCCGTGGCCGTGTCCGGGCTGCCGCCACTGGCGCGGTCTAGATTTGCGGCGAGATTGCGTAGCGCACCGGCTACCTGCTCGGTCTGCTCCATGGCGTCCCGGACCACGGCAACCAAGCGCGTTTCCTTGGGATCGAGCAACCGGGCCGGTAACGCGAGGACATCGTCCACCAGTTCCTCCACGACGGCCTCTTTCGAACCGTATGCAATGCCGGTGGCGTGCAGCGGTATGAGGCCTGACATCGGAACGATCTCATTCATCATGAGCACCTGGTAAAAGTCCACCACGCCGGGAGACATAAACCTGGTCACCTCTCCTGCGCCCTTGACTGTCAGCGAGGGGCTGAGCTGCGCGATCAGCGAGGACAAACCCCGCCAGAAGGCCCGATCCGTCGGCAACTTGCGCGGCATGTAGACGGGGGCCTTGAGCTTCTTGGTCTGCGGCTCGGAGAAGCGCCACGCCGTCATGGGCTCAACGGAGAAACGGTTCTGCGGGGTTGCCTTGTCCCCGTTCCCGAGGAAGAGCCCAGTCACCGACTCGTCGTCACCGTGCAGCAGGACGCGCCGCGTCTGCCACGTGTAGCAAGAGACCGGGCCGGTCGGTTCCAGTGCCGGCGCACCTGCCGGGCCATCGGGATCTCGCTCCCATGGGGCGAGGTCGAGCTCCGAATTGACTTCGCGCAGACCCCCGGTCGCTTCGCAGACTACGGTGTTGAGCAGCAGCGTGCGCTCCAGGTTTTCTCCGGTTACAGCTACGGCGCCGATCTGGCCGGTCCAGCCCGGGCCGATCGGGTATCCCTTTCCATTCTTTACCTGCGGGTCGCCAACGGCGCCGGACCGAATACCTGAGGGATCGTAGGCGTGGACGTGTACCAGCCACCTGGCGGCCTCCGCCCAACCGATGGCATCCAGGCCCTCGGCGATACGGGTGGTGAAGAAGGGATTGCCGTTGGGCACGTCCACGATCAGGGACTCCAAGCCCGAGATCTTGCCTGAAGCCGAGTGAATCCCGGCCACCTGGAAGAACGGCTGCTCGGGGTCGCGCAGATCGAATCGATCCCGGAAGCGCTCCAGATAGGCGGCGGCGTCCGTCCCGAGCCTTCCCGCTTCGTCCCAGTACTCCTCCCACGTGTCCAGGTCCTCCGGACCGTCCATGGCCCGGTGGCAGATGGCTAGGAGTAGACGCAGAATCGCCATGTCCTGACTGGCGATGTCGCCGTGGATGCCCTCAATGTCTTGTGCATCGCGGAAGAGGGCGAGGAGAGAGACCTCAGCGGGCATGCCGTCGAGTCGGGTCACCCTGATCCAGGGCTCGTCGAGAAGATTGAAGCTTGCTGTCATGCGTTGCGGACCTCCTTTAGCCCGGTGGTGGATGAGTATTCGAGTGTGGTCCCGGCCAGCTGTGCCCGGCCGTCCTCGAGGAGAAGGAAGAGCTGCCCCCGGAGCTGTGGATCAGCCTGCCACGCGGGTACGACACGAATTTCGAGCTCTTGTATCGCCCGGTCTAGCTTGTCTCCCCTGGTGACACCCGCCGGCAGCCGCACGGAGGACATCGCCATGGCCCGTACAACGTCCCGGCTGGGAACCTGATCCGTCGGAATCGGAGCTCCGGGGGCTTCGGGTGCGTGTATCAGCGTGCGCAGTTCTTCCTGCCCTCCCTCCCGGTGAAGCTCGAGCAGCATAACCTCCAGCGAGTCCTCGCCGTCGCGGACCTGCGCGTGCCCGGTCTCCTCGTTGTCCGACGCCGTAGTGTGAAGCCAGTCGATCAGCGAAGTGGATTTGCCACTGCTCTTGGGTTCTTCCAGGAGGAACGCCCGCGCGGCGTTCTGCTTCATCTGGAGCTCTTGCGCGTAGGCGTCTCGCGCTTGCGCGAGCGCGTTCTGCCACGCCGGTGGCACGTTGGCGCCAGCTCCATAGACGGCCTCGATCAGTCCGTGGACGTCGTCGGGCACCCTCACGATGCCGCTGGCGTCGACGACGCTGCGTAAGGCGGCGGCGCTGAGCAGCATGTCGTGCCCGCCATAGATCGTCGCAGCTCCGCGTTCAAGTGAAGGCTCGCTTGAACCCGTTGGCGGAAGCCAATCTATGTAGCAGGTGGGTGTAGCGAGCCGGGGCGGCCGCGGGCGCTGATGGCGGTGCAGTCGCCCCATGCGCTGAAGCACCAGGTCGACGGGAGCGAGGTCGGTGACGAGCAGGTCGAAATCGACGTCTAGAGACTGCTCCACCACTTGCGTGGCAACGACGATGGCGCGATGCGGGCGTTCGGGATGGTTGCGCGGCGGGCCGAAGCGGCGGAGCAGCTCAGCGTCCTTGGCAAGACGATCACCGATGGTGAAGCGGGCATGGTTAAGGGTGACGTCGTCGCCGAAGTGCTCGCGCAGAGCCTCGTAGGTCTCCTGAGCGCGCCCGACGGTGTTGCGGACAACAAGGGCGCAGCCGCCGTCGGCGAGCTTGTCCTCCATCAGCGACAGCAAACCGTCTTTGCCGAGCTGTCGGATCTGGGCGGTGGAGCGACGCCCCGCGGAGGTAACCGGGATGACCTTGGTGGATTCGCGACCGGCAGCAACCAAGCACGGGAAGGGCGTATTGATCGTCTCGGGGTTGGAGCGTTCGCTAAGCCGCTGACCGTTGGACAGCTGCAGGCCGCGGCGGTACGCATCCACCATCGCCGTGCAGCGTGCCTCCGACAGCGTTGCGGATAGCAGCACCACCGGCACGCCGTAGGCGGCCAGCCAGGTCAGCGCCCGGTCAAGGTAGGTGTTCATGTAGGTCGAGTAGGAGTGCACCTCATCGACCACAACTACCTTGCGGGACAGGCCCAGGTGGCGCATCGCCAGGTGCGGCGAGCGCATCGCGCCGAACAGCAGATGGTCAACGGTGGTGACGACGAAGTCCGACAACATCGACTTCTTCCGCCCGTTGAACCAGGCCATGATGGCCACGTCCGCCGCGCGCCGCCCTGCTGCGTCAAGCGGTTGCCTGCTACGCGCCTCCTGTTCGTCCCAGCCGATGCCCGCGGGCCGGGGACCGTCCGCCCGCTCGCCGCCGAGAGAACCGAACAACCGGTCCCGCAACTGGTACCCGCGGCGCCGTAGCTCCCGTGCCTCCTCATTCAGACGGGCGCGGCCGTGAATCAACTGCACAGCGAAGTCCGAGGGAGCGCCGTCGTCGGCGTATGCCCGCTCGACGGCGTCCAGCCAGTCCAACTTGCGGGAGAACATGGCGTCGGTGGTGGCCTGGGTCGGCAGGGCGAAGAGGATACCGGCCCGTCCCGTGCGCGCGGCAAGCACCTCGGCGGCCATGAGCGCCGACTCGGTCTTGCCCCCACCAGTGGAATCCTCAACGACCAGAATCCCGGGGAGCTCCATGGTGCGGGCGGCATCGAGCGCCTGTGTCTGAACATCGGTGGCGCACGCGCCGTCGGGCAGCTTGAACCGCTGTGTCAGCAGCGAGTCGGCATCGATGCCGGTGTCGCGCGGGTGCCACGGCGTCGGGATCTCCAGCGGCGACAGGCCCCGCTGAACACGGACAGCATGCGCGTCGGGTGGCAGCAGGGTGGCGCCGTCGTCGTCCAAGGGAAGCAGCGGGAAATAGTCCTCGGTTGAAGCGATCCAGTCGGCCACGATGACCAGGCCGGATAGCTCGACCAGGAACGGCTGGGACCACTTTCGGCGACTCCATGCGCCTAGCAGGGGAGCAGCGCCGGTCCTGCTTGTCACCAGATTCAGTAGCTCGCTGCGTGCGGCGGCCCAGGGCTCGTCACCGAGCAAGTGGTCGCGTCCTGCGATTTCGGTGGTGAGGTTTGCCGTAGTGGGAGGGATGCCGTGATGGGCCCCGACGACGGAGGCAAGCGCCGTGCGGCCACCCCGGGTACCGGCGTACTCCGTGCGAAGCCAGCGCTGGAGGACGAGGTGCCCAGCCAGGCCGTGCGGCAGCCTGCGGCGGTCGTCAGCGTCGAGCGGCTCGTGCCGCAGGCCGACTTCTCGCATCCGATCACCAAGGTGCGGGACCTTGCTGGAGAAAGCCGGCGAACACTTGCCGATGTCATGCACGCCTGCGATCCAGGAAGCCAGCAGACAGAACTCGTCGACGGGGGAGAGGCCAGAATCGGACTCGGCGAACTCGCGCTCAATGAGATCCCGGACGGTCGGCGCCAGCCAGTTGCGAGCCAGGTGCTCGGCCACGGCCGCACTGTCCAGCAGGTGCAGCCACAGCGGCAGCCATACGCGGCTTTCGGGATCGTATCCGGACTTCGCCCACACGGACCGGGCGGGAGCTGAGAGTGTCACGGGACTCCTTTGTCTGAGAGGATGCTTGACAGTAGATCTGTAGAGACGGTGAGCGTGCCAGTATGAGAGAGCTGTCATATACTTGTGATCTACGTCTGCTGGCGCATGTGATCTCCGAGTTCCCCGCCTGGCCCTGCCGCGCCGTCGGCGCTAGCATGGGGCCGTCGTCGCGACTGGCGAAAAGGTGGTCACCACCGGGGAGCGACGGCACGTCACGGGACCGCTCGCACCCCGCGCTGGCTCGGGACGCAGGAATGGAGAACCTGGTCGCCCGCCTGGGCCGAGGTCGACGCCAACGCGCGGCCCGCGCTGCGCATACATCAGGAGAGCCATGACCGACTCCGCGGCCACCGCCCGCACCGCCCTAAACAACCAGTCCCTGGCCGACCTCGATCCGGAGATCGCCGCCGTCCTCGACGACGAGCTTGCCCGCCAACGCGGGACCCTGGAGATGATCGCCTCGGAGAACTTCGTGCCGCGCGCGGTCCTGCAGGCGCAGGGGAGCGTGCTGACCAACAAGTACGCCGAGGGCTACCCCGGGCGCCGCTACTACGGCGGCTGCGAGGTCGTCGACGTCGCCGAGTCCCTGGCCATCGAGCGCGCCAAGGCCGTCTTCGGCGCCGAGTGGGCCAATGTTCAGCCACACTCCGGCGCCCAGGCCAACGCCGCCGTCCTGCACGCCCTGGCCAACGGCGGCGACACCATCCTCGGCCTGTCGCTCGCCCACGGCGGTCACCTCACGCACGGCATGAAGATCAACTTCTCCGGCAAGAACTACCACGCCACCGCCTACGGTGTGGACGAGACCACCCACCGCATCGAGATGGAGCAGGTGCGCCAGGCCGCCCTGCGCGAGCGCCCCCGCGTGATCATCGCCGGCTGGTCCGCCTACCCCCGCCACCTCGACTTTGAGGCCTTCCGCTCCATCGCCGACGAGGTCGGCGCCGCCCTGTGGACCGACATGGCGCACTTCGCCGGGCTGGTCGCCGCCGGAGCGCACCCCTCCCCGCTACCGTGGTCCGACGTCGTGTCCACCACCGTACACAAGACCCTCGGCGGTCCCCGCTCCGGCATGCTGCTGACCAACCGCGCCGAGCAGTGGGGCAAGAAACTCAACTCCGCCGTCTTCCCCGGCCAGCAGGGCGGTCCGCTCATGCACGCCATCGCCGCCAAGGCTGTCGCCATGAAGATCGCCGGCACCGAGGAGTTCAAGGACCGCCAGGCCCGCACGCTTGAGGGCGCCTCCATCCTCGCCCAGCGCCTGCTCGCCGACGACGTCGCCGCCGCCGGCATCAAGCTGGTCACCGGCGGCACCGACGTCCACCTGGTGCTGGTGGACCTGCGTGACTCCGCCCTGGACGGCCAGCAGGCGGAAGACCTGTTGCACGAAGCCGGCATCACCGTCAACCGCAACGCCGTCCCCTTCGATCCGCGCCCGCCGCGCGTCACCTCCGGACTGCGCATCGGCACCCCGGCCCTGGCCACCCGCGGCTTCGGGCCCGCGGAGTTCACCGAGGTTGCCGAGATCATCGCCACCGCCCTGGTGGCCGGCGCCGCCGGCAACGCCGACGACGAGTTGCTCGCCTCCCTGCGCGGCTGCGTGCGCACGCTCACCGACGCCTTCCCGCTCTACCCGGGGCTGGTCCAGTGAGGGCCCCGTGGAGTGGTCCCGCCCGCGTCCTGGACGGCAAGGCGACCGCCGCCGCCCTCAAGACCGAACTGGCCGGGCGCGTGGCCGCCCTGCGTGAGCGTGGCATCACCCCCGGTCTGGGCACGGTGCTGGTTGGCGAGGACCCCGGCAGCGTGAAGTACGTGGCCGGCAAGCACGCCGACTGCGCCGAGGTCGGCATCGAGTCGATCCGCGTGGACCTGCCCGCCACCGCCACGCAGGCCGAGATCGAGGCCGCCATTGACCGCCTCAACGCCGATCCCGCCTGCACCGGCTACATCGTCCAGCTGCCGCTGCCCGCCGGCATCGACACCAACGCCATCCTAGAGCGCGTCGACCCCGACAAGGACGCCGACGGCCTGCACCCCACGAACCTCGGCCGCCTGGTGCTGCGCGGCACCGGTCCGATCACCTCGCCGCTGCCGTGCACGCCGCGCGCCTGCATCGAGCTGATCACCCGCCACGGCATCGACCTGGCCGGCAAGAACGTGTGCGTCATCGGCCGCGGCGTCACCGTGGGCCGCTCCATCGGCCTGCTGCTGATGCGCAAGGACGTCAACGCCACCGTCGACGTCTGCCACACCGGCACCCGGGACCTGGCCGAGCACGTGCGCCGCGCCGATGTCGTCATCGCCGCCGCCGGCTCGGCCGGCATCATCACCGCCGATATGGTCGCGCCCGGAGCGGTGGTGCTGGATGTGGGGGTCTCCCGCGTCGTTAACCCGGACACCGGCAAGGGCCGCATCATGGGTGACGTCGCCGACGGCGTCGACCAGGTGGCCGCCTGGCTGTCCCCGAACCCCGGGGGAGTCGGCCCGATGACGCGTGCGCTGCTGCTGGCCAACGTCGTCGAGATCGCCGAGCGCGACGCCGTCGACTGACGGTTCGTTAGTTCCTGTGACGGTTCGCTACTTAGCGTCAACGGTTCGCTGCTTCTTGCGACGGTTCGTGCGTCTATCCCGCGAACCGTCGCGGTTCATGACGAATCGTGGGTGCTACCTGACGAACCGTCGTCGTAGGTGATGAACCGTCAACCTGCCGTCAGTTGCCGGAGTTCACAGGGGCGTTTCGTGCACCCCCTGCCGACAGCCATTCACAGGGCCGGATGCAAGGTCCCGTGTTGTCTCTCAAGCTGGGCGCATGACCAAGCATGCCTCCACCGCCGCGCTACCGACTGTCATCGCAACGACCGGATATGGCAGTAAGACGCTCGCTTCCGCTATCCCGCTAATGCGTGGGATGGCACTGCTGCCACAGGCTCCTGCCGCGCACTGGGCCCAGAAACGTGAAGTGACGATTGCCAGGGCATTCGCGGCAGTCCGCGCGAGTAAAAGGATCACTGCGATCGCCTACGAGACTGCCGTCATCATGCACGGTGGGTCGATCCGCCGATCTGAGCCAGATATTGACGTCTTCTGTCCCTATCGGCCGGGCCGGGGCGTGGTTGCCCTCCCGCAGGTGATCTACGGTGGGACGCTCGCGAGGCGGGCTCCCGCCAGCGGTCGAATCCCGTTGGACCGCGCAGAGCGGCTGGGGCGCCCGGTGGCGCTACGGCGTCACTATCGCGAAGACTTGGGGCCGAATGACATTGTCACCATCAATGGTGTGCCGGTTACTTCTCTCGCACGCACGCTGACCGACTGCCTGCTCGACCTGCCGCCTGCAGACGCGCTGGTGGCGGGTGACTCAATGCTGAGAGTGCACTGCCACCCCGACCACTGGCGGAGTCGGGAGGCCAACATGCGGTGGCAGGAATTGGTTGCCGATGTCGAGGCACGGATAGATTCGTACCGCCACCGCAACGGGACCGGCCGAGCCCGCGGTTTACTAGAATTGCTGTCTCCCTGGGCGGAGTCGCCAGGTGAGAGCGAGCTGCGCCGGATTCTCCTGGCGGCCGGGCTACCGCAACCGGAACTCCAGTACCGGGTCGTTGCCGAGAACAATGAGTACTTCCTGGACTTGTCCTGGCCGGACATCATGCTTGACGTCGAGTTCGATGGTGCACTGAAGTACGCGGGTGATGACGTGGTGTTCCAGGAGGGGATTCGACAGGATCGGCTCAAGCGGGCCGGTTGGCGTGTAGTGCGTTTCAAGACGCCGGCGCTGCGCGATCCCGACGCGGTGATCCGCGAGGTGCTCGACGCGATTCCCCAGGACACTGCATGGGCGTTGCAGCCTCGGGCTTGGATGAATGCGCTCAGTCCACTTCCCTGAGGATACTGTTTGCCGGGCGCGCGGCGGCGATCCAGGTGACGGTATGGGTGTGCAGCCGTGAAGCGCCGTCGCTCGCGCCAGAAACGGTGGCTCGCCGCCGACGGCATCACCCTCCGCTCCCTCGCGCCGTCGCTCGCGCCAGAAACGGTGACTACGACGACGCCGGTACAGTCGGCGGTTCGTTAGTTCCTGTGACGGTTCGCTACTTAGCGTCAACGGTTCGCTGCTTCTTGCGACGGTTCGTGCTTCTATCCCGCGAACCGTCGCGGTTCATGACGAATCGTGGGTGCTACCTGACGAACCGTCGTCGCTGGTGACGAATCGTGGGTGCTACCTGACGAACCGTCGTCGCTGGTGACGAATCGTGGGTGCTACCTGGCGAACCGTCGTCGCTGGTGACGAATCGTGGGTGCTACCTGGCGAACCGTCGGCGGGCCGCCGCACTGGCGCGGCGATGAGGCAGGCACGAGAGTCCCACGGGGCCGATACGCATATCGATAGACAGGGCTGTGCCCACTACCTACTCAACTCGCTCGGGTACGCCGAGGGGCTCCTGGCGTCGGAGGGATCGCCTCAGAGGTCGTAGTCGACCACCAGCGGGGCGTGATCCGACCAGCGTTCGGCGTAGCTGGGCGCCCGGTCCACGGTGAAGGAGCTGGCCCGCTCGGCCAGTTGCGGCGTGACCACCTGGTAGTCGATACGCCAACCGGCGTCGTTGTCGAAGGCCTTGCCGCGCTGCGACCACCAGGTGTACGGCCCCTCCGCGTCGGGCGCGAGGCTGCGGGCCACGTCCACCCAGCCGGCCCCGAACCAGCGCTCCAGATAGGCGATCTCCTCATCCAGCACGCCCGCTGACTTGTTGTGGTTGGGGCGCCAGTTCTTGATGTCCTGCTCGGAGCGCACGATATTGAGGTCACCGGCTACAAGTACCTGTGGCCCGCCCGCAGCGGCGGCCGAAAGCAGTGATGCCATGCGCAGGTCCACCAGATCCAGGTGGGCGTACTTCTGATCCATCTTGATTGTCCCGACCTGGCCGGAATGGAAGTAGGCGGACACCACCGTGAACGTGGATGCCGTCGTCGCGTTCGGACCGGATTCGGCCGGCTCGGCGTCGCTCGACTCCGAGGACGTCGTCAGCTCCACCTCCAACCAGCGGCCGGAGTCCACATCCGGCTCCTCACTCCCCGGCCCGCTGACCCCGCGGCGCACCGCGCCAATCTCCACCGGCGCCCCCTGACGCACTGCGACGGCGACTCCGGCCCTGCCCTTGACCCGACATGGCCAGATCACCGACTCATACCCAGGCAGTAGCGCCGCTGCCGTCGCTTCATCTGCACGCACCTCTTGCAGCAGGAGGACATCAGGGGCACAGGTTTCCAGCCAGGCGGCCATGTTCTTGCGGGCGGCGGCACGGATGCCGTTGACATTGATGGAGGCGACGCGCATAACGCCCGAGTGTACGTGGGCCTGGGCATGGTCGGGAACTACAGCCTGCGCGTGCCGGTAAGAGCCGGTCAGCGGATGTAGAAGCAGTCGTATCGACCGTTCCCGGTGGTTGCGGGCACTGTGATGAGGCCGTTTTTCCTGCGACAATAGCGGCATGCAGCGCAGGTTCTTCGATGTCTTCCGTCGCCCGGCGAGCAAGCCCGAGTCCGTTGACATGGCAGGCGACGCCGCCGATGCCGGCAACAGCGCCCCGGGTGACTCCACAGGTGCCGGAGCTTCCAGCGTCCCCGGTGCCGAGCAGCGGCGTACCATCCATGCCATTGTCTCCGGACGCGTGCAGGGCGTCGGCTTCCGCTGGTCCTGCATGGAGGAGGGAGAACGGCTAGGACTGGTCGGGGAGGTGCGCAACCTTGACGACGGCGATGTGGAGGTGCTGGCGCAGGGCCCGCCCGAAGACGTGGCCCGGTTGATCGCCTGGCTGTATCACGGCCCGCGTTGGGCGAACGTGGCCTCCGTGCGCGTCACGGACATGAAGTCCGGCAGCCTGCGGCACCGCGCCTTCGTGATGGGCAACTGAAGCCGGTGGTCAGTAGCGGATCGCGTCGATCGGCTTGATACGTACCGCCACCAGGGCCGGAATGATCCCGGACAGCGCGCCCACCGCAGTGGCGGCGATTAAGCCGATCAGGGCCGCAGACATGGGGAACGGCGGCAGTGTCTCCACCGCCACTCCCAGCATTGCACCCAGTGGCGCAATGCGCATGCCCACGATTGCGATCCCGATACCGATGACGCCGGCGACCACGGTAGCCACCACCGACTCCAGCATGATGGAGAAGAAGATACGTCGGCTGGTAGCCCCGAAGGAGCGGCGTACCCCGATCTCGTGAATGCGCTGGCGTACCGTCACCATGGAGATGTTGATCAGGCTCAGCGCTCCCAGAACCATGACCAACACACCCGCGATGGTCACCGACTGGGTGAAACTGGAGGTATTGATTCCCTGGGTCTGTGCCGAGTTGGAGGTCGCAAAAGTGGATCCCGCCCCGAATTGGGCGTCCAGATCGTGCTTAGCGAGGTTTATCACCTGCTGCTCCTGCTCCTGCCCCGCCCAGATCTCCAGCACCGGAGCTGGCAGGGAGGCGCGAGCCTCGTTGGTAAGCCATTGCTCGTGCGGAACGCGTAGCGCGTAGGCCCTGACTGTTTGTGTGCAGTCCTGCGCATACTCGGGGACTCCCTCGCACCAGGTAAGGTCATCAGGCTTGAGCACACCGACTATCGTGTAAGTCGTCTGCGCGGGAGAGTAGGAGTGCACCGTGATAGGGCCGTCCAGGGTCGTGTGGCCCAACTGTTCCAACATGCCCTGTGAGACTACCAGTGACGGAGACAGGTCGTCCTCGTCGTCGGCGGAGAACCAGCGTCCCTGCCCCATACGGGTGTTATGAAGCGTGGCGTAGCCGGCGCTGACTACGGTGGCCTGCACATTACGCGTGCCGTCAGGGAAGGCGATGCGCAGCTGCTGATCGTAGCTGGTCGCCCAACTCTTGGCCCCGTAGCGCTCTACCAGGTTGGCCTCGGCCGTGGCGATCTTATTGGCGATCTCCGGTGCCGACTGCGAGCCATCCTCGGTCGCGCCGGAACTGCCGTCGGCGCCGAGACCGCCGTCAGCGCCGATACTGGCGCCGTCCGACGCCACTGAATCGTCGTCCACCCCTCGGCCGGTGGGATTGACTTCGATCCTGACGGTACCCGGGCGACCTGCGAAGGTCGCGATCTCCTGGTCGATGATCGCACTGGTCACCTCGCCCAGGGCGATGACGAAGGTCATGGCGGCCACGGCCGCACCGACCCCCACCAGGGAGAGCATGACCCGCAGTTTGCCGATGCGCAGCTGCGCCCAGGCCTCAACCAGGGCGCCGAAAAAACCCGTCAAGAAGCGGATCATGACGCAGCCTCCTGCATGGTGTGCCGTCCTGCCGACGGGGCCTGTCCCGGCACTCCCGCTGCAGAGGTCTGTGCGGCGCCGGCGATCTCCTCAGTGAACTCGTCCAGGCCCCCGATACGCTCGTGGTGCACCGTGATCGGTGTCAGCACACCTTGACCCAGTCGATACTGGGTGCGGGCGCGACCGGCCACGGCCAGATCGTGGGTGATGATGATGAGTGCGGCGCCGGTCTCTCGACACTGGCTCTCCAACAGCTCCATCACCATCGTGCCGGTGTCGACGTCGAGTGCCCCGGTGGGCTCATCGGCGAGGATCACCCTCGGACGGCGTGCCAGGGCGCGCGCGATGGCGACGCGCTGCTGTTCTCCGCCCGACAGGCGCCCGATGGGGGCATCGATCTTGTCCTCCAAACCAACGGAGGCCAGCAGTTGCTCGGCGCGTCGGGTGCGGGTCCAGAAGGCCGAGCCGGTGTCGTACAGGAGCGGTGCCGCCACGTTCTCCGTGGTGGACAGGCCGGGGATGAGGTTGAAGGACTGGAAGACGTAGCTGAAGGTCTGTCCACGCAGGTGAGCCCGCCTGGCCTCCCCCAGACGGCGGGTGTCGCGTCCGTCCACGGTGTAGGCGCCGTCAGTGGGCTGGTCGATCAGACCGATCAGGTTAAGCAGTGTGGACTTGCCGGTGCCGGACCGGCCGACTATGGCCACGTGGTCGCCGGCCCTAACATCGAGGTTGACGTCGGTGAGTATGTGCAGCGGTGGGGAGTCGGGCACCTCGAAGGTGCGGGCGATGCCCCGCATGCTCAGCAGGGGATTCACAGGATCTCCTCGCCGTTCTCGTCGTAGCAGGCCGACCCGTCGGGCTCGCAGGTGTTCGGCTCCCCCATACGCTTCGTGTCCTTGTTCGGGACGAACAGGAGGATCTCGTCCCCCTCGGCCAGTCCTTCGGTGATTTGGATATTGGTTCCGTCAGTGATTCCCAGGGAGACCTCCCGCTTCTCAGCGGCCTGCGGGTCGGCGGGGTCGGTGACCACCCAGACGTTCCCCTTGGTGACGGATCCCTCCACCGCGGTCACGGGCACCACCAGTGCTCCGGAGGCCGAGCCGCCGTCCACGCCGATGGTGACTGACATGCCCGGGAATACCTGCTGGTCGGAGGGCACCGCGCAACGGACCTCCACGCTGGTGCCGTCACCGGTGGTGGTCGTGACCTGGCCGCTCTCACTGGTGGTGGTAGACGTCTTCTCCCGGGTGCCGATCTTCAAACCCGTGCACTCGAACGGCGCCGGGCCTCCCTCGGCGGAGATGATGGCCGAGGACGGGGCATTGGTGAGTCGATACTGCTGATTGGCGGAAATGGTTCCTTTGGCGGAGTGCGTGCCGGGAGCGACGGTGGCGACAACCTGGCCCACGCTGGTCTGCTGCGCCTCAATGACGTTGAAGGAGACCACGCCGCTGGAGGGGGCGTAGACGGTTGACCAGGTGACCTTGTCGGGCACGGGCGTCTGAACGGGATTGCCCTGTTCATCGGTGCTCACCGTCGGCTCCTGCGGCTCCACCAGCTTGAGGTAGATCAGGGGCTCTCCCTGGGTGACTGTCGCCCCCTTGCCGACGGCGAAGGAATCGACGACGCCGTTGAGATTGGCCTGCGCCTCCACCGCGGCGTCCTCGACGATCTGCCCTTTGACATCCACGGTGTTGGAGATGTCCCCGGTGGCGACCACGGTGGTTTGGGTGGCGGCGTTGATGCCGGGTTCAATCTCCGCCGTCGTGCCTGCCCCGGAGTCCGGGAAGAAGGCGATCTTGACCAATGCGATGGCGATGACGGCGGCTATCAGGATCTTGATGGTGGGCAGGACATAGCGCTTCACGGCACACCTCCGGTTGCCCCTCATGGGAGGGAGCGGCGGCCAGGGACCGCCTGGTTATGGGATGGGCCAAGGCGTGGGTGCCGAGACCCTGTAGACGTCACGAGACTATGTCAGAAGGAACCTCGACACACTCATCCGCAGGTAGGAGAAAATCCTGATTCCTTCAGCTCGGGCGCTCAGGGTTCTCCTCCATGCGGAGGAGGCGGAGCAGCGCGCGGGTGTTGTTCACGCCAGGCGGCCCGCCGGAGCGGAGGGCACCGCGTTTAGGAATGCCGGGGCGGCGAATCCGTGGGCCGCATAGGCGTCGACGACGGCGCGCGCCACAGTATCGACGGCATCCGAGTCCACCAGTGCGATGGCGCTGCCGCCGAAGCCGCCCCCGGTCATGCGCGCGCCATGGGCGCCGGCCTCACGGGCCGCCTCAACGGCGACATCCAGCTCGGGGCAGGTGACCTCGTAGTCCACCCGCAGTGACTCATGGCTGGCGTCCATAAGCGCCCCCGCCCGCGCGAGCCTCTCGCCGACCAGCGGGGCGCCGTCCTGCAACAGTGATACCAGGTCGCGGGTCCGATCGATCTCGGAGACAACGTGGCGGGTGCGTGTCACCAGGACCTCGGCGTCGGCTGCGCCGCTCTCGCGCAGCCTTCCCAGGGCGTCTTCGAGCGCCCCTCCGGTGATGTCGGCCAACAACTCGACTCCGAGGATTTCGGCGGCCCGCTCGCAGGCCGAGCGGCGCGCTCCGTACTGGCCGTCCACCAGGGAATGCTTCGCCTTGGTGTCGATCACCAGCAGCGTCAATCCGGCGGCCGCCAGGTCGAATGGCACATGCGTCACCGAGCCGTCACGGCAGTCCAACTCTAGAGCGTGTCCGGCGCGGCAGCGCATGGAGGCGGACTGGTCCATGCCGCCCGTGGGGGCACCCGCCATCTCGTTCTCGGCACGGATGCAGGAGTTGACCAAACGGGCCCGGCCGGCGTCGTCGGGCTCTTGTGCTGTTCCTGCCAGGCCCAGGGAGCAGACATCATTCAGGGCGACGGCGGTGGCGCACTCCAGGGCGGCGGAGGAGGACAGGCCGCCACCCAGCGGCACGCACGAATACAGGGCGGCGTCGAAACCACTGAGAGGCCCTAGGCCATCGCGTTCCAGTGCCCAGGCCACACCCGCCACGTAGGCGTTCCAGTGCCGGACCTCGCCGGGTGTGCCCTTCGGGCCGATGGCGTCCAGATCGAGCACGTCGATACTTTCGCGCGTCTGCGGGGACACCAAGCGGATGGTGCGGTCCTCGCGGCGGCGCAGCGCCAGGTGGGCGCGGTGCGGCAGAGCGATGGGCAGGGCCAGGCCGCCGTTGTAATCGGTGTGTTCGCCAATGACATTGACACGTCCGGGCGCGTACCACACGCCGTCGGGCGCGGCGCCGAAACAGTCACGGAACAGGGTGGTGGCGGCCTCGACTCCCTCCTGCGGGCTAAGTGCGGGGGAGAAGACGGGCTCGGATCCGGCGGCGGGCTGTGGCTCGGTGAGCGTCATACAGCCATTCTGCCAGATGAACAGCTACTGTCGGCAGGAGTCCCCGAACCGATTCCGGGATGATCCCCGGACCCGCCCGGGGTAAGGTGCAGCTGCCACTCGATCGTGCCCGCAAGAGGAGGAGCGCACACCTTATGAAGGTTCCCGCGCCCACGCCCAGTCAGTGCGTACTGGGCGTCACCATCGCCCTGCCCGAGCCCTGGGCGGCGCGCGTGCGCAGCGTGCGGCTGGCG
This sequence comes from Actinomyces qiguomingii, assembly GCF_004102025.1. Taxonomy (NCBI): domain Bacteria; kingdom Bacillati; phylum Actinomycetota; class Actinomycetes; order Actinomycetales; family Actinomycetaceae; genus Actinomyces; species Actinomyces qiguomingii. Next base: position 2,886,441 of record NZ_CP025228.1, on the reverse strand, counting down.
GTCGGCGACCCCCACGGTAATGCCGTCCCGCCGCATGTCACCCTGCTTCCCCCCACGGCCGTGGAGAAGGCCGATCTGGCGGCCGTCACCGCCCATGTGTCCCGGGTCGCCGCCCGCACCGCGCCCTTCGCCATGCGTGCTGCCGGCGTGGGCACCTTCCGGCCGGTCAGCCCGGTCGTCTTCCTTGATGTGGCCGAGGGCGGTGCCGTCATTGACGCCCTGCAACAGGAACTGCGCGCCGCGGATGGACCACTGCATGCACCCCTGCGCTTCCCGTTCCACCCACACATCACCATTGCCCACGAGGTCGACGACGCCGCCCTGGATCGTGCCGTAAGCGCCGCGCGCAATATCGCGGCCAGCTTCGTAGTGGACCGCATCCACCTTCAGCGGCTCGCCTCGGACGGAAGTTGGGCCTCGCTGGCGACGCCGACGCTGGGCGCGTAGGCGATTCTGCCACGGGAGGCCCAGCCATTAGCCTGATGCGGTGAACGCCGAGCTCCACGTCAATTCCTCCGATGACGCGGTCGCCCCCACCCCGACCGCCGAGGCCGTCCATGTGATTATTCCCGCGGGCGGTGCGGGCACCCGGTTGTGGCCGCTCAGTCGCAAGGGCCGCCCTAAGTTCCTGCTGGACCTGACCGGTGCCGGGGCCAGTTTGCTGCAGTCCACGGCGGCGCGGCTGGCGCCACTGGCAGCGACGATCACCGTGGTCACCGGGGCGGCCCATGTTGCCGCCGTCGCCCGGCAACTCCCGGATCTGCCCGAGGAGAACCTGCTGGCCGAGCCGGCCCCGCGAGACTCCATGGCCGCCATCGGCCTGGCCACCGCCCTGATCGCCCACCGGCACGGGCGGGAGGCGATCGTAGGCTCCTTCGCCGCCGACCACCTGGTGGCCGATTCTGTCGCCTTCCAGAACGCCGTGCGCCAGGCGGTCGCTCTCGCCGGGGCAGGCTGGCTGGTCACCATCGGCATTGAGGCCACTGGTCCGTCCACCGCCTTTGGCTACATTCACGCCGGCGAGGCACTGGACGTGCCCGGCGCCCCGGACGGGCGCCGCGTGCTCGACTTCACCGAGAAACCCGACGCCGCAACCGCCGCCCGCTACCTGGCCACGGGTGACTACCGTTGGAACGCCGGCATGTTCGTGGTGCGCGCAGGTGTGCTGCTGGACTACCTGGCGGACAACCGACCGGCGCTGGCCGCCGGTATCGAGGAGATCGCCGCCGCCTGGGACACCCCCGCGCGCGACGCCGTCATGGCACGGATATGGCCCGATCTGGAGGCGATCGCCATTGACCATGCCATCGCCGAACCCGTGGCCGCCGCCGGCGGCGTGGCTACCGTCCCCGGCAATATGGGCTGGGACGACGTCGGCGGATTCGACACTCTGGCCGCGCTGATCCCGCCGCGCCAGACCGGAACGGCCGCCGGAGCCGGAGTGCTGGGAGAGGCGGACGTGGAGGTGGTGGGCGCGGACGGCGCCCTGGTGGCCTCCAGTACCAACCGCAAGGTGGTGCTGCTGGGCACACCCGGCGTAATCGTGGTTGACACCCCTGATGCTCTGCTGGTCACCACTCCCGACCATGCGCAGCAGGTAAAGGACGTTGTCGAGCGGCTCGGGAACGCCGGGGAGGTAGCGCTTCTGTAACGGCCGCATGGAGGCTTGCAACGAGTGTAAGAACCTGCAAGGCCAGCCCTGATGTCGGGGCGTCTGCGCTCCCTTTTCCAGGTTGGCCCAGATTTGCGGCGCGGGTCACGTCATGGTCGCAATCCGGCGGTCTGACGCCGTTTGTACAGTGGGGGCCGACGAAGCGTCTATGCTGGTGGCAGAGCCCGTGCCGTCCCGGCCAGCTCCTTGCAAGGGCGCAAGCCCCGGACCTCATCTGGAGACACGACCGTGAAGAAGAAGTATCCCGCCATAACGCTCGGCCTGGTCGCCGCACTGTCCCTCGCCGCCTGCGGTGCGGCCCCGGACTCAAGTTCGTCGGGTGGAGACGCCGGTGATTTCCTGGCCTGCATGGTCTCCGACGAGGGTGGCTTCGACGACCAGTCCTTCAACCAGTCCGGCAAGGAGGGTCTGGACCGCGCCGCACGTGAACTCGGTGTCCAGACGAAGGCGGTAGAGTCCCAGTCCGACGCCGATTACCCGACCAACGTCGACTCCCTCATCCAGCAGAACTGCAACCTGATCATCGGAGTCGGATTCAACCTGGCGGCGCATCTGACCGCCGCCGCCGAGGAGAACCCAGACGTTGAGTTCGCCCTCATCGACTCTCGCTTCACCGACGCCGACGGAAACGTGGTTGAGTTGGACAACGCCAAGCCGCTGATCTTCAACACCGCCGAGGCCGCCTACCTGGCCGGCTATGCCGCCGCCGGAACCACTAAGAGCGGCAAGGTCGCAACCTACGGCGGCATGGCGATCCCCACCGTGCAGATCTTCATGGAGGGCTTCGCCAAGGGCGTGGCCAAGTACAACGAGGACAACAACGCCAAGGTGGAGGTGCTCGGCTGGGATCCCAGCAACCCGGGTTCAGGCTCCTTCATCGGCAACTTCTCCGACACCGCCGCGGGCAAGCAGTTGACCGAGCAGTTCCTCTCTCAGGGTGCTGACATCATCCTGCCGGTGGCCGGACCGGTCGGTTCCGGCACGCTGGCCGCGGTCAAGGAGGCCGGCAGTGATGACAACGCGATCGTCTGGGTGGACGCCGACGGCTACGTCACCACCGAGTCCGACGGTGGTAGCAAGTACATGCTGACCTCCGTTCTAAAGGGCATCGACACCGCCGTCTACGAAGCCATTGAGGAGGCCTCGTCCGGCGGCTTCACCTCGACTCCCTTCATCGGAACGCTCGCCAATGACGGCGTCTCCATCGCCGACTACCACGACTGGTCCCCCAAGGTGCCCAGCGAGGTCCAGAAGCAGGTCGAGGCGCTCAAGCAGCAGATCATCGACGGCGAACTCGACGTCTCCACCCCCTACGACCCTTCCTGACGGGAGCAGAGCAGGTCAACCGGTGACGCCGTCGTCCTCGACGGGGCGACGGCGTCACCGCCGCCCGGGCGCATCCCCTCCCCGCGTTGTCGACATCGCCTTACCGGCGTATCTCAATCACAGAACCATTATTGTCTTAACCCACAGGAAGCGAGCCCTTTCGTGTTGCTCGAGCTCCGCGGAATCACCAAGGTCTTCGGATCCCTCGTGGCCAACGACCACATCGACGTCACCGTCGAACCCGGCCAGATCCACGCCCTGCTGGGCGAGAACGGCGCCGGCAAGTCTACACTCATGAATGTCCTGTACGGCCTGTACGAACCCGATGACGGCGAGATCCTCATCGACGGCCGGCCGGTCACCTTCAAGGGACCAGGAGACGCCGTCGCCGCCGGCATCGGCATGGTCCATCAGCACTTCATGCTGGTGCCCGTGTTCACCGTGGCCGAGTCCGTGGCGCTGGGCTACGAGCCCACCGGGACCGCCGGCGTCATCAACGCCAAGGCGGCGGGGGACAAGGTGCGGGAGATCTCAGAGCGCTTCGGCTTCGACGTCGATCCGGACGCCTACATAGAGGATCTGCCGGTGGGCGTGCAGCAGCGCGTCGAGATCATCAAGGCGCTGTCCCGTGACGCCAAGGTCCTCATCCTCGACGAGCCCACCGCAGTGCTCACCCCGCAGGAGACGGACGAACTGATCGCCATCATGCGGGACCTCAAGGCCGCCGGGACCTCCATCGTATTCATCACCCACAAGCTCCGCGAGGTGCGCGAGGTCGCCGACACCATCACGGTCATTCGCCGCGGCAAGGTAGTGGGGGCGGCCGAGCCCACGGCCTCCCAGACCGAACTCGCCGGCCTCATGGTGGGCCACTCCGTCTCCCTCACGGTCTCCAAGGATGAGCCGAAACTCGGTGACGTCGGCCTGGAACTGACCGACATCAGTCTCATCGACGACGGCAACACGCTGCTCGACGACGTGAGCCTCCAGGTCCGCTCCGGTGAGATCATCGGCGTGGCCGGAGTACAGGGCAACGGGCAGACCGAGCTGGCCGAGGTCCTGCTGGGACTGCGCGCCCCCACGGTCGGCAGCGTGCGTTTCGGAGAGCAGGATGTGACCGCCCTGGGAGTGCGCCAGCGCCTTGGGGCCGGTCTCGGCTTCGTGCCCGAGGACCGCTCCACCGACGGCATGGTGGCCGCCTTCTCCGTGGCCGAGAACATGATCCTCGACCGCTTCCACGACCCGGCCTTCGGCTCGGGCCCTTCCATCAGCCCCACGAAGGTTCGGGATCACGCAGAGCAGCTGCGAGACGAGTTCGATGTGCGCGTCACCGACGTCGCCGATCCCATTTCCACCCTGTCCGGAGGAAATCAGCAGAAGGCGATCCTGGCGCGCGAGCTGTCTCGCCCGCTGAAGGTGTTGGTCGCCTCCCAACCCACGCGTGGGCTCGACGTCGGATCCATCGAATTCGTCCACAAACGCATCGTGCAGGAGCGTGACAACGACACCGCCGTTTTAATCATCTCCTCCGAACTGGATGAGATCTACTCCCTGTCAGACCGCATCGCCGTCATGTATCGCGGCCGGATCGTGGGCGTGGTCCCGGCGGACACGCCCCGTGATGTGCTGGGCCTGATGATGGCCGGTGTACCCCTTGACCAGGCCCGTGCCCAGGAGGAGAACCGATGAGCGAAGCCACCCCCGACGGTGCCACCACGGCGGCGCGGAAGCAGAAGGACCGCACGCCCGCGACAAGTACCGATAACCAGCCGGAACGGCCTGGTCTGCTTCGGCAGATCGCCGAGTCCAACACGCTCATGGGCGTGCTCGCGGTCATCTCCGCCATGATCGTCGGTTCGCTGTTGATCCTGATCGCGGACGACAACGTACGTACCACCGCCGGTTACTTCTTCGCCCGTCCGGGAGACTTCATAGGCGCGGTTGGAACCTCCCTGGCAGATGCATACAGTGCGCTGGCGCGGGGCGGCGTCTTCGACTGGCAGGCCTCTTCGGCGGCGCGCATGTGGCGCCCCGTCACCGAGACCCTGACCGTGGCCACGCCGCTGATTCTGGCGGGGCTCGGTATGGCGGTGGCCTTCCGGGCCGGCCTGTTCAACGTGGGTGGTCAGGGACAGATCATCCTCGGCGCTGTCGTCGGCGGATACGCGGGCTTCGCCTGGGATATGCCCGGCGGACTGCACCTGCTGGTGGCCGTGCTCGGCGCCATCCTCGGCGGCGCCCTGTGGGGTGCCATCCCCGGCGTGCTGCGCGCCACCACCGGTGCGAGCGAGGTCATCACCACTATCATGCTCAACTCCGTGGCCGCCTACCTGCTGGCGCACCTGCTCACCACGGCGACCTTCATCGGGGCCGGCAATGCCAACCCCAAGTCGCTGCCGGTTGCCGACACAGCCAGGTATCCGCTACTACTCGGAAGCCCCTTCCGCCTTCATCTGGGTTTCATCGTGGCCCTGCTGGCCGCCGTCTTCGTGTGGTGGCTGCTGGAGCGCAGTGAGATCGGCTTCCAGTTCCGCGCCACGGGCCTGAACCCGCAGGCAGCGCTTACGGCCGGCATTAATGTGCCGCGGATAACCGCCCTGGTCATGGTCGTCTCCGGTGCCCTGTGCGGCCTGGCATCCACCGCACCCGTGCTGGGCACCCAGCACTATCTGACCGGCTCCATTGCGGGCAGCATCGGCTTCGACGCCATGACGGTGGCGCTGCTGGGACGCTCCACTCCGCAGGGCACGGTCCTGGCAGGCCTGCTCTTCGGGGCGCTGACGGCCGGCGGCACCACCATGCAGGCCGCCACCGGCACTCCCATCGACATTGTGCTGGTGCTGCAGTCCATGATCGTGCTGTTCATCGCGGCCCCACCGCTGGTGCGCGCCATCTACCGACTACCTGCGCCCGGCACCTGGCGGCGCCGTAGCCGCGGCGCCGTAGCCACGGCTGCCGCCGTCGCCGCAGACAAGAAGGAGGCCTGAGCCATGACCGCGACACAGACTGCCAACCCGCCCCGGGACACCGGCCCGGATGCCGAACCGGTCGCCATCCTCGAGCCGATCGCCTACAAGCTGCCGGTCACCGGAATCGTTGTAGTAGTCATAGAGCTGCTTATGGGTCTGGCAGGACATGGTGATACGAGCTTCCAGCTGTCCACGAAGGCCGACTTCCTCAACCTGCCCGTGATCACCCTCGGGGCCCGTCCGCTCATCGTGAGCATGGCACTGGCCGCCGCGGCACTGACTGTCTACATGTGGTTGCGCGCGGTCAGGCGTGCGAAGCTGAGCACCTGGGTGGGGCTAGCACTGGGCGCCACGTTCATCATCGCCTTCCTCACCTGGGCCGGCGCCGGACGCTCCACCGTCATTCCCGTGGTGACGATCCTGTCCTCCACACTCGCCCTGTCCGTGCCGCTAGTCTTCGGCGGACTCGCCGGAGTGGTGGGGGAGCGCTCGGGGACCATCAATATCGCCATTGAGGGCCAGTTGTTGGGCGGCGCCTTCCTGGGCGCGGTGGTTGCCTCGATCGCCAAGACTCCTTGGGCCGGTCTGATCGCAGCTCCCTTCGCCGGCATTATGGTGGCCCTGCTGCTGGCCATGTTCGGACTCAAGTACCGGGTGAACCAGATCGTGGTCGGCGTGGTTCTCAACGTTTTCGTGTCGGGGTTGACCAGCTTCCTGTTCTCCACGGTGCTCACCGACAATCCGGCTGGACTGAACACCTCGATGCGCCTGCCCACCCTGCCCATCCCGGTGCTCTCACGGATCCCGATCATCGGCCCGGTGCTGTTCCGGCAGACGATCCTGGTGTATCTGATGTATGTGGCCGTGGCAGCGCTGTCATTTATGCTCTTCCACTCCCGTTGGGGTCTGCGCATGCGCGCCTGCGGTGAGCATCCGCGGGCCGCGGACACCGTCGGCATCAACGTCATGCGCACCCGCGTCAACAACCTGATGCTGGGCGGTGCGCTCGCTGGCCTGGGCGGTGCCTTCTTCACCATCGGCTCCGGCCTGGCCTTCACCAAGGACATGTCCGCCGGCAACGGCTACATCGCCCTAGCCGCCATGATTCTGGGCGCCTGGAATCCGGTGGGCACCTTGTGCGCCGCGCTGCTGTTCGGCTTCGCCACCTCGGTGGGCCAAACCCTGTCCGTGATCGGCTCTCCGATCCCGGCCAACATCATCCTCATGATCCCCTATATCGTGACGATATTCGCCGTCGCCGGTTTCGTGGGTCGGGTGCGCGCGCCCGCTGCGGAGGGGGTGCCGTATCCGTGATCGGTGCTGAGAATCACCCGGCGGCGCCCGCCCGGGCGGCTTCCGACGTCGCCACCCCGGTTATCGAAGCGGACATGTGGATGCGGCTGCGGGCGCTGGCCGCCGAGGCCATGCGGTGTGCGTACGCGCCCTACTCCCGCTTCCGGGTGGGGGCGGCCGCCCTGGTTGACGACGGCCGCTTCGTATCTGGCTGCAATGTGGAGAACGCCGGTTACGGGGTCACCCTGTGCGCCGAATGCGGCCTGGTGTCCGAGCTCGTGCGCACGGGCGGTGGCCGGCTGGTCGCCTTTGTGTGCGTCGACGGGGACGGGCGCCCCTGCTCCCCATGCGGCCGCTGCCGCCAGGTGCTGTCAGAGCACGCCCACCCGGACATGCTGCTGGCCATGCCGTCGGGGCTGATGACAATTGACCAGGTGCTTCCCGACCGCTTCACCAGCGCCGACATCGACCGGGTTACCGCCACGCCCGCGCAGACAGCAGGAGGAGACAGGCAGTGACCGTAGTTAATGCATCGGGTAATCCGATTTCCGGCACGGCAGGCGCTGACTCGGCGCCCGAAGCCGTGGAGCCCTTCGACGCCGTCGACGTGATCGCCGCCAAGCGCGACCGCCACCGGCTCGCCGACGCCCAGATCGACTGGGTCATCGACGCCTACACCCGCGGCGTGGTTGCCGATGAGCAGATGAGCGCCCTGGCCATGGCGATCTACCTCAACGGCATGGACCGGAGCGAGATCGCCCGCTGGACCGAGGCCATGATCGGCTCGGGGGAGCGCATGGACTTTTCCGCCCTGGGACGCCCCACTGCGGACAAGCACTCCACCGGAGGGGTGGGTGACAAGATCACCCTGCCTTTGGCGCCGCTGGTGGCCGCATTCGGCGTCAGCGTCCCCCAGCTGTCCGGCCGGGGCCTGGGACACACCGGCGGCACCCTGGACAAGCTCGAATCCATCCCCGGCTGGCGGGCGGCGCTCAGCAATGACGAGATCCTGTCGATGCTGGCGCCCGACGGCCCCGGCGCCGTCATCTGCGCCGCCGGCAGCGGCCTGGCCCCCGCCGACAAGAAGCTGTACGCGCTGCGCGACACCACTGCCACCGTCTCCTGCGTGCCGCTGATCGCCTCCTCCATCATGAGCAAGAAGATCGCCGAGGGCACCGGCGCGCTAATCCTGGACGTCAAGGTCGGCTCCGGCGCGTTCATGAAGGAGATCGGCCAGGCGCGCGAGCTTGCGCAGACCATGGTGGCGCTCGGCACGGACGCCGGCGTGGTCACCCGCGCTTTGCTCACCGACATGTCCACGCCCCTGGGGCTGACCGCCGGCAACGCCCTGGAGGTGCGCGAGGCCGTCGAGGTGCTATCCGGTGGGGGACCGGCCGACGTCGTCGACCTGACCGTGGCGCTGGCGGGGGAGATGCTTGACGCCGCCGGACGTCCGGTGGATGAGTCGGAGCTGCGCGCCGCCCTCGTGGATGGACGTGCCATGGACGTTTGGCGGGAGATGATCCGCCGCCAGGACGGGGACCCCGACGCGCCTGTGCCCGTGGCCGCCGAGACCGAAACCGTCACTGCCGCCGCGGATGGCGTGCTCACGCGCCTGGATGCGCTCGGCGTAGGCGTGGCCGCCTGGCGACTGGGGGCCGGTCGCGCCCGCAAGGAGGACCCCGTTCAGGCGGTTGCCGGTGTCGAGATGCACGCCAAGCCGGGAGACCAGGTTCGCGCCGGGCAGGTGCTGCTCACCTTGCACACCGCCACTCCCGAGCGCTTCGAGCGGGCCCGCGCCGCCCTGGAGGACACGATCAGCATCTGCCCCGCAGACTCCCCGGAGGCGCAGGATGCCGTTGCCCGCCGTCGCGCTGGCGTGGTGCTGGATCGGATTGTCTGACGAGGCCGTGGTGGACCCGATCGCGTCGGCCGTATCACTGCCGAAGGTGCGTGTGGTCAACGCCCGTTTGCGCGTGGGCTCCTTCACCGCCGCCGGCAGCGCCATCACCCTCACCCAATGCGACGCCACCACCTGCGGCGCCACGGCGGTCCAGGCGGCCCGTCTTCTGCTCGGCGCCCCGGCCACCGCGACGGCGCCACCGCCGAAGACCGCCCGCCCGGCTCTTGCGCTGCGCGACGCCCTGGCTGCCCAACAGCGGCGAGTGCAGCACGCCATGAACCGTCGCGCCGGCGGCCCCCTCGGCCCCCTGCCCTGGACGCGCCACCTGGGATCAACCCCCTGGGCGGTGGCCGCCCAGATGACGCGCCTCCGGTTGGAGGCGGGCCTGCCGGTCGGGGCATACAGTGTCGGCCGGGTCGATGACCGCGGCCCGCAGTGGCCCGCTGTAATTGCGGGACTGCGCTCCTTGCTCGCCGACGGCGTCCCCGTGGTCTTGCTCACGGGTGGTCCATTGCTCAGGTACCGGAGCGATAGCGGACGACGAATCCGCCGCCTCCTGCGCAACGTTCCCGCCGCCCCGGCCATCCCACGCCACTACGTGCTGGCCGTGCCCTGGGACGCCATCGGGCGGAAGGATCCCGGCGCCGGTCAAGCTCATATCTACGAACCCTCCAGCGGCACCGTACGCGCCCTGGATCTACTGGCACCGCGGCGGCCATCCGGACCCGGCCCACGTGAGCTGGGCTACTGGCCGCGCGTACTTGCCGTCATCGCCCCATCACCCTTCACCGAAGAGAGCTGACGAAAGGAAAACCATGTCCACCCGTGCGCAGGTCGCAGCCATAATTGACCACACCCTGCTCAAGCCAGAGTCCACCGGCGCGCAGGTAGCCGAGCTGATCGCGCAGGCGGCCGAGCTCGGCACCTACTCGGTATGCGTATCCCCGAACCAACTACCGGTCCAGGTTCCTGCCGGGCTGCACGTGGCTACCGTGTGCGGCTTCCCGTCCGGCGCCCACGCCACTCCCGTCAAGGCCACCGAGGCCGCCGATGCCGTTGCCAAGGGTGCGGACGAGGTGGACATGGTGGTCAACCTCAAGCTGGTCAAGGAGCATGACTACGCCGCCGTGGAGGCGGACATCCGCGCGGTCAAGCAGGCCGTGGGGGACAAGCTGCTGAAGGTCATCATCGAGTCCGCGGCGCTGGTCGACGATGAGATAGTCGCCGTCTGCCGGGCCGCCGCGGGTGCCGGCGCCGACTATGTCAAAACCTCCACCGGATTCCACCCGGCCGGTGGTGCCTCGGTGCACGCCGTGGAACTCATGCGCGCCACGGTGGGAGATCGGTTGGGAGTCAAGGCCTCCGGCGGCATCCGCACCGCGGCCGATGCGCTGGCAATGATTAACGCCGGCGCCACACGGCTGGGCGTATCCGCGACCGTCGCCATACTCGACGGTCTGGAGTGACCGTGCCGTCGGCCTGCGGTGTGAGTGGCGGCACCGAGGTCAGGCGGACTCGCGCTCGATGACGCGAACTCCGAGGGACGGATCGGACACCGAAGGCTGGGACGCTCCATTGAGCAGAGCGATCACCGAGTTAACAATATGTTCTGACCAGACATCGGACTCGTTGATGGCCAGTGTCGTGAGCGGCGGAGACAGATAGCGGCTCAGGGTGAGGTCATCAACACCGATGACTGCGAGGTCGCTGGGCACAGTCAGGCCCAGTCGATGCAGGGCCGTCAGGGTTACGGCTGCCGCGTCATCGTTGAAGGCGCCTACGGCGTCCGCGCGTCCGACAACGTCGGACAGGGCCTCAATGAGATCCGTAACTGCTGACGGGGATCGGGCGTCGCACTTAACGGTCCCCAGAAGTGCCGCCTCAGGATGCGCTTCAACGGTGCGAGCGAACGACACCCTGCGCTGCTCGAGTGGGATTCGGGACCGATGAGCGCGTGCGTCCGTTACGTATATGAGGCGGCGGTATCCACGATCGAGGAGGTAACTCGCCTGCGTCGTACCCATCAGGGACTGGAGTCCGGAAAAGGTGTACTGCGCCGCCGAGGGTAGCAGCAGCGGGATGTCCAGCCGCTCGACGAGTTCGGTGTCCTGTTCATCGAGCTCGACGAGGGAGACGATGGCTCTGGGCCTAAGCTCTTCAAGCAGCGCCTGTAGGGGCGTTGCCGTCCCCGCGGTGCGTGAGAAGACAGTGGTGAGTCCCCGAGACTGGAATGCTCGGGCGAAGGACTCCCACATGTAGTCGCTGAGGTCTGCGGCGCTTCCCCCGGCGGAGAGCACCAGAATGATGTCGCTGACTCCCTTGCGCAGCGCGCGGGCGGCGGCGGAGGGAACATACCCCAGCTCGGCGGCGGCGGCGCGCACGCGTTCGCGGGTCTCCTTGGGGATCGCCGCATCACGCCCGTTGAGCACGAAGCTCACTGTGGTGCGCGAGACCCCGGCGCGTTTGGCGACATCGTGGGCGGTTACTCGCTTCGGCATCCTGATGTGGTCCCTCCCCTTGAAGCGGACCGCCGCTTGACAGTGGTGGCCCGCCCGCTAGACTAGTCCACGCCAGTAACACGAATTAGTAAATCGTGTTTTCAATTGCGTAGCGCTTCAAAGGAGATGCCATGAGCGCACCGATCACGAACTCCTCCGAATCGCTGGAGCCCTCCGCCCACGCATATCCGGTAGGTCGCACCCTCACGGTCCTGCTTCCCGCCATCGTTGCCCTGTACGGTGTTTATCAGGGGACTCAGCAGGTGCTCTGGCCGGCGCAGGTGGCCGCGGTGTCCCCGGACGGCAAGGTGCAGATTCTGGCGATCTCCGGACTAGTCGGCGGCATTCTCGGCACGATCGCTCTGCCTGTTGGCGCGGCGATCTCTGACAGAACGCGCACTAGCCTCGGCAGGCGCACGCCCTGGCTGCTCGCCACCTCAGGGATCGTCTTCGTCGGGTGCGCCCTGCTCGGAGTGTCGTCGAGTGTGCCGCTGATGCTCCTCTTATGGGCCATAATCTCCGGCTTCGCCAACTGGTACCAAGGAGTCATCTACGCAATCGTGCCCGATCGCATTCCAGAGGAGAACCGTGGCGTGGCCTCGACTATCGTCGGCCTGGGGCTGCCGCTTGGCATCCTCATCTTCGTCAACCTGGTGGCGCGGGTCTCGCAAATCCACGGCTATCTCATCGTCGGAGGGTTCCTTGTCCTGGCGACGCTTCTCTTCGTCGTCGTCGCCAGGGAACAGCCGTCCGACACCGGCTCGCGTGCTCCCCAGGCGGGCTCTGCCGCGCGGCGCAAGGGTGCCGTACGTCCGGCCGAGATACTGGCCTTCTTCTCCGGATTCAAAAGCTGGGACTTCTCCATGGCCTTCGTCTCCCGGCTCATCCTGTTCTTCGGCTTCTTCACCATGAGCGGGCTGAACTTCTACGTACTGAGCGACTTCATAGGGGCTGAGGCTCTGCCTGGTGGAGACGTCGCTGCCGCGGTTGCCACGCTCGCCACCATATCGACGATTTCGCAGCTGGTCGCCGTCCTCATCTTCGGTAAGCTTGCCGATGTCCTGGACCGGCGCAAGGCGACCGTCGGCATCGCAGCCCTGGGGCTGGCCGTCGCCTTCCTGCTCCCGCTGTTCATGCCGACCTGGACGGGCATGGTCGCCTACAACATCATCTCCGGCGCATGCATGGGTGTCTACTTCGCCGTCGACGTTGCCGTCATGTCGCTGGTGCTGCCGGACCCGGAGAACGCCGGTCGTGACCTCGGCATCCTCGCCATCGCCACTTCGGTGCCGGCGATGCTCGCCGGCGTCGTCGGTTCGACTCTGCTGACCGTCACGGGTACATACGCCTCGATCTTCGTCTTCGGCGTCGTCTGCTCGATCCTTGGCGGTATTGGCACGTTCCTCATCCGTAAGGTCCGGTGACTCGGACTTACTGAAGATAGGAGAGGAGACACCCGCATGTTCCCCTACTACACCGCCGCGCCGGTCACCGAGAGCGTGACCGCCATCCGGAGCGTCATGGATGAGATTCTCTATCTCATCCGGGGCGAGGATCGGGCCATCCTGATCGACACCTGCTCCGGAGTGGGACACCTGCGTGACTTCGTTCGCAACCTCACCGACAAGCCGCTCACCGTCCTGCTCACTCACGGGCACGTCGACCACGCGATGGGCGCCCCCGAGTTCGAAGACGTGCACCTGAATCGCCTGGACAGGCCGGTCTACGACGAAATGGCGCCGCTTGCGGTTCGCAAGGAATACATCGCGATGGGGGTCGGGGACCGGATCAATGAGATTACCGCGGATGACTACGTCCCTCCGTACCCGGTGTCCCTCCTGCCCCTGGAGGACGGGGATTCCTTCGACGCCGGGGGGATCCATGTGGACGCCTTCCACTTCCCGGGACACACTCCCGGCATGACGGCGCTCCTCATCCGCGAGGAGAGGATCCTCATCCTGAGCGATGGATGCAACCAGCGGACCTTCCTCTTCGACCACAACTCCGTGAGCGTCGAGGAGTACCGCGAGAACGTCCTGGCCCTGAAGAAGCGCACGGCAGGCCATTACGACCGCCTGTTCGTTTCGCACGGGACCATGGAGGTCCCCCTGTCCATCCTCGATGAGGCCGTCGAATTGTGCGACGTGGTACTGAGTGGTCGCGCCGACGACGTGCCCTTCGAGTTCATGGGGCAGACGGCTTACGTGGCGAAGTCGTTCGACGAGGCGACCGGGATGCGTCGAGACGGGCGGTTCTTCAACATGGTCTACAACAAGGATCGCGTGCACCGCAGGCCGAACGCCTGAGTCCGGTATGACGCTCGACTTGAAAGTTTCGGGTACCCGAAACTATCATCCGGTGCATGAGAATCGTTTTCAGTTTGCGGCGCCCCGCGGGGCTCGCAGCCCTCGTAGCCCTGTTCGCCGCGCCCATTGCCGCCTGCTCGGTCGACAACCCCACGGGCGCAACCGCCAACGTCCTGAAGGTGGTAGCCTCCACCACTCAGATCTGCGACTACGTCACCCAATTGGCCTCGGGCGGTCAAGACCTGGCATTCACGCGTACGGGCGCCGACGGTGTCACCGCCGAACTCGGCGCAGCTCCTGACAATGCCAAGGCGCACCTGGCTCTTACCTGCCTGCTGGCGCCGAACGCTTCCGCACACGACCACGAGATGACCGCGAACCAGTCCCGCGCCCTGAGTGAGGCGGACCTGTTCCTGGTCAACGGAGTTGACCTGGAACATTTCCTGGATGATGCGGTGACCGCCTCCGGATTCAAAGGCACCATGGTGGTCACCTCCGGCGTGCTGACCGCGCAAGAGGTAGACGGCGATGCGGATGCGGCCGCTGCCAGGCAGGCGCAGGAGGACGAACTCCCCTACACAATTGATCGGGGCGTCCAAGCAGTCAATGTTCTTCCCTGGCCCTTTGCCCCCCAAGAGGGGGAGGAGGCCGAGTTCCGTTACGACCCGCACGTGTGGACCGCGCCCGCCAACGCAGTCGTGCAGGTGAACAACATCGGCAACGCTTTGATTGCCGCGGATCCGGACTCGGCGCAGACCTTGCGTGCACACGTTGAGGCCTACACCGACCGCCTGCGCGAACTAGATGACTGGGCGGCGAACTCGCTGGAGTCGGTGCCCGCAGACAAGCGGGTGTTGTTCACCAGTCACGACGCCTTCGGATACCTCTCCAATGCCTACAGCATCCGTTTTGAGGGGGCTGCGCTCAGCGATTTCAACGCCCAACAGGACGCCACCGCCCAGAAGATCCAGGAGACTGCCGATGCCGTGAAGAGTTCCGGAGCCGTCGCGATCTTCGCCGAGAACTCCAACAATCCGCGGTCCGTGGAGAAAGTCGCTGAGTTGGCCGCAGTCACCGCAGTGATCGGCGATGAGGCGCTTTACGGCGACTCGCTGGGCGAGCCCGGCTCGGACGGAGAGACCTATATCGGTTCGTTGCTGCACAACGTCACCAACCTGACCAGCGTGTGGGGAGGCGAGGTAGCTCCGCTCCCCGAGCAACTCAGCCCATGGACTCCCACCCAGACGGTGCAGCCATGAGCAGTGGCGCTCGGCCCCTCAGGCAATCAGCGGCGGAGGTGGTGATCGAGTTCGTGGAGGCGGCTTTCGCATACGGGGGAGTTCCCGTTGTCACCGGGGTGACCGGATCGGTTGAATGCGGTGGGGGACTAGCCTTGGTGGGCCCGAATGGTTCAGGCAAGACGACGCTGCTGAGATCCGTAATCGGCATGGTAGACATCGTCTCCGGCTCCGTGCGGGTATTGGGTGCCGCACCCGGACGTACACGACCCGGCGCTATCGCCTACGTTCCGCAGAGCAGCGACCTGGATCCGACGTTTCCGGTAACCGCGCTTTCAGTGGTGCTCATGGGAACCTACCCCGAGCTGGGGATACTGCGCCGCCCGGGACGGGAACAGCGCTTGCGCTGCCGGGAGGCCCTCAAGGCCGTCGGCTTGGCGCAAGCAGCCGACCGACGCTTCGGCACTCTGTCAGGAGGTCAACAGCAGCGGGTGCTGCTGGCTCGCGCCATCGCCTCGCGCCCGCAGATCGTGCTGCTTGACGAGCCCTTCAACGGTCTGGACCAGCCCAACCGAGATGCATTGCTGCGGATTGTGTCCGATCTGAAGGAGGCTGGCGTCACCGTCGTCGTGTCCACCCATGACCTGGTGCTTGCGCGCGCGGTCTGCGAACAGGTGGTGCTGCTGGCCGGCCGCCAGATTGCTTTCGGTCCTCGCCAGACGGTGCTGGTTCCAAGGTACATAGACGAGGCCTTCGGGAAGGCGGCCGCAAAAACGCTGCTGCCGTCCGGAGCGGCCGCGGTCGACCGCGGGCCCGGCACTGCCCCAGCGCAGCGGGTCGGGCCCGGAGCGCAACCATGAACGAGTTCTCGCAGTGCTTGGAATGGTTGCGCCTGCAACTGGTCGACGTTCCTGGGCTGCAGCCGCTGGCAGGAGCCCCTTACCTGTTCAGGCCGCTGGTGATGCTGGTGGTCCTTGCGATTGTGGCTGCACCCGTGGGAGTACTGGTCAATCTGCGCTCAGCGGAGTTCCAAGCCGAGGCGCTCGTTCACGCGGTGTTCCCCGGGATCGTCATCGGGGCGATCTGCGGGGGAATCGATACGGTCGTACCGGCAGCGGGCGTAGCCGGGGCCGTAGCGGCAGGAGTGTTGACCCTGATCAGTCACCGTGCCAGGACTGAGGCGTCGGAGGCGGGCACCGCTGTAGTGCTCACCGGCTTCTTCTCGGTAGGCGTGATACTGCTGTTGCGCGCCGGAGACCGGTCCGGCCAACTCGAGGCCCTTACCTTCGGCAGGCTCCTGGAGGTCACAGACCCACGGCTGGCACAGGCCCTGGTGGCATGCGCACTCGCCCTATTGCTGGTCACTGCGACATGGAAGGAGCAGATAGCCAGGGCCTTCGACCCCGTGGGCGCTCGCACCGGTGGGCTACGCGTCGCCCTGCTCGACCTGGTGCTGAACATGGCTATTGCCGCGGTCGTCGTGTCAGCCGCTACGGCCGTTGGCACGCTGCTGGTGATCGGCTTTCTCACGATTCCCGGAACCACCGCCAGATTACTGGCTAAGGACGTGTCCGGAATGCTCGGTGTGGCCCTGGGCACCGGTCTGGGCGGCGGTTATGCGGGAATGCTGCTGGCCACCATGCCACTTCCGCGCCCGGTGTCTGCGCAGGCATCTGTGGTGATGATGATGGCGGCCGTACTTGTGGTGGCGGCGCTGGTCCTCGTGCGGCGGAGGCGGCGGGGATGAGGGTATCCATGGAACTGTTGGCCCTGCCCCTGGTTGAAGTCGTGCTGATGGGGGCGTTGTCCGGTTTGGTGGGTGCCTTGGCGCTGATGAGCCGGCGCATTTTCTTCGCCGAGTCAGTCACCCACGCCACCTTCCCCGGCGCGGTCGCCGGAGTCGTAGCGGTGACGGCGGCTGGAACCGCACTGACTGGTGCCCGAGTCGGGTACGAGGCTCTCTCGCTCGCGGTAGTTCTCGGAGCGGTGCTGGCGTGCGCGCCGATGATCTGGTTGATGCGCCGTCTCAGTGAGTTTCCCGGCGTCTCCTCACAGGCTGCCGCCGGCATAGTGCTGGCCGTGGGCTTCGCCTCGGGGCATCTGCTGAGCACCTGGTTCGCGCCGTTGCCGCTGAAGGTAGACGGGTTTCTGACAGGCTCGGTGCTGAACGTCAACCGCGCCGATGCTGCTTCGACGGCGGTGGTGCTGGCCGTGACCACGATCGTAGTGGCCGCGACCGCGCACCACTTAGAGCTGTACTGCTTCGACGCCCTCGCCTACCGGGCGGCGGGGCTGGATCCGCGGCTTCCGGAGTGGACGATACTGTTCCTCATCTGCCTCAACATCGGCGTACTCATACCGGCTGTGGGCACGATCCTCCCGATCGCATTGATGGCCGCACCGCCGGCCGCGGTCCGCCCCTGGGCGCGATCGACGCCGGGCCTGCTGGTCGGCTCGGCGGCGTTGGGCGCTGCCTGCTGCCTGGCGGGGCTGTGCTCGGCAATACTCCTGCAATGGTCTGTCGGGGGGACAATCGCCGTGACCTGCGGTCTGGCATACGTGCTATCGAGACTATGCCCACACGTCATATCCCCAGCACGCCACGCAGGTCGGCCTTGATGTTCTCCAGGCGCTTGGCGGCGGCGCGGCGGGCCACCTCCACCGGTTCGTCGACGGCCACCGGCATGACCACCTCGCAGTAGCACTTGAGCTTCGGCTCGGTGCCGGAGGGACGCACCACTACCCGGTCGTCGGCGGCGGTTTTGAAGATGAGGCCGTTGGTGGCGGGCAGGCGCTGCCCGTTGCCGTCGGCGGCGCCGTCCATCAGGTCGAAGACGTCTACCACCGGGGAGCCTGCCAAGGTGGCGGGCGCTCCGCCGGCACGCAGACGCTCCATGGCTTCGGTGATGAAACTGAGGTCCTCCACGCGCACGCTCAGCGGGCTGGTGGCATACAGGCCGTGCTCGCGCGCCAGCCGGTCCAACAGATCATCCAGCGTACGCCCCTGCTGTTTAAGCGTGGAGGCCAGCACCGCTAGGCGCGCAGAGGCGGAAATGCCGTCCTTGTCCCGCACTGCGGACGGATCGGCGCAGTATCCGAGCGCCTCCTCATAGCCGAATACCAGATTCGGCACGCGACTGATCCACTTGAAGCCGGTCAGCGTGATGCGGTGACCGAGTCCGTGCGCCTGTGCGATCTTGCGCAGCAGCCGGGAGGAGACGATCGAGTTGGCCAGCACGCCGGTGCCATTGAAGGCTGCCAGCTCGGCGGCCTGCTCTCCTAGAAGCGAGCCGACCTCATCTCCGGTCAGTTGTCGCCAGCCGCCGCGGGCGTGCTCATCCGGCACGGCGGCGGAGCAGCGATCGGCATCCGGGTCATTGGCGATGACCAGATCGGCTCCCACTTCCCGTGCTCGCGCGAGGGCCAGATCCAGGGCGCCGGGCTCCTCCGGGTTGGGAAAGGTGACGGTGGGGAAGTCCGGGTCCGGATCGAACTGCTCGGGCACCACGACGACGTCGTCGAAGCCCACCCGTGTCAGCACCTGCTGGCATATCTGTCCGCCCACGCCGTGCATTGGCGTCAGCACGATTTTGAGGGGGGCAACCGCCCTGGTGCGGGCGGCCTTGACCGCCCGCTGCACGTACTGCTCAACCATCTCGGCACCGATCGTCTCCCAGCCGGAATCGGGCATGGGCACCGAGGACAGCGGTCCGACGGCGGCGATTTCGGCGGCAATGCCCGCGTCGTGGGGCGGGACGATCTGTGCGCCCTGTCCGGAGCCGGTCTCCGCACGACCCCCCAAATAGACCTTGTAGCCGTTGTCCTGCGGAGGATTGTGTGAGGCCGTCACCATGACACCGGCGTCGGCACCCAGGCGACGCAGGGCGAAGGCGAGCACGGGCGTGGGGCAGTGGGAGTCGAACAAGATGGCATGCCCGCCCGCGCCGGTTACGACGGCGGCGGTGTCACGGGCGAAGCTGGCCGAGCGGTGGCGCGCGTCGTAGCCGATGACGACGCGGAACCCGTCCCCCAGCATCTGGTGCAGGTAGGCCGATAGTCCGGCAGCAGCACGGATGACGACGACGCGATTCATGCGATTGGAGCCGCCACCCAGTCGCCCGCGCAGCCCGGCGGTGCCGAACTGTAGGCTGCCTGAGAAGGCGTCTGCCAGGGCGGCCGTTGCCGCGGCGTCGCCATCACGGTGGGCGGAGAGCAGGTCGCTCAACTCCCGGCGGGTATCGGGGTCCGGATCCTCGGCGATCCAGGAGGAGACGGCGAAGTCAAGATCACTGGTGGCCGCACGCTGGGGCGGATATGTCATGGGGCGACCGTACCGTGCCGAGGATGGTGGACGCCGCGCCCGTGAGCGCTGTCATGAGTGGTGGTGCGCACATCCGGCGCACAGGAACGCGCTCGGCCTGGGTGTCATTGCCACAAATGGCGGCCGGTGGGGGATCATGCCCCCTATGGCTAACAATGTGGTAGACGATGTGTCAGACATGACGAGTGGATCGGCGACCGGCGGATCTGCACCCGCGAAGAACGGCTCGCGTGAGACTTACCGCACCGGGCCGGTGATGCTGCGCGGCGCTCAGATTCCAACTCGCACCACCGACGCCCGCTTCCTGGACCGCCGCGACGACGCCGACTGGCTGCACACCGATCCCTGGCGCGTGCTGCGCATCCAGTCGGAGTTCGTCGAGGGCTTCGGGGCACTGGCCGAGGTGGGACCGGCAATAAGCGTGTTCGGATCGGCTCGTACCCGGGCGGGCGAACGCGCCTACGTCCTGGCCGAGCAGATCGGGGCCGGACTGGTCCGGTCCGGATACGCCGTGATCACCGGGGGCGGCCCCGGCATTATGGAGGCGGCCAACAAGGGGGCGCGTGAAGCCGGTGGTATTTCCGTGGGGTTGGGCATTGAGCTGCCCCACGAGCAGGGCATGAATGATTATGTGGATCTGGGTGTCAACTTCCGGTACTTCTTTGCCCGTAAAACTATGTTCTTGAAGTACTCCGATGGATTCGTGATCATGCCCGGCGGCATGGGTACGCTCGACGAACTCTTCGAAGCCGTCACCCTGGTGCAGACCCAGAAGGTGCCGTCCTTCCCGATTGCCCTGGTCGACTCCTCCTTCTGGGGTGGCCTGGTGGACTGGCTGCGTGAAACCCTGGTGGCTGCGGCCACGATCGACGCGGCCGATGTGGCCTTGCTGCAAGTGGTTGATACCGCGCAGGAGGCGGTCGATTTCGTGGTGGATGCCGCCCGCACAATGCGCGCCAACGGGCTGACTCGCACTCCCGACCGTTCGGAATGGGTGGCTCAGTGAGGTGCCGCGCCAGAGGTCGCAGGATGGGGTGGCAGGCGTGGATTCAGCCACGTTTGCGCCCGAAGTGGCGTCATTATGCCGTAGAATGGACCTGGGAGAAGCGGTAGAAGTCCGCGAATCATCAGTGAAAGGGGAGCATATGGCTGCCATGAAACCCAGGACCGGCGATGGGCCGCTTGAGGTCGTCAAGGAGGGCCGCTCCATCATCATGCGAATGCCGCTCGAGGGCGGCGGGCGTCTGGTAGTCGAGATCACACCCGAGGAGATCAAGGAGCTGCAGGAGGCCCTGGCCACCGTCAAGTACTGAGCGGAATATCGCAACAGCGCTGCAAACGTTAGGTCGGTTACGCCGGGTGGATTCAGGCCCGGTGCTGGTGCGTGTTTGTCAAGATCTCCATCCGTCCCGCGGGTGGGTCACGCCTGCCGGACGGCAACCAGCAGACCGTCGTCGACCGGCAGCAATGATGCGTGCAGACCATCCTCATCTCGCAGCATCTTGCCCAGTTCGCGCGTCGCCACGGTGGTGGCGTCGCGGCGTGCCGGATCGGCGACGTGGTCCTTCCACAGTGCGTGCGTGACTACCAGAACACCGCCCGCGCGCAGCATGCGGATCCCCTGTGTCACCAGTTCCGCCGCCTCCTGCGGGGGCACATCCAGCACTACCATGTCATAGGACTGGGCGGCCATACGCGGCAAAACATCGGATGCCCGCCCCTGAATGATGCGGGTGCGGGAGCCGGGGTAGCCGGCCTCGTCGAAGGCGCGACGGGCCTCGCGTTGAAACTCCGGTTCTACGTCGATGGTGGTCAGCACGCCGTCGGCGCCCATGCCCGCCAGGAGCCACAGACCCGACACGCCGGTGCCGGTGCCGATCTCGGCAACGGATTTGGCTCCTCCGGCCGCGGTCAGCATGCGCAGGACGGCGCCCGTGGCCGGAGAGACCGGGTCTGTGCCCAACTCGATGCCGCGCAGGCGCGCCTGCGCGGCGGGCTCTGCCTCGACTGGGAACTCCTCGGTGTAGGACCAGCTCAGTGTCTTGTCGGCAGCCACCATATGTCCCTTCTGCGGCGCCGGGCCGCGTAGCCGTAACCAGTGACCCCGGCGGCGCCGGATGTCCGGCCCGGAGTCAACACCCATTGTTTCAGGTCCGGTCCACTTCCCGTGGCGGCGTGACTGCCTGGTTGCCCATAGTGCTCCCTATACTGGCGTCATGTTTCCGGGCATCTCGGGTGCGGAGTTCTTCGTCCTCCTACTGGTTCTAGTGGTGGTGGTGGGTCCCCAACGCCTACCCGAATACACTCGCAAGCTGACCCAGGGCGTGCGCCGACTGCGTGTCTTCCTGGACAACGCCAAGACTCAGATCGCCGAGGAGGTCGGTCCCGAGCTCAGCGAGTTGGACCTGTCGGACCTGGATCCGCGCAACTACGACCCCCGCAAGATCGTGCGCGACGCACTGGGCGAGGACCTTGATGCGATCCGCCGGGACCTGACCAACCCCTTCCAATCGGTTCTGGATACCGCCAAGGAGGCCAGTGACGAGGCCGCCGCTGCCGTGAGCGGTAAGACCGGGAACAGATCTAAGCCTCTTTCGAAGATGATCGAGGACAAGGCCGAGCAGACCCGGGCCGCTCGGGCCGAGCGGGAGAAGGATCCACAGCAGGCGGCGCAGGAGGCCGCCGCCGTCACCGCCGAGTTGCCGCAGGTCGACACGGTCTCCTCCACCGAGGGGCAGGCCGATGCCGCACAGGTAGACGAGACCACGGAATCCGTCGACGCCACCGCCGACGCGGCCCGCATGGCGCTGGAATCGGGGGAGGTTGTTACTGCCGAGATCCCCGAGGTCTCCGAGACTGCCGAGGTCTCCGAGACTTCCGAGATTTCCGAGGTCTCCGAGACCATAGGTGAAGACGCTGTGGCGGCGGATGTCCCCTCCAGCCTTGCCGCCGAGCAACCCCAAAAGGAGCCGACTCGGGCGCGCCGCCCCGTGTCACCGCGAGACATTGTGCGCGCCGCCAATGAGGCCGCCCGCACCCGCGCCGAGGCGGCCACCGCCGCGGTCGCCTGACGGCATCGGTGCGTTGTGGGGCGCGCGCCCCGGACCAGCTTGCGTGGGGCCGCGCAGATGCTAAACGGTCAACCGTCAGCCGGCGGCGTCAACCGGGCTGATTGACAGCGACATGCCGGAAAGGCCGCGTGCACGGTGCCCGAGTTTACGTGCCACGGCGGCGAGTTCGAGCGCGGCCGGGGAGTCCACGGCGGGTGCGCCATCGGAGGCGATGGCGGCGGGAACACCGGCGTCGGAGCCTTCACGCAGTCTGATGTCCAGCGGCAACTGCGCCAGCAGCGGTACCTCGTAGCCGAGCGCCGTAGTCAGCGACGCCGACACCGCCCGGCCGCCGCCCGAGCCGAAAATCTCCAGGCGGGATCCGTCCGGCTGCGGCAGGTAGGACATGTTCTCGATGACGCCGGCGACCTTTTGATGGGTCTGGGAGGCGATCAGCCCGGTACGTTCGGCCACCTCTGCGGCGGCTGTCTGCGGCGTGGTGACTACCAGGATCTCGGCATCCGGCAGCAGCTGCGCCACTGAGATGGTCACGTCACCGGTTCCCGGCGGCAGGTCCAACAGCAGCACATCCAGATCGCCCCAGAACACGTCGGAGAGGAACTGCTGTACCGCTCGGTGCAGCATAGGACCGCGCCAGACGACCGGCTGCTTGTCCTCCACGAACATGCCGATGGAGATCACTTTCACCTCATGCGCGATGGGTGGAACGATCATGCCGTCCAGCTGGGTGGGCACCTGATCCACACCCAGCATGCGGGGGATGGAGAAGCCGTAGATGTCGGCATCCACGACTCCGACGCTCAGTCCCTGCGCGGCCATGGCGGCGGCCAGATTGGCGGTCACGGAGGACTTGCCCACACCCCCCTTACCGGAGGTGACCGCGTAGACGCGGGTCAGGTTACCGGGCTGGGTGAAGGGAATCACCGGTTCGGCCGCACCGCCGCGCAGACGAGTGCGCAACTCGGCCCGCTGCTCATCGGTCATCACCCCCAAGTTGACACGCACGTCGGTGACGCCGTCCAGGGCGCCGACCTCCTTGGATGTGTCAGCGGTGATGGTGTCTCGTAGCGGACAGCCGGCCACGGTCAGCAGCACCCCGACGGTGACCACGCCGTCGGCGGCGATCTCAATGGAGTCGACCATGCCCAGGTCGGTGATCGGGCGGCGCAGCTCGGGATCGATCACCCGTGCGAGCGCCTCGCGGACCGCGTCTTCGGTGGGGAGGCTCATGCCACAATCCTATGGCGCGCCGAGCGCGCCACCGCAGGCCGTAATGGTGGCAAGGAGCACGCCGACAGCGGAAACGGCTCCGGCGTCATTGGGGCCCGAAGGGCCGAGCGGGCCCAATGCGCGCCCAAAGCAGGGATAAATGTGCGCCCAAAGCAGGGATAGCTGCATCAGCCGCCATGCTCGGGGGCCGAGCCTGCCTCCGAGCCCCCCGCGCGTCCGGCGGCGAAGGAATCCGGTGCCTCGGCGGCGTCCTGGCCCTCCTCCACGAGGTCGTCGTGCAACTCTTCGCGGGTACGGCGCTCCTCCGCCAGCAGCTCCTCCAGCACGGTTCGCAGCTCCGAACGCACGAAGTCGCGGGTGGCGACATCGTTCATCGCCAGTCGCAGGGAGGCGATCTCCCGGGTCAGATACTCGGTGTCCTCCAGGTTGCGCTCGGCGCGCTGGCGGTCCTGCTCGGCGATGACACGGTCGCGGTCGTCCTGCCGGTTCTGTGCCAGCAGGATCAGCGGCGCCGAATAGGAGGCCTGGGTGGAGAAAGCGAGATTGAGCAGAATGAAGGGATAGGGATCCCAGGGGGCGTCCTCGTTGATCTTCGCTAGCAAGATATTAGCGGCGATCCAGGCGACTACGAAGATCGTCATATAGGCCACGAACTTCGGCGACCCCATGAAACGCGCGGTCGCCTCGGCGAAACGCCCGAATCCGTCTGAACGCGCCGAGCGGCGCGGCCCCAGCCACCGCAGTAGCCGGGAACGGCGGCGGGTGATCGGCTGGTCGAGCTGGTCAGCCATTGGCACTCCTCTCAATCATCTCGTCGGTGACGGCGTCGTCCGCCTCCCGCCAGTCGTCGGGCATGAGGTGGTCCAGGACGTCGTCCACGGACACCGCCCCGAGCAGGCGACCGGCGTCGTCGAGCACGGGCAGGGCCGTGAGATTGTAGGTCGCCAGCAGACGTGTGACAGTACCGATCGAATCGTTGGCGTGAACGCCGTCCAGGTCCTTGTCCAGCACGGATCCAAGTAGCTGTTGCGGGCGCTCGCGCAGCGCGCGTTGCAGGTGCACCATTCCCAGGAAACGTCCCGTGGGTGACTCCAACGGTGGACGGCACACGAAGGCGATTGCCGCCAGTGCCGGCGGCACCTCCGCCTTACGGGCCTGCGCCAGGAAGGACGCCACCGTGGACTCAGGTGGCAAAATGATCGGCTCGGTCGTCATCAGACCGCCGGCGGTGTACTCGTCGTAGGTCAGCAGGCGGCGCACATCCTCCGCCTCCTCCGGCTCCATCAGATCCAGCAGCTGGGCGGCCATGGAGGCGGGCAGGGCGGAGACCAGGTCGGCGGCGTCGTCGGGCTGCATGGCGTCCAGAACATCCGCGGCGCGGGAGGCGTCCAAGCCGGACAGCAGGGCCACGGCCTCATCGTCGGACAGCTCCTCGGTGGCATCGGCCAGGCGCTCATCGGACAGCTCGGCCGCCACTTCGAGCTGCCGGGCCAGAGGCAGGTCGGAGAGCACATCGGCCAGGTCGGCGGGTTTGAGCCCCTCCATGGTGGCCAGCAGGGCGGTGGCGCCCTGCTGGTCGGCGGAGCCCGCCAGGCCGGTGACCTCGTCCGGACGGACGGTGAAGGTTTCTCCGCGGCGTAGCCCCAGCGGGCCGGATGAGCCTCGTTGGACGAACAGGCGCGTCACCTTCCAGTCCATGCCGCGGTCGCGTTCAATGGCGACGTCCCGGATGGTGACCTCGCCCGAACCGTCGCGCATGGTGACCACACGGTCGAGCAGTTCGCCGATTACGAGCGTCTCCACCCGGCGCTGCTCGAAGCGGCGGATGTTGACCAGGCCGGTAGTAATGACGGCACCAGGTTCTATGGCCGTCACCCGTGACAGCGGCAGGAATACGCGGCGGCGCCCGGCCACTTCGATCACCAGGCCGACGGCCCGCGGTTGCCCACGCAGGCGGATCAGCACGACGACGTCGTGCACCTTGCCAACTGCGTCCCCGATCGGATCGAAGACGGTGGTCCCCACTAGCCGGGCGACGAATACCCTCACAGTGCTGCGCGTCTTGGTGTTGTCCACAGTCGCAGCCTAATGGTGCGTAGGGCGCTGCGTGGCTTCACATTTTCGCCGCACGATGAAGTCCCACCGGCTGCCGACCCAAGTGGAACGATGTGTCCATGAGCACGAGCCAGTTCTCCATGCAGGCCGCGCCGTTGGGCATGGCGCGGGGAAGTATTCCGCGTGGCGACGAGGTCGCCTCCTTCGCGACCTACGCCGAGGCGCAGCACGCCGTCGACTCTCTGTCCGACGCGGGCTTCCCCGTCCAGTACCTGGCCATTATCGGGACCGACCTGCGCCAGGTCGAGCGTATCACCGGGCGCATGAGCTGGGGTCGGGCGGTGGCCAACGGCGCGGTGTCGGGGCTGTGGATCGGCCTGTTCTTCGCCGCCATGATGATGCTGCTCGGCCCTCGTGAGGGCACGGGCACGGTGCTGATCGCGGCTGTGATCATGGGCGTCATCTGGGGGATGATCTTCCAGGTCGCCGCCTATGCCCTAACCCGGGGCAGGCGCGATTTCACCTCCATCAGTCAAGTGGTGGCCTCACGTTACTCCGTGATCGCCTCGCAGCTGGCCGGTGAGGCGGCGCGGGCACTGGCGGACAGCCCTGGCAATCTCACCCGCGGTGGTGAGGCTGCACGCCGTGCTGAGGAGCGTCGGGCCGCCCGGCAGCAGGCGCGTGGGCAGGGCAGCAGCGCCTTCGGATCCCGCCCGGATGAGCAGCCCCGTTTCGGTGTGCGCCTGCCCGAGGGTGTGGATCCGCAGACCTATTCGCAGGACCGGACCTCCTCCGCCGCGCCCTCGGCCTCAACCGCTCCCTCAAGCGGGATGGACTCCCAGCCGTCGCCGACCACCGCTGAAGCGGTCGAATCTCAGACAGATGAGCCGGTCGTGGGTCACAATGAAGACGATGATGACCCCTACCGCCGTCGCCCCGACGACGCGTGAGACGCGCTTGACCACGGCCAGCTCCGGGCCGTACGTCACGGGCCGCGGCATCCCGGTGGGGCTGTCTACCGCGTCGGTCTACCCCGGTGAGGCGGCCGACACCTTCGCCCTGGCGGCGCAGCTGGGTTACGACGGCGTCGAGGTCATGGTGTGGGGTGAGAAGGCCACCCAGGATGCCAGCACCCTGTTGGGATTGGCGGAGCGCCACGGCGTGAATGTGCTGGCCATTCACGCGCCCACCCTGCTGCTGACCCGCGCCGTGTTCGGCGCCGAGCCCTGGGGCAAGGTCGACCGCTCCATCGAGTTGGCCCAAGCCGTGGGGGCTCCAGCGGTGGTGCTGCATCCGCCATTCTTCTGGCAGGCCCGTTACGCCCGCTCTTTCGTGGCCGGCGTGGCCGAGCGCGAGGCCGCGACCGGCGTGCGGCTGTGCGTGGAGAACATGTTCACCTGGCGGCCCCGCAATGCACACTCCACCCGCGACTTCCAGGCCTATTTCCCCACCTGGGACCCGGTCGGCCAGGGCTACCGCTCGGTGACCCTGGACATTTCTCACGCGGCGACCTCCGGCTCCGACGCACTGGCCATGGCCCGGGCGCTCGGACCCACCCTGCGGCATGTGCACCTGACCGACGGGGTGCCCGGTTTTCGCGACGACCACCTCCTGCCCGGCCAGGGCGATCAGGACTGCGCCGGGGTGCTGCGTCACCTGACGCACACGGACTTCGGCGCGGCGGGCGGTCAGGTCGTGGTCGAGGTGAACACCCGCAACATGAGCACGCACGAGCGACGCGAGGGCCTGGCCAGTGCGCTCGCCTTCGCCCGTGAGCATCTGGAGGGAGACGGCGACACCGGCTCCGTGCACGTACCCGCCCCGACGCGCCGCCGCTTCCGCGACGCCTAGCCGGGCGGCCGGGCGACTGGTGTCAGGCGCAGGCCGCGGACTCGTGGGCGCGGTGGGCGGTGGGCTCGAGTTGGAAGGTGGCGTGCTCGATACGGACGGGGAAGTGTTCGGCGACACATGCCTGAAGGGCGTCCAGAACCTCGTCGCTCCGTCCCCGCGCCAGGCAGGCGTCGCTGACCACCACGTGCGCGGTGAGCACCGGCAGTCCCGAGGCGACCGTCCAGGCGTGCAGGTCGTGCACCTGCTCCACATCGTCCACCGCCAGTAGGTGGCGACGCACCTCCGCCAGGTCCAACTCTTCAGGGGTGGCCTCCATGAGCACGCCGACGGCGGAGCGCAGCAGGATGAAGGCCCGCGGCGCAATCAGGGCCACGATCACCAGGGAGGCGACGGCGTCGGCACGCGCCCAACCGGTCGTTGCCGTGACGACGGCGGCGACGATCACGCCCACGCTGCCCAGGGCGTCATTGGCGACCTCCAGGAACGCGGCCCGCAGGTTCAGGTTCTGATCACGGCCACCGGCCAGGACCACCAGGCCCACGACATTTGCCACCAGGCCGACCCCGCCCATGATCAGCATGCCGTGCGCCTCGACCTCGGCGCCGCCTACCAACGCGATCACGGCCCGTACGCCAACGATGACGCCGACGGTCCCCAGCAGGGCCGCCTGGACAGCGGCGCCCAGGATCTCCGCGCGTCGCAGCCCCCAGGTGGAGCGGTCGGTGGCCGGCCGGGTTGTCAGCTGCGCAGCCACCAGCGCCATCGTCAAGCCGACGACGTCGGTGAGCATATGGCCGGCGTCGGCAAGCAGAGCCAGTGATCCGGTCAGCATGGCGGTCACGACCTCGGCCACCAGCACCCCCGCCGTCAGGGCGAGGACGATGGCGAGTCGACCGCGGGAGGCGCCGCGTCCGTGGGTGTGCGAGTGTTCATGAACCGGCGGCACGACTCAATGATAACGATCCGTGCCGGCTCGGCCCCAGGGCCGTCAGCAAAACGGCTGTGCCGCAGGTCTGGACGGCCTCAGCCGATGAGCCCGCTCACCCAGGCCTCCACCTCGTCCACGGTGCGGGGGATCGCCTGCGTCAGGCGCCGTACGCTCCCATCGGCATCGACCACGACGTCGTCCTCAATGCGCACGCCGATGCCGCGCAGCTCCTCCGGGACCAGCAGGTCGTCGGCGCGGAAGTACAGGCCCGGTTCAATGGTGAAGACCATGCCGGGACGCAACTCGGCCTCCATGCTCATCTCCCGGCGTGCCTGGGCGCAGTCGTGCACGTCCAGTCCCAGGTGGTGGCTGGTGCCGTGCACCATCCAGCGGCGATGGAACTGGCCGTCCGGGCCCAGGGAGTCGGCGGCGGTGACGCCGTTGGGCAGCATGCCCCACTCCTCCAGGCGGGCCGCAATCACCTCCATGGCGGCGGCGTGCACGTCCCGGAAGCGGCAGCCGGGGGTGTTCGCGCGGGCGAAGGCCGCGTGGGCGGCGTCCAGGACCGCCTGGTAGACGCGGCGCTGCGGGGCCGTGAAACGGCCGTCCACCGGGATGGTGCGGGTGACGTCGGCGGTGTAGAGGGAGTCGACCTCCACGCCGGCGTCCACCAGCACCAGTTCGCCGGGGCGCACGGCGCCGTCGTTGTTGATCCAGTGCAGGGTGTTAGCGTGGTTACCGGCGGCGGCGATGGTTTCGTAGCCCAGACCGTTACCCTCCTCACGGGCCTTGGCGCCGAAGGCTCCCTCCAGGACGCGTTCGCCGCGCCAGTGCCCGGTGGCCCGCGGAATGGAGCGGATCAGGTCGTCGAAACCGGCTTTAGTGGCGTCGACGGCCCGCTGCAGCTGCTCGACCTCCCAGGAGTCCTTGGTCAGGCGCAGTTCGCTGGTGGCCTCCGCCAGGGCGTCGTCGACCTGCTGGGCCGCTTGTCCGGCGGCCAGGCCGGCGGCGGTGCGCACCCGGTCCACCAGTGCGGTCACGGCCTGGTCGGCCTCGGCCACAACCCGTAGCTGTACGCCGTCCGGGCCGGCATCCTTGGCCAACGCATCCTCCAGGGAGTCGATATGGGCACAGCGGATGCCGGTGGCCGCCTCGACCTCCTCAATGGAGGGGCGCAGACCCACCCAGAGCTCGCCATAGCGGGTATCAGCGTAGAACTCCTCGGACGAACGAGAAGCGCGGGGGCGGAAGTACAGCACCGCCTCGTGGGTGGGGGCGGACTGCGCGCCCTGTGGGCCGCCTGTGCCCTGTGCATCATCGTTGACGCCGTGCCCGCCGCCGTCGGCGCTTGCGGTGCCCAGGGGCTCCAGGACGAGGACGGCGTCCGGCTCGAAGTCGGTGCCGGTGCCGGCCAGGTGAGCGAAGGCCGAGTGCGGGCGGAAGCGGTAGTCGCAGTCGTTATTGCGGGTCACCAGCCCACCGGCGGGGATGACCAGGCGGTCGCCGGGGAAGAGCGCCCCGAGAGACTCCCGGCGGGCGGTGGCCCAGGGGGCGGACTCGTTGCGGGAAGGAAGCTCCTGCGGGCGCGGACCCCAACCGGAGCCGATGAAGTCGCGGAAGGCCCGGTTGGTGGGGCGGTGTGAGCGGTTGTCACCGCGCTGGGCGAGAGACTGGGGAACCGGGGCAGCCGCGTCTGCTTCGGCGGGGGCGTCGGTCTCGGAAGCGTTCATGGCCCCATAGTGGCACGGTCGCCGACGTCCAAGCGCACCGGGCGGGCGGCTTCGCGCCCGGTGTATCCGGCCGGAGCGGAGCCGAGCTCGAACGGCGTGCGCGGTGGGCCGGTCAGTCCGGGTCACCCGGGAAATGCACTCCGACCTGGCGTCGGGCCTCGTACAACACCTCCACGGCGGCCACCGAGTTGGCCAGCGGGTGCAGGTCGGACTCCCTGGACCCGGAACGCACCAGGCGCGTGAAGGCATCCAGCTCATATGCGAGCACCGGGCCGGTACGCTGCACCGACAGGTCCTCGACGGCGTCCTTCCCGTCCGCGCCATGCAACTCTATGTGCTGTGGCCACTGGCAGTCGTCCAGGGTCAGGACCGCACGGTCGCCGGCGAGTGCTGAGCCGACGGCAGCCTGTGAGGTCTTGGAATGCAGACAGACCACCTCGAAACCGGCGGGCCCGGCGCCGCCGGCGGGTGCCGGGGCGGGGCCGCCATCGGCCGACGCGGCGTCGTAGCCGAGCACGATCGTGCCCAGGGCATCCGCCCCCGAGCCCAGCAGCACACCGGAGGCGCTGACTCGCACCGGCGTACCGAACAGGTGAATCGCCAGACTGACCGGGTATACACCCAGATCCATGAGAGAGCCACCGCCCAGGGCCGGGTCGAAAACCGGTGGCAGCGCGCCGGAGCGGTAGGCGTCCATGCGGGAGGAGTACTGCTCCTTGACCAGCACAGCCCGCCTAACCGGCCCCAGCCGGTCCAGGTGCTCCCGCACCACTGCGATGCCGGGCTCGAAGGCGGGCAGCCATCCCTCCATGAGCAGCCGGTCGGCGCGGCGGGCAGCCTCCACCATGGCCCGGGCCTGAGCTGGTGTGGTCGCAAAGGGCTTCTCCACCAGCACGTGGCGGCCGGCCTCCAGCGCGGCGAGCGTGTGCTCGGCATGCAGCAGATTGGGGGAACCGACATAGACGACGTCGATCAGCGCGGCGCCGTCGTCGTCCCGTGCGGAGAGCATCTCCTCCAGGGAACTGAAGGCGTAGGGGATGGCGTGCTCGGTGGCGAATGCGGCGGCCCGTTCGGCGTGCGCGGAGGTGACGGCCACGATCTGCGCGCCGGGTACGGCACGGGCCGCCTCCACGAACCAGCGGGCGATGAAACCGGCACCGATCATGCCGAAGCGGATCGGAGCGGTGGCGGTGGATGAGGAAACAGAGGAAGGGGCCACGGGGGAGCCCGCGGGAGCGGAGGGACCGTGCATGCGAGAGGGTGTGGCGGCGCTCATATCGTCAGAATAGCAAGTAGCGGAGGTCACAACCGGGGACGTCTTTACACTTGACCGGTGCGCATTGACCCCCACACTCACTCCTCCTGCTCCGATGGCACGGATACCCCCGCACAGCTGATGAAGGCGGCGGCGGTCGCCGGCCTTGACGTCGTCGGCCTGACCGATCACGACACGACCGACGGGTGGGAACAGGCGGCCGACGCAGTAACGGACACGGGCGTGAGTCTGCTGCGCGGTGCGGAGATCTCCTGCTCCGCCGACGGCGTCACCCTGCATCTGCTCGCCTACCTGTTCGACCCCGACTACGCCCCGCTGGCTGATGCTCTGGCCCATGCCCGCCAGTCGCGTTCGGAACGCACCCGGCGCATGGTTGAGCAGATCGGGGTCGACTACCCCATCACCTGGGAGGACGTGCTCGCCCAGACAACTGACGCCACCACCATCGGCCGCCCGCATATCGCCGATGCGCTCGTGGCCGCCGGGGCCTTCCCCGACCGGTCCGCCGCCTTCGCCGGACCGCTGGCTACTTCCAGCCCCTACTACGTCCACTACTGGGCGCTGGACCCGGTGGAGGCATGCCGGCTTGTGCGCGACGCGGGGGGAGTGCCGGTGGCCGCCCATCCGCGCGCCGCCAATCGACAGCGTCGGCTGGTTCCGGACGCGACCTTCAACCGGATGGCTCGGGCGGGTCTGGCCGCACTCGAGGTCGACCACCGCGACCACACGCCCGCTCAGCGGGAACAGGCCCGCGCACTGGCGCAGGAGCTCGGGCTGGGCGTCTCCGGCGCCTCCGACTACCACGGCGCCGGCAAGCCCAACCGGCTAGGGGAGAATCTCATGCCCCCGGCACTGTTGAAACGGATCGTCGCCGAGGGCACGCTTGCGCTGATCACTCCCTGATCTGCGCCGTCCCCTTGCTCCAGTCACAACAGATCGGCCCGTCCACAACCAGCTTTGCCCATGCTCAACAACGTATTCGACCCTACGCTCTTCGCCACCGCCTTGACCACCATCCTGGTAATCCAGGATCCGCTGGGAGCCATCCCCATCTTCCTATCGCTGACCAGCCGCCAAACCAAGGCGGAGCGCACGCGTTCGGCCCGCCAGGCCACCCTGGTGTCATTCGCGGTTATTCTCGCCTTCGCGATCTTCGGGCGCTACATTCTGCGTTTCCTGGGTATCACCGTGCCGGCGCTGCAGGTATCCGGTGGGCTGCTGCTGTTACTGGTGGCGCTCGAACTGCTAACCGACCGCGTCGATGAGCACCCGGATCCGGACGCGGTGGCGACTAATACCGCCCTCGTCCCCCTGGGCACACCCCTGCTGGCGGGACCGGGAGCGATAGTCGCCACCATGGTGGCGGTTGATTCGGCACCGGGGCCGATGATCGGCTGGGTGAGCGTGACCGGAGCCATTGTGGTTACGCATATCGTCACCTGGGCGGCCCTGAGGTTCTCCGTGGGACTGCACCGACTGCTGGGCGAGTCGGCCATCCAGGTGCTCACCCGCATCTTCGGTCTGCTGCTGGCGGCTATCGCAGTGCAGATGATCGCCGACGGCGTGCTCGCCTACGTCGACACCTTAATGACGCGTTGATGGTTGCCCGAGGACGTGCTCAGGACTCGGCACGGCCACCATGGGTGCGACGCCGGTTGCGCTTGCGGTGAGGCCTGTCGCCCTGAGTGGACGCGGTGCGACCCGATCCCCTGGCACCGGCGGTGGAGGTTCTCCCCGCCCCGCTACGGCGGCTGTGTCCGCGACCTTGTCCGCGGCCGCCACGCGTGTCGCGTGAGTGGTTGCGTCTGCCGGTCTCGCCCAGGTCCTCGATCTGCTCGGCGTCCAAGCCCGCAAGTACCCGTTTGCTGCGCGGGAGTCTCCCGGTGACGTCCCGGGGGATGCCGAGGTCGGCGTACAGGTGGTCAGAAGTGTGGTAGGTCTCCACCGGCTCCTCAATCGGCAGTCCCAGGGCCTTGGCGATCAGCCGCCAGCGGGACACGTCATCCCAGTCGACGAAAGTGATGGCAGTGCCCGAGCCTCCGGCCCGTCCGGTGCGGCCGATGCGGTGAACGTAGATCTTCTCGTCCTCGGGGCACTGGTAGTTGATTACGTGGGTGACGTCGTCGACGTCGATTCCGCGCGCCGCCACATCGGTGGCCACCAGCACGTCGACCTTGCCCTTGCGCAAGGCACGCAGCGCCTGCTCCCGGGCACCCTGCCCCAGGTCGCCGTGCAGAGCGGCGGTGGCGAAGCCGCGCGCCCCCAGATCCTCGGCCACACGGGCGGCTGTGCGCTTGGTGCGAGCAAAGATGATGGTGCGACCGCGGCCCTCGGCCTGCAGAATACGAGAGAGCACCTCAACCTTGTTCAGGGCATGGGCGCGGTAGACGACCTGCTGGACGGTCTTAACCGTCATGGAGTCGTCGCCCGGATCCTGGGCGCGGATATGGGTCGGCTTGGTCATGTAGCGGCGCGCCAATGCGACGACAGCGCCCGGCATGGTGGCGCTGAACAGCATGGTGTGACGATCGGAGCGGGTACGCGACAGGATCTTCTCCACGTCCGGGAGAAAACCCAGATCCAGCATCTCGTCGGCCTCGTCCAGCACCACGGTGGTCACGTGTGTCAAGTCCAGGACCCGGCGGTCCATCAGGTCAATGATGCGGCCGGGCGTGCCGACGACGATCTCGGCTCCGCGCTCAATGGCCTCGATCTGCGGCTCATAGGCGCGTCCACCGTACACCTGAGCGATGCGCACGGTGCGTTTGGCGGCGGCTCCGGCCAGTTCCTCGGCGACCTGCTTGGCCAGCTCCCGCGTGGGCAGGACCACCAGCGCCTGCGGGGAACCGGCGGCGGGGTCCTCATCCCAGCCCTCCTCGCCGGGGCCGAGGGTGTCCATGAGCAGGGGAATGCCAAAGCCAAGGGTTTTGCCGGTGCCGGTCTTGGCCTGACCGATGATGTCCTGACCACGCAGCGCAATCGGCAGGGTCAGCGCCTGGATCGGGAAGGGGTGGATGATGCCCTTGTCCGCCAGCGCCTGACAGATCTCTTCCTCGACGCCGAAGTCGGCGAAGGTGCGCGTGGTCAGGTCGGACTCGGAATCGGCCTCGGTGATGTCAGGCTTGGCGTCATCCAGGACCGGGGCGTGAGCCTGGGCGGTGGAGATGATGCCGGAGGCAGAGTCGGGCGGTGCGGCGGGCTGATCTGCGGGCTCGACCGACCGCGCCCCGGATGCCGATGGTGATGCGAATGATTCAGTTGTTGCGGTCTGCTCGGTCACGGTGTGCTTTGTGCTTTCGGTTGTTCTGGGCCGAGGGCCCGGATGGTAGGAGCGCGCAGCGTACCGATGTACGGCGTCCGCGCCTGCGGTCATGTGCGGCAGCCGATCGCGAAGGACGCCTCGCACGTGGCCGTGGCGGGCAGGCGAGGCCGAAGGACATGACGACGGGCATGGCGACCGGGCAACCTGGGACCAGCCTAGATGATCGGGTCGAAGGGATGTGGCTGTTGACGTGTTTTCCGGCTCACCTGGAAAGGGGCTGCGGGGGCACCGGGGGAACGCATCGGGCAGGACGATGAAATATGCGGCGTCGTCTGGAAAGGTCCTGGAGGACGTCCATGCGACAGGCTCAGGGCCTAACCTGGTTACATGACGAGCTTACTCTCCCCCGCCGACCGGACCTCGGCTGCATCGCCATCACAGCACGCGGCGGCCGTGGCCGGGCTGGCAGCCTACGCGCGGACCATCGCCTGCACCCGTTACGCAAAAGACGCCGACAAGGCGCCCGACATGTCTTCGCGCGTCGAGCTGCTGCGCATGAGTGCGGAGGCGGTGGCATCCCTGGATCGCCTGCATCAGGAGGCGTCTGCCGCGGGAGTCGATGTGTTGACGGCTGCTGCACCCTTCATCGGAGCTCTGGGTGACTTCGATGAGCGACTGCGGCCACTGGACTGGTATGAACGGCTGACCAAAACCTACCTGACCTTCGGACTGCTGCGGGACTTCGTCGTCGCGCTCGCGGATACACTCGCCGCGTCATTGCGCGATTTGCTGACGCGGGAGGCCGACACCGATCGTCTCGCCGCCTTCGCCCCGGCACAGCTGGTACCGGCCATTGATGCCGACACGCAGCTCGCGGCTCGTCTGGGACTGTGGGGGCGCCGTGTGGTGGGTGAGGAGATCGGCACCATGAAGCGGCTGCTGGCAGCGGCGCCGGACTTGGCGGCCTCAGGTGCGGATGCCGAGGCGCTGCATGAGGCCCTTTCTCAGGGGGCGATTACCCGTATGCGCGGACTGGGGCTGCGGGTCTAGGCGAGCGGCGTCGTCGGGAAGCATCAAGGGTTCCGGAAGCGTCGTCGTCGGGGCGGGATCACCGGCCGAACAGTAACCAGGCGGTAAGTACCAGCCCGCCGACCACGACGGCGGCATGAATGACCCGCTCGGGAATGAGTCGCTGAATCAGGGGCGCCACGTAACCGCCGGCGAAGGAGCCGATGCCGACGGCGATTGCCGCGCCCCAGTCGACCCTGTCCTGCACGATGAACAGCACGGCGGCGGAGAAGTTGGACAGGGTCAGCATGGGTGTCTTCATGACAATGGCGGCATGCGTGTTCATGGGTGTGCCCAGGGTACACAGGGCGAAGAAGAGCACCCCCGCGCCGGCGCCGAAGTAGCCGCTGTAAACCATGATCGCGGCCATTAGGGTCAGGAAGGCGGGGGCGGCCAGGCGGTAGTTGGCGGCGCCTTGCCGCAGCCACGGACTGAGGGCGACCATCACGGTCGCCAACAGTACGAGCCAGGGCACGATGGCCTCGAACACTCCCGGTGGCGCCACCAGCAGCAGCGTCCCGCCCACGAGCCCGCCGACGACGGCGATGAGTACCTGCGGGAGCAGCGGGTAGTAGCGGATCTGCCTCAGCCGGTCCCAGGAGGTGATCAACGAGCCGATGCCGCCGGGAATCAGGCTGACCGTGTTGGATGCGTTGGCGACCACCGGGGGCACGCCCAGGGCCACCATCGCCGGGTAGGAGACGAGCGAGGCCATCCCCACCAGGTAGCCGACGATGCCGGCGACAACGCCGGCGAGGAACAGTAGGGCGTAGGTGATTACGGGCGACATCGCGGATCAGCGTAGTCGCCGGAGCGGATCGGGTTGGGAGCGTGGGGATGTGCGCGCATTTGAACATCCCCGGAAATGGGGTTCTTCCGGTCGAGCCGTATTCGCCGAGTTCGGTCGATATTACCAACGAGTTCGGTCGATATGACGATCGAGTTCGGTTGGTGGGGCTGGTGGGGTGGGGAAGGGCCCAGAATCGGCACCCCCGCACGTGGACCGCCTGCCTGCGGATGGACCACCTGAAACGCACTCTCAGACGGTCCAACCGCAGAAGCCCGGTCCAACCGCAGGAACGCGGTCCAAGTACGAGGTCGGCAGCCGGCCGAGCCCACACTCGCCCACAACACCCTTAAGTCGGAGGAGCCGGAAATGGTCGTGTGGAACACCTTGCCGTGAGGCATGATACTGCCGGGCTGCGGCCGGGAGCGTGGACACCCTCGGCGGGTCCGCAGGCGAAGCAGATTCGCACTAAGCCATGAGTAGCAATCCCGAACCGGAGAGGGGATCACATGTTCATCCGCCGCGAGGCCATCGCCGTCCGCTGTGACCACGAGGGGTGTGAACGCATGGTCGCACACCGGGTGGTGGACACTGTCCATGACCCGGATGGCACGGCGATCGAGCGGGTACTGGCACTGAGCTACACCGAGCACGACGCGCTGCGTGCGGCCGAGCGAGACGGCTTCAAGATCATGGGCGACCACGTGTTCTGTGAGAAGCACGACCGGCTGTAGCACCTGTGGATGTGGATGCGCATGGGCGATGGTGGTGGTGGGGCTGGGTTTGGTTAGTGTCGTTTTTGGGTTTCGGCTTGGTCGGTGAGGTAGGTGAGGGTGCGGACGATGTTGTAGGGGGTGGTGGTGTTGGTGGTGGTGATGGTTCCGACTGACCTGTTTCAGCGTTAATGTCCGCTTGGGGCGGTTGGATCAGACATCATCGTGGTCTTCTTGGTTGGTTTGATTGTCTCGTTGTTTGCGGTTGTAGGCAAGGCGCTGCTGAGCGGCCCGTTTCAGGCCTTCCTGGCGGGCCTTGCGGATGGCCGGCCCGCGCCCGGTGTGCTCGTCCAGGGGTGTGACGTAGCCGATTCCGGAGTGCAAGCGCTGGCTGTTGTACTCGGTGCGCACAGA
Organism: Actinomyces qiguomingii; assembly: GCF_004102025.1. Classification (NCBI taxonomy): domain Bacteria; kingdom Bacillati; phylum Actinomycetota; class Actinomycetes; order Actinomycetales; family Actinomycetaceae; genus Actinomyces; species Actinomyces qiguomingii. The sequence goes on along the minus strand of NZ_CP025228.1, from coordinate 2,848,530 downwards.
GTCGAGTTCGGCCCTCAGGACAGCGGGATCGGTGATTGCCAGCAGGTGAGGCCACTCGGCCTTGAGTGTTCCGTTGAGGGACTCGACCCCGGGCCTGGTCGGCCGCGTGTCGCCGGCCGTCCGAAGTGCTGGGCGATGGCGACCATGGCCATGAACCTGCGGGTGTTGGCAGCAATCATCTGGGAGCCGTTGTCGGACACCGCCAACAGGATCGGGGTCAGTTCATCGTCTCCGTCAAGCGTCAGCCGGCGCTTCAGGGCCTGGGCTCGTTCCAGGGCGGCCTCGAGCAGGCCTTCGGCGTCCAGGGCCTGCTCGAAGGCGAGGCGGACCTGGTGGTGGGTCTCCTCGCTGGAGACCACATGGGTGATCCACTTGCGTGAGACCAGATCCTCGATGATCAGCACAGTCATGCCGCAGGCGGTGAAGTGAGTGGAGTCGTAGATCCAGATCGAGTTGGGCTTGTACGTCGCCCAGTCGGGGAACGGACGACGCTTGGAGCGCGCTGGCCGGGCGGGATGCCTGAACCGAAGCTCGTGGTCATTCAGGACCCTGCGGACGGTGGAGGCCGACGCCCAGAACAACCCGTTGTAGGAGCCTCGGTGAGCCAGGCGACGGTGAGAGAAGTCCTTCTCACCGAAAGTCTCGAAGGCGTCCACAATCGCCTCGATCTCGCACGGCATCAGGGCATTGACAGCGGCGCCAGGCCGGGCGTCGGCCAGTCCTACCCCGTTCTGGCGCCGTTTCCAGCGCCGGTAGCGTCGCTCGGCCAGTCCCAGGACCTCACAGGCCTTAGCCACGGTCCAGCCCTGACCGGTGGCGTAGTCCACCAGCTCCAAAAGCCCCTGTTTGACGGGCGCATCCACCCGGGCGGGGACCGGGGCACCGGGCATCAGACCGAGCCCCCTTTTTTCTCCAGCACCACCAACTTCACCGCCTGCTCCGTCACCGTACGGGTCAAGCGGTCGATCTCGGCCCTGGCCTGCTCAAGCTCGACATCACGAGCCGACTTGCCAGACGAACCCGGACGCGAAGCCGACAACGCGTCCAAGGCGCCTTGCCTGGCGACCTGCCGCAGCCTCACGATCGTGGAGCGGTCCACTCCGGCCTCGGTCGCAGCCGCCCCCACCGTGACCTCCTCTCGCATCAGCCTTACGTAGATCTCATACTTCTGCGAAGGCGACAAGAACACCTTGGCCCGACGCCCAGAACCCCTCGTCGTGTCAGCATCACTGCTCATCGCGCACCCTCCTCAAGGTGTCACGAAGACCCTACCCATGCGGTCTGATCCTCAGCCCAAAACCGGACACGAACGCTGAAGCAAATCACGACCACGGGGGTGGTGGTGCCGCCGTTGGGGGTGTAGGTGGCTTTCCAGGTGGTGGTAAGGGTGGTGGTGACGTCGGTGGCTGTGCGGGTGTAGCGGTGGGTGAGGGTCTGGTTGGGCCAGGGTGCGCCGGGGTCGGTGGTGGTTGTGGTGGTGCCGTCTCCCCAGTTCCAGGTGTAGGAGGTGGGGGTGGCGTGGATGGTTACTTCGGTTCCGGCTACGGTGGTGGTTAGTACCTGGGTGTCGGGGCTGGTGTAGACGATGAAGTCCTTGGTTAGCAGTACTTCTGGGCCTGGGGGTTGGCGGGTGATGCCTGAGCCCTCGGCCAGCAGGGTGGACACATTGGCGGCAGTGACCTTAACCACCACGGTGGTGCCGTCGGAGGCTTGGACGCTGGTTGCCGCCGCGGCATCGGTGGCGCACTCGTCAGGATCAAGCACAACAGCACGCATTCCGACGTTCACGCCCATTCTCATACCGAAGCACATGGCATAAGACAAACTCGCCATAAAAGCGGCCCTCTCATCGAACACCCCACCAGTGCCGCCCTCAACAGTGACACCGCCCCCACCCGACCCACCCGGAACCGACACCACCACATCATAAGACACCTCACCAGAAACAATCACCGAACTACCATGCGCGTCAGTGCTGAAACTATGTTCGGAACGCGTATCAGCGAATGCGGCGGGGGTAACAGCAAGCCATAATGAGAATATTATGACGAACGTGGCGTTGTGTGTGTTGACCCGGTGTTTCATTCAACTTCGCCTCCCTCTTCTAGATCAACTATCTCTATTGCCCAATTGTGGCCACTCCAATACAATTGGACCAGTAAGATGTCTTCCGTTCGCGTAATGTGCAGGGGAGGCTGGCCATCTCCTGGATACTGATCACGTTCCTGGGATGTTACTTGGGCACGTACTACGTAGCGGTTGGGGTCTTCTTGGTCTGTCCACCACGCCAGGGGTGTGACGTCCGGCTCCCATAGGTCGATCCAGCCACCTGCATCGTGTAGTTCGGTGGCGTTGTTAATGACGCTATCGCAGAATTCGCAGTTGTCGTCACTCATTTTCTCGAAAGCATCTATGTCGCCGGTGGCGTAGACGTATGGGTAGAGGTTGAGGAAGTATGTGGCTGCGGTGATGGCGCCTTCGGGGGTGAACTGTGGGGTGTAGGGATCAGGCGGCTCCATGGCCAGGGCGGTGGCTCTGGCCGCGGCCTGTTCCGGCGACAGCGTGGGCGCGGCACTAGCACTGACAGTCGCTGATGGGGTCCAGGTGGGACTGAAACCACTGGTGGCGCTTCCACGCGAACAACCCCCACCCAGTGCCAGCCAGGCAACCACCACGGACAAGGCCGCCAGACGAGCGAACCCGACCGCAGCCCGGCGCCGATGCGGCATCGAATGGAGTAAGGGGACGGTAGACATAACGGGCACGGCCTCCTCGGTGAGGACCCTAACGGGACTAACAGGCGCGCCAGCCAAAGCGCCGACGCCAGGCAACCGTACCCACACACCCACCACAACCGCCACCCCCAACCAACACCCTGTGGAAAACCCATCGCACCCCGGCCACAACAACCGAACTCGACGGTTATATCGACCGAACTCGACGGGAGGGGGGAGGGGGAGAGGAGGGGTGCGGAGGGGGAGAGGAGGCGGCGGGTCAGATGCCGAAGCCGACGCGGCGGGGGGAGGACTCCCCGATTTCGATGTAGGCGAGCGAGCCCGCAGGGATGAACACCTTACGGCCCTTGTCGTCCGTCAGGGTGACCGAGGAAGTGGCGGCATCGGCGACGGCGGCGAGGATCTCCTCCTGGGAGGCGGAGGTCTCCACCGAGAGCTCGCGCGTGGAGTGCTTGATTCCAATGGTGACCTGCATGGGTGCTCCTTCAATCAGGATCCGGGCCGCCCGCTAGTGGGTGAACGACCGCGGTGGGGTGTCTACCCTGATCCTATGGGCCTTACGGCCGTATCTGTTCGTCTGAACCGCGGGAATCCCGGGCATTTCGCGCCGCGCGGACACCACGGAGGGCAGGGCTCGTACCGATCCGGGGCTCAGAAGACGTTTAGGGTGTTCAGTTCATGTCTGACCCACGTGATGAGATGGGCCCATGACCAGTTCCGCCGGCGCCCCCCGCCTTCTGCCTCCGCTCGTGCAGCCACCGCTTCCCGCGCCGGACGCCTCCGCCGCTCGGGTGCTCGCCCGTGCCGCGGACGGTACGAACCTGGTGATCCTCGGAGCCCCCGGAACTGGCAAGACCACCACAGCGCTGCGCCTTCTGATCGAGGCGGTGACCGGCCGCGGCAAGGACGCCGTCCTACTCGCCCCCACACGTGTCCGTGCGGATCGCCTGCGCGAGCGCGCCTCTCATCTGCTTAAGCTCGCCGGCGCCCGCTCGGGCACGGTTCGGGTGCGCACCCCCGCATCTCTCGCGCTGACCATCCTGCAGACCTCCCTGACCCAAAGAGCCGACCCGTTGCCCGCCCCCGTGCTGCTCGCCGGGGCGGAGGAGGACGCCGCCCTGGCGCGGCTACTGCGCGGCACCACTTGGGGGGATCTGCCCGCCGAGGCCGTGGAGTCGCGCGCCTTCCGCACAGAGCTGCGCAATCTGTTGGCCCGCGCGGGGGAGCTCGGCATCGACGCGGATGAACTGGCCCGACTTGGAGCCGAGCTCAAGGTCCCCATCTGGCAGCGCGCCGCCGAGCTTCTGCGCACCTGGGACGCGCAGGGTCGTCCCAGCGCCGCCAACCGCGGCACCGTCCGCGAGATGGACACTGCTCGCCTGCAGGATCGCGCCCGCGAAGCTTTGAGTACCTGGGATGACGACGGCGTGCTAGTGCCCCGTCCCGTACCCGATGTCGTCATCGTTGACGACTATCAGGACTGCACGGCCGCCACTGCCCGTATGCTGGTTGCCCTCACCGTCCCTGACGCCGCCGGCCACCGTGCCCAGATCATCGCCCTGGGTGACCCCGACGCCGCCGTCGAGGTCTTCCGCGGCGGCAACCCGAGCCTGCTCAACGCCGCCGAAGACCGTTCCGGGCTTGCAGCCGAACGGCTGACGCTGGATGCCGTACACCGCGGTACGTCTGCACTCGCCCGGGTGTGGGCCGCACAGGCCGATCGCATTCCCATTACCGGCACCGCCACCCACCGCCATCCTCAGCCCCCCGAGTACGTCAAGCACATCAACGCCGCCGACGCCGCAGCCCCCGGTGGCGTAGAGGTCCTCATTGCCTCCGGCCCACTCCAGCAGTCAGCTCAGATCGCCCGCATTCTGCGCTCCGAGCACGTCCACCGAAACACATCCTGGGACCGGATGGCCGTGATTGTCCGCTCGGCCGGAACCGCCCGTGCAGTGGGCCGCGAGCTGCGCCACCACGGCGTCCCCCTGGCCTCCAGCACCCCTGCCGTCCTGCTGCGTGCCGAACCCGCCGCGGCTGCGATCATCAACGTATGCCGCGCAGCCCTGGGCGGTGCCCTCGGTGAGGCCACATCTCCCCCCGAACGATCCACGGCCCTCGATCTGCTCACCAGTCCCCTGATCGGGCTGACCAACCTGGATCTGCGCCGCCTGCGCCGCCGCCTGCGCGCCGATCGGTCCGCCCAGGGCAGTTCCGATGACAACCTGCTAGGCCTCCTGGCCGAGCCCGCGGAGGCGGCGGCCGTGGCCCGGGAGCTCGCCGATGAGCCGTTGGCCGAGCAGGCCGCGCGGATCGAGCGCGCCAGCCGGGTGATCGCCGCTCTGCGACGAGTAATGGACGCCGCCGAGGGCGCCGGTGCTGACCGTGTCGATGTTGAGTCGCTCCTGTGGGCGGCCTGGCAGGCCTCGGATTGTGCGGAGGCGTGGCGCGCCACGGCGCTGACGCCGCACACCTCCCGCACCGCCGCGCTCATGGCAGAGGCGGCCGAGCACGACCTGGACGTGGTCACCGTTCTGTTTAAACGTGCGGAGGTGTGGGCCGAGCGTCACCCCGGCGGGAAGGCCACCGCCTTCTTGGATGAACTCGTCGCGGAGATCCTGCCCTCGGACACCGTGGCCCCGCAGGGTATCCGGCCACCCGGCGTCGCCGTCCTCACGCCCGCGGCAGCGGCAGGAGCCCAGTGGGAGGTGGTCGTCGTCGCCGGGGTGGAGCGGGAGACGTGGCCCGACCTGCGGCTGCGTGATGGCCTGACCCGGTCCGGTCTGCTGGTCGATGCCGTCACCGGGCGCCTGCCGCTCGCCGCCGACGGCGTACACCAGGCCGCTCAGGACCCCGCCGAGGCCCGCAGCCAGGTCCGCGGTGACGAGCGTCGTATGTTCCTTTCAGCTATCTCCCGCGCCAACCGCCGCTTGGTGGTCACCGCCGCACTGGATGCCGACACCGCTCCCTCACCATTCCTGCTCGAGGTCGCGGCCACGGCCGAGCAGAGGATCTTCAATGACGATGGCAAGCTCGAGGTCGCTGCGGACGTTGGCGACCTGACCCTGCCCGGGCTCGTCGGGCAGCTGCGCGCCGCAGCCGTCGCCGGCCGGTTACAGGGGGCTGATGCCGAGGCTTGCCTGCGCGGCCGGCAGGCCGAGCGGCTGCTGGCCGTACTCGCCCGCGACGGCGTCAGCGCGGCTGATCCCGCCAACTGGGCCGGCCTGGGGCTGCCGACCTCCACTACGCCCCTGGTCACCCCCGGCAGGGAGATTCGCATCAGTCCCTCCGACGTCGATGCCATCACCAACTGCCCGTTGAGGTGGTTCCTGCAGCGCAACGGCGGCGGCACCGGCGCCGGTAATGCCCAAAGGGTCGGCGTGGTAGTACACGGCCTGGCGGAGCGTGCCGAGCGGGAGGGGCTGCGCGGCGAGGCGCTGCGTCAGGCCCTGGAAGACGTTATGCCGGAGCTGGGATACCCGGACACCTGGCTGGGTGACCTTGACCGCAAGCGCGTGCGCGACATGATCGACCGGCTCGACGCCTACCTGCATTCGGGTACCGCTCCCGCCCTGGTGGAGCGGACGGTGGACGTTCGCCTGGACCTGCCCGTGCCCGAGGACGGCAAGCAACAAAGCGTCGTCGCCGGCGGTGGTGAGTCCGGGGCGCGGGCCGACGGCGAAGGTCCGGCCGGAACCGGAGCCGCAACCGTTGCCGGTGGCCCCATGACAGCGGGCGAGCGGATACCGGTGCGCGTGCGCGGGCGCATCGATCGCCTGGAGTTTCTTGACGGCGTCCTGCCCGACTCCTCCGCCGACGGGGTGCTACCCGCCGGGCAGGGGCAGCGGGTGCGCGTCATCGATTTCAAGACTGGCGGCGGCAGGCCGAATGGAGCGAGTCACCACGCGCAGCTTGCCACCTACCGCATGGCGCTGGCCGCTGTTGGCTATCAGGTGGATGGCGCCGGTCTTGCAATGCTTGGAATGGCACCGCGCAAGACGAAGGATCGTGGCGTGTACATGGCGCCCGATGGGTTGGTGCTCGCGCCCAGCCCCGACCCGGACACAGGGGAGGAGTGGGATGTGGAGCTGCTAGCCCGCGCCGCGCTGGATGTCTCGGGTCCGACTCTGCTGGCTCGCCACAACAAGGACTGCAGCCGGTGCTCCTTCAGAGCCAGCTGCCCCGTTGACCCCGCAGGAAGGAGGACCGTGGCATGAATGCCGCCGACCTCACTCCCGAAGTCCTGGCAGAAAGGCTGGGGTTGCACTCACCCACCGCGGAGCAGTCGCAAGTCATCGCCTACCCGTTGCGGCCCCTGCTGGTGGTCGCCGGCGCCGGCAGCGGCAAGACCGCCACCATGAGTCAGCGCGTTGTCCACCTGGTTGCCACCGGTGCTGTCCGCCCCGACCAGGTTCTGGGGCTGACTTTCACCCGCAAGGCCACCGCTGAGCTGGCTGAGCGCGTCTCCATTCGGCTCACCCAGCTGGCCGGCAGTGGCCTGATCACCGGCGTCGACGGCGCACCCGAGCCGACCGTGGCCACCTACGACTCCTTCGCCGGCTCGCTCGTGCGCGAATACGGCCTGTACGTCCGCGCCGACCCGGACGCCACCGTGATCACCGAGGCCCGCAAATGGCAGATTGCCAGCGACATCATTGAGCGGCGTACCACTCCATTACCCATGGAGACCAAGTCAAGTGCGATCGCCGCCGTCCTGCGCGCAGACAATGCGTTGTCCACGAACCTGCTCAGCGTCGACACCGCTCGCGAGGAACTGTCAGGGCTGCATGAACTATTCACGGGGCTGGCAGGCACCCGCGGGGTGGCCAGCGACTTCGCAGGCACGCCGGAAACCATGGAGGTGTGGCTGGGCACGCTCGACGCCGTGCAGGACTTCCGGGACTACAAACGCCGCCACGGACTGGTCGACTTCGGCGACCGGCTCGAACTGGCATGCCGCATCGCCGAAGAGGTGCCCGAGGCGGTGGCGGCCATGCGCGCGCAGTTCCCGGCGGTGCTGCTGGACGAGTTCCAAGACACCTCCGTTGCCCAGGTGCGGCTACTGTCCGCCTTATTCGCCGATCAGGGCGTCACCGCCGTTGGCGACCCGAATCAGGCCATCTACGGCTGGCGCGGCGCCAGTGCCGGCGCGCTGGACACCTTCCACGATCGCTTCAACCCCACCGGCGTGCAGACCGTCGCCGGCGGCGGCGATCCCAAGATCGAGACGCCGGTGCTGCAACTGTCCACAGCCTGGCGCAACGACTCCGCGGTCCTCGCCGCCGCCAATGTCATCTCCGGGCCACTGCGCAGTCCCGAGCACCGGCCCGGCGACGCCGCGGTCGGATACGTGCCGGTGCGTGAATTGCAGGAGCGTTCGGCCGCCGACGGCCTGGGTGCCGGGAAGGTGCTTGCCGCCTTCCTCACCGACCCGTTGCAGGAGGCCGAGGTGGTTGCCGACTTCATGCAGGAGCATTGGCACCCCGATGCTGAGTTGGCCATCCTGTGTCGCGCCCGCAGCCAGATGACGCCGGTGGCCGAGGCGCTGGAGGCGCGCGGGGTTCCCTACGAGGTGGCGGTGTCGGGCGGCATGCTCTCCATCCCCGAAGTGGCGGATGTGCGCGCCCTACTGACCGTGACCGCAGACCCTGAACGCGGCGACCGGCTCATGCGCCTGCTTACGGGAACCGATATCGGCGCTGCCGATTTGCGTGCCCTGCAGAGCTTCGCCCGTGAGCTTGCGCGCCGGCGGGACCGGGCCGACGGCGCCGGTGCGCACGCGCCGCTCAATGGCGTGGATGCGCAGTCCGCTACCGAACAGCTCGAGGAGGCGGCCCTGTCCGAGGCGCTAGAGGAACTGGCCCGTCGCGACGACGCCGCCCGCGCTTCCAATACCCGGTCACCCGGGCGGGTCCCGGCTGAACCGACTGCGATTGACACGGCAGTCACCGGCCTGACTGAGGCGGGCCGGCGGGCGGCGCTGCGGATCGCCCGGGCCCTGCGGCGGGTGCGCGGCGCGCTAGCGCTGCCGTTGCCGGACCTGGTGGCCGTGGCCGAGCAGGCCCTGGGTCTGGATGTTGAACTGGCGGCGCGCGTCGGCAATCGTATGGGGCGGCGCGCCCTGGACGCCTTCCGGGCCACCGCCGAACAGTACGCCGCCGATGTTGAGGTTCCCACCGTCTCCGGGTTCTTGGAGTTGCTTGAATATGCGCACAGTGAGGAACGCGGGCTGGAGGCTCCCGAGGTCGAGCCCGAGCCGGGTGCCGTACAGATCATGACCGTCCACGGCGCCAAGGGACTGGAGTGGGATCATGTGGCCATGGTCGGCCTGACGGAGACCTCGTTCCCCTCCTACCGGGGCAGTCCGGTGGCAGCCGGCATGAAAGTGCGTACGAATGCCTGGATGACCTCTCAGGGAGAGTTTCCCTATACCCTGCGCTCCGACGCCGACCAGCTGCCGCCCTTTGAACTCGGTAGCATCGACTTCCCCCTGGGCGCCGGGGTGAAACTGAGCCCGGACGAGAAGGCGCAGATCAAGGATCTCAGGGAACAGTACCGACTAGCGCTCGGACGTAACCTGATTGCTGAGGAACGCCGTCTCGCCTACGTGGCCGTCACTCGCGCCCGCCATCACGTGCTGCTGACCGGCTCACACCTGGTCAAGGAGGGCAATACCGTCAAACCCGCCTCCCGCTTCCTGGCCGAGTTGCGCGATGCGCACCTGCTTGCCGAATTCGGTCCCGGCTTCACCGCTGTACCCGAGGACGCCGTCAACCCCGTCGGGGTCGCGCAGGCGCCCTGGCCGGTGACGCAGCCGGCCGCCCCGGGTTCGGAACGGGCCGCTCGCATCGCCGTCGCCCAGTCCGTGACTCGTGCCATGACCGCACCCGGTGCCGCGGCTGACACGGATATGGCCGAACCAGACGCGGATGGTGTGACGGATGCCGGTTTCAATGAGCATGTGGCCCGCTGGTGGGAGGACGCACGCCTGCTGTTGGCCGAGCGCGACGCCGCCGCGGCGGAAACACCCACGGTCCGCCGACCCGCCCACCTGGCCGCCACCCGTCTGGGTGAACTGCGCGATGACGAGGCTCGATTCGCACTGGAGCTGCGTCGCCCGCTGCCGGCCCAACCGCAGTCCGCCGGAAGGCTGGGCACGGTCTTCCATGAGGCCGTCGCGCAGCGCCTGAGCAGCCGCGCCACCCTGTTCAGTCTGGAAGACGCCGGCGTCCCCGACACCCTTGCCGGACCGGATCACAAGCGTGTAGAGCGCTGGCTCGACGTCGCCGCCAATCACCCGCTGCTGGACGGTTACCAACTTTGGGCTACCGAGGAATCCCTTGAACTCACCGTAGGCGACACCACTCTGCGCTGCCGCATCGACGCCATCTTCAAGGAACCGGACACCGGCGACTACCTGGTGGTCGACTGGAAGACCGGCCATGTGCGCGTGCCGGTCGACCAGCTGAGCGTGTACGTGCACGCCTGGTCTGCGAAAGAGGACGTACCCACTGAGAGGATACGAGCCGCCTACCTGTACGTGGACGAACCCGGTGGATACGTCGATGAACTCGACAGCGCCGACCTCCAAACCTTGGCGGAGATACGCCAGCCCCTGGAGGCGCGGGATCAGTGAGCGCCTGAGCCTTCCGCTTCGTCGGCATGCGCGTTGCTGCCGCCGGCGCCCTCCCCGGCATCCTCAGCGGGCTCGTCCACCAGCACCATCTTGACCTCACTGGTGGTCGCCTCCGGCTCGGCCGGCTCCTTGTCACCGGGCACCGGCGCCAGGCGCGGACCGGTGGGCTCCACCAGCGGCTCGTCACCGACCTGATCGGCCAGGTCGGTCAGCATGGACACGGCGTCGTCGACGATGGAGTCGCTGTGGGAGCGCACCCCATGCATCAACCACCGGGCCAGGCTCAACTCACTGACCAGTTCCGCCCGATCCCGCAGGTGCCGGTCAACGCCCTCCACGCGCGCCAGATCGTAGGCGGACTCCACCGCGTCCAGGCAGTCCACGGGCACGGAGGCATACACCCAGGCCATGTCCTCGGCGGGGTCTCCCACATGCGCCTGCCCCAGGCCGCGCACCGCCACCACTGCACCGCCCGCGGTCAGCACGTTCTCAGGCGCCAGATCGCCGTGCACCACCACCGGCCGGAAGCGCCACAGTGTCGAGTTCTCCAGCGCCACCTCCCAGCGGGCCAGCAGTGCCGGCGGCACCTTGCCGGTTCCGGCGGCGTCGTCAAGCAGGCTTAGCCAGCGGTTGCGCACATCCTCGGCGTCGTAGACGGGAAGGCCCGCCTCGGAGACCACGGTGGTGGGCAGATCGTGCAACTCGCCCAGTGCCTTGCCGAGTCCTGCCGATAGGCCGGGGCCCGGCCGCAGCGCAGCGACGTTCATGGGGCGCCCCTCCATATGGCTGCGCACCTGGATGTGGCTTGCCTCCAGGCGCAGTGCGCCGGCGGGGCGCGGTACGTTGAAGGACAGTCGACCGTCGTCTACCACTCTTCCGATGCGGCGCAGCACCTCCGCTTCCGCCTCCAGGGTCGCACCGGTCGCATCGTCGTGGGTCTCGAGAACCTCCCAGTGACGCCCCTGGGTGTCGACGACGCCGACCACTCGCAGGGCGGGGGAGTGCTCCTGGGGGAGTGCCAGGCGCGCCGGGTCGAGTCCGGGAACCGCGACCGCGGCCAGGGCCGCCAGGGCTAGCGGGGAGCGCTCGCGGGCGCTAGTGGCTGCGGGCTCCGGCTGCTCCGACGCTCCGGAGTGCCCCGACGCCGGGGTGTTGGGGTCGGATGGTCCGGTGGGCGGTTGCGACATGTCTCCACCGTAGGCGAGGAACTCGCCTGTCGGGGCTCCGCCGCGCCCCGGAGGCCGCCCGTCTTTCAGACGATTACCTGATTTCGTGCACCGGCACGGGTGCTGGTGGAGGATCCGAGGAGTTTTCCACAGGTTACTGATACGGACTGGCGCCTATGTCCGGTCGTGACCTATGGTCGGCGCGTGAGGCTCCTCAGCGCTGAGCCAGCGTCACGCACACCACCTGCAAGTCAGCTGCCGTACAAAACCCCAATACGATCAACCCTGAGAGGCCGCCATGGATGCCGCAGCGCTGCTGCACTCCGAGATCCGCGAGCTGGTCCGGCGCCGCGGCGTCGACCCGCTGACGCAGACCGCTGCCCTGCAAGCGCTCGTGGCCGAGGCGAGCGCCGACTACGTCGCCCGCGCCGACGCCGGACTGGTCCCTCCCCTGTCCGACCCCGAGGACGCCGGCGCCCGCGCCGTGGACGCCCTGGCCGGTTTGGGGCCGCTGCAGCACTACCTGGATGACGAGGCGGTGGAGGAGATCTGGTGCAATGCTCCGGGTCGCGTGTTCGTGGCCCGCTCCGGCCGCCCCGAGTTGACCACCACGCTGCTGGAGGATGAGGAGTTGCGCGTCCTGGTGGAGCGCATGCTGCGCGTCTCCGGGCGCCGCCTGGATTTGGCCAGCCCCTTCGTGGACGCCCAACTGCCCGGCGGTGAGCGCCTGCATGTGGTGATCCCACCCATAACTTCGCAGCACTGGGCGGTGAATATCCGCAAGCACACCTCCCGGGCGGCGCGTACGAGCGAGCTGGTGCGCATGGGGTCGCTGACCGCGCAGGCGGCCGCCTTCCTGGACGCCTCCGTGCAGGCGGGGCTCAATGTTCTCGTCTCAGGTGCCACGCAGGCTGGAAAAACCACCATGGTGCGTGCCTTGGCGGGCGCCATCCCCGCCGGACAGCGCGTGATCACCTGCGAGGAGGTCTTCGAGCTGTCCCTGCGCAACCGAGACTGCGTGGCCATGCAGACCCGCGCCGCCAACCTCGAGGGCGTGGGTGAAATCAGCCTGCGTCGGCTGGTGAAGGAGGCGTTGCGCATGCGGCCGGACCGGTTGCTGATCGGTGAGGTCCGGGAGGCCGAGGCCCTCGATCTGCTGATCGCCATGAACTCCGGGCTTCCCTCCATGTCCACATTGCACGCCAATTCCGCCCGCGAGGCGGTCATCAAGATCTGCACCCTGCCACTGCTGGCGGGTGAGAACGTCAGTGCGACCTTCGTGGTTCCCACGGTCGCCGGAGCCGTGGATCTGGTGGTTCACCTGGACCTGGGGTCCGACGGGCACCGCCAGGTCCGGGAGATCGCCGCCTTGTCCGGGCGGGTGGAGAACGGCACTATCGAGATGTCTGATGTCTTTCACCGCGACGACGCCGGGCGGCTGGTACGCGGCCCGGGCCTGCCGCCCGCACCTGAACGCTACGCCCGCGCCGGCCACGACCTGGCCGCCTTGCTCACCGAAGACGTTGCGCGCACACGTCGTGGCCGGCGCGCCGCCGCTCGTGCCGACACCGGGGAGTGGTCCTGATGGGTGCCCTGGCCGGGCTGCTGGCAGGCAGCGGCATGATCCTGATCTGGCTCGCCCTGACCGGCGAGCCGCCCCGGTGGCGCTCGGCGCGGCAGCGGCGTCTGACGGACCTGCTGGTGCAGGCGGGGGTCGGCCGCACCAGTCCGGCCGTATTCGTGCTCGGCAGTATCGTCCTGGGGACTGTGGTCGCCCTGGTCTTCTTGGGTGTTTCCGGCGCCTGGTCGATCGCGGCCGCCTTCGGCGCCATCGCCGCCGGCGCGCCCCTGCTGGTCGTCTCCTCACGGGCGCGTGCTCGTCGCAGCAACCTGCGTGAGGTGTGGCCGGAGGCGGTCGACACGCTGGTGTCGGGTGTGCGCGCGGGCATGAGCCTGCCCGAGGCGTTGACCAATCTGGGAGAGCGCGGCCCCGAGGCCATAAAGGAGGAAATGCGAGCCTTCGGCGTCGACTACGCCACCAGCGCCCGTTTCGACCAGGCACTGGACCGGCTCAAGGCCCGCTTGGCCGATCCGGTCGCCGATCGTATCGTCGAGGCCCTGCGGTTGGCACACGAGGTCGGCGGCAGTGACCTGACTACGCTGCTGCGTTCGTTGTCGCGGATGCTGCGAGAGGACATGCGTACCCGTGGTGAGCTGGAGGCCCGCCAGTCCTGGACGGTAAACGGGGCGCGCGTGGCGGTGGCGGCCCCTTGGATCGTGTTGGCACTGCTGTCCACCCGCCCTCCGGCAGCAGCCGCCTACGCCAGTGCCACGGGCGCCCTGGTCCTGGCCGTCGGCGGGGCGGTGACCCTGGTGGCCTACCGGCTCATGCTCCGGCTCGGCCGCCTGCCCGAGGAAGAGCGGGTGCTGCGATGAGCCATGTCCTCGCCGGTGCACTGACCGGCCTGCTGGCCGCCTGCGGCATCCTGCTGGTCAGCGATGCCCTGCGACGTCGCCGTCCCACCCTGGTCTCGCGCCTGGAGCCCTACGTGCAGCCGCGCCCCAGCACCTCGCGGCTGCTGAGCGCAGCACCGGCTGCCGACGCTCAGACCGTCAGCGGCCTCCTGCTGGAGACGGTCACCCGGCTCGGCGGCCTGCTGGAGGCGATCGGCTCCTCCGCCGAGTCGGTACGCAGGCGCCTGGCCCGCTCCGGGACGGGACTGAGTTATGAGGAACTACGCACCCAGCAGCTGCTGTGGGCCGTGGCCGGACTGGCCCTCGCCGTCGGCACCGGGTTGGCACTATCGATGACCGGGCGGGTCAACGTGCCGCTGCTGCTGATTCTTACGCTGCTGGCAACCGTCGGCGGGGCGGCGGCCCGTGACTGGTGGCTTACGCGCACCGTGGAGCGGCGTCGCGAGAGAATCGAATCTCAACTGCCCGACGTCGTCGAACTCCTGGCCCTCGTGGTGGGCGCCGGTCAGGGGCCTGTCGCCGCCATCGAGCGGGTCACGCAGGTGGGACGCGGCGAGCTCATCGAGGAACTCGAACTGACCGTGGCGGACGTTAATTCCGGAACCGTGCTGACCACTGCCTTGGCCCATCTGGAGGAACGGGTCGGCTCACTGCAAGTGACCCGCCTGTCGGAGGCCATTGCGATCGCTCTGGAACGTGGCACCCCGTTGGCTGATGTGCTGCGCGCACAGGCCGCCGATGCGCGGGAGGCCTCCCGGCGAGCCCTCATGGAGGAGGGTGGGCGCCGTGAGATCGCTCAGATGGTGCCCGTCGTCTTCCTCATCCTGCCCATCACCGTCGTCTTCGCCCTCTTTCCGGGCCTGTTCGTGCTGCGGATCGGCCTATGACCTGATTGCCCGCAGATCCGCCTGTGCCCGTATCCCAGCACTGCGCCACACCACCTCCTCGAAACCGTCATACAAGTCATCAAGAAACGGAGAATCCCATGCACACCCTCAAGCGTCGTCTCAGCATCTACCTGCAAACCCGGCTCCGCAACCTGCACGACGAGCGCGGCGATGTGCCCGGCTGGGTGCTGGTCACCCTCATGACCGCCGGCCTGGTCGTCGCCCTGTGGGCGGTGGCCGGTCCGACGCTGACACAGGTGTTCAACGACGCCATCGCCAAGGTCACCGGTGCCATCTGAACGGGGAGCTCTTCACCGCGAGAAGGGCGAATACGGTGCGGCCGTCGTCGACTTCGTGCTCGTCGGCGTCCTCGTGATCGCCGTGTCGCTGGCCCTGCTGCAGCTGGCCCTGGGGATGCACGTGCGCAATGTGCTCACCGACGCTGCCGGGGAGGGTGCGCGCCGTGCCGCCCTGGTCGGCGGCACCACCGCCGAAGCGGACGCGCGCGTGCGTGCCCTGGCCGGTGCCGCCCTCGCCGACGGCTACGTCCAGGACGTAACCGTCACCCGCACCAGTTCCGACGGCGTGGTGGTTGTGCGCGTGGACGTGACCGCGCCCCTGCCGATGCTGGGCCTACTGGGGCCAGGTGGGACGCTGCACGTTACCGGGCACGCCGTCGACGAGGCCGCGCTGGTGGGCGTGGATGGGGGTGAACCGTGAACGGTCGGGGCATCAGCCGGTGCGGTGCAGGCGTCGGCGGGCGGCGGCTGCGCCCGCGTGTGCGGTGGCTCCTGCGCGGTCTCGCTCCGCCCGGGGTTGAACCGGAGGCGGGCAATGCGCCGGTGGAGTTCATCGGCTGGACTGTGGTCCTGGTGGTGCCCGTGGTCTACCTGCTCATTGCCCTCGCGCAGGTGCAGGCCGCCTCTTTCGCTGTGGCCTCGGCTGTTGATGCCGCCAGCCGCATCCTGGAGGTGGAGCGTGGCGAGGTGGCGGTTGTCCACGCCCGCACCGCTGTGGGATTGGCCCTGTCGGATCAGGGACTCGACGTGGACCCCGCCAGTGCTATGACCGTGGCCTGTGCGGATACCCCCTGCAGTGCTGCAGTGGTGCGAGTGGAAACCGGTGTAGACCTGCCACTGCTGGCCTGGGCCGGAGTGGGGCGAGATGTGGTCGTCATAGACGCCGAGCGTTCGGTCACTCTCGCCGGAACGGGGGACGATCCATGACTTTGGTCGCGCACAGCCGCTGGCACACGATGCGCGAGCGGGTGAGGTTGGCTGCCGGAAGGATGTGTCGGGTCAGTGGTGCGGAGGACGGACAGACCCTCCTGCTGGGGGTAGGGCTGATCGCCGTCGTCCTAGCGCTGACGCTGGTAGTGGCTTCGGCCACGGCCATCTACCTGGACTTGAAGACCCTGACCTCCCTGGCCGATTCGGCCGCGGCCGCAGCCGCCGATGCGGTAGATGAGGACTCCTACTTCGGCGGTACCACCACGCAAGCCGGGCCCGGTGCACTGTCCGATGCCGGTGTGCAGCTTGCGGCGTCCGCCGATTTGGTGAAGCAGCCGGTTGACCTGAGTGATTTGCGGATCCTGGAGGCCTACAGTCCAGATGGCGCCACCGCCGTGGTCACCCTGAGCGCCCACTCGCGGCCGCCCTTCCTGCCCTGGGGCGTGATCCCCGCAGCGGGCTTCACCATCACGGCCACCGGAACTGCTCGGGCCACCACCGGCATGTGAGGCAGCCCGCCGCCGTCGGAGATGACTGGGCCCCGGCCGTCGGCTCGGTCCGCGGGTCTGTTCTAGACTCGGCCCGTGGCCACAGACTTCCCCGCCGAGATCGAGCAGCTCCGACACACCTACGCCTCCGTCGTCGCCGTGACGGACCCTGAGGCGCTGCGCGGGCGCATCGCCGAGCTGTCCGAGCAGGCCGCCGCCCCCGACCTATGGGATGACCCCGACGCCGCCCAGGCCGTCACCTCCGCCCTGTCTCACGCGCAGGCCGACCTCAAGCGCGTGCAGGCGCTGGGCGGACGCATCGACGACCTGGAGACCATGGTGGAGATGGCAGGGGAGGAGTCCGGGGAGGACGCCGCGGAACTGCTCGCCGAGGCCGAGCAGGACCTGGCCGGGGTGCGTAAGGACCTGTCCGACCTGGAGATCCGCACCCTGCTGTCCGGCGAGTACGACCAGCGCGACGCCGTGGTCACCATCCGCTCCGGCGCGGGCGGTGTGGACGCCGCCGACTTCGCCGAGATGCTGCTGCGCATGTACACCCGCTGGGCGGAGCGTCACGACTACCCGGTCAAGGTGCTCAATACCTCCTACGCTGAGGAGGCGGGGCTGAAATCCGTCACCTTTGAGGTGCACGCCCCATACGCCTACGGCACGCTCAGCGTGGAGGGCGGCACCCACCGCCTGGTGCGCATAAGCCCCTTCGACAACCAGGGACGCCGCCAAACCTCCTTTGCCGCGGTGGAGGTTATCCCGCTGATTGAGTCCACCGACCACATCGACGTTCCCGAGGCCGACATCCGCGTTGACGTCTTCCGCTCCTCCGGTCCCGGCGGCCAGTCCGTGAACACCACCGACTCCGCGGTGCGCATCACGCACCTGCCCACCGGGCTGGTGGTGTCCATGCAGGATGAGAAGTCCCAGATCCAGAACCGCGCTGCCGCCATGCGCGTGCTCCAGTCCCGCCTGCTGCTGCTCAAGCAGCAGGAGGAGGACGCCAAGAAGAAGGAGCTGGCCGGCGACGTTAAGGCCTCCTGGGGTGACCAGATGCGCTCCTACGTGCTCAACCCCTACCAGATGGTCAAGGATCTGCGCACCAACTATGAGGTCGGCAACCCCGACTCGGTGTTCGACGGCGACATTGACGGCTTCATCGACGCCGGTATCCGCTGGCGCAAGCAGCAGGAGCAGGCCGCCGACTGAGCCTGCGAGAGCGGTCTTCCCGGCCGGCGGCGGTCCAGGTGGCCTGTTCAGCGGTACACGTCGCGGCGGTGTCCGAGCGTGACCACAACGACGACGAGTCGGCCGTCGTCGATCGTGTAGATGATGCGGTATTCGCCCACGCGTACCCGCCAGGCGGGACGGCCTTTGAGAGGGCGGCATCCGGGAGGGTGCGGGTTGGTGGCAAGCAGGGCGATCGCCCCCTGGATTAGGTCGTGTTGTGTAAGTCGTTTGTGGTGGTTGTTCGGTTCTGGTGCTGTTGAGGGCGTTGTCCCGGGCCAGGTTGTCGGTGGGGGTGGGTGCCTGCGGGCGGGCCGGTTGTGTGCTCGGTGAGGGTCGTTGTATGCAGTCAGGCGCGCAGGGCATTGCCGCGGTGTCGGGGTCGGGTTGCCGACGGTCGAAGGGGGTCGGTGGGTCTTGCACGGCCGCGTTGGTGGCTCTTCCGGTGTGAGGGTGTGGTGGTTGGATCCCGGGTTGCGGTGTGGTGGTCGTTTTCGGGTGTGTGAGGTCGTCTTCGGTTGGCGTCGGTCTGTTGAGGACGACCTTGTCATCTCCGGGCCCTTCACATTCTGAGGGTTTCGGGCTGAAAAGGACGTTCTCGCCGGATCGGGGTCGTCCTCGGGCTGACGGGGATGTTGTCCGGCGTGTCGTGGGGGGTGTCCGCCGTCGGCGTGCCTTGTTTGGACCGTTTCTTTCTGTTTGGGCCGTCAGTCTCCATTTGGACCGCTTTGCTCTGTTTGGACCGCCGTAGTGTGCTACTGGGGCGGTCCGGACCGACGCCAGGGGTCCAAACCGACGTAAGGGGTCCAAACAGAGGCGGGCGGTCCAAACCCTGGGCGCGCCTGGGGCTTGACACGCCCAACCGCCACCCAAGCACTGACATAACAGGACCTAGGCCGCCGGGCTGATGAGAACAGCTGCGGTCCAGCCCCGCTTGGTCAGGAAGACGGCGCCTTCGCGGGCATCGTCCACAAGCGCGGGGAGTTCTGCGCCGACGCGAGACATGGTGACGACAGTCATATTTCAAATGAACATCTCGCTCGATGAAATGCACATGGAGGTTGTCGGCTCTTCGAGGCTGATGGTGCCATGGGCGTGCGGATGAAGTCTTGGCGCGGTGCAAGAGACGATCCGCAAGAGTCGTCAGGCGTATGAGGCAGTGATCCGCCGGGAAGTGGCGTCGACGGTGAGTGTGCCGCCGTGGGGGAGGATCCACTGGGGCCGGGTGTGCCCGAATGGGATTCCAGTGCAGACCGGTGCCGCCGTGTTGTAGCGCCGGATGATCTCAAGTGCGCCCTGAGCCTGCTCCTGCCGATATTGTGCACGCGCCTGAGCATCAGGAGAGGTCTGGAGACTGGAGGCGGGCGGCCGGGCCAGCAGGACGGCTGCTGCGGCTTCAAGCACTCCTCGTTCCCCCAAGGAGCGCAGCATGCCCGCAACCAGTTCCCGACTCGGCAGTATTTCGGAGGTCTCCAGCATCAGCACGCAGCCATCAAGGGCACTGGCATCGGCCAGGATGCGCCCTGCGGCGAGGCCCAGAACCACTACCTCCAAACATCCGCCCCAGCCGGGCCCGCTGATTACCGTGGCCGGCCCGTCCCAAAGCCATGGCTCCGTCTGCTCACGGGTCCCGTACTCGGTCAGCGCTCGCGGGTCGGCCCAGTCCTTGCCGAAGTCCTCCGAGTATCCCGGCTCGGTGATCTCCAGTGTCTCACCCGTCAGCAGTGCGGCGCGCAGCGAGGCGCGATGAATGGCGTCCACGTCGGGCCCGGGCCCCAGGTGAACCTGGGTGGCGCCGCCGTGGAAGCTGCACACACCGTGCGACCACAGCCAGTGGTGAAGATTGGTGTTGTCGCTGTAACCGAGTACCGGCTTGGGATCGCGCAGGAGCGGCTCGGGATCAAGGAGGGGCAGGACCGTCATCTCGTCGTCGCCGCCCGCAGTGGCGATGATTGCGCGGATGCTCGGATCGGCGAAGGCGGCATTCAGATCGTCGGCGCGTTCGCCCGCCGACGCTCCGAGACGGCGGGTGGTGGGGAACTCCACCGGCACCAGGCCGGTTATGGCGCGAAGCCGCTCCAACGCCTGCTCATGAACTGCGGGCCCGATCGCGGGCGCAGCCAGCGACGGCGACAGCACCGCGATCTTGTCGCCCGCTTCGGCCTTCCGGGGGCGGGTAACTGGGTTCATGCCCTTGAAGTGTAGCCGGGCCTTGCGCGGGGCCGGGGCGGTAGGGCCACTCGGGGAGAACCCGTATAGATCCCTGAATCCGCGGCGTGTCGGCCCTGGTTATCGCCGTCGGCTCTGGAAACGGTGACTCGCGCCACTTAACGTGATCGATATGGGCGCACACGAGATCACTGGGGCAGGAGTCAAAACAGATGCGGAGCTGGAGGCGCGAGCGGGCCGGCCGGGCCCGGGCGGCGCCGTGCTACGGGTGGTGATCGCCATCGCGGTCATGCTGCTGAGCGCCACGGTGCCGGTGCTCGTCATGGCCATACCGGGAGTGCAGGCGCTGCTGGACGGAAAGGTCTTCGGCCGGGGGACCGCTGGGCTACTGGCGCTCTGCCTGGCCGTCCTTGCAATCATGTCCACGGCGACCCTGGTCGCGTTCGTGTGCACCCGGCTGCTGATCAACCGCTTGGACCACGCGAGCCCCACCGCCCCTGGCGCTGCGACCGAGCCCGCGGGCGCTGACCTGGTGCGTCGGCATGATCGCCCTCGCCTTCGCGGTCATGCCGGTGGCCGGAGCCGTAGACGAAGCGCTCGGCATCGCCCGGGAGGAGTCCGCCATGCCGGGTGACACGTGGTGGTCGGCGATCCTGATTCAGATCGCCCTGGGGTTCTTCCTGCAGGGGATTCCCGAGGAACTGGTGTGGCGGGGCTGGCTGTTCCGCTCTCTCGGCTCAACCCGGGTGGCGGCAGCCGTATCGGTGCTCGCCTTCACCGTCATGCACTTGATTTCTCAGGGCGGCCAGCAGAGCTGGACCGAGCGTGTCATCTACTTGGCCATGCCCTTCGGCTTCGGGGTGGCGGCGATGGCCGCCCGCTGGGTGTCGGGCTCGACCTGGGCGGCTGTGGGCGTGCACGGAGGATTCCATCTGTCCAACCTGTTGGCGGTGAGCACCGGCGTCCCCGTGGACGAACCGGTCACCTGGGCTGTCATCGGCTTTCTGTGGCTGGTTGCAGGGGTGATCGTGCTGCTACTTCACAAGGCGCGCCGGTAGCGTGAATGGTGCTGGCTGAGGGCAGGCTTGATGTCGATTCACGACCTTGGGGAGCGTTTTACGACTACCCCGGGGTCGTGGAACGTACCCCAAGGTCGTAAACCGCCAACCGGCACGCACCGCCGGGCACACGTGCACGGCGTCACGGTCCGGCGTCGTCGCCCCGGTCCCTCCGCTCCCGTAGGCTGGGTGGTGGTGCGCGCCGACGACGAAGGCCGCGCCCCGGCGAGTCCGGGGGAGTGGCGTCGTCGGGGCGCGAGTGAATCCGAGCAACCCTTCGAAAGGCGTATCAGACCTGTGGCTGAATTCATCTACCAGATGATCAAGGCGCGCAAGGCGCACGGTGACAAGGTCATCCTGGACGACGTCACCATGGCTTTCCTCCCGGGGGCCAAGATCGGCATGGTCGGCCCCAACGGCGCTGGCAAGTCATCGATCCTGAAGATCATGGCCGGCATCGACCAGCCCTCCAACGGCGAGGCCCGGCTGTCCCCGGGCTATAGCGTCGGCATCCTGCTGCAGGAGCCGCCGCTGAACGAGGAAAAGACCGTGCTCGGCAACGTGGAGGAGGGCGTCGCAGAGATCAAGGGCAAGCTCGACCGGTTCAACGAGATCTCCGCCGCCATGGCCGACCCCGACGCCGACTTCGACGCGCTTATGGCGGAGATGGGCACCCTGCAGGACCAGCTCGACGCCGCAAACGCATGGGACCTTGACTCTCAGCTGGAGCAGGCCATGGATGCCCTGCGCTGCCCCCCGCCGGATGCCGAGGTCAAGCACCTCTCCGGTGGTGAGAGGCGCCGAGTGGCCCTGTGCAAGCTGCTGCTGGAGGCGCCCGACCTGCTGCTGCTGGACGAGCCCACCAACCACCTTGACGCCGAGTCAGTGCTCTGGTTGGAGCAGCACTTGAAGGCCTACAAGGGCGCCGTCATCGCCGTCACCCACGACCGTTACTTCCTGGACCATGTGGCCGAGTGGATCGCCGAGGTCGACCGTGGTCACCTTTACCCCTATGAGGGCAACTACTCCACCTACCTGGAGACCAAGGAGAAGCGTCTGGAGGTCCAGGGCAAGAAGGACGCCAAGCTTGCCAAGCGTCTGAAGGATGAGTTGGAGTGGGTGCGTTCCTCCGCGCGCGGGCGTCAGGCGAAGTCCAAGGCCCGCTTGGCCCGCTATGAGGAGATGGCCGCGGAGGCGGAGCGCACCCGCAAGCTTGACTTTGAGGAGATCCAGATCCCGCCGGGTCCGCGCCTGGGTAACCAGGTCCTGGAGGCCACCAAGCTCACGAAGGGTTTCGATGGGCGCACCCTGATTGACAACCTGTCCTTCACGCTGCCGCGCAACGGCATCGTCGGCATCGTGGGCCCCAACGGGGTCGGCAAGACCACTCTGTTTAAGACGATCGTGGGGCTGGAGCCGCTCGACGACGGCGAGTTGAAGATCGGCAAGACGGTCAAGCTTTCCTACGTAGACCAGAACCGTGCGGGCATCGACCCGAAGAAGACTTTGTGGGAGGTTGTCTCCGACGGGCTGGACTACATCCAGGTGGGCCAGGTGGAGATGCCCTCGCGTGCCTACGTGGCCTCCTTCGGCTTCAAGGGCGCCGATCAGCAGAAGCCGGCTGGCGTGCTGTCCGGTGGTGAGCGCAACCGTCTGAACCTGGCGCTCACGCTGAAGCAGGGCGGCAACCTGATTCTGCTGGACGAGCCCACTAATGACCTGGACGTGGAGACGTTGTCCTCGCTGGAGAACGCGCTGCTGAACTTTGCGGGCTGCTCGGTGGTCATCACCCACGACCGCTGGTTCCTGGATCGTGTGGCCACCCACATCCTGGCGTGGGAGGGCACCGAGGATAACCCGGCCTCTTGGTACTGGTTCGAGGGGAACTTCGCCTCCTACGAGGAGAACAAGGTCCAGCGCCTGGGTGTCGAAGCAGCTCGTCCCCACCGCGTCACCTATAGGAAGCTCACGCGCGACTGAGCCGAGCGGAAAGGCCGCTTGCGGTCTTTACCGAGGCGATGGAGTCGCGTTGCGGGACGGAGGACGAACACGCGCGACCCTGGTGGTTCGTGCACTCACGCCAAGGTCGCGCAGTCACACCACCGTGGTACTTGTTGCGGGTGGGGCGCAAGGCCGTTGATGTCCATTCTGGACACTTCTGGCCTGCGCCCCACCGCGACTTTTACGGCCGCGCATTCATCCTTACCCGGCCAGCATCCCTACCTTCCTTCATTTTCACATGCGCGAACCGGAAGAACTTCCAAGCCGAGCAACAGGGGCCCGGCCGAGGAGAGACATTGCGGTGTCGAAGTGTCCAGATTCGGGACGAACTACCCCGGCGGCGTTGGTGACGGCGAGTAGAGCGTTGGAGTGATGCCGACGTCGCAGCGCTTGACGTTAGTTCCAGCGTTGTTTGTCCGAAAATTGGGCACTCCGCCCCAGCGCTCAGCACCCGGCACGTGGCGGAGCCGCTGGCGGCCGTGACCGCCGCAGTGGACACACGAAACCACCAGATCGTTCCGGCACTCGCATCGGGATCACTCCACACCACCGGCCCACCAACGCCCCTGCTGGGTCCCCACATCCTTGCCCATCCCTCAGCCGGAAAACCCGCGCAGAACCGAACTCGGCAGTAACGTCGACCGACCTCGATGGTTATAACAGCCGAACTCAACGATGGGGAGCAACGCCGCTGACCCGTTGTTAACGGGTGTCTCAATGCACCTGGAGGTGCGAGGTGCTTCCTGACACAACGCTGTCCGTGAACTCGACCTTGTCTCCTCCTAGTCTCAATGCACCTGGAAGTGCGAGGTGCTTCCTGACACAGGATCGCTCCTCGTTCTCCCAACGTCACCGTAGGTCTCAATGCACCTGGAGGTGCGAGGTGCTTCCTGACTCGACCGCAATGGTGACGGGTCTATTACCGAGGTCTCAATGCACCTGGAGGTGCGAGGTGCTTCCTGACCCGTTCCAGCAATCTCATATGCCGAGTCGACGTTAGTCTCAATGCACCTGGAGGTGCGAGGTGCTTCCTGACCACCAAAAATATCTGCAAACAAACCGCCGAAGCTCGTCTCAATGCACCTGGAGGTGCGAGGTGCTTCCTGACCCCTACCTCTGGAAACCGCGTCATACCGCCACTTCCAGAGGCCAGATCGCCACCGACCCCGCAAGCACCCCACGAGACCGGCTAACACCACCCCAAAACTACCACCTTTCGTTGAAAACAAGCCAAGCGCCACCGACACCCCCCAAGACCCCTCCAGCCACCAACTTTCAACGAAGTCATGCGGAAAAGTCGGCGTCAAAACGCACCAAACTTTGTACCGTAGACCAAATCGCAACCTCACCGCCACACCCCACTAGCCACACACACCACACCAGCACCGCACGCCACAGCCCCGGACACCACCCACCTACACCCAACCAACACCGCCCCTCACCAACGCCACCGGCAAGCGCCACCTCAAACACCCACCAACCCCGCCGGGACCTCTACTACGCCACTTCACCGTTGAGTACGCCACTTAGGCCTCTGCTGAACGGTCCAGAGGCCTTCAACAAACACCTAAGTGGCGTAGTAGAGCCCGAACCGGAGTAGTAGAGCCCGAACCGGAGTTTTAAACCTACCGACCCCGGCCCCGGCCCCAGCACGGCTCTTCCGGTTTGAGGTGTTGGTGGTGTGTGTGGGCCCGGGCCGCTGCCGGCCGCGTACTTGGACCGCGTTACTGCGGTTGGACCGGGCTCCTGCGCATGGACCGCGTTCTCGCGGTTGGACCGTCTGAGAGTGCGTTCCAGGCAGTCCAACGGCAGCCAGGGGGTCTAACGGCAGCCAGGGAGTCCAACCGCAGCTAGACGGTCCATCGGCAGCCAGACGGTCCAGTCCCAGCCGATCGGACAAGGAAGGACCTGGTCTACAACCACACGCCCTGACCTGCTGGCCGCACCAGGACGGTAGGCCGGCACCTGGGAGCCAAAAGTGTCCAGAATCGGCATGAGCATGCTGCCCCTCCCAGCAGCCGCCCTGAAACTCGTTGAAACCATACGGACCTGATAGACGACGTCGGGCGGGGGAGCATCGTTCGTGCCGAATCCGGACACTCCCCCCGCCCCGCCAACCCCACCAACCGAACTCGATCGTCATATCTACCGAACTCGATGGTGATAACGACCGAACTCGGCGAAGATGCTTCAGGCCGGACTGGAAGAGCCGGACCGGAAGAGCCGGACCGGAAGAGCCGAATAAAGCGGGTGGGGCCGCGGATCGATTCGATCCGCGGCCCCACCCGCTTAATCGTCGGGAGGAGATGCTCTCAGCCCAACAACGGGTTCAACACCTCACTTGCGAGCGCGGGCGCGGTAGACCGCGGCCCCACCGAGGATCAGCAGAGCACCTGCACCGAGTACCAGCGCCAGACCGTTGGAGCCGGTACGCGCCAGCGCGGGCGGTCGCGTGGCCGAGGACTTAGCTGCGGGCGTGGTAGCCTTCGCGACCGCACTGGGCGATTCCGAGGCCTGAGAGGGCTGGCTCGGCGCTGCGGATTCCGAAGGAGCGGCCGCGGAGGGCGACTCACTCGGGGTCGCAGACTCGCTAGGGGTCGGCTGTGCCGGAGTCGGGGTCTGGCTTGGGGCCGGGGACTCCTTCGGAGTAGAGGGCGTCGGGACCCTTCCGGTTGCGGAACCGCCGCCGTCACGCAGGATCACTTTCGCCTCGCTCTCAATGTCCCGACTACCGATGATGAGCGTAGCGCGGTCGGTCCAGGGGCCGGCGCCAGTGAAGTTCATCGGCAGGATGATCCGGGCGAACTGACCTACGGGAATCACTACGGTCCCGCTGATGGAGTTGTCCTCGCAGCTGGTCACGGTCACCTGTGTGGGTGTGCCGCCGGTGGGGTCTCCCCATACGTTGCGGCCGGTGTATGAGTAGGCGGAGGCTTCGCAGGTGAAGGCCTGGTTGGGGGAGGTGAGCTCATCGGTCCACCCCAACGTCACGGAGTCGGCGCCGGCGGCCATCTCCTGGGTGATGGTGGGGGTCTGGAGCGTCACATTGCCGGTGCTTACGCCCTGTGCGTTAGGGGCAGGGGCGGAGCCGAACTTCGCCAGATAGTTCGGCATCTCGGTGCAGTTACCGACGCACTCGCCCACCGGAACCTCGAGGATCTTCTCGCTGCCGTTGGTGCTGAAGGTGAGAAGCTCGGTAGTGGAGGGCGTGATGGCGCTGGTCAGTCGGGTATCGACCCAGCCGTTCAGGGAGATGTCGTGGTGGGATTCGACGTAGTCGGTCAGGGTGATGACCAGACGGCCCTTCGAGCCGTCCTCGTCGGCCACGTAGGTCATGGTGGCGGCGGTTTGGCCGTCCTCGGTGTCCAGGTTCCAGGTGGTCCCGGAGTCGAAGCGCAGCTTTTCCGGGGTGCTGATCTCATAGGTCTGACCGGCACAGTGACCGTCGTTGAGCTCAAGGGTGAACTGAAGCTTCAGCATTTCCCAGGCGACCACCGCGTTGTCGGCGGACACCGGCTCATCCTTCTTGAGAAGCGTGATGTCGGGGGTTTCCGATGTTGCGGTGCACGTGCCTTCATCGGCACTGGCCGGGCTGAAGAACGCGGCGGGAACGATCAGCGCCAGGGCAAGTACCCCCGAAGCGATCAGCGCCAGGAGGCGTGGTACGGCGCGGGAACGCATGGTGCTCCTTATTCTAGGCGGGTATGGGCGTACAGAAGACGTGACTGCCGCCACGGAACACCACTGTCATGTCGCGGATCCGGAGGATGCCGAGTGGAAATATAACAGTTGAGTGCTGCGGAGGCAGGTCTCTGTTAAGCATCATACCTGCGCCTAGCATCGGATAGTGGGGTTTGAGGGTGTATTCGCGGTGTACTCTGTTGCGTTTATCACCGGATAGCTAGTATGTCGGTTGCTAAGGGCGTCATGTGGTGGGGGCGGATATGCCCATCGAGTGACATTGTCAGGATGAAGGGGTCGGGATCGACCCGCCGTCATCCCCTTCGGCCACGCGAATCGCCCAGTCGCCACCGCCCTTGGAGGTGGCTGTAGGGGTGCGAATCATTCCCTCCTGGGCGATGGTTGACACCAGTCTCCCGGCGGAGTCGAAGACCTCTGCGCGCGCCATGGAGCGTCCACCCTGGGAGGTCGGCGAGTCCTGTACGAACAGCATCCAATCCCCAGCATCCACGTCCCGATGGAACCATTGGGCGTGATCCAGGGTCGCCAGGCTCATGCCCTCGCTGCGCCAGGACAGGCCTTGGCTGCGTAGCGCAGGTTCCAGCATGACCTGGTCGCACATATACGTCAGCAGCGCCCGATGGACGGTCTGGGTGGCGTCCGGCGGAATCGTGCCGCGTGAGCGCACCCACAGATGCTGGTGTCCCTGTTTCCGCCGACTCGGACGCAGGTAGATATTGCCCTCCACGTGGCGGATGTCAAAAGCCGTGGTGCGTCCCAGGAACTTGGCCACCGGGTGGTCGATGGAACGAAAGATCTCCAGGCCGCTGGTCAACTCCTCCGGATTTGGGACGTCGGGGGCCGCCAACTGCACCTCCGTGCCGTCCTGCTGCTCCTGGAAGGAGGAGATCATGGTCAAGATCGGCGTGCCGTCCTGGGTGGCTGTGGTTCGGCGCTGAGAGAAGGAGCGCCCGTCATGCATGCGCTCAACCTCGAAGCGCAGCGGCTGACCCGGTCTGCCGCCACGCATGAAGAAGGCATGAACCGAATGCGGCTGGCGCGGTCCGTCACCGTCGTCGACCATGGTGGCGGCGGCCGCCAGCAGTCCCTGGGCGACTACCTGGCCGCCGTAGATGCGCCCAGACAATTGCGGCAACGAGGAGCCGGTGAAGGCGTCGTTCCCGTTCCCCCCGTCGGCCGCCGGGTCCAGGGCGAGTATCCGAGTGACGGATCCGAGTGGTTCGGTGGTTGCGGGGGGAACGGGATACGGCTGCGTCAAAGGCCGAGCTCCTCCAGGATCGGCAGTTCGGTGCGTACCGCCTGCCGGGCTTCCTCGGCCGTGGCCGACGCCGTGGCGATGTCGGCCAGTCGCCGGCACTCGGCCAGGTCCACCGACTTAAGGACGGCGTCGACATCGGGCAGAGCGCGGGCCGTCATGGACAGGCTGGCCACGCCCAGACCCACCAGCACCGTCGCCAACGCCGGGTCCGCGGCGGCCTCGCCGCACACGCCCACAGGACGTCCATGCGGGGCGGCGCCGTCGCAGGCCTGCTTGATCAGCCGCAGCACGGCCGGCTGCCAGGCGGTGGACAGGTCCGCCAGCGAGGACAGCAGGCGGTCGGCGGCCATCACGTACTGCGTCAGATCATTGGTGCCGATAGAGGCGAAGTCAGCGTGCTCGAACATCTTGTCGGCCATGATGGCCGCCGAGGGCACCTCGATCATCATGCCCGCCGTCTGCAGGCCGTAGGAGCGGGCCTTATCGGTGAAGGCCTTGGCCTCCTCGGCCGTGGAGATCATGGGGGCCATGACCCACACCTTCGCATTAGTTTCGGCTTCGGCCCTGGCCAGAGCCTCCAACTGGTGGTCGAGTACCTCCGGGTCGCGGCGCGTGGTGCGGTAGGCGCGCACGCCCAGGGCCGGATTGGCCTCGGTGGCGTCGGTGAGGAAAGGCAGCGGCTTGTCGGCGCCGGCATCCAACGTGCGCACCACCACCTTCTTACCCGGGAAGGCGGCCAGCACGGCCTTGTACGCCTCTACCTGCTCGTCGACGCTGGGCTCCTCCGGCTGATCCAGGAAGCAGAACTCGGTGCGGAACAGCCCCACACCCATGGCGTTGGCCTCGGCCGCCGAGCGGGCTGCGGCGCCGTCGCCGACATTGGCGAGCAACTGCACCTCGTGGCCGTCCTTGGTGGCGCCATCACCGTTGAATACACGCACCCGGCTGGCCAGTTCGCGGGCGCGCCGCAGCTGATCCTCGCTCGGGTCCAGCACGATCGAGCCCTTGGTGCCGTCCACAAGCACGATATCGCCGTCGGAGAGTTGATCGGTGACGGCGGCGCCCGTTCCTACGATCGCGGGCATGCCCAGGGCGCGGGCCAGGATCGCCGTGTGGGACGTCGGGCCACCCTCGGAGGTTACGAAGGCCACG
The DNA here is from genome assembly GCF_004102025.1 of Actinomyces qiguomingii. NCBI lineage: Bacteria > Bacillati > Actinomycetota > Actinomycetes > Actinomycetales > Actinomycetaceae > Actinomyces > Actinomyces qiguomingii. The sequence goes on along the minus strand of NZ_CP025228.1, from coordinate 2,819,338 downwards.
ACCTTCTCCGGATCGAGCAGGGCGGTGTCTGCGGGGGCGAGGTCCTCGGCCACCAGCACGAAGGGCTCCGGCAGGCGGGGGATGCCGGGCATGGGCGCGTCGGTGAGTACCGCCACGATGCGGTCGCGCACATCCTGTACGTCCCGCGTGCGCTCGGCCATATAGCCACCAAGTGACTCCAGCATGGAGGCCAGCGTGCCGGCGGCCTCCCACACGGCCCGCTCGGGAACCAGACGGCGTTCGCGGACCATGGCCTGCGCCGAGGATGTCAGCGTGGGGTCGGCCGCCATCTGGGCGGTGGTCTCCAGCAGGGTGCGACCATCGCCCTTGGCCTCGGCGGCCGATAGTTCTAGGCCCTTCTTGACGGTCTGTGCGGCCGCGGCGATGCGGTCGCACTCCTTCTCGGTGTCACGGTTCGGGTCCAGGGTGGCGATCTCGGGCTCGGCGATGCCGGGCGCCATGCGGGCAACGGGACCTGCGACGAGCCCGGGGCTCACGCCGATGCCGGACAGAGGGGTGGGGTTTGCGGCGGACGGGGCCATATGGTGCTCCTCAACGGTGACGGAGAACGGAGACGGATGTCACGGCTCATTGTGCACCGAGTCTGTGCTTCGTGGAACGATTCTGCCATTGGATGAATGACGATTGGCAGGCGAGAAGGGGTTAGAGGCCGCCCCCGGGCGCCGTGAACTGCGATAAAGTGACGTCGAGCACGAGGAACTACTAGGAGCGCGCATGAGTACTGCAGCTGAAATCGTCGCCGGCCTGGGCGGGCGGGAGAACATTTCCGACCTGGAGCCCTGCATCACCCGCCTGCGGGTGGAGGTCGTTGATCAGGAGAAGGTTGATGAAGAGGCCCTGCGTGCCACCGGCGCCTTCGGCGTGGTCCGTTCCGGCCGGGTGGTGCAGGTGGTGGTCGGCCCCACCGCGGATGCGATTGCCCAGGAGATAGCCGACCTGGACTGACCGTCACCAGATGTCGTTGGTCGGCCGTCGTCACTTGGGCGGTCGCCCGCCCGGCCGTTACCCCGCAGAGCGGGGCGGTCGGGCGTAGGTTCCCACGCGGTGAAAGTCCTCGGTGTGGGGGACTGGCGTGGGCGCGGATCGTGTGAAACGCTTGCTGTAAAAGATGTTCCCGCCCGTCGGGCCGCCGTGCAGTCGCTTCGGTGCGCGGGGTCATCCCTAGATAACATCCCCGGTCCCAAGCGCCCGGGTACGTCCTCGCGCGCACGCGCGACCGAACATTAGGCTGAACCGCCATGACCGACTCCACCGCATCCGACCTCCCCGACGAGAGCCTGAAGCAGCTCGCCGAGGCCCATGGGGTCTCAACCGAGTACTGGGACTATCACGGCAACCTCGCCGCTCCCTCGCGTCGTACCCTGGTCGCCGTCCTGGCGGCCCTGGGTGTCAAGGCGGCTAACGCGCAGGAGGTAGAGGACTCCCTGCGTGAGGCTAGCCTTGCCCCCTGGCGCCGCACCCTGCCCCCCACCGTGGTGGTGCGGGCCGGTTCGCAGGCGACCGTGCCGGTGCACCTTCCCGACGACGCCCGCGTACAGGTGTATGTCAATCTGGAGGGGGGAGACAGGCTGCAGCTGCTGCAGACCGACGATTGGACTGCGGCGCGCGAGATCGACGGCGTGCTGATCGGCCAGGAGTCCTTCGTCATCCCCGACGATCTGCCGCTGGGCTGGCACACCATCGTCGCCAATATTGAATCCGCCTCCGGCGAGAACACCTACTCGGCGACCGCGGCCCTGGCCGTAACTCCCGACCACCTGGACCTGCCCGCCTCCCTGGGGGGACGTGGCTGGGGTGTCATGGCCCAGCTGTACTCGATCCGCTCGCGCGGATCATGGGGAATCGGCGACGCCGACGATCTGACCGAGTTGGCCGGGTTCCTGGGTGATGAGGGGGCGGACTTCCTGCTCATCAATCCGATGCACGCCGCCGAGCCCGTCGGGACGATGACGCCGTCGCCCTATTTGCCGGTCACCCGCCGCTTCGTCAACCCCATCTACATCCGTCCCGAGAACATCCTTGAGGTTGCGCGCCTGTCCGGGCCGCGCCGCTCGCTGGTGCAGTGGGCGCATGAGGAGGTCGCCGACGCGAATCTGACCGCCGACGCCATTGATCGGGACGCCGCCTGGAAGGTCAAGCGAGAGGCCCTGGAGGTCATTTTCGCTGCCGGCCGCTCCCGCTCCCGGCAACGGGACTTCGAGCGCTTCCGTGAGGCTCAGGGACCGGGCCTGGAACGCTTCGCGTTGTGGTGCGCGCTTATGGAGAAGCACGGCAGTTTCGAGGACTGGCCCGAGAACCTCAAGGACGCTTCCAGTGCCTTTGTGGCCAATGAGGCTCGTACCCTTGCCGACCGCATAGACTTCTACGCCTGGTTGCAGTGGATCGTCGATGAGCAGCTGGGACGTGCCCAGGCGGAGGCCAAGGCGGCCGGAATGAGCCTGGGACTGATGGACGACCTGGCCGTCGGCGTGCATCCGCGGGGTGCGGACGCCTGGGCGGAACCGGAGGCCTTCGCCTCCGGCGTCGGGGTGGGAGCTCCACCGGATATGTACAACCAGCTGGGACAGAACTGGTCCCAGCCGCCGTGGGATCCCGGTCGGCTGGCGGAGACCGCCTATGCGCCCCTGCGTGAGATGGTGGGCACGGTGCTACGGCATTCCGGTGCGCTGCGCATAGACCACATAATCGGACTGTTCCGCCTGTGGTGGATCCCCGACGGCCTGCGCGCCGATCAGGGGGCCTACGTGCGTTACGACCACGAGGCGATGATCGGCGTGGTTCTACTGGAGGCACACCGTGCCGGCGCCGTGATTATCGGTGAGGACCTGGGCACCGTGGAGCCCTGGGCGCGCGAGTACCTGGCCAGCCGTGGGGTGCTGGGCACCTCCGTGCTCTGGTTCGAAAAGCAGGAGGACAACGGCTGGCCGCTGGAGCCGGGCGCCTACCGCCACCTGGCTCTGTCCACCGTAAACACCCACGACCTGCCGCCCACCGCCGGCTACCTGGCCGATGAGCACGTGACGCTGCGCGAGCGGCTCGGGCTGCTGACCGAGCCCGTTGATCAGGTACGTACCGAGGCCCGTATTGAGCGTGAGCGCATGCTCACCCGTCTGCGTGAGCATGACCTGCTGGGGGACAATCCCTCTGAACGGGAGACCGTGGAGGCACTTTACCGCTACGTGGTGCACACGCCGTCGGCCCTGGTGGGGATCTCGCTGGTGGACGGCGTTGGGGAGCGCCGTGCGCAGAACCAGCCCGGCACGGACAAGGAGTACCCGAACTGGAAGATCCCGCTCGCGGATGGGTCGGGCGAGGTCGTCCTAGTGGAGGACCTGCCGGACAATGTGCGCCTGGCGAGCCTGCTGACCGCGGTGCGCGAGGAGTTCGACCGCTGAGAGACCGGATCGTCGGGACTGGTGTAAAACCGGCTCTGAATCGGAGGTCAGGCAATGAGCATAATCATCCAGTCGCCACTGGCGGGGACAGTGGTAAGTGCCGCGCAGGTGCCGGACCCGGTCTTCTCCACCGGCATGCTCGGGACCGGGCTGGCGATCGATCCGGATCGCGCCGCCGGAGAGGTCACCGTGCTGGCGCCCATCACCGGCACGGTCGACAAGGCCCACCCTCATGCCTTCGTGGTTTCCGACGGCGCCGGCCACAGCGTCTTGGTGCATCTGGGCCTGGACACGGTCCAGTTGGGTGCAGAGGGCTTCAGGATGCATGTGGCCGAGGGGGAGGCCGTCGCCGCGGGGGATCCGGTAGTCACCTGGTGCCCGGCCGGCGTCGAAGCCGGTGGTCGCAACCCGATCGTTCCGGTAGTTGCACTGCAGGCGGACGCCTTGCAGATCATCCCCAGTCCCGAAGGCACACGCATAAGCGCAGGCCAAGCGCTGATGACCTGGAACTGATCGGCCACCCTCCCGCCGGCGCGCCGCATGGCCGAACACCGCGGCCACAGGGGGAGCGGAGACCGGTCATTGGGCTCCGCTCCCCGCTCCACCGCAGGGGTTTGGGTCTTAGCCCGCCACGGGCCCGGAGTAGGCCTGGACCTTGACCACCCGCCGGGTGTCGTCCAGGTTCTCGCTCACAATGCGCCGCAGCGCGGCGGGGACATCCTTGTGGGAGTCCAGCCAGCCCTCCAGCGCTGACACCGGGTCCACGCCGGGCAATCCCACCGCGGTGGTGGACCACAGCCTGGCGAGCAGGTTCTCAGCCATGTGGAAGGTGCGTGAGGACCAGATGCCGTCGACCTCCTTGACGTATTCGGAGATGTAGGGGACGAGCAGCTCCGGATTCCGTTCGACCATGCGGAATCCGGCGAGCATCTTCACCTGCGTCTCATTGGGCAGGGCGGCGTTGTCCACCAGCTCGCGCCAGGCGGCCGCCTTCGCCTCGGGTGTGGGTACGGCCGCACGCGCCTGGGCGGCGCGCTCGCGTCCCGTCGTGGTGCGGTCGCGCGCCTCCTCGGCGGCGATCTCGGTCTCACCGCGGCGTCCGGCGGCCACCAGACCCACCAGCAGCTCCCAGCGCAGATCCTGATCCACCACCAGCTCCGGCAGGGTGTCGGAGCCGTCCAGCCAGGCGGCGACGGCGTCGAGCTGGGCATCGGTGACGGCATGGGCAGCGATGGCGCGCACCAGCTGCAGCTGGGTGTCGCTGCCCGCCTCGGCTGCGCGCGCCAGGTCAAGCAGCGTGTCGGTGGCACGTTCCGCCGCGTCTGGGCGTGCGGACGGCGGCAGGTAGGTCGACAGGCAGGTCGCTACCCGTGCCAGCAGCCCCTGCACGACGCTGGAGTGCGTCTCGGTGCGTAGGGCGCACAGTGCGGCGGCCAGAAAATCGGCAGCCGGTAGCTCGCCGTCGCGCACCATATCCCAGGCGCTGGCCAGAAGCAGCGAGCGCGGCAGCGAGGCGGTGAAGGCGTCCACGTGCTCCAGGCCGGTGGTAAGCGAGGCGGTGTCTAGGCGCACCTTGGAGTAGGTCAGGTCTTCGTCATTCAGGAGCAGTACGTCGGGGCGGGCGGTGCCAATCAGCTCGGGCACCTCGGTGCGCGCGCCGGTGACGTCGAGCTCGATACGACCGGTGCGTTCCAGTGCGGTCGGTTCCTGGGCTACGAGCGTGTAGGAGCCCAGCACCACCCGGTGGGGACGCAACGAGGCCGGCGAGCCCGTGGGAATCTCCTGCACAATCGCGGCGGAGGTGATCACGTCGTCGGCGCCGGTGGTCAATTCCAGGCGCAGGGTGGTAACGCCCGCCTCCTGCAGCCATACCCGCGTCCAGGCCGAAAGGTCGCGGCCGGAGACCCGCTCCAGCTCGGTGAGCAGATCGGCCAAGGTGGCGTTGGCGTAGGCGTGGGCGGACAGATAGTTCTTGATACCGGCGAAGAAGGACTCCCGCCCCACGTAGGCGACCAGGGCGGATAGTACGGAGGCGCCCTTGGCGTAGGTGATGCCGTCGAAGTTGACCTCAACATCGTGCAGGTCGTTGATGTCCGCGGCTATCGGGTGAGTGGAGGAGAGCTGGTCCTGGTTGTAGGCCCAGTTCTTCTCCAGCACCTGGAAAGTGGTCCAGGCGTCGGTCCAACGGGTCGCCTCTGCAACGGCGAGAACGGAGCAGTACTCGGCGAAGGACTCGTTCAGCCACAGGTCATCCCACCACTTCATGGTGACCAGGTCTCCGAACCACATATGCGCCAGCTCATGCAGGATGGTCTCCGCGCGGCGCTCGACGCGGGCCTGTACGGGCCGGGAGCGGAAGATGTAGTCGTCGCGGTGGGTGACGATGCCGGCGTTCTCCATGGCGCCGGCGTTGAACTCGGGCACGAAGGCCTGGTCATACTTGGTGAAGGCGTACGGGGTGCCGAACAGTTCCTCGTAGTAGGCGAAGCCGCTCTTGGTGATCGCGAGGATCTCCTCGGCGTCCATGAACTCCCGCAGGCTTTTACGGCAGTACACGCCCAGGGGAACACTGCGGCCGTCGGTGGCCGTGTAGACGTCGGTGGCGCCCACGTAGGGGCCGGCCACGATCGCCGTGATGTAGGAGCTGATGCGCTCGCAGGGTGCAAAGGCGAAGGTACGGGTTCCGGCTCCGGCCGGTGTGGGCGCGGGAGTGGGGGAGTTGGACAGCACCGTCCAGTTCTCGGGCACGGTGACGGTGAAGCGGAAAGTCGCCTTCAGATCGGGCTGCTCGAACACGGCGTATACGCGGCGGGCGTCGGGAACCTCGAACTGGGTGTACAGGTAGGTCTCACCGTCGGCGGGATCGGTGAAGCGGTGCAGCCCCTCACCGGTGTGCATATAGGCGCAGTCGGCGACGACGGTCAGTTCATTGTCTGAGCGCAGATCCGCCAGTGCGATGCGCGAATCGGCGAACACCTCCTGCGGGTCGAGCGCGGTCCCGTTGAGCGTGACGGCGTGGACGGCGGGGGCGATCAGGTCGATGAAAGTTGATGCCCCCGGGGTGGCGGTGAAGCGCACCGTCGTGGTGGAGCGGAAAGTGGCGTTGGTGGGATCCGGGGCGCCGGACAGATCCAGGACGACGTCGTAACTGTCGGTGGATACGACGGCGGCGCGTGCCACCGCCTCCTGACGGGTTAGGTTCTGGCCGGGCACGAGAACTCCTTGAGTCGGTTTGGTCGGTGATCCGGAGCGGCGAAGCGGGTCCGCGCGCTCCCGGGTGATTGTCCCACCGTGCGCCGAAGGCCAGAAATCGGGGACGTACAGGACCTTGCAGCCTCCGGACGCCCCGCGGCAAACGATCGGTGCAATCACTGAAGGGCGGGTGAAGTGATCGATCGTTGCGTCTTGCGTCACATCAACGATCGATGTAATCATTAACTCACCCGCGCTGACCGCACCGAAGCGGAGCGCCTTCAGTGAGGAAGTTGTGGACACATGAACAGTCTTCGAATCAAGCCCCTGGCCGTGCTGTGCGCCGCGGTCGCATCATTGGGTCTTCTCGGGTCCTGCACCCCCGCCGACGAGGGCGGCTCCGGAGGCTCCGGCGACGGCGTTGATGTTGTCTCCCTGGTGGACGCGGAGGGCAAGACGCCCATTGAGGACATCGAGGGCGAACTGGGTGAACCGACCGCCGGATCAGACATCCGCCTGTGTTACATCACCAGGACGCTGTCGAACGAGTACTGGAGCTTCGAACGCGACGGCTTCGAGGAGGCGGCCAAGGAGTATGGCGTGGAGTACGAGACCTACGCCGTCAACGATGAGGCGTCGATAACCGAGCAGCTGGACAAGGCCCAGTCGGCGATGAGGTCCGGGTGCTCGGCGATCCTGGCCTCCCCGATTTCCGCGACGGCCTTGGACTCCGTCTTCGAGAACGCGATCTCCCAAGGAATCCCCGTGATCATCCTCAACGACGCCGCCAGCAGCGTCACGGGCACCGTATACGTCGGCCCCGATGCCACCACCATCGGCGCAACCGCGGCGCACTACATCGCGGAGCAACTGCCAAACGGTGGAAAGGTCGCCATGATCGAGGGCGACCCGGGGTCCTCCAACGCCCAAAACCGTGGCGCCGGTTTCCGGGAGACGCTTGCGGCCGACTATCCGAGCATCGAACTGGTCGCCTCCACCACAGCCAAGTGGGACACCGCCCTGGCCAAAGACACCGCTGCGGGCATGCTGACGGCCAACGAGGACCTGGCAGCCATTTACTGCCAGAACGACACCATGGCGCTGGGCGCCATGTCCGCCATCCAGGAGAAGGGCAGGCAGGGGCAGGTCGTCCTGGTGGGCACCGATGGAATCCCCCAGGCCAAGACCGAGATCGCCAATGACAACGGTTACACCGCCACCGTCTCCGAGCGGCCGATGACCGAGGGCGCCAGCGGTGTGAAGGTCGCCCTGTGGATGTTGGCGGGCAACCGGGTTCCCGCCTTCGTCGACGTTCCCGCCTTCGTAGTCGATGAAGCGAATGTGAACGACTACATGACCGGCATGCCGTGAATGCACGGAGGGACAGATCATGACTTCCTCCCAGCCGCTCCTGAGAGTCGAGGGGATACGCAAACAGTTCCCCGGCGTTCTCGCCCTGGCGGATGTGTCTTTCGACCTGCACCACGGCGAGGTGCTCACGCTGGCCGGTGAGAATGGTGCTGGCAAGAGCACCTTCCTGCGGATACTGAGCGGATCACTGCTCCCGGACCGCGGGACGATCAGCATCGAGGGACGGGTTCGCAGCGAGTACACTCCCGATTCCGCCAGGCGCGATGGCATCGTCATAGCGCATCAGGAACCGGCGATCGTGCCCCAGCTCACGGTCGAGCAGAACATCCTCATAGGACTGGGGCGCGCCGCCCGCCGGGCCGCCGCGGGTGCCGTGTCGGAGGCCATGAGGGATGTGCGCCGCATGGGATTCGACTTCACCGCGGACCGGCCCATGCGAACACTGAGCCCGGCCGAACGGCATGCGCTCACAATCGCGCGGGCCTTCGCCTTCGGCGCGAAGATCGTGGCGCTGGACGAGCCCACCACCGCAATGGTGGAACAGAACGCCTCTGCGGTGATTGAACGGGTCAGACAGCTGGCGCATGACAAGCGCGTGGGCATTCTCTTCGTCTCCCACAAGATGAACGAGGTGATGAGGATCTCGGACCGGGTGGTGGTTCTGCGTGACGGCCGCGCGAGCTTCGATGAGAGGATCGCCGACACCACTTCACGGGACATTGTGCGGGCCATGGTCGGGCGGGAGCTGCTCGATTACCAGCGCCCCAAGCGGGATCTGCAACACAGCCCGACTCTGTTGTCCGTCCAGGCGGCCACGCATCCGCGGGGCGTGGGCCCGGTGTCATTCGCCGTGCGCGGCGGGGAAGTGCTGGGCATCTCCGGACTGGTGGGCTCCGGCCGTACCGAGCTGCTGCGCGCCATAATTCACGCTGATGCCCGCACCGCGGCCAGGGTTTCGCTTGCGGGGCGGGCTGTGAGTATTCGCAGTCCGCAAGACGCCAAGCGGGCGGGCATCGCCTTCATTCCGGAGGACCGGAAGAACCAGGGCCTGGTCCTGCTGATGGCCGCATACGAGAACTTCGCGCTCCCCAACGGCTCGATGATGGGTTCCCGGATGGGGGTGGTTTCTCCACGCAGACAGACGACGGCGGCGGCGAAGCTGTCTACGTCGGTCGCCCTGAGGCCCAAGAATGTTATGGCCAAGGCACGTGACTTCTCCGGCGGGAACCAGCAGAAGATCGTGCTGGGGAAGTGGCTGACCACCAATGCGCGCGTCTTCCTATTCGACGAGCCCACCAAGGGCGTCGACGTCGGCGGGCGCGCCGAGATCTACGCCCTCATTGACGATCTGACGCTTCAGGGCTGCGCAGTAGTCGTCGTCTCCTCCGATATGCCCGAGATCATCGCCCTGAGCGACCGCGTCCTGGTCATGAAGGAGGGGCGCGCGGTTGCGGAGTTCTCGGGAGGGGACATCAACGAGCACAAACTCGTCGCGGCCGCGGTGGGCGTGGACGACGCCGCCTGATGCGACCGGCTGAACTCTGGAACGAGAATGGACATGAATGACATGACAAGCAAAGTTGCGGCGTGGCGCTCGCGCATCAACGCCCAGACCTTCACCATCGCGATCGCCGCCCTGGTTATCTACCTGGGGTTCGGCGTGCTGAATCCCAGATTCCTGGGGCTGGACAATCTGCGGGACGTCGCCATCTCGGCCTGCGTCAACGCCCTGATCGGGCTCGGCATGACCTTCGTGATCATAACCGGCGGCATCGACCTTTCGGTCGGCTCGATCGCGAGCCTGTCAGGCATGGTCAGTGCGGCGCTGATGGTCAACCAGGGAGTGAATCCGTATCTGGGATTCCTGATCGGTCTGGCGGTTGGTGCCCTGTGCGGTCTGGTCAACGGGGTCCTGGTGGCGCTTGTACGTCTGCCGCCCTTCATAGCGACGCTCGGAACCATGTCGGTGTTCCAGGGCCTGGCATATGTGGTCACCGACGGCCTGCCCGTGTACAACATCCCCAAACCCTTCGTGATGATCCTGAACTCCCGGGTGATGGGAGTGCCGACCTCGGTTGTGGCGGTAGTCATTTGTGCCGTCCTGTGCTGGTTCCTGCTGCGGCGTACGGTGTTCGGCCAGAACGTCATTGCCACGGGAGGCAGCGAGGAGACGGCCTGGCTGTCAGGGGTGAACGTGGCTCGGGTCAAGATCTGGGTGTACGTACTGGCGGGCACCCTGTCGGGCCTGGGAGGCATGGTTGTGGTGGCCCGCATCTCGGCGGCACAGTCCGAGGCCGGTGCCCCCTACCAGATGACGGCGATCGCGTCCTCGGTGATCGGCGGCGCCAACCTCATGGGCGGCGAGGGCTCCATCGGCGGAACGATTATCGGCGCCCTGATCCTTGGGGCACTGACCAATGGTCTGGTGCTACTGAGCGTGCCGAGCTTCTACGAACAGATCGTAACGGGCCTGGTGGTCGTGATTGCGGTCACCTTCGATCAGGTCGGGAAGAACTGGCCGGCCCTGAGGCGCGGCACCAAACGGCCCGAGGGCACTGAAACGCCGCGGGGCGAGGACCAGCAGGCGCAGTCCGGCTCCGGTCGGATGGAAAAGGCGACCACGCCGGAGACCGAACATGCTTGACCTGCCGGTTGTCGATGCACACCATCACCTGTACAGACTGGCCGACGGCTACCCCTGGTTGAGCGGGCCACCGCAACCTCGGTACCACGGGGACGACACCCGGCTGCGCCGCGACTACCTCATGGAGGATTACCGCGCGGACTGCGCCGGGATCCCGGTGATTGCCTCGGTGGTGGTGGAGAACGGTGCCGCCCGGCCGCTGCAAGAGGCGCAGTGGATCGACGGTGTGCTGTCAGGGTGTCCAAGCGTGCAAGTGGCCAAGGCGGACCTGCTGGACGGTGGCGTGCCAGCCGTGCTGGAGCGCTATGCGCAGTTGCCGACGCTCCGAGGCGTGCGCGACATCCTCAACTGGAATCCGGATCCCTATTACACCCACCGCGACCGCGACGCAATCATGGATGAGCCGGTGTGGCGGGACAACTTCGCCCGGCTCGAGCCCCTGGGCATGTCTTTCGATCTGCAGGTGTTCCCCGAGCAGTTGCCCGGGGCCGCCCGCCTGGCGGACGCCTTCCCCTCCACACGGATAATCCTGGATCACCTGGGCATGCCCACTGACCGGGATGCGCAGTACCTGCGGCGGTGGGGCGAGGCGCTGCGGGAGTTGGCCCGGCGCGAGAACGTGTTCGTCAAACTCTCGGCGTTGGGGACAACCGACCACCACTGGACGAAGAGCTCCATCAGGGGCCCGATCCTGACGGCGATCGATGCCTTCGGAGTGGAGCGTGCCATGTTCGCCAGCAACTTCCCGGTCGATTCGCTCTACTCCGACATGCCGACCCTGTACTCGGCCTTTGACGCCACGGTGGCGGATTTCACCCGGGAGGAGCGGTGCCGGTTGTTCGCCGGCACCGCTATCGAGGTCTACCGCATGTAGGGGTGGGACAGCGCAGATCGGCATAACCGGTGTCTTACAGCAACGACGGAATCGGCCTGCTAGCGCCGATCGATTAGGAGGAACCAATGGAGTATTCGGCCAGAATCAACTCGTACATCAAGCAGGGAATGAGCGTGCCGGAGGCACTGGCCGCGATAGCCGGCGTCGACGGCGTCGGCTACGTGGACCTCAATTATCCGGAGCACTTCGCCCGCGACGGCGTGGAAGGCATCCGGAACGCACTGGCGGCTGCGGGCCTGCGACTCAACTCGATCGCGGTGAGATTCCGCAGCGACTTTAGTGCCGGAGAGTTCACCGGACCGCGGCCGGGAGTTGCCGACGACGCCTACGAGCTGGTGGGCGACGGCGTGCGTGTGGCCGAAGACCTCGGCAGTGACCTGGTGACCCTGTGGCTCGGATACGACGGCTACGACTACGCCTTCCAGAAGGACTTCGTAACGGCGACCGAACAGCTCGTCGGCGTGTATCGGCGCCTGGCGGATCAGCACCCGCACATGCGCTTCAGCATCGAGTACAAGCCTTATGAGGAACGCGTTCACACGATGATTCCCAGCAGCGGCTTCGTTCTCTACCTGCTGCAGCGCATTGACCGGTCCAATGTGGGAGCCACCTTGGACTTCTGCCACATGATCATGGCGCGCGACTATCCCGCGCATGCGGCCGCGCTCCTGCTGGCGGATGGGAAGTTGTACGGAATCCACCTCAACGACGGGTACGGAGGCAGCGACGACGGAATGATTGTGGGCTCCGTACACCCCTGGGAGACCCTGGAACTGCTGTACTGGCTCCGCCGGGGCGGCTACCAGGCCCCGATCTACTTCGACACCTTCCCGGTGCGGGAGGACGCGGCCGGCGAACTGCGGGCCAATGTGGCGGCGACCAATGCCCTCCTGGAGATGCTTGAAGGGCAGGAGCACAACCGGTTCCAGGAGGTCGCCGACTCTCAGGATGCGCTGGAAGTCGCCGTGCTGCGCCTGGAGCTGCTGGGCAGGGGTGAAAGATTATGACCGGCGCCATCCCGACATCGGGCAGCGTGCTGGTGGTCGGCAGTTTGAACACGGACCTGACCGTGTATGTGGATAGACTCCCCAGGCCCGGGGAGACTGTCTGCGTGGCCCGTGCCGTCACCAGCTTCGGGGGCAAGGGGGCCAACCAGGCGATCCAGGCGCGCCGACTGGGAGCAGCGGTGACATTTGTTGGTGCGGTTGGTGGCGATGACCGGGGAGACGACTATCTGCGCCATATGGAGGCGGAGGGGATTGAGCTGCGAGTGGCGCGGATCGGCGACCATGAGACCGGGCTGGGATTCGTGCACTGCACCGCGGACGGAACCGTCTCGGCCACGGTGGTATCCGGCGCCAATGCGCGGCTGTCTGCGGCGGCAGTGGAGGCGGCTCTCGCCCGCGGCCCCCGGCCCGGACTGATTCTCACGCAGAACGAGATCCCTGCCGAGTCGGTGATCGCCGTCGGGCTTAAGGCGCGCGAGATGAAGGTGACGGCGGTTTTGAACGCCGCTCCCTACGTATCGTACGGGCAGGAGTTGCATGGCCTGTTCGACTTCCTCATTGTCAATGAGGAGGAGGCGCTGGCGTATGCGGGGCACGAGGCTGCGCCGCAGGACATTTCCGGGTGGTTGCGATTGGCGGCGCAGTTGCGGTCAATCGCCCCGGAGGTGATTGTGACGCTCGGTGCGGCGGGAGCTGTGTATGTGGGAGGGCGGGGTGAGCGTGCGGTTCCGGCGTTCCACGTACAGGCCGTGGACACCACGGGTGCGGGGGACTCATTCGTCGGGACCCTGTGTGCCGCCCTGGTGCGCGGTGAGGACCTCGACTCCGCCCTGGAGCGCGCGACGATTGCGGGCGCACTGACCACCCTGGGAGCCGGGGCGCAGGAGAGCATGCCGGGGGAGTCCCAGATCTTCCATCCGCCTAGTACTTAGGTCCCACGCAATATCGAGGCAATGATCGAAACGATCGATAGCGTGAACGAAGTGATCGATCGGGCTTGACTGGGATGCGGTTGGAGGCGAGGATGGTGCTGCCGAAATGATCAAAGCGATCATTTGCGGTTCCTTGAGTGAGTGAACCGTTCAGTGCTGAGGTACAAGGAGGTATCCATGACGGCATCAGCCAAGGTCCGGGAGCGCAGGCCGGGCAAGACCAACTGGCGGTGGGTAGTCGCCGTCGTCTGCGCCATCGGGTTGGCCATCAACTACGTCGATCGCTCCGCGATCTCGGTGTCCCTGCCCTACATGACCGAGGATTTCCACATCACCCCCGGCCAGCAGGGGTTGATCCTGTCCGCCTTCTCGTGGTCCTACGCGATCATGCAGATTCCGGCGGGTTCGCTTATCGACAAGTTCGGCGAGCGCGTCATGTTCGGCGCCTCGGTCTTCGTGTGGTCGGTGTGCACCGGCGTGACCTTCCTGGCCAGTAGCTTCGGTGTGCTGTTCGGGCTCAGGCTGGGACTGGGGATCGGAGAGTCCGGTGCCTACCCGGCCTCGGCCAAGACCGTCTCCCGCTGGTTCCCCCAGCGTGAGCGTGCCCGCGCCACCTCCGTCTACGACTCCGGCGCCCGTATCGGCTCGGCTATCGCCACTCCTGTGATCGCCGGGATCATCGGCCTGTGGGGCTGGCGCTGGGTGTTCTTGATCGCCGGGGTGATCGGGGTGCTGTGGGCCTTTGGATGGTGGGCGCTGTATCGCCGTCCGGAACTGATCGATGCAATCGGCCAGGAGGAGATGGACATCATCACCGAGGACCGTGATCAGGAGATGCGTGAAGCGGCGGCCGCCGGCACCGAGAAGGCCATTCCGGTGCTCATCCTGCTGCGCAAGCGGGCGGTGTGGGCCATGATGATTGGCTTCTTCTGCGTGAACTTCGCGGTGACCTTCTTCCTGACCTGGTTCCCCACCTACCTGGTCGACGAACGCGGCTTCGACCTGCTCAGGCTTGGGGCCTTCGGAGCAATACCGCCGATCTGCTCCATCATCGGCTCATGGAGCGGCGGCCTGATCAATGACGCCCTGCTCAAGCGCGGCTGGTCCGTCACTCGCGTGCGTAAGACCTGCCTGGTGACCGGCATGTTGCTGTGCGCGGTGATCGGGGTGGCCGCCTTCGTCCCCACCGCGGGGCTGGCGCTGGCGTTGATGTCGGTGTCCTACTTCGGATCCGCCTTCACGATTGTCACCATCTGGTGCCTGCCGGCAGACTTCGTTCCTGCTTCCACGGTCGGTGTGCTTGGCGGAACCCAGAACTTCTTCTCAAACATCGGCTCCGCACTGAACCCGATCGTCATCGGTTTCCTGTATGGGGCCACTGGCGCCTTCGGGCTGCCGCTGCTGTTGTCCGGGGCGGTATCCGTGTTGGGCGCCGCGGTATTCGCCTTCATGCTGCCGAAGGTTGAGCAGATCGACTTTTCCCAGGATGCGGTGGCGTTGTGAGACGAGCAATGGACGTGGTCGCCGCCGCTCCCGGCGCAGTGGCGCTGGGGGCCGCGGTGCACCCGCCACGAGACGTGCTGCACACGGTTTCATCACCGCCCATTGGACACGACCCAGCCACAACAGCAAAAGGAGGTGGGACGATGCGGTCAGAAGCGATTCTCAACGACCAGGGAGGCATCATGTCCATCATCGTCCGCTCCGGCGTCACCGACGAGCCCCGTACCAAGGGGGAGCGACGGCGCGCACGACTGGTCGAGATGCTCGGTGAAGGGTCGGGAAAACGGGCCTCGGTCAATGAGCTGGCCCGGGCACTGGATGTGTCCGTGGTTACGATTCGCCGAGATCTGGCCCTGTTGGAGAAGGATGAGATCATCTCCCGTACCTACGGGGGGGCCTCCCTGGCGCCGGGCCGGCGCGAACTGACCATGGCGCAGCGCGAGGTCTCCAACGTGGCGGAGAAGGAGGCAATCGCCCAGGTGGCGGTCTCGCTCCTGCATGAGGGCGACCTGGTGATCCTCGACGCCGGTTCCACCGCGGAACGCATCGCCGCCGCCATCGACAATCGCTTCGAGCTCACCGTGGTCACCAATGGATTGCGCTGCATCAATCGGCTCGTGGGTCAGGACAAGGTCCACGTGCTCGTCCTGGGCGGCAATCTGCGCGGTATCAATGAGACCATCTGCGGGGGCGACGCCGAGATGACCCTGTCTCGCATCTACGGGAACATAGCCTTTGTGGGCGCCGACGCCGTAAACACCGAGCGCGGTATCGCCTCACGCACCTACGACCAGTCCCGGCTGAAATCGATGATGCTGCGTCAGGCCGCGCAGGTCTACGTGATCGCCGATTCCAGCAAGCTGGACGATGACACCGACTATCCCTACTGGTCGCCGCTGCCCCACGAATGGGCCTTGATCACCGATGCCTCCGCAACCCAGGAGCAGTTGGATGCCTTGGAGGACCGTGGTGCCACCACCATTTTGCTCGCTGGCGAGCAGAACTTAGATGACAGACCCAAACACGAGGAAGAACCATGACTGTCAATACGACCGTCGACCTGCACGCCACCATGAGGAAGGCGGTACTACACGCCCCGAACGACATGCGGATAGAGCAGGCGCCGATCCCCGCGCTCCAGCCGGGCGACGTTCTGCTTAAGGTGACCGGCGCCCTGCTGTGCGGCACAGATGTGCGCATCTACACCGGCCGCAAGACCCGCAACGTCTCCCTGCCCTCCACGCTGGGGCACGAGCTGGCCGGCGAGGTGGTGGCAGTCAATGGCGAATTGCCCGACGCCGTGGCCATGGGTGACCAGGTGTGCGTCTACCCGCTGGTTCCATGCGGCACCTGTTCGGCCTGCTCCAAGGGACACCCGAACATCTGCCGCAACCGCGTCGCCTTTGGATACCAGCTCGACGGCGGACTGTCGCAGTACGTGCGGGTGCCGGCCCGCGCCCGCGAGAACCTGATCCCGATCAACAATGTCTCCGCCCTGGAGGCCGCGATCGTCGAGCCGGTCTCCTGCGCCCTGAACGGCCAGAACCTGGCCAAGGTGGCCGGGGCGGACACGGTCCTGGTGGCCGGGGCGGGGCCGCTCGGCCTGATCCACATCCGCCTGGCCAAGGCCCAGGGGGTGCGCCAGGTCATCTCCGTGGAACCCAACCAGGCCCGCCACGACATCGCCCGCGCCTCCGGGGCGGACCTGGTGCTCACGCCGTCGGACAACATTGCCGACCGGATCCGGGAATTCGCCCCCGAGGGCATTGACGTGGTCATCATGGCCATTGGCCGCCCCGAGGCCATGACCCCCTACCTGGGTGTGCTCGCCCCCGGCGCCCGCATCTCCGTGTTCGCCGGCTTCAACTCCGGGGCCAGGCTCGAGTTCGTCGCCAATGACATCCACTACAACGAGTACGAGATCGTCGGCGCCTCCTCCTGCCGCCTGGAGAACTTCCAGCAGATCGCCCCCATGATCAATGACGGCCGGCTGAAGGTGGCCGACCTGATCGGCACGCAACTGCCGCTGGACCGCGCCGCGCAGGCCATTGACCTGGCCGCCTCCGGCGCCGATATGCGGGTGGGCGTCGACGTCTGGGCCTGAGCCCCGGCGACTGGTCTCACCCCTCCTCCGGCTCGCGTTGCCGACGCGAGCCCCGGTCAATGCCCCCTTTTTTAAGTCACTGACTCCACTTCGCACACCGGGCCGGCATTGGACCGGGCCGCACGCCACCACCACCACATCACCACCAAAACAACAAGGAGAAAGCACCATGTCCGTGTACTCGCTCAACCCCGTCGGCACCACCCCCGCCCTTGGCCGCCAGCTACGCCTACGCCGCCTGCTCGGCGCGGACGGCCGCATGATGTCGGTGGCCCTCGATCAGGCCGTTCCGCGCGGCGTCGCCCCGCGCCTGGCCGACATCAAGAACACCTTCAATCGGATCATCGCGGGCGAGCCCGACGCCTTCACCGTGTTCAAGGGCATCGCCGGCCACCTGCTTTGGGACACCGACATCACCGTCCCACTGATCATCAAGGGCTCCACCTTCTGTGTCGACTTCCACCCCACCTATGACGCCACCGTCGCCTCCGTCCACGACGCCATCCGCCTGGGCGCCGACGCCCTGGCCATCGGCATCTCCGCCGGCTCGGAGCACCAGGCGGCCATGCTGGAGATGATGTCCGCCACCACCCAGGAGGCGCACAAGTGGGGCATGCCGGTCATCTGCCACGCCTACCCATCCGGTGAGCTGTGGGGCGACCGCAAGGGCTCCACCGAGTCCGTCATCTACGCGGCCCGGGCCGCCGCCGAATGCGGGACCGACATTGTCAAGACCTGGTACACCGGCTCCGCCGCGGAGTTCAAGCAGGTAGTCGACGCCGTCCCCACGCCCGTAGTCGCCGCCGGCGGCGCCCCCGCCCCCAAGCCCATCAACGTGCTGGAGCAGGCCGCCGCGGTGATGGAGGCCGGCGGCGTGGGCATGACCTGCGGGCGCAACATCTGGCAGGCGCAGGACCCCGCCAAGATGGTGCGGGCGCTGCGTGCGGTGGTGCACGACGGCCTGGCCCCCTCCCGGGCAGCCGAGCTACTGAACTGACACCGGACAAGGATCAACACAGCTAGGAGACGGAGGTTCAACGATGAGCACATTCGTCGGAATCGATTTGGGGACTTCGGCCACCAAGGCCGTAGTTGTAGACACCGGCGGCCAGGTGATCGCCCGGGCCCGCTGTGCCCACCCGCGCTCACGTGCCGTGCAAGGACGCGTGGACCCGCGGGCCTGGGAGCAATCCATCCGCGGCGCGCTGGCCGAGCTGGGGCCGGCCCTGACCGGGGCGAGCGGCGTGGGCATCGACGTCCACTGTCCGGTCGCGGTGCCTCTGGACGCGGCCGGGAGGGCCTGCGGATTGGGAGTGGTGTGGGACAACAACATCCTGCGTTACTACTTCAACCAGTTCTCGGATCAGCGCACGGAGCAGGCGCTCGCGGCCACGGGGAACCACCCCTCACAGTCGACCTTCATGGCGCTGGCCCACCCCTACCTGCGCAATCACGACGCCGACGCCTTCGCCGCCATGACCACTTTCGGGATGGCCGGCACCTGGCTCGGCGCCCTGCTGACGGGCCAGACCGCACTGGACCCCACCCAGGCCTCCTACTCCGGCATCTTCAACACGCTGGAGCCACAGCGGGGGTGGATCCAGGAGACCGTCGAGCTGCTTGGCATCGACCCGGCCACGCTCCCGCCGGTCAAGCACGCGGTGGAGATCCTCGGCACCGTCACCCCCGAGGCCGCCGCCGACTTCGGCCTGCCGGCCGGCATCCCCGTGTCGGTCGGCTCCGCGGACACCCCGGCCGCCTCCTACGCCCTGGGCACCAGGCCCGGCACCAAGCCCTTCTTCATCATGGGCACCACCCATGTGATCAACTCCTGCCTAAACGCCCCGGACACGCGCGCCACCGCCCTGCAGCGCTGCGGCAACCGGCCGGGGGAGTGGCTGATCAACGGCGTGACCAACGGCGGTGACGCCCTGGCAACCGGGGCGCTGGTGGCCGGCTTCGGGGAGGCCGGCGGCGGCGTCGATGTGATGATCCGTACCGCCTTCGAGATCTCCCGCGAGGATGCGGTCACCGCGCCGTTCTTCATCCCGCACGTCATGCGGGAGCGGGGGCCGTTGTGGTTTGAGGCGCCCTGCGCCCGGCTGGTGGACATCACCCGCGAGACCAGCCGCGCGCAGGTGGCCCGCGGGATCATCGACGGCGTGCTGCTGGTGGACCGCATGGTGCTCGGCTCCTGCGTGCCCAAGGGCTCGGGCTCCATCTACGTCACCGGAGCCTTCGGGGCGGACAAGGCCTTCCCCCAGATGCTCGCCGACATCCTCGACGCCGATCTGGACCTGGTGGACGAGTCCTACCTGCCGGCCATCGGTGCGGCCGGCATGTGCGGCGCCACCGTTGCCGAGCTGGTCCTGCCGGAGGTCGACTCCCGCAGGGTGAGTCCGCGTCCGGACTGGGTGGCCATCAACGATGACCGGTGGGACGCCTTCCGCGCCTCCTGGAGGGACGCCACCGGGCGCGAGCTCCTGCCGGAGCTGTGAACCACTCACAACGCCAATTCCTTTTATCATCCACGAAGGACTCACTCATGACCGCTTCAAGCAATAGTGTGGAGAACATGACGCCGACCAGGTCCGTATACATTGCCCGGTTGCTGACCGACTCGGTCACCCGCGAGCTCGACTCCCACCCCGGGATCAGCTTCGACATCGGCCAGGAGACGCCGCCCGCCCGTGCCGAGCTGCTGGAGCGGGCGGCCGGGAAGGACGCCGCCATTGTGACGCTCACCGAGCGCATCGATGAGGAGTTCTTCACCGCCGCCGGCCCCAATCTGAAGGTGGTGGCCAATGTGGCCGTCGGCTTTGACAATATCGACCTGGATGCCGCCGCGCGTCACGGCGTCACGGTCACCAACACTCCCGGTGTGCTCGACGGGGCCACCGCCGACCACACCTTCGCCCTGATCCTGGCTCTCGGCCGGCGCATTGTCGAGGCCGACCGTTTCATCCGCGAGGGCAAGGACTGGGTGTGGGGTCCGCGCATGTTCGTGGGCCTGGACGTCTCGGCAGGTGCCACCCTGGGCATAATCGGCCTGGGCCGCATCGGCCGGGCCGTGGCTCAGCGTGCTCGTGCCTTCGACATGCGGGTGCTCGCAGCCGATACCACTCGTCCGCTGGGGACCGATGTTGACGGTGTAGAAGTCGTCACTCAGCGTGAGCTGCTGGCCGCATCCGACGTGGTCACCCTGCACGTGCCGCTCCTGCCCTCTACCCGTCACCTGATCAACCGTGACACCCTTGCCCTGATGAAACCGGGTGCCTACCTGGTCAACTGTGCTCGCGGCGGCGTTGTTGACGAGCGGGCGCTGATCGAGGCGCTCGATTCCGGACACCTGCGCGGCGCCGCCATCGACACCTTCGAGGGGGAGCCGCGCGTGAACCCGGAGTTGATTGCCCGGGAGCAGGTGGTGCTGACCCCGCACACGGCCAGCGCGGGTGAGGCGACCCGTGATCGCATGTGTCGACTCGCCGTCGACAACGTCATTGCTGTGCTGGCCGGGCGCGAGCCGCTGACCCCCGTCACGACCGGGTGAAATGAGCGCCTGGGACGGACCGCCACCGCAGAAGAAGGAATCCACCATGAAGATTGTTCTTGCCCCCGACTCTTTCAAAGAGAGTATGACGGCCCAGCAGGCCGCCCAGGCTATGGCGCTCGGGGTCCACGACGTGCACCCCGACGCCGACACGCTTATGGTCCCCATGTCCGACGGCGGCGAGGGCTTCGTCGATGCTGTCACCGCGGCTTGGAACGCCCGGGTCATCGCCGCGGATACCGTGGACGCCCTGGGGCGCCCCATCCGGGCCGTCTACGGGCTGGACGGCGCCCGCGCGGTGATGGACGTGGCCAGCTGCGCAGGCCTTGAACTGATCGATCCCGCGGACCGTGACGTTCTGCGCTCCAACACCGCCGGGCTGGGACTGCTCATCAAGGACGCCATGGATCATGAGGCGCGGAGCATCATGCTGGGCATCGGGGGCTCGGCGACCAACGATGTGGGTCTGGGCATGCTCACCGCCCTGGGGGCGCGGTTGCGGGGCCCGGAGGGGGAGGAAATCGCCCCCTACCCGGACCAGTTCGACCGTATCGTCGAAATCGATATCTCCGGATTGGATCCGCGACTGTCCCAGACCCGCTTCCAGGTGGCCTGCGATGTGAACAATCCGCTGACCGGCCCCGAGGGCGCCACCGCCGTGTTCGGCCCGCAGAAGGGCGTGAGTCAAGAGCTCGTGCCCCGCCTGGATCGGGCGCTGGCGCAGGTGGCGCGCATAAGCGGTAAGGAGGCTGCGGCTGCCCTGCCCGGGGCCGGTGCGGCGGGCGGTCTGGGTTTTGCCCTGCGGGTATTCCTCCAAGCCAGTCTTGAGCCGGGGGTCGAGTTGGTGGCGCACGCCGTGGACCTGGCCGAGGCCGTGGCCGGTGCGGATCTGGTGCTGACCGGGGAGGGATCGGTGGACGCCCAGACCCTGGCGGGTAAGACCCCCGCCGGGGTCGCCCAAACCGCCGCGCAGGCCGGTGTGCCCTGTGTCATTTTCGCCGGGCGCATCAAGGCCGGGGCCGAGAACCTGCTCGCGCACGGCGTCAGGGACCTGGTCGCAATCAGTGCCTCAGATGAGCCCGTGGCCCATGCTCTTAGCCACGGTCGGGAGAACCTGCGCCGCGCCGTCGGCGATTATCTGCGGAGCTGATCCCCCGGCAGGCGTGGGGCGGCGGCCCGTCGTCGATTTACGACCTTGGGGTCCGTTTTACGACCACCCCGGGGTCGTAAATCAACCCCGGGGGTCGTAAATCAACCCCGGGGGTCGTGAATCAGCCCCCGGGGGTCGTAAATCAGCGGTATGTGAGGTCTGCCGTTCTCGGCGAGTCAGTCGGCGGGGGTGCACGCCCCCGGCGTGTACCCGTACTCGGCCAGGGTCGCATAGGTCTGGTCGTTGGGCGGTGCGGTGAAGCTGTCCCCGACTGGGTCGGCGGGGACATTCACCAGATTCATTCCGCCAGCTGCATCCGCTTTCGCTGCGCCTCGTGCCAGGCGCACCAGGTCGATCAGGCCGGTGCCGGCATCGACGCCCATATTCCCGGTCAGCGTCCAGGCGAGCGATTGCGCCGCCAGGGGATTATGTGCCCGCTCCACCAGGGCGGTAAAGACGGCGCGCATGACAAGGCCGGTGAAGCGACTGCGACGCTCGGCCCCCTCCTGCTCAGACAGCATCAACCACTGCCCTTCGCGCAGCACCTCGGGGTGCCGGGAACGGACCAGAGCCAGTGCGTCCACGCCGTTGAGGTGCTGTGTGCCCGCGGCGTCGATCTGAAGTCCGGAGTAGGTGTCGCGCACCGGCTCATCTACCTGCACCTGCACGCCTCCGAGCGAGTCGACGATCTGTGCGAACTGGGCCATGTCGATGGTTACGACATGTGAGGCGGCCACACCGTAGGCGGAGCACAGGGAGTCGACGGTGTACTGCGGGCCCTGCAGGAAGGATGTGGCCAGGCGCTCGTCGAACAGCTGTCCCTGCGCCACGGTCAGATCACGCGGCAGAATCAGCACGTTCAAGCCGGAGGCGGCCGGCTGAATCAGTGCGACCACGTCGGCACGCGACTCCTCGCCCACATCTTCCACGCCGCCGTAGCGGTCCGGGCCCTCAGGCAGGGAGGTACGCGAGTCGGTGCCGACCACCAACCAGGTCTCCGCCGCAGCGGCTGAGGCGGCCTGGTCGGCCGTGGTCAGGTCGGCGTGTGGCAAATGGATGTCGAAGCGCTCCAGACGCGCCCACAACACACCGAGGTCACCCAGTGCGAGCACCAGCAGGACGGTCAGTACGGCACTGAGGGCGGCTATACGCGGCCGTCTGCGTCCCCAAGCGCCAAACCGCGCCCACCAGGCGGAAAGTGCCTGGTGGGCGCGGCCGAGGATACTGGTCACTGCGGGCGAGTCATCCGAGGGGGTCATCACCCGGCTAATGGACTAGCGATCAGGCGCGGCGACGGGCGCGCAGAATCACGGCGCCGGAGGCAAGCAGGCCCGCAGCCAGGATGCTGAGGGTCAGGCCCGCACCACCGGTCTTGGCCAGTTCCTTACCGGAAGCCTTGGCCGGGACGGTGGCGGCGACGGTCGCAGAGGTGTTGGTACCCGTACCCGTGTTCGTCTTGTTGTTGTCCGTGATGGTGGTGTCACCGTCGCGGTTGTCGTTACGGGCGGTGTTGCTGTACACGCCACCCGACACGGTCACCAGCGAGACGGAGTCGCCGCCCTCGCCGTAGCGGGAGCCGGCCAGGCGCAGCACGTAGGTGCCATCCGGGACGGAGGGGGCCGGGAAGGTCCCGTTGAAGTTGCCGTCCTGGTCCACGGTGCCCGTGCCGATGGTGGCGACAGGAGCGGCGTCGGCGGAGTCGGCGTCGGCCTCGCGGATCAGCGTGTTGGTGACGGTCTCACCCGGGGTCAGACCGGAGGCAGTGATCTCGAAGGACTGCTGGCCGGCGACATCGCCGTGGATAATGTAAGAGCCGTCGAAGCTGGTGCCGTCCAGGATGATCTGCTCACCGGCAACGCCACTGAGGCTTTCGTTGTAAGAGACGCACTGGGCGATGATGTACCAAGGGTCGACATTGGGGTCGCCGCCGACCTCGGCGACGGCGGTGGACAGGTCGAGGGTGGCGGTCCAGCTGCCGTCCGCGCCCGCAGTCGTGGTGACGTAGGACGACTGGGTGCTGGCCTCGTTGTCATTGGTCAGCGCCACACGCACCTGTGCGGGGCTCTGCGCGCTGCCGCAGCCGGAACCGGTGACAGTAATGGACGAGTTGGGGTCGACCACGCGGCTGGTCGGAGCGTCCAGCGTGAAGCCGTCCTCGGTGGTGTCGGCCAGAGCGGGGGTGGATACGGCCAGGCCGCCGGCCACGAGGGCGGCGGTGGCACCGATGGTGGTGATAGAGCGTCCCAGACGCATAGATCCTCCAATTTGGGATTGACAAGACACGACGCGGGGCGGCGTCGAGCTGTTCCCAGCCTTCCTGGATATCGGTTTGAAGACAACCCCGGCCGGTGTGATTTACCTGTAATCCCGCGCTTGGTCAGCGCCACACGAGTCACATCAGTAACACAACTAGGACTTGGGGCCCAGCGAACCTGTGTTTTGGGTATGTGCTGGTGGGGAGAAGTCCCCATGTGGTGCGGCTCGCACCGAGGCGTACCAGTAGCCGTCCACGAGTCTCGGGGAAGCTGCGTGGCACACCCCTGGACTCACCAGATGGTCACGCGCTCCTGTGGTTCGAGCCATAGTGCATCGCCCTTTGTAACCCCGAAGGTCTCATAGAAGGCATCCACGTTGCGCACGATCCCGTTGCACCGGAACTCGGCGGGGGAGTGCGGGTCGATCGTCAACAGCAGTTCGGCGTAGTCGTCCCGGCTCTTGCTGCGCCAGATGCGGGCCCATGAGTAGAAGAAGCGCTCCGCTCCGGTGAGTCCATCGATCACCGGGGCCCCGGCCACAGAGTCGATGCCGACATCCGCCAGGGCCAGTGCATAGGCCTTCAGTGCGATCCCCACTCCGCCCAGGTCGCCGATGTTCTCCCCAATCGTGAGCTCCCCGTTGACATGGGGCGCCGTGTCCGCCTCCTGGCCATCTGCCTCGGCACGTGCTACCAACGCCGCCGGGCGGTAGGCGTCGTACTGGGCGATCAGTGCGCGAGTGCGGGCCTCAAAGGCCTCCCGGTCCGCCTCGGTCCACCAGTCGGTCACCTTGCCGTGTCCGTCGAAGGTGGAGCCCTGGTCATCGAAGCCATGGCCAATTTCGTGCCCGATCACGGCGCCGATGCCGGCGTAGTTGACGGCGTCGTCGGCGTCCGGGTCGAAGAATGGCGGCTGCAGGATCGCCGCCGGGAAGACGATCTCGTTCATGGTCGGGTTGTAGTAGGCGTTGACCGTCTGCGGCGTCATGTGCCACTCCTCCCGGTCAACCGGGCGGCTCAGCTTACGCAGGGCGCGGGCCAACTCGAAGGCCTCTGCTGAGCGCACCGAGCCGACCACGTCGCCGGGCGTGACCGTGACGGCACTGTAGTCGCGCCATGTGCTCGGGTAGCCGATCTTCGGGGTGAATAGGGACAGCTTCTCCAGGGCGCGTTCGCGGGTGGTCGGGCTCATCCACTCCAGGGAGGAGATCGACTGGCGGTAGGCCTCGATCAGACGGGCAACCAGACGTTCCATGCTCGCCTTGTGGGCGGGCGGGAAGTGTCGGGCCACGTACAGCTCGCCCAGTGCCTCGCCCAGCGTGCCCTCGATCAGGGCTACACCCCGCTTCCAGCGGGCCCGCAACTCGTCCACGCCCTGGAGCGTGTGGGAGTAGAAGTCGAAGTTCTCCTCCACGAAGGCGCGCGAAAGCAGTGTCGCGCGACCGTGTACCAGATGCCAGGCCGCCCAGGCGCGCAGATCCGCCAGAGGAGTCCGGTGCCATACCTGCGCCAGGTGCGGCAGATAATCGGGCTGCTGGACGATAGTCTCCTTCAGCAGTGATCCCGGCTGCTCGCCGGCGGCCTGCGCCGCTTCGACCACGCCGTCGTACCAGGCCTGCCAGGGGAAGAGGGGAGCGGACTTTTCCAGGTCCTCCCAGGCGGTGGGGTTGTTGATCTTCTCAATATCGCGGCAGGCGACCCGATCCCAGTGTCCCTCGGCGAGTGCCGTCTCCACCGCCATGATGCGTCCGGCAAGTGCGTCCGCGTCCGTCCCCAGGCGGTCCGGCAGGCCCGCTAATTCGAGCATGCGCCCCACATGGGCCACGTAGGCCTGTCGGATCTCCGCCTGGTCCTGCTGTCGATAGTAGGACTCATCGGGCAGACCCAGGCCCGACTGCGCCATCCAGGTGGTGTAGTGGTCCGGATCGTTCAGGTCCACCTCGACGGCGATGTCCACCGGTCCGGTGAAGCCGGCGGCCAGGTGGGCGCCCAGGGCGCGCGCCAGAGCCTCCTTGTCCGCCGCCGCCAGCACGGGCTCCAGTTCGGGGGCGAGCGGCTCGGCTCCGAGCGCCTCGATCCGCTCCTCGTCCAGGAAGGCGGCGTACAGTGCGCCGAGCTTGGCCGTCGGGGTGGTGGGCACGCCAGCGCGCGGTGCTTGCGCCAACTCCTGGAGGATGTCCCTGCAGGCCGCCTCTGCTGCGTCGCGCAGCACCAGGAAGGAACCGGTGGCGGGACGGTCGGCAGGGATCGTCGTGGTAGCCAACCAGCTCCCGTTGACATGGCGGAACAGGTCGTCCTGGGGGCGCACGGAGGAGTCCGCCGCCGCGGTCTCGTAGACGCCTGCCAGTACGGCGGCGTGCGAGTCCGTCGACGCCGGTGCGTCGTCGGCGCTGGCGGAGGAGGAGGTGTCGCTCGGATCGGTCATGGCGCAACGCTAGCCCGAGGGTGCACATATGCCCGTATCCGCGGGCGCGGTGCCCTGGACCTGTTCGCGTGAGGCACAATTCATCCATGCGCATTCACATCGGTACCGACCATGCCGGATTCGAGCTCAAGGGCGTTCTCGTTAACCGCTGGCGGGAGGCCGGCCACGAGGTGGTTGACCACGGCTGCTACGTCTACGATCGCTTGGACGACTACCCGGAGTTCTGCATCGCCTGCGCCGAGGCGGTGGCAGCAGATCCGGGCAGCTTGGGGGTGGTGCTGGGCGGCTCCGGCAATGGTGAGCAGATCGCCGCCAACCTGGTCCACGGCATCAGGGCGGCGCTGGTCTGGAACCAGGAAACTGCCCGGCTGGCGCGTCAGCACAACGATGCCAACGTGGCCGGTCTGGGCGCCCGAATGCACTCTATAGAAGAGGCCATTAAGATTCTCGATGCGTTCATAGGTGAACCCTTCGGCGGCGAGCAGCGCCACCAGAACCGGATCGACCAGATGGCCGCCTACGAGCGTTCCCGCGAGCGCGCCTGACGCCGTTCGTGGCGGGAACGGCGACGGCTAGTGAGATGCGTTGCGGTGGTACCGTAACCATCGTGTAGCGTCATCGGTATGCCTGAAGGTCACACCGTCCACCGCCTAGCCAATGCCCTGAATGAACTCTACGGCGGCCAGCGCCTGGTTGTCTCGTCCCCGCAGGGACGTTTCTCCGCTGGGGCCGCTCGTTTGAACGGCCAGATCCTCCTGGGCGGGCAGGCTCACGGCAAGCAGCTGCTCCTCCCATTCGCGCCGGCATCAGACGTTCCCGTGGATTCCTCGGATGTCACCTGGCTGCGCGTTCATCTGGGCCTGTACGGTTCCTGGACCTTCGACGGTGACGCCTGTTTCACCGCACCACACGCCATCGGGGCGCCTCGCCGCAGGCTCGGGGAGCGCGGAGAACAGGCTCTGGCCCGTGGTGGCGGCTCGGCGCTGTCCGGACTGAGCGGTGAGGAGCCCGCGCCTGTTGCGCCCGCCGACTGGCGACCCCCCGAGCCCCGCGGCGCTGTACGGCTGCGCCTGGCCGGGGAGCATGGGGTGGCCGATCTGACGGGACCGACGGTATGCGAGCTGTTGGACGCCGACGGCGTGGAGGCGGTGCGCCGCCGCCTGGGACCCGATCCGCTGCGCTCTGACGCCGATCCTGAGGAATTCATTGCTGGCGTGCGCCGACGCAGGCGGACGGTCGGAGAATTGCTGTTGGACCAGTCGATTCTGGCCGGAGCCGGCAACATCTTCCGGGCTGAGGTCCTGTTCCGGGCCGGCCTGTCCCCGTTCCGGTCGGGCAACCGGATCAGTGCCAGGCGGCTGCGGGAGATTTGGGATGACCTGGTGTCGCTCATGGAGTACGGGGTCGCCACCGGTTTCATCACCACGGTGGAGGCCACGGATGTACCCGAACCACTGCCCGAAGACGATCCGGAGGCCGGGCGCTGGTATGTCTACCACCGCGCGTTCCGTCCCTGCCTGCGCTGCGGCACCCGGATCGCGGAGCGGGTGATCAGCGGGCGACGCCTGTTCTGGTGCCCGGCCTGCCAGGCCTACTGAGGCGCCCTCGCTACCATCGAGTTCGGTAGAAATAACCACCGAGTTCGGTCGAAATAACCACCGAGTTCGGTCGAAATGACCATCGAGTTCGGTAGAAGTGGCTGCGGCTGGGACGGGATGACAGTGCTCTGCGGTCGTTCAGGAGCCGGGTTCCACCGGCCGACGGTGGGGCAGTAGGGCCATGACCAGCAGTGCCAGGCCGAGTCCGGCCAGCAGAACTATCACCGCGGTGACGAGGTCGATGCGCGTGCCCATGGCGACGGCGAGTAGTAGACCTCCCAGTACCAGCAGGGTTAGCCCCCACACCAGGGTGCCGGCCTGCACGCCATGCGGTGCGGCCGTGCGCGGTGCTGTGGGTGCGTCCTGCGGCTGCGCTCCCGTCTGCTTAGGCGACCCACTCCAAACGTCCCCCTCAGGGGTTGCGGCGTCCGACTCGCCGGTATGCCGCGCCGCGCCGGTGTCGGTGGTCTGGGTGGTTTCGGCCGTGTCGGTGGTCTGGGTGGTTTCGGCCGTGTCGGTGGTCTGGGTGGTTTCGGCCGTGTCGGTGGTTGTGCCTGTTGCCTCGGTGTTGTTGTTAGTGCTGTTGTCGTTCATGATCAGCTCCTTGAAACTAGAGGTGGTGGATCAGTGGGTCGCAGTGGCGGTGGGCTCCGCCGTGGTTGCCGATTGCGAAGGCTCGGCGACGCCGGACGGTGCGCCGGATGGCTCCGCCGATGAACCGGAAGCGCCGGTCTCGGTTTCGGCCCTAAGTGCCTCGCCGACGCAGTCGTCCCAGGCCCGGCGGCCCACACCGACCAGGTCGGGCACGGTGTACCAGTCTCCGCCGTACCATCCGTGGTCCTCCCAGTCATCGAGATCATCCGCATCATCCGAAGCTGCCGATTCCTCCAAGGCGTCGGTGACAGCATCGCTACACTTGATGGCGGTATCGGTGTCGATAGCTGCGTGCGTCATGCCGGTGACGGGGAGCGAGCCATGGGAGTTGCCGTTTTCGTCGACCCAGGACTCCACGATCCAAGCCGTGCTGTCCGGGACGCCGTACCAGGTCACCTGGTTGGGCCGCTCGTCAATATTCACGGCACCGGCGCCGACCTCAATGTCCAGTCTCAAGGCGGTGCCGGTCTGCCGCGCGACGGGGGACGTAAACGAGATCTTCTCGCCCGGATACCAGCGCTCGGAGCGGTAGGTGGGCACCGAATCGCCGTCGACCGTGTAGCGGTTGCGCTGCCAGACGCTGTGATCGCTGATGACGCCGTCGTTGATACTCCAGTCGCTCGTGGTGTTCGCGTAGGTGGTGCCGAGCCCCACCGTGGAGTCGACGGCGAGGTTTTGCTCAGCGCTCGTGCGGATGGTTACGCTGCCGGCGCCGACGCTGAGCGCAGCCCGCACACGCGGTTCCTGGCCTGAGGGCATGCCGGTAAGGTCGATGACGACCTGGCCCACGGCGTAATCGCCCAGTATCACGGTGGTGTTCGCGTCGCCGTGGGTGCCGGCGAACTGGCGCTTAAGGTCATCCCAGGTCAGCGTCACCGTATGGGTGGGTAAACGCCAAGTGGTGTCCCTGGAGGTCAGGGCGCCTTGCGGCACGCTGGTGCCGAATACCAGGGCGGGCACGGCCACCATGGCGGCCAGCCAACCCAGGGCGGTCATCCAGCCGCCGCGGCGTCCGCGCAGGGCGCTGATGGTTACCCCCGCCCCGAGGATGGCGGTCACGGAGCCGACCGCGGCGAGCCATGCCGCCAGTGGGCCCATGTCGTCGAGGTACCAGAGCAGCACGATCGCGGCGAGGCAGCACAGGATCACGCCGGCGATGCTCAGGGCGAGGCGCCGTTCCGGGCCGGGACGGCGGGGCTGTACGGGTGCGACGGGCCGGGGAGCCGGGCCTCCGGCCGGCACGGCGAACACAGGTGCGCCGGCCGGACCTGCGGGTGTGGGGGCGCCGGCGACCCGAGGGTTGGTGTGGTGCCCGGGCGTGCCGGGAGTGGGCGTGCCGGGAGTGGGCGTGCCGGGAGTGGGCGTGCCGGGCTGCGAAGTCGGCGCCTGCGGTCTGTAGTGGGGTGGAGCGGCACTCGGCGCACTAGTCGGGCCCGGGTAACCGAAACCGCCGGTCGGCATCGGCCGCGGCTGATACGGCCGTCCGTGCCTGCGGGCGGCGCGATAGCACCAGAACACGGCCGCCAGCACCAGGAAGGTGCCCACGAAGGACCAGAAGACGTCGTGATAGCCCCAGCCGAGCCAGCCGCGGACGTACCAGGAGGGGAGCAGACCGTGATCGAGCACCACCCAACCGGAGATGAAGGTCGCCACCGCCCCAGCGAAGCCGGCATCGAAGTCGCCGCCAAGGGCCTGCTCCAAGTGGATACGGCCGTCGGACTCCTCCGGCATGAGCGCCCAGCCCAGTCCGTACAGCACCAGTCCCAGACCGGTGAACACCGTCAGCACCACCCAGACGCAGCGCACCAGGGTTGGGTCCAGACCCAGCCTGCGGGCCACTCCTCCGGCCACACCGCCGATCCACCGCTCATCCGGGCGAACCAGGCCGGTGCGGCGCAGCGAATCGAAGAATCCCGCTGCGGCCGGCCGGTACGGCGGCACCGGTCCGCCGCCTCCTGCTGGCGGGAAGCCGGCGTCCGGCTGTGGGGGCCCGGCGTCCGGCGGGGGAACGGGGCCGCCGGATTGTGCCGTGTGTCCAGGATCGGGAGCGGGGCCCTGTTCGTGGGATGGTCCGTGGGACTGTCCGTGGGGCTGGGCGGCCGACGGATCGGGAGGGGGTACTTCACTCATGAGCCCATGGTCCGGGTTGCGGCGGTGCTGGCGCGATGGGGGTACCCCCTGAACCGTCCCCGATTCCTGCTCGACGTCTCCCTGAATTCAGCCTGCCCGTCTGCTCCGCACCCGTCCGGCGTGCCACCATGGGGCCATGACCCAAACGGTTCCCGGAACGCCCTCCCCATCCGGGCACCGGTATGCGTCCGCACCGTTGGGTGCGCATATATCGCAGAGGGGGACCGGAGCCCCAATGGGGGTGAAGGATGCGGGCACCCCCGCTCATACCCGCCCGCCACTGCGACGCCCGCCCCGCCGGGCCCGGCGTCCCTGCCCGTCGCGGATCCTTAGCGGTGTGTGCGCTGGGCTCGCCGTCCACTTGGGCCAGCCGGTCGGAGCTGTGCGACTGGCCATTACGGTTATGACCGTAGTCGGTGGGGCTGGGGCGATGCTCTATCTGTTGCTGTGGGCACTCGTTCCCGCCGGCGATCCTCTGAGCCCGGCGCCGCTACCACCCGTACAGGCGCGGCTGGCCTCGCGACTCGCAGGGCACAGCGCCTCTCAGCCGCTGCTAACCGCGCGCCTGCGCGGCCTGGCCGGGGGTACGGCCCTGCTGGTGGCCGCCGTACTCATCGCCGCCTGGCGCCAGGGCGCCTTCGCCAGTGGGGCGGGCTGGCTGCTGCCGCTGATACTGGTCGCCTCTGGTGCCGCCCTGGCCTGGTCTCAGGCCGACTCCCTGACAGGTCCGGCCAGGGAGCCCGGCACCCTGCTGCGCCTGGCTGGCGGCGTGGTGCTGGCGGCCGTCGGTGTGCTGCTGCTGATAGGCGGTGACACCCCGCCGCGTGTGCTGCTCACCGGCGCTCTGACCGGCGGAGCACTGGTGCTCGGTACCGGCCTGGTCCTGGCGCCGCTGTGGCTGCGCACCAGCCGCGCGCTGTCGGATACGCGCGCCGCCGAGGCGCGCCAGGCCGAGCGCGCCGACATCGCCGCGCATCTACACGACTCCGTCCTGCAGACCCTCACCCTGATCCGTAAACGCGCCGACGATCCTGAGATGGTGGCCCTCCTGGCCCGCTCGCAGGAACGCGAATTGCGCGCTTGGCTGTATACCGATCGTCCTGAGGCCGCCACCTCCACCGCCGACGTCCTGCGCGACCTGGCCGCCGAGATTGAGGACCGTCACGGCATTGAGGTCGAGCTGGTTATCGTGGGAGATCGGCCTCCGGACCCGAGCACACAGGTAGTGGTCGCCGCGGCCAGGGAGGCCCTGTCTAACGCCGTGCGCCACGGCACGCCGCCGGTGAGCGCTTACGCGGAGATCACCGCCGACCACCTGGAAGTGTTCGTCCGTGACCATGGAGCCGGATTCGATCCCGCCATGGTGCCGACCGACCGCCACGGAGTGAAGGAGTCGATTATCGGCCGCATGGAGCGTCACGGCGGGCGCGCCACGGTGCGCTGCCGTGAATCCGGCACTGAGGTGCACCTGTACCTGTCCGCCCCGATCGCCCCCTCGCCGCAATCGCCCGCACAACCGCCTGCGCAATAGCCGACCGCGTCCCGTTTCAGAACCAGGAGCCCCCAGTGACCCAGACCCAGCCACCCGAACCCACCCGGCCCGATGCCCCGCTCACTTTGCTGCGCATTCTCGTAGTCGACGACCATGCCCTGGTCCGCGCCGGCGTGCGCGCGGAGCTCGCCGCCGACGCCCCCGACATGGAGGTGGTGGCCGAGGCCGACGACGTCGAAGGCGCCATAGCCGCCGTTCACGCCCTTACCCCGGACGTGGTCCTACTAGATGTGCACCTGCCCGGCGGCAACGGCGGGGGAGGGGCCGAGGTCGTCTCCGCCTGCCGAGATGTGCCCGCCACCCGCTTCCTGGCCCTGTCCGTCTCCGACGCCTCCGAGGACGTGGTCGGCGTCATCCGCGCCGGTGCTCGCGGTTACGTCACCAAGGCCATCTCCTCAACCGACCTGGCCCAGGCGGTACGGCGTGTTGCCGGCGGGGACGCCGCCTTCTCCCCACGGTTGGCCGGTTTTGTGCTGGACGCCTTCGGCGCCGGCGCGGGGGAGGTGGCCGTGGCCGACTCTGAACTCGACCGGCTCTCCGCCCGTGAACGGGAGGTCATGCGGCTGATCGCCCGCGGCTACACCTACAAGGAGTGTGCTGCCGAGTTGTTCATCTCGGTCAAGACCGTGGAGACCCACGTGTCCTCCGTGCTGCGCAAGCTGCAGTTGTCCAACCGCAATGAACTCACCCGTTGGGCCGCCGCTCGCCGCATCGTGTAGATGGTGCGGGGAAGGCGGAGGGGCGGTCCCTGCCGTCCTCGTACTAGGCCCGCTCGGGGCCGCGCCGGTATCTGAGATGCGCGCCCCGCAGGGGGGCTGCTCCGCCTAGGGTCGCCGCATGACGCAGACCATCAAGCTTGCAGTGATTCCCGGTGACGGCATCGGCAAGGAGGTGGTGCCCGAGGGGTTGAAGGTGCTCAAGGCCGCTTTGAAGGACTCCGGCGTCTCGTTGACCACCACCGCCTTCGACCTGGGTGCCGAGCGCTGGCACCGCACCGGCGAGACCATCACCGATGCCGAGCTTGAGGACATCAAGGGCCATGATGCGATCCTGTTGGGTGCCGTCGGCGACCCCTCCGTCCCCTCCGGTGTGCTCGAGCGGGGGCTGCTGCTGCGTCTGCGCTTCGCCCTGGACCACTACGTCAACCTGCGGCCCTCCAAGTACTACCCGGGTGTGGCAACGCCCCTGGCCAATCCCGGGAGCATTGACTTCGTAGTCGTGCGCGAGGGCACCGAGGGCCTGTACTGCGGCAACGGCGGCGCCGTTAGGGTCGGGACTCCTCAGGAGATCGCTACCGAGGTCAGTGTCAACACCGCTTATGGAGTTGAGCGCGTGGTGCGTTACGCCTTCGAGACTGCCCAGGCCCGCCCGGCACACCGCCTCACCCTGGTGCACAAGCACAACGTGCTCGTCAACGCGGGGCATCTGTGGCGTCGCACCGTGGAGGCCGTGGGAGCCGAGTATCCCCAGGTGAAGGTGGACTACTCCCATGTGGATGCCGCCACCATTTATCTGGTCACCGACCCGGGCCGCTTCGATGTGATCGTCACCGACAACCTCTTCGGCGATATCCTCACCGACGAGGCCGGGGCCATCACCGGTGGCATCGGACTGTCGGCTTCGGGCAATCTCAATCCGGTCGGCCAGTTCCCCTCCATGTTCGAGCCGGTTCACGGTTCCGCTCCGGACATCGCCGGGCAGGGCAAGGCCGACCCGGTGGCCACGATCTCCGCCGTCGCCATGATGCTCAACCACCTGGGCATGGCGCAGGCCGCCGCCCGGGTGCAAGCCGCGGTGGACGCTGATATGGCGACCCGGGCGGCCGCCGAGGCCACCGGCGCCCCGCTGGTGCGCACCACCAGTGAGATCGGGGATGCCATCACGGCCGCCGTATGCGGCTGACGCAGGCCCACCGGAGGGGGCAGGAGGTCTCAGCGGGCGATAGCGGGCGACGCCGTCGTCGGCGCGCCGTACGGGACTGTCACCACCAGATGAAGGCGTGGGATCGCATGGAATCAGCATGTGAGAGAACGCTGTCCGCCCCGTGGGGCGACGGTACAGTGCCGGTATGTCTGTGACCCCAGCCGCTGCCTCCACGCCCGATTCCCTCACCACGCCTCTGGCCCGTGCCGCCGCTGTCCCGGTCCCTCCCGCCGACTCCCTGGCCGGCCGCTTCCCCCGGCAGCCCCATCCGCACCCGGCCAGTGACGCCGAGAGATCCCAGGCGCTCACAGACCTGCACTTCGGCAGGGTGTTCACCGACCACATGGCCCATGCCCGCTGGACCCGCGACGGCGGGTGGGCGGAACACGCGATTGTTCCCTACGGGGAGTTGACCCTTTCGCCCGCCGCCGCCGTCCTGCACTACGCGCAGGAGATCTTTGAAGGCATCAAGGCCTACCGCCATGCCGACGGCTCGATCTGGACCTTCCGGCCCCGCTATAACGCCGCCCGGATGAACCTGTCAGCCCGGCGCATGGCGGTGCCGGAACTGCCGGAGGAGGACTTCATTGCCTCATTGGTGGATCTGGTGCGTGCCGACGCCGACTGGGTGCCCTCCGGAGAGGGGGAGTCCTTGTACCTGCGGCCATATGCCTTCGCCTCCGAGCCCTTCCTAGGGGTGCACGCCTCCAACACCATCGACTACTACGTAATCGCCTCCCCATCCGGCGCTTACTTCACCAACGGGCTTCAGCCCATCTCCATCTGGGTGGACCAGGACTACCACCGTGCCGGCCGTGGCGGCACGGGTTTCGCCAAGACCGGCGGAAACTACGCCTCCTCTCTGCTGCCCCAGCAGGAGGCGGACGCCCAGGGGTGTGATCAGGTGTGCTTTCTGGATGACGTTACCGAGGAGAACCTTGAGGAGCTCGGTGGCATGAATGTTATGGTCGTCGACGCCGACGGCACCGTGCGCACGCCCAGCCTGACCGGCACGATCCTGGAGGGCAATACGCGCAGCGCCATCATCAGCTTGCTCCTGGACTCTGGCCGCAGGGTCGTGGAGGAGACCATCCCTCTGGAGCGGCTGCTGGAGGACATCTCCTCCGGCAGGGTCCGCGAGGTTTTCGCCTGCGGCACCGCGGCCGTCGTGGTACCCCTGGGACGCCTCAGGGGCAGGGACTTCGACGTGGCCATCGAGGGCAGCGAGGTAACCCACGACATTTACGAGCGGCTCACCGGCATCCAGTACGGGCGTCTGGAGGACCCCTACAACTGGATGTACCGTCTGGTCTGACTCGCAATCGGCTTGTGATCAGATCCCTATAATAGCGGGGGGTTCGGGCTCGACCGGTGTGGTCAGATTGGGCCATGAGCGACGATGAGCAGCGCGGCGGCGAGGACGCCCCCGGTGACATGAAGGCCGATGTGCTTGGCGGAGTCGGGCGGAGCGAGACCCTCGACGGGAATGACCGGAAGAGCCGCAGTGGACGGCGCTGGCGTATCGCCCTGGTATCCGTGCTCGCCGTCGTACTCGTGCTCGTCGCCGGAACTGCGGTCGGCGGGCTGTGGCTGCGCAACCGCCTGTCATCCAACATTGAGACGATCGGTGACCCCTTCGCGTCAATCGCCGCCGGTGACCGCGCCCCCGAGCAGGAATCCGACTCGCCGGCCACGAATATTCTCGTCCTCGGCTCAGACTCTCGTATTTCCGCCGGCGACCCCAGCCAGTGGGAGGCCGGCGCCCAGCGCACCGACGCGATCATGATCGTGCAGATAAGCGGTGACCGCGAGGACGTCTCGGTGATGTCCATCCCGCGAGACTCCTGGGTGGATGTCCCCGGTTACGGGGAGAACAAGATCAACGCCGCCTTCTCCCTCGGCGGGCCCAGCCTGTCTATCCAGACCGTGGAGCAGCTCACGGGCGTGCGCATAGACCACTTCGTGGTAGCCGACTTCGAGTCATTCAGCGGCATCACTGACGCGATCGGCGGCGTGACCCTAAACCTCAAGAACCCCCAGACGCTGGCTGGCACCGAGTTCGGGCAGGGTGCGCAGGTGCTGAACGGTGAGCAGGCGCTCGCCTATGCGCGCGAGCGCTCCAGCCTGCCCGGTGGCGACTTCGACCGCGTCAACCGGCAGCAGGCATGGATGCGGGCCATGGTCGGAGCGGTGCGCAATAACGGCATACTGTCCAGCCCGACCAAGCTGTACTCCTTGCTGACCACGGTCACCCAGACCCTGGCCGTGGACGAGGGTTTTACAATCGGTGTGTTGCAGTCGCTGGCGGTGGATCTGCGCGGCTTGCGCTCCACGGACATCAACTTCATGACCGTGCCGACTTCCGGCGCCGGTACCAGCGCCGACGGCCAGTCGATAGTCCTGCTCGACGCCGAGGCCTGCGCGCCCCTGTTCGAGGCCTTCCAGAACGATGAGGTCGAGGACTTCCTGGAGGACAATCCCGACGCCGTCGCCCTGCTTCCGGCCACGGTTAACTGACGGTATTCACTTCGGACGTATGTATTAGCGTCGGGGTTTTACGCGCCCTGATTGGCTAGTCTGTTAGCAACACAATGGTCAGGATTCCCCACTGGCCTTGGTCAACCCTTAGGAGATACCCCGCCCATGACCTCGATTTGTGTGGTTGGACTCGGTTACATCGGTCTGCCGACTGCGGCCGTGCTAGCACGCGCGGGCGCCGAGGTGATCGGGGTGGACGTGTCTGAGAGGCATGTTGATGCGGTCAACCGGGGAGAGCTGCCCTTCGCGGAGACTGGCCTGGACAAGGTCGTAGCCGACGTCGTTGCCCGGGGCCGGTTGCGGGCACAGACGCACACGCCACCCGCGGAGGTGTACATCGTGGCGGTGCCGACGCCCTTCAAACGGGGAACCACCGGCGCCCATGAGGCGGACCTGTCATATATAGAGGCTGCGGCGCGGGGGATTGCGCCGCAGCTGGTAGGCGATGAGCTGGTGGTATTGGAATCCACCTCACCTCCTGGGACCACCGAGCTCTTGGCTGAGATGATTCTGGGGGAGCGGCCGGACCTGTCGCTGGACGGAACCTGCGGGAGACCGGTGGTGCACTTCGCGCACTGCCCGGAGCGGGTGCTGCCGGGACGGATCATGGCGGAGATAGTCGGCAACTCCCGGATCATTGGCGGCCTCACGTCGCGGGCCGCCGAGTTGGTACGGGATCTTTACGCCACCTTCTGCGAAGGTGAGCTGCGGCTGACGGACGCCAGGACGGCGGAGATGGTGAAGCTGACGGAGAACGCCTTCCGAGACGTGAATATCGCATTCGCCAATGAGCTGTCGATCGTCGCTGAGAAGCTCGGAATCGATGTGTGGGAGCTGATCGAGTTGGCGAACCTGCACCCGCGGGTGAGTATTTTGCGACCTGGTCCGGGGGTGGGCGGCCACTGCATCGCCGTGGACCCCTGGTTCATTGTGTCAGCCGCACCGGATGAGACAAGAGTGATTCGGGCGGCGCGCGGCGTCAACGACTCTAAGCCGCTGCATGTTATTGAATGCGTGCGCGAAGCTGTGGCGGGGCTGGAGTCACCGACGATTGCGGCGTTGGGATTGACTTTCAAAGCGGACGTGGACGATCTGCGCGAGTCGCCGGCGCTTTCCATCACCCGGGATCTGGGGAGTCAGCTTCCCGACGCCGAAGTACTAGTGGCGGAGCCGAATATTGCTGAACCGCCCGCAGCGCTTTCCGGGCTGCCGCACGTCGCCTTCGTGGACTACCGGGAGGCGATCGCTCGCGCGGACGTGGTGGTGCTGTTGGTGGACCACAAGGAGTTCAAAGACCTAGACCGGACACTGCTCGCGGGCAAGCGCATCGTCGACACCCGCGGCGCCTGGCGCTGAAACGCCCGGAGCTTACCGGAGAGTAACGACGCAATGGGACTTCGCGGCACACTTGATCGCCTTAGCGGCCTGCGCGCCGTCACGCGGCGACAACGGCCCGCGTTGAGCGTAATTGTCGTGGCCGGTGTGGGCTCCCGCATTGAACGTTCGATTCGCTCCTTGCTCAACCAGCGTCAGGGCGAGACCGAGGTCTTAGTCGTCGTCACTCGGGGCTGCCCGACGGCGGAACGTGACGTCCTTCGTGAGCTGGCTTCTCGTAACCGCCGTGTCCGCGTAATCGCGGGAGGATTGACGACGGCGCTCGGCGCGGCCCGGGGCCGGATGCTGACGGTCGTTTCTGCAGCCGACGCCGCAGCCCGTGGCGGATATGCCGGGGTGCCCGCCGACGGTGCGGTCCACCTCGGGGCAGCCAGGCCGCTCAGCCAAGAGCCCGGTGCGCATGCGGTGGAGCCGCGCCGACTGTGCGGCATCATGTCCGCGCCCGCACTGCTGGATGGTTTCAATCCCGGCAGAGTGATCGCCCCCACCGGTACCTGGATCACGGCCGCGGCGGGGATCCGGGAGCAGTCCCCGCAGACGCTTGCTCGCGCCGCTGCACTGCGGATGGTCCTTGACGCGGAGCCGATTGTGATCGAGCCTCAGGATCTGATTCTTACCGCCAACGCCCCGGAGTCCTCCTGGCAGGCGTGTCTTGTGGCGCTGGTGAACGGTGTGGCCGCGGATCGCCGGACACTCGGTGGTCGGGACGAGTCCCTGCTCGGAGTCCTGCATTATCGCGCCATCCTCGATCTGGCTGCCGGAGTGCCGGACCAGCCCGATGATGCGGTGGAACGCCTGCGTGTCCTTGCCCGCAGTGGTCTTGTGGACGCACAGGCGCTTACACGGGCCGCCCTGCCGATTACCGACCGCCTATTGCTGTGGGTTCTGGCGCACGCCGACCAGGCCGACCTGCTCGAGGTGTTGGCGTCCCGTTACGAGGACACGCCTGCCGTCCCCCTGACTGCTGCGGCGGGCGGCCTGCGCGCCGATCCTCCTGTGCTTGAGCGGATCGCTCCCATTCCCGAGCAGGTCCGGGCCGTCACGGAGGCTGATCTGCACATCCGCCAGGTGCTGCGGGCATGCCGGTGGATTGGTGAGGACAGGCTCCAGCTGGAGGGCTGGGCGTATGTGCCGGGCCTGGATCCCGGCGCCCATCCCGCGCCTGAGCTAGTCCTAATAGACGCTGATGGCCGGGAGATTACCGGCGTCGACGTCGAGCGTCATGCAGCGCCGCTCGCGGATCTGGAGGCCGAGGACCCCTGGCGCAGTTACGCCGGTTCCGGTTACCGCGCAAGCCTCAGCCTGGCGGGCGTCCCGCCTGTCCCCATGCGGGTGCGGTTACGCCTCCGGGTAGCCGGCCGGCTGCTGGCGCAGCCGGTGCCGCCGCCACTGGGGGCGCGCCGCCCGCGCACGTCGGCCACGGGGTGGAGCGCCGCGGCCGACGGCGGGGCATTGGTTATTCGTCCCACGCGTCCGGAGCAGTTGCGATCCGGCGGGGGCAGGCTCCTTCCGGCCCGGGTGATCGTCGACCACGCCCGTCTGGACGGCGGACGGCTCCGAGTGGGAGGTTCCGGTCCCGTTCCCGCCGACCTGGCCATCACTGCCGCCTCCTCCAACGGAAGCTTCCCGTTCACGACGACCGTTGCCTCAGATACCTGGTCGGCGGAGTTGGACCTGGGGGACCCGAACCTGCCCTCCGGCGGCTTCGTCTTGCGCTGGTCCTCTGTGGGCGGCGAGGGGTGCTGTGTCACTGGTGCAGCCCTGGACGGGCCCCCGACCGAGCTGGCCGGGCGCGTACGCCGTGTGCGCCTGCGTCCCCAGGTGGACGGGGGTCTGGAATTGAGCATCATCGCGCCGGTTGACCCGCAGTACCGCTCCCGGTACGGCCAACACCTGTTGATCAAGGAGGAGTGGGGACCGCTTGTACCCGGGATCTTCTTCGAGACCTTCGGCGGCAAGTCCGCCGGCGACAATCCCGGTGCCATCCGCGACGAACTCATCGCCCGCGATACGCGTGCGCCGCTGTGGGTATCCGTGCGGGACGGGACGGTGACCGTGCCGGCCGGGGCCACGCCGATCGTCGTCGGCACCCCCGAGTGGTTCCGCGCCCTGCGCACCGCCCGCCTGCTTGTAGTCAATGACCACCTGCCCCACTGGTTCACCAAGCGCCCAGGGCAGGGCCTGCTGCAGACATGGCATGGCACGCCGATCAAGCGGCTGCTCAATGACGCCCCTCGCGCCTCCGTCACCTTGCCCTACCGGCGCCTGATGGCCCGCCAGGTACCCCAGTGGGACCTCCTGCTGGCGCAGTCCCCGGCCGCTGCGGCTGATCTTCGCCACGGGCTGGGGTACGTCGGGCAGGTATTAGTGGGCGAGCAGCCGCGCAACACCGGCCTCCTGGGCGGGCAGGCGCAGGCACGGCGAGTGCGTACACAACTGGGCATCGGCCCGGACGAACCCGTCATCCTGTACGCGCCGACCTGGCGGGAGGGACTGCGACGCCCCCACCAGGACGCTCTGGAACTCCTGGACGCCGGCGCCCTGGCCCGCGCTACCGGCGCCGTGGTGCTATTGCGCAGCCACCATATGAATACCCTGCGGGCGGAGGCCGACCGCGTGATCGGCGTGGGCCGCTACCCGAGCATCGAGGACCTTATGCTCGCCTCCGACCTGCTCATCACCGACTACTCCTCGGTGATATTCGACTGGGCCCTGACCGGCCGCCCGGCCCTACTGCACCTGCCGGACCTGGAGGCGTACCGGGATCGGGAGCGGGGCTTCTACCCGGACTGGCCGGCCGACTCGGGTTTGCCCGTCACCCGTACCCAGGCGCAGGTGCAGGCCCGCGCGGCCGAGCTGCTGGCCGCTGGTCCGGTGCCCGCGGTGGTGGATCCCGCACCTATTCGCGCAAGTCTGGACGCCGTGTGCGCCTGGATCGATACGGTGCTGCCGGGTGCGGTGCCGGCCCGCCCTGGCGAGGAGGAGCCTCATGAGTGACCTGTTCCGCATGGCCCGCAAGACCCTGTGGCATGCCCGCCACGGCGGAGTCGCCGGGGTCAGGGAGTTCCGGCGTAGGCGGCGGGCAAGCGCCTGGGCCCGGCCGTCCGGGCGCCGTCGCGTGCGCAAGGGGCAGGTCGCCTTCCCTGCCTGGGAGGTTCCCGCACCCGACGCCGCCCCGCCCCGCCACGACCTGACCGTCGGCGTGATTGCGGACGAGTTCACCGCCCTCGCACTCCAGTACGAGTGGCGGCCCGTAGTGCTGACCCCAGCCGAGTGGCGCGAGCAGATCGCCGCTGAGCCGATTGACCTGCTGTTCGTGGAATCCGCGTGGCACGGCAACGGGGATGCCTGGCGCTACCAGGTGATCGGCAGGAACGGGCCCTCCACCCACCTGCGGGAACTGGTTGCGCACGCCCGCGACGCCGGCATTCCCACGGTGTTTTGGAACAAGGAGGACCCCGCCCACTACGACGAGGCGATTGCAACCGCCCGCCTGTTCGACTGGGTGTTCACCACGGATGAGACTCTCCTGGACCGCTACCGCACCGAGCTGGGCCATGACCGCATCGGCGTGCTGCCCTTCGCCGCCCAACCCACCATCCACAACCCGGTGCGCCTGTGCGACGACGACGGCCGCCCCGTCCCGCTGCGGGATATCGCCTTCGCCGGCATGTACTTCGCCCACAAGTATCCCGAGCGGCGTAAGCAGATGGAGACGCTGCTGGGCGCCGCCGTGGACGCCGCCCCGAAGCTGAGCCGGGGCCTGGACATCTTCTCCCGCTACCTTGGCGCTGACGCGAACTACCAGTTCCCCGCCCCCTACGACGCCTATGTGCGCGGCTCGCTGAGTTACCCGGAGATGCTGTCCGCCTACCGCGGCTACAAGGTGTTCCTGAACGTCAACTCGGTGGTCTCCAGCCCATCCATGTTCGCTCGCCGGATCTTTGAGATCACCGCCTGCGGCACCCCGGTGGTGAC
Organism: Actinomyces qiguomingii; assembly: GCF_004102025.1. Taxonomy (NCBI): domain Bacteria; kingdom Bacillati; phylum Actinomycetota; class Actinomycetes; order Actinomycetales; family Actinomycetaceae; genus Actinomyces; species Actinomyces qiguomingii. The sequence continues at coordinate 2,777,127 of NZ_CP025228.1, read as the reverse complement.
CATGCCCTCGCCCGCTACCGGGCGTTTCCTGCCCGCCGGGACGCTCGCCGTCGTCGGCGACCGCGAGGAGGCCTACTGGGCGGAGCGGGCCCTGGTGAGCAATCCCGAACTGCGCGACCGCATGACCTACCTGGCGCAGCGGGAGATCTGGCTGCGGCACACCTACACCGCCCGCGTGGACCAGGTGCTGGAGGCGGTCGGCCTGGGGGAGCGGGCCTACCGCCGCCCCACCATCGCCCCGCTCGTATCAACGATTCGTCCCGAGCGTCTGGACGGCGTACTGGACACCCTCGCCCGCCAGCAGCACGTCGAGCTGCGGCCCATCATCCTCACCCACGGCTTTGAGGCACCGGACGCTGCCCGCGCCCGCGCCCGCGAGCTGGGCCTGGAGGTGGACTGGGTTGTGGGCGAGGCCACCGACTCGCTGGGGGCCAACTACAACCGCATGCTGGAGCGGGCGGAGACCGACTTCATCGCCAAACTGGATGATGACGACCTGTACGGCGACTACTACCTGTTCGAGTCCCTGGCCGCCGCCGACTACGCCCGCGCCGAGGTGGTGGGCAAGCACGCCCACTTCGTCCACCTGGAGGGTGAGAACGCCGTCGTCCTGCGCTTCCCCGAGTGGGAGCACCGCTACACGGCCTTCCTGTCCGGGCCCACGCTGGTGGCCACCACCCAGCTGGCGCGCCAGGTGGGCTTCCCGGACACCACCATCGGGGAGGACACCGGCTTCCTCAAGCGGGCGTCCACCGCCGGCGCCCGGATGTACTCCGCCTCGCGCTTCGGCTTCGTGCAGCGCCGCGGCGCCGGACCCGGCCACACCTGGGGCATCTCCTCCGCGGAGGTGCTGGCCACCGGCCGGATCTCCCACTGGGGCGCGCCAGGTGACGCGGAGATTCCCGGCTGGGATGCGTTGATCGGGGTGGAGAGTGACTAGCGCCCACTGCGGTTTCGGGGATTGTCACGTGAGGAACGTACGTGCCAGAATCGCACACATGGTAGAGGTCACGCCGCAGTCCCTTGGCCTCCGTATCCGTGAGGCGCGTACGCGTGCCGGCTTGAGCCAGCAGCATCTGGGCGAGCAGGTGGGACTTGAGCGGACGGCGGTCAACAAGATCGAGGCGGGCACGCGCAAGGTCTCCGCGCTTGAGCTCTCCGACATTGCCCGCGCGCTCCGCGTACGCATGGCCGCCTTTTTCGAGGAACCGGTTGCCGCGGTGGTAGCCCATCGCTCCTCCCAGGGGCTTGACACCGTGGACTCGCAGATTGACGCACTCCTCGCAGACCTCGCTGACGAGGTTCGGCTGATCCACTCGCTACGTCCCCTCACAGCGGCTGCCCCGACGGAGGCATGGGAGCGGCCCGATTCCGAGGAGAAGGCCGAGGCGATGGCGGCGAGGGCTCGGGGACTGCTCAACTATGGCCAGGACGAGCCAGCTCGTGCGATCCAGGACCACCTGGCCGCAATCGGCCTCCTTGTCTTTACGCAGCCCCTCGGCGCCGGCTGGACTGGATGCTTTCGCGCGGGCCTTCCTGCTTCCGCGCGAGGCTACAACGGAGCGATGGAATGAGATCGCAGAGCGGTCTGGGATGCGTACGGCGGCGGTCATCATCGGCAGCGAGTATCGGGTGGACATGTCAACTCTCGCACGTCGCCTGGGCGACCTGGGCGTCGTCTCTGCATCTGAGGCGGGGGATATCCGGGCCGTTCGGACCACCCAGGCAGACATGATCGAGTTCGACCTTCATCCCACCGAGGAGTTGGCCGGGACGACGCAGCCGCGTGCTTTCCAACGCGCGGTGCTCGAGCTCGTGCGCGAGGAGGAGATCAGCAGGGAGCGTGCGGCCGACCTTCTGTGGGGCCTGGTTGACGTGGAGGATCTCCCGGTACCGCCTACGAGGGAACGAACCGCGATCTGGGAGGACATCTCGTGAGCGATGCGGCGAAGGTGTATGCCTTCGACACCGGGAGGGTTATTCATCAGGAGCACCTTTGTTGAGGAACGGCATTGTCTTTCGTGACCGGGAGGGGATCCTCCACGGTGCTATGAGTCTGCGCGTGGTGGTCATTGTCGACGGCGGCGGGGACCTGGAGACCACACTCATCGGCCTTGCGGATGAGCGGATCAGCGACGTCGTGGTATGCGTGGGCTCCGGCGGTCCCACCCCGGCGGAGGCTGCGGCGCTCGCGGATCATGGCCTGGAGCCAGTGGTTGGGGAGACACCACTGGCTGCAGCGCGCCTGGTTCTTGCCGGCCTGCGCGGCATCAGGGTGCTGGTGCTGCGGGCCGGGGACGTGCCCGAGCCCGGGCTGATCGAGGAACTGCCGGTAGGCGGCCGTGCCAATGTGGTCATGGTGCCGCTCAAGCGAATGGTTGACGGCCATGTCTCCGACACCCACCCGCTGCGGGCTCGCTTTACCCACGGGGCCCGCGACTCCAACCTGCTGGAAGAGCCTCACCTGTTCACTCAGCGGCTGGGGGGCGCCATCATGGATGTGCCCGCGGGCGGCCTCCCGCCCTGGGACGAGGCCGACGCCGATGGCGCCACGCTGTTGATCCGCCTGCTTGCAAACACTGGCCAGCGGGTATGCCTGCACGATGGGCCGGGGATCATAGAGCGTCCCCGGCCGGAGGAGCCGCCGCCGCTGTCCACGCTGCCCGAGTACGTCCAGGTACTGGAGCGGGACGTTCCCGCCTGGTATGCCGCGGCGGAGGAGCAGGGCGGGCTCCCAGCCTGGGTGCATCAGCTGGTACTGGCACGCCTGATCGAGGTTACCGACGCCGACCGGGGCCTGCGCTTCGCCGCGCACACTATGAGCCAGGTCGAACGCGCACGCGTGGCCGAGCTGCTGGTCGGCGTGCTTGCACGTGTGCCCGCGACCCAGGCGGAGGCGTACTGCGCCACGCCGGTTGCTCTCAACCGGCTGGCGGCACTGCTTGCCGCCACCGGTGCCCGCCTGCCCGAGCCCGTCCTGCCATCGGAGCGCCCTTTCCGGGCCGACCGCCAGGTGTCATACTTCTTCACCGGCTCCCTGCCTAGAGAGCAGTGGTACGTCGACGGCGAGCCGGTTGAGCCGACGAGCGCGAAGATCGTCGACCACACCTACTTTGATCACGTACTCGTCTACGAGCGGCTCGTCTGGCTTCCCAAGGGGACCTTGACCGCCGTAATCGACGACCGCGAGGTCACCCCCGCGCCATACCGGGGTATACGGCGCCCGCCCGCGCCCTCGCCGGCCTCGGCAGTAAGGGCGCGGCGAGCCCTAACGCGGAGGCTACGGGCGCTGCGACGTCGCATGGCCCGGCTGACCGGCCGCCGCAGCGGCACGGTACCGGAGCGCACTCGGGCGGATGGGGGAATGCCACGGGTGGACGCGCCGGCGGTGACGCCGTCGGACGCTCCCCGCACCTGGCTGTACATGGACCGCCACGACTCGGCCGGGGACAACGCCGAGCCCCTGTACCGCTACGTGCGCGAGCACGCGTCGGGTATCCGTCATGTGTTCGTCATCGATCGCCGCTGCGCTGACTGGGACCGGCTGGAAGCGGACGGTTTTGAGCTGGTCTGTCCGGGAACGGCTGCATTTGAGACGGCCTGGGCGCAGGCTGACACGCTGCTGCTAGCTGACGTCGGCGACCCCGTCATAGCCGCACGCCTGATGGGATCGGGAACGCGCAGGGACCAACGGGTGGTGTTCCTACAACACGGCGTGACCATGCGTCACATGTGGAGGTGGTTCAACACCCGCCGTATTGACGTGCTTATCACCGCCCACCAGGCCGAGTACACCGCGATCACCGCCGACCACAGCCCCTACTTGCTCACCGACCGGGAGGTGTGGCTGACCGGTTTCCCACGCCATGACGCCATGCACGCTCTTCTTGGGCGCAAGCGCGATCGGGTGGTGCTGGCACCTACCTGGAGTCCGTGGCTTTCGAGGACACTGGACAATGACCCAGGACGCACCGACCTGCTCGCCGGCTTCTACGCGCGCTGGCTCCAACTTGCCGAGGCCGTGAGAGAGTCCGGGTTAGATGTTGTGTTGTTCGTGCACCCCAAGCTTGCCCTGACTACGCCTGAATGGTTCAGGAGCCTGGCCGTGCCCACCACCACGGGCACGGACGTGCCCGAGCAGTTGTCCCGGGCCTGGGCCGTGATCTCGGACCGCTCCTCGATCCTGGATGATGCGATGCTGCTCGGAGCCGTGGCGATCGTTTGGAGTCCGGACGGCACCGCCGATGCCGACGCCTACCGCCGCATGCATGTGGCGGCCGGAGCGGTCTCGGCCGAGAGTATCGGGCAGGCGCTTGCCGCCGCGCTGGACGCGCGCGACGGAAGACTTCAACCAGCATCGGAGCTGATCATCCCGGATGCGGCGGCGCGCGAACGGATCCTGTCCCAACTGCTGAAGGAGAGGATCTAATGGCGTTGATTCGTCGCCTCCGGATTGATAGTTGCCCAACCGTGTCACTGGTGGTCGCGGTGTATGGGGTGGCCGAGTACCTGCCGGACTTCCTTGCCTCGTTGGAGGCACAGGATTACCCCCATGACCGCTTGGAAGTTGTGCTTGTTCTGGACGGCGTGGTGGACCAGAGCCCCTCAATCTGCAGGGACTGGGCTGATCGAACAGACCTGCGTACCCAGGTCATCGAGACCGACAACGGCGGTCAGGGGCGGGCCAGGAATCTCGGTCTGGCGCGGGCCGCAGGAGAGTGGATAGGCTTCCCCGACCCCGACGACGAACTCGTACCCGCCTTCATCTCAACTTTGATGGCTGCGCGGGATGCTGACGTGGGTATGCTGATTGGACGTACCCTTGTCCGTCAACGCGGCGTTTCCTACCCGCATCCGTTGGACTTCAGGTTTCGGCGGGGGGTCAAGGGCACTGATGCGAAGTTGTCCCCGGACGTCGTACAGCTGTCTACCCACGAAGTGTTGATCCGAGGTGACCTAGCTCGGCGGTGCAGGTTTCCAGAGGATCGGGACGCGCCAACCTTCGAGGACGGCATGTTCATCGGTATGGTGCGTGTGCTGAACTCGCGCTGTGTGGTGGTTCCTAAGGCCGTCTACTACTACAACAAGCGCACAGCCGGAGACTCGGCGGTACAGACTGCTTGGGGGCGGCCCGGACGGTACCTTCAACAGTTCACCGAGCGCTACCTGCCTTACCTGGAGCTGACCGGAGGTGCTCCATGGGCGCAGCAGACCGTCCTGTATGACCTGGGCTGGTACTTCGGCGTCGTTGACCGGGGGGAAGTCCCCGGCATGCCGGGCGTCGCTGAGCGGCACGAGCTGCTGATGCGGTGCCTGGCTAAGCGGATCGATGCCGAGTTGATCCAGCGCGCACCGTGGCCCCATCTGAGTGCGGACGCGCGTGCGCGCATGCTGCTGTGGAAAGGTAGGGAAGCGGTTGCCGTCATCGGAGCGGGCCGGGTAACGAGCCTTTACAGTCGAGCTCCCCTGACCGGCTCTCCCACGCCGGCGAAGTACTGGGGGCGGGAGTGCGGCTACGTGGTGTACGACGAAGCCGCTGAACGAGCCTATGAACCCGCGCGGTGCGCACGACTGACGGAGCAGGCTCGGCAGCCATATGTTTATAATGGGGCCGCGACTGGTGCTGTTTTGTGATCCTCTCGGCGTACCTGAGGCAGGAGAGCCAGGAAAGACGCGGCTAGAATCGCTTCATTCGCGTTTCCGTGCCTGCAGCATTCTGGCGTGCGCCCGACCGGAGCGCGACTCTCCAACACCCATACCGAGGATCCATGAAGCGCGTTATAACCTATGGCACTTACGACCTGCTGCACTACGGACATATCGAGTTGCTCCGTCGCGCGAAGGCGCTCGGCGACTACCTGGTGGTGGTGCTGTCCTCGGATGAGTTCAACGCCGGGAAAGGTAAGAAAGCCTATTTCTCATACAACGAGCGTCGCCGAATGCTTGAGGCGATTCGCTATGTGGATCTAGTTGTTCCCGAATACACTTGGGAGCAGAAAGTCGACGACGTGAGGAAGTACGACATCGACGTGTTCGTCATGGGGGATGACTGGAAGGGCAAGTTCGACGAGCAGCTTGCAGGCCTATGCGAAGTGGTCTATCTCCCACGCACGCCGGAGATCTCCACAACCCAGATCAAGAACGACATGCAGCAACGCAGCTGATTACTCCGAGTATCATCAATAATGAAGAGCGAGATTCTCAATAAGATCGGGATTGTCGAAGAACGGCTCGGGATGACGGCCCAAGCTGTGAGCACGCATCGCGCTGCCGGGAAGGGCACTCCGAACAAGAGTTACGCACGCGCGATTCGCATCTTGGTGGAACAAGAGCGATATGAGGAAGCGATAAGCGTCGCCGAGGAATGGACAGACGCAGCGCCTGAATCTGGAGCCGCATGGAACCGACTTGGTTTTCTCATGCATCGCATGAAGCGCTATGAAGACGCGATAGCGGCTTACACTAGGTCGATCGCTGCAGGAGGAGAGACGAAGGAGCAAGCGGTATATCGACGCGGTCAGTGTCGTTTCGCGATTCGAGATGATGATAGCGGCCGCGCGGACATGTGGGAGGTCGCCGAGGTTCCCGAGTTTAGCGAAAAAGCTATTCAATACCTCTATGAAAATCTAGCTCATCGTGGGGGAAACCTTGCTGATCTGCGCAAGTGCCTATATGTCGCTGTGCGACTCTTCCCGAAGTCGCAAAAGTACAGGTGGAAGCTGGCTGAACTAGAGTCATCACTGTCGAATTGGGTGCGCGCGGCGGAAATTCTCCAAGGGCTAGTTGATGATAATGTCGCCGGATATCGCGCAAGATTTCTGCTCGGCTCGTGCTACGAGAAAATAGGTCGACTTGCCGATGCAGACGCAACGTATCAGAGTGCTGTTAAGTACGTTAAGCCGGAAAACAAGAAGTACGGCCTCGGCTCGGTATTTGTCTCCGAGCGTCGATGGGATGCGGCAGCGCGTGCGCTGCGCGCTGAGGTTGAGAAGAAACCGGCGCTTGCTCGCGACGCCGAGTTTCTTTATCAGCTCGGCATCGCGCTAGAGAACTGCTTCTTGTGGAGTGAAGCGTCACGTGCTTACGCGATGTCGGTTCAGATTGCTCCGAAGAGACAGTACACCACATTTCGTCTGGCTGCTTGCCTCGAACGTCGGCAGGACTTTAGGGCTGCCTATGATACATATCTTGCGGCGGCAACCGTCGGGCGCCGAGACAATTCTCACGGCATGTTCCATGCAGCAAGAATGGCGCTTATGCAGAACAATCGCGAGGCAGCTGTAGCTTGCTTCCTGGCGTGCGCCGAGCGTAAGAAATGGCCCGAAGTGGATCTCGACAACAAATCGTCTTCGACATATCGACCGGCTATTCCTGATGACATGATTCGCGGAGCTAGTAGTTCTTGTCGTCCGAGTGCACTGGTTGCTGAGGAACGTCGTAGTGTCATTAGGGAACTGCTTAGTCGTGGTGACTTCGAGCAAGCCCTCACGGTCGCCGAATACCAGTTTGCGGCCGGTGAAAACCTCGACCCCGAAGACGCGTGGATCCTTGGCTGGCTCCTTCTGAAGTCTAGAGCCGATGTAGATCGCGCGATCTTGGTGTTCTCTCGAATGCACCCGTCAGTGACTCCCTACGTTGACGCAGCGCGTTACTCAAATGACACGTTTAAGCGATTCCTTCAGGGATACGTTGAGGATATGCAAACGCTTCCGATCGACGACAAGACAATTTTGTATGAAGTTGGTCATGGCTCAAGCATCTCTTGCAACCCGCGCGCGATTTTTCATGCGGCTCTGTCGTCAGAGCGGACCAGGAATTTCACTCATGTTTGGGTCGTCAACGATGATACAAACTTACCCGCGGATGTTCTCGGATTGAGGAATGTTGTTCTCGTGCGCCGCGAGACACCACTCTATTTCCGTTACCTCGCAACTGCGAAATACCTCGTTAATAATACGTCATTTGGAAGTTATTTCATTAGACGCGACGGGCAGAAATATCTCAATACTTGGCATGGCACACCGCTCAAGGCGATGGGAAAGGCGATTTCAAACGAATTTCTTGGATACGGTAACATTGCAAGAAACATGCTTCAATGTACCGAGCTCGCGGTTGGAAATCAGTGGACCGCAGACGTGTTGCTTAAGGAAGATGACGTAGAGCGTATTTTCCCGGGGAGGATTGTGCTGGATGGTACTCCCCGGATCGACAATATTTTCAAGGATGAGGGTGCGCAAGCGGATGTGTCAGCCGTCATCACCGATGGGACGCAGCGGCCTTTGCTTGCTTACGTTCCGACTTGGAGAGGGCAGATCAATGCGGGAGGCGAGATCGAGTTTGATCCTATAGTGGAAATCGAAGCACTCGAGGCCTTTGAACGTGCCGGTTACCAGGTAGTCTATTCGGCTCACAGATTCGTCCGTGAATTGGCTAAGGGGACAGCTTTGGAACGCTTCATGGTCCCTCTCGATGTCGATCTGTATGACCTCCTCGCGGTCGCTGACGTGCTAGTTACAGACTATTCGTCCGTGTACTTTGACTACCTCGTTAGGGATCGCCCGATAGTCTTCTACTGCTACGATCTTGAGTCTTACACGTCCGAGCGTGGCATGTACGACGTCCCGATGCCTGGACCCGTGCACACAACTTTGGAAGACACCGTAGGATCGCTTGCGCGGATTTTGGAAGGGGAGGACGACTGGCAGGATGCGAGGAGGAGCGCTAGTCTGGCTTTTGTAAACCGAGAGGATGGACATGCATCTGAGCGGCTCCTCGAAACACTTCTCGCTCCGTCTACTCAGATACCGGAACGGCGTAGAGGTAGAACAATGGTGCTGCGTGCCTCGTGCATTCCGAATGGTATAACCGCTTCGCTGCGATCGTTGTGTGCCGCATTCATAGAAGAGAACGGACCTGGAAGTGCGACGGTTCTTGTTGATCGTAGCAGCCTCACGACTGAGAGTTCCCGCGCCGATCAGCTGAGAATATTTCCTGATGGTGTGTCGGTTTTGCCGCGTAGTGGTGGGCTTACGCTGACACCGGTGGAGCAGTATGTCAACCAGCTCGAGTTCGACGGATGGGTGCGTCTCGTGGAAGAACAGGTATCTGTGGTCCGCGGTGCCTACGCGCGCGAGTTCCGGAGGATGTTTGGCGGCGCCAGGTTTGATGCATCGATTGACTTCGACGGTTATTCGAGGTTTTGGGCGCGTATAATGGCTGGAGCGCCTGAGGGAACGCGGACCGGGATTTTCCTACATAGTGAAATGGACGCGGAACGACGCGAGAAGCATGTCGAGTTGTCGAGGGTAACTCGACTGTACGATGATTTTGATGTTGCGGTTTCAGTATCTGAGTCAGCAGAGCGCGCAAATTGCGAAGCGTTCCCTGCGCTGCGTGTGGGGAGTCGCTCGATTTCGGTTAACAACCTTGTGGATGCGCATCGTATCGATGGGCTTGCCCGTGAGGCTCTCCCCGAGAAGCTAGTCGATTTTTTGACTGGGCACGACGGTTATGTCGTCGCAGTTGGTAGGCTTTCGCCGGAGAAGGGGTATGACAGGTTGATACGTGGCTTCGCGCGCGTTGAGTGCCGGAATAATCTTGGCCTGGTGATTGTTGGGGATGGTCCTTCTCGAGCCGTTGTTGAGAACGAGATACATGGGGCTGGATTAAATGGCGACGTTCTAATGCTCGGCTTCCTGGAGAACCCTTACCCTGTTATCGCGCGCTCGGCAGGTCTCTGTCTGTTTTCCCGTTGGGAAGGACAGGGAATAGCGTTGCTTGAAGGGATGTATCTCCGCGTGCCAGTGGCGGCAACTGACATTCCTGGCCCTAGGAGCATCATTGAGGCGTTTGGTGGACTTCTTGTCCCGAGCACCGATGCGGGTGTCGCAGAGGGAGTCCGCGCACTGGTTTCGCGTGAGGTCGAGCCGTCTGCCATAGATGTTCATGCTTATAACGGGGAGGCGTTTCGGAAGTTCCGTGAGGCCTTTTTCCCCGGGGTGTCATGAGGCTTTCGGGCGGGCGTTATATTGTTTCCATTTGGGGATTGCGTGTAGCGGCTGGGTGTTCTCGCGTCGGAACGATGGTCGATAATGCGGTTTCGAGTTTCGGCCTCGTCCAGCCGCGTCGGGTCCGCTAGCGATTTTGGTCCTTCTTGCGGAGTAGCGCGTGATGACGACGAGAAAGTGCCTGTATGGTGCGGTTACTAATATGCGTGCCTTGGTGAGCGTTTGTAGATGTCGGGATCGGCGATGACAGGTTCCCGTGCCGCCCACTTGTCGCGGCAGCGGGCCAGGATCTCGTCAGCCTTGGCGAACTCATTCTTGGTGATGTTCCAGGACCACCAGCGGTAGTCGTGGGCAATTTCTGGGCCCGGGCCGTCGCCGATAATCTCGCCCTCCATCAGCCAAATCGCCCGCGAACACATCTCCTCGATCGTCTGCGCCGCGTGGCTCACGATGAACACGGTGCCCGCAGCCTTGCGCAGCTCTGCCATCTTGCGCTCGCTGCGCTCCTTAAAAGCCGCGTCGCCCGTGCTTAGCGCCTCATCGATCAAGAGAATGTCTGGGTTCGCCGCGGCGGCGATCGCGAACCGGAGGCGTGAGGCCATACCCGAGGAGTAGGTCTTCATCGGACGGTAGATGGCCTTGCCGATGCCGGCCAACTCCACCACCTCCGGCAGCAGTTCGTGGGCCTGCGCTTTCGACAATCCCATGGCCAGACAGCCAAGGATGACGTTCCGCTCCCCGGGAAGGTCAGGCACCAGGGCCGCATTCACACCTAACAGCACCGGGGTTGACCGGGCCATGACCGTGCCGCTTAACGGCGTCTCCAGACCAGCGATAATCCGCAGCAGTGTGGACTTACCCGAGCCGTTGCGGCCGAGGATACCGATCGACTCACCGGCCCGTGCCACCAGGGACACCCCCTTGAGTGCGTCCACGGTCACCTTCGGCCGCTGTCCGGTGAGTCGTAGCAAGGCACGCGTGGTTGGTGAGACGGCGCGCATGACGGCGGCATCACTGGAAGGGGAGCGATAGCGCACGCGCACGCTCCGAACAACGACGGTCGGATCGGTCATCACCGAATCTTCCCTCGCCTCAGCGCTCCACTCCATAGTCCACCTCCTTGACCCAGAAGAACACGAATCCTAGAACCATGGTGCCAAGCGACCAGGCGGCCAACAATGCCCATGAACGCCCATTGGGTACGGCGCCGTACAAGATGCAGTCGCGGTACATGGTGAGGATCAGATACCCGGGATTCACATCCATGAAGGAAAGCATGGTCGGATGGTTTACGAAGCGCTCATAGGAGAAGAAGACGCCCGAACCGTAGAACCAGAACTGGGTCAGGAACGGCCAAATATTGCGCATGTCCGGCAACAGTGCAGTGATACGTGCGGCGAAGAACGTCAATCCCAGCCCGAATATGAACTGCAGCAGGAAGATGGGGAACACCAGCGCCCAGTGCCAGGTGGGCAGCGCATGCGGCGGCAAGATCATCACCAGCAGCAAAACCGCCACCAACGGCGGCAGCGTGTCGATCGCTGAACGCAAAGTGTAGGAGATCGGCAGAACAGCGCGAGGGAAGGAGAAACCCCGGATCATATTCCGGCCGTTCCTGATGACCTGGCTGCCCCCCGTGATCGCCCGCTGCAGGGGTGGGAAGAGCGTCACGCCGACGATCAGATAGCCGATGAAGTTATCGATCCCCCGGGACGTCTGCAGCAAAATGCCGAAGATGACGAAGAACACGAGGGAGTCCAGCATCGGCTTAACGATCAACCATGCATTACCGAGCAGAGTTCCGCGTTGAGACCCCAGTGCCTTAGCCCGGGCGTCGGCCCAGATGAAGTGCCGACGCTGCCACAGTTGTCCAACGTACTCCCCGAGTCGCGGGCGTCGGCCCACGGGGGAGAGCTCCTGGAGCTGCTGCGCGGAGACCACATGGGAACTACGCACGTACTCGTCGTACGCGCGGTCGAGCCACGTCATGGAGAATGACTCCTGCGGCTGCGCGTTCATATAAGCTCCTCATACAGTGCGGCGTAGAGGCCGCCGTTACGACTCCATGTGGGCAGACCGGCGGGAACACCGGGGCGAGTCCCATTCTGCCCGCTAGCTACCGCATTCCTTGGGTGCCCGGCCGCGGTGCTCATGGCCGTGGCCAAGGCCACGACGTCCTCCGCGGGGAAAACGGCGCCTTCCCCCCGGGCAGCCACCTCCCGCAGGGCCGGCAGATCGGACACCAGCACCGGTCGCCCCAGCGCCATGGCAGTGAAGGGCTTGATCGGTGTCACCGATCGGCACACCGGTGTGTCCTTCCTGGGCACACAGAACAGGTCCAGCGCCTGATACCAGGCCAGAGCCTCATCCTGCGGCACCCGTCCCGGCAACACACACACCTGCGGCCCCAGGCCGAGCTCGGCTGCGTGCGCTTCCAACCCCGGTCGACTCACGCCGTCGCCCACCAGCAGGCAGCGCACATCCACACCGTTCGCACGACACCGGGCCACCGCCTCCAACAGCACGTCAAAGCCCTCATAGTCCACCAGGGAGGAGACAGAACCTACCCAGAAGCCATCGCGCGGCAGCCCCAGCCCGGCTCGCGCCTGCGCCGCGCCCACCTCGGGCGCCTCCAACACCGCATCATCCACGGCGTTAGAAATGATCCTGATGCGCTCGGCCGGTACGCCACGCTCAATCAGGTCCTCACGTTGCACCTGCGACAGGACCACCACCGCATCGGCCGCCAGCGCCATCTCCGTCTCCTTGGCGCGCAGTAGGCGGAACCGTTCCGATTCCAGGGCTTCCGCCTGCTGGTCGGCCGGGCGGGAGGCCACCCACGTCTGCTCCAACACGCCGCGCATCTCATACACCCACGCCAGCCCGTATGACCGGGCCACGGCCCGCGTGACCAAAGCGTTCTGGAAGTTCGTGGTCGTGTGCAGCACCTGCGGGCGGAATGCCTCCACCTCGCGCGCCAGCAGGCGGGTCATCTGCACCAGCCGCGCCGCCGGCGTCGGCGCCAACCGGGTCGGCAGCAGTCTGCGATATTCGATCCCGTCCACTACGTCCTCCCTGGCCGCGCCGACCATCCCCACCGTCACCGGATAACCGATCCGGGTGACCGCCCGTACCTGGGTGCCCGCAGCGCGTTGAGCCCGCAGCACCGCGTGCGAGCGCACCGCATAGCCCGACTGGGTGCGCGGGAAGGAATTGGTCAACACGTGCAACACGCGTACGGGGCCGTCGGTTCGCCGAACCGACCAGGCGGGGGAGGGGATGACCGGCGGGAGCGTGAAACCCGGACTCATCACCGCCAGCTGTGAACGCAGCCGTGCCCGCTGTGCCTGCGCCCGGTGCACGCCGTCGAGCATCCCAATCGCCTGTTGCAAGTGCCCCCGAGACCACAACTGGCGAGCAAGCACTACCGGCGGCTGGGCGGCGGCGTCTGGGAGGACCCGGCCGAGTTGGACCGCCAACTCAGCCGCCAGATGTCGGCCCACCACAGTGCGCGGCTCGACCTGTGCCAGCACCTGGCCCGCCTGGGCATGCCGGTCGGCGAGGAACTCGCCCAGAGCCAAACGCACCGAGCCAGTCCCTGCTCTGGCGCTGATGGTCCGCGCCAGGTGTCTGCGCACTCCGGGCGGCAGCCGCCTGGCCGCCTGCACTGCCAGCAGCAGCGGATCCTCCCCCAGATGTTGGGCGGCGGTAGCCGCCAGCAAAGACAGGTTCCGCAAGCGTTGAACCTCAAACATCCGCGACCTCCTCCAGTAGCGACTCGTAGCGGGACACTAGGGATGCCTGGTCTGCATGCGTCTCCAGCCAGCCCGCGCCACCGGTGGCGGAAAGTCGGCTGCGATCGGCGGCCAGCCCCGCCCATAACCCCGCCAGCGCCTGCGGATCCTGGGGAGAGACGACGTCGCCGGCTCCGGATGCGCGCAGGATTGCGGCAGCCTCACCCGCCACTGCGCCGCTGATGTGCCGCCCGGTGGCCATGACCTCATACAGTTTGGACGGAATCGTCAGCGACATCGCTGGCCAGTCCTGCAAGGACACCAACACCGTATCCGCCCACGTGTACTGTTCGCCCACCCGCTGGGCTGGGATGGGAGTCAACACCTGCACCGGGGCATTCAGCCGCACCGCCTCCTCGCGTACTGCCGCGACCTGCGCTCCCTCGCCGACGATCCGCAGCACAACTGGTGCTCCCCGCCGGGCGGCCAGGGCCGCGGCCCGCACCGCGCCGACCATCCCCTGGGCCCGGCCCACCGTGCCCAGATACAGCACATGCAGGGCGCCGTCCTCCCGCGACGCCGGTACTGGCGGAGGCGGCACCGCCAGTGTGGGTGAGGTGTTCCGCACCGTGACCACCCGCCCCAGGCCGCGCTCGCGTAGCACCGCGGCGAAGGACTCCGTGGTAGTGACCACGGCGTCGGCGTCGCGCTCCAACCGGGTGATGACCGGCGGAAGGGCCCCGCGCATGGCCTTCGCGACTCGACGCCGCAGACCGGGCCCGTCCCCGCCGGCCCAGCTGGAGGCCGAGTCCAGAATATCCGGCCAGGCATCGCGTAACTCGGCCACCACCGGTCGGTGCAGCGCCCGCCCCAGCGCTAGAGCGGCCGGCAGCGTCGGCAATCCCGGAACGGAGCCGACGACGACGTCGGGCCGCCGTGATCCGGTGAAGCGCCGCAACCCCAAACGCAGGGAGTCGGCCGCCGCCACCGCCTGATCAGCGCCCCGACCGCCCAGACCCGCGTCGTAAGGGCGGAAGGCGGTGCGATGGATCATCGCCCCGGTAGCGTCCCGGCAGGCCGCACCCGGGCCGTGACGTGGATCGGCGTCGAGCAGGCGCCCGGATGGGTAGTGCGGGGGCGGGGCCAGCACCGCCAGCTCATGCCCTCGCTCTACCAGACCACTGGCGAGCCACCGCCAACGCTTCTGCGGCGCGCCCGTCTCCGGCGCCCAGTAGTGAGTCAGCAGCAGGATTCTCATTGCTCCTACCTCACCGGCCTGAGCATGCGGAATGGGTCACCGGCTCCCACCGCCAAGGGCAGGTACAGATAGGCGGCCAGCACCATGAGGATGATCCCCCAGGCGAGCGCCTGCTGGTCCAGCACCAGCCCCAACCACGCCAGGGCCGAGCACAGTGCGGCCGTGCCCGCCACCAGCAGTGCCACGGCCCAGTGTGGCCAGCCGAAGGTAACCAGGCGCTGGTATACGTGCAGCTTATGCGGCTCGTACCAACGTTGCCCGGTGCGCACCCGCATGAACAGGGTGAAGCCGGCATCGGTCACCAGCACCAGCAGCGGGGCCACCGCCGCATTCGGAGCAACCCCTGAGGCCAAACAGACCGTGGCCGCGAAGGCCCAGGCGCCGCCCAGTGCGTACGAGCCCGTATCACCCAGAAACAGCCGGGCACGGGGCGCGTTGAAGGGCAGGAACCCCGCGGCGGCCCCCGCCACCGTGATCATGACGAAGCCCAGCCCCGGCACCGGCTGTGCCACGGCGACCACCACGAACCACAATGCCGATACCACCGCATGCCCAGCCGCAAGTCCGTTCGCCCCGTCCATGAAGTTGGTGGCGTTGACCACCCCGGTCGCGCATACGGCCACCGGCACCGCCACCCACGGATCGGCTCCCACCTGCGCGGCTGCCGCCAGGCCCAGGAACAGGCCCAGCCCCAACTGCAGGCACAGGCGTGACTGTGTGGACAGAGCGAACAGATCCTCCACCAGACCCACGATCGCGAAGGCAAGAATCGCCACGAACCCCAGCATCACCGTGCTGAAGTGAACCATCAGGCCGGCGAACCCGACTCGGTTCCAGGCAACGGCGGGCGCAACTCCCATCACCACCACCGCCGCGAGCACCACGGCCAGGCCACCGCCACGTGGCGTTGGCGCCGCATGTAGTGAACGCCCCACTGGGATATCTACGACCTGGGCGCGCCGCAGCATCGGGATCAGTACCAGCGTCGCCAGCACCGACGTGACCGTGGCGGCCAGGAAGCCGAGGATGAGGGCAAGTATCATGCCCCGCTCTCTGCTTCCATCCAACGGCGTACCAAGGCGCCGTGCTGACCCCACTGAGCGCGTTCGCGTAGGTCCGCGATGTCCTCAAGCTCCTGCATCGGATATGACGGCACCGCGGTCTGCGAGATCAGCGGGTGGTTCGGACGCCGATCCTCCTCATCCCGGCCAAACAGCTCCTCGGTGAGTTTCTCACCCGGGCGCACACGGGTATAGGTGACCTGGGCGTCGGGGTGGCCCATCAGAGTGGCGAAGCGTCGTGCCAGCTCCTCAATGTTGTGTGGCTCGCCCATGTCCAGGACCAGGACCTCGCCAGAGTGGCCGAGCACCCCGGCCTGCAGCACCAGCTGACAGGCCTCATCCACGCTCATGAAGAAGCGCTCCATGCCCGGATCCGTGATAGTCAGCGGCAGTCCGCGTTCCAGCTGCGAGGCGAAGGTCAACAGGGCTGAGCCTCGTGAACCCAACACATTGCCGAAGCGCACCGACATGAAGCGGCGCTCCGATGCCAGCGTGCGGCCAATGGTCGCCGTGAGCCGCTCGGCCACTCGCTTGGAGTAGCCGAGCACACACTGCGGGTCCGCGGCCTTGTCCGTGGAGATGTTGATGAAGCGCCGCACGTCATGGCTGGCCGCCGCCAGCAGCAGGTCACGCGTGGCCGCCACATTCGTCAAGAACGCCTCCTCCGGGAAGCGCTCTGTGAGCGTAACGTGCTTCAGGGCGGCCGCGTGGAAGACAATGGTGGGCCGGTTCTCGTCGAATAGGGCCTGGATGAAGCCCGGGGTGCGCAGGTCACCGAGAATCAGATCGGGAGAATCGAGCATCGCCTCGCCGTCCAACGAAAGTTGGACCGCGTGCAGGGCCGAGTCATCCCGGTCCACCATGATCAACCGGGCCGGCTCGTAGCGGGCGATCGCCTGACACAGCCGGGAGCCGATCGACCCTCCCGCGCCCGTCACCAGAACCCGCTCGCCGGTCAAGTAGGCGCCTATGGCGTCGACGTCGGTGTCGATCTCCCGGCGTCCCAGCAGGTCCGCTATCTGTGGGGGCCGGAAGACATCGGTTGTCTGGAACTGGGAGGCATCGGGACGATACGAGGGCGCACGATCCACTAGCTCCTTCATGGCGGGCATGATGCGGATCTCCAAGCCGAGGGCATGGGCCTTTTCCACCACGTCGTCGACCTTGTCCGGACCGGCGGAGGGGACCGCCAGCAGCACCAGATCGGCGCGTGTCTCGGCGGCCACCTGCCCGAGTGCGTCCCATGGGCCGAGCACACGAACACCGCTGATGCGCAGGTGGCGTTTGGCCGGATCATCGTCCAGGATCGCCACTGGCGTGAATACGTAGTTTTGGTCCTGCTGCATCAGACTGATCGCCTGAGTGCCTCCGTATCCCGCGCCCAACACGATCGTGCGTCTGCTGCGGTGCGCCGATGGCCGTCGGAGCCACGTGACGAAGCTCCGATACAGCCAACGCGCCAACAGGTGCAGAGTCAATGCGACCGCGCCGGACACCGCCGCGGCCCCCGGCGGCAGCAGAGAGTCCTGCGCCAAGGCGCAGACGAGCATGAGCACCGCCGCCACCAGCAGATCGGTGACCAGGATTTGCGGCATCTCGTCACTCGTGGCGAAGCGGGCACGACCCCGCAGGAACAGGCCCCAGGCCAACAACTGCGCAGCCAGCGCGAGCAGAATCGTCACACCCATGCCCGTGCCGACGGGATAACGGGTGCCGCCATCAATATTCAAGGAGACGACCAATACAATCGCCAGGACCCATACTGCGCAGTCCAGGGCCGGAATGGACCCGTGGGGCAGGTGCAGGCGGGAGCCGCCGATGTCCGCTGTCTGCCAGGTGGAATTGGAATCAGCCATGAAGGATCTATCTCCTACTCAGAGCATTCAGGGGGTGACCTGCCGCGCAATGGGCGGTTGAGCAAGGTGCAAAGGAATGGGAAGGCATGTCCTTCACAGCGACGGTGACCTCAGCTGATCAACCGGACGTGAAGCGGCGGGCTGGAAATCGGGCAGGCGTTCACCCGCGTCCAGCAGTGCGGCAATGGCGGCCACGGCGCGTGCCGCAGCCTGGCCGTCCCCGTAGGGGTTTGCGGCATGAGCCATCTGCTGATAAAGGGCGGGAGAGTCGATCAGGGCGGATACCTCCGCTACCAGGCGGTCCTCGGAGGTGCCGATAAGGCGCACGGTGCCAGCCTCCACACCCTCGGGACGTTCGGTGTTCTCTCGCATTACCAGCACCGGCTTGCCCAGGCTTGGAGCTTCCTCCTGCACGCCGCCGGAGTCAGTCAATATGATCTGCGCGGCACCCATAACGGTGGTGAACTCACCGTACGACAGTGGTTCGGAGACGAGTAGGTTATCCAGACCCTCCACGCGGGGCAGCACGGCCTCCCGCACCAGTGGATTGCGATGCGCCGGCAGCACGATCAGATGCTCCGGGTAACGGTTCGCCAGGCGTGCCAGCGCCCGGCCCACATTTGCCATCGCCTCACCCCAGTTCTCGCGCCGGTGTGCCGTCACCAGGATCATCGGTTGGTCTTCGGCGATTGCCCGGCGCAGGCGCGCATCAGTGGGCTGAATCTGCTGGGCCCGGGTGTGCAGTAGGGCGTCGATCACCGTGTTACCGGTGACAACCACTGTCTGCGGGTCCACCCCCTCACGCAACAGGTTCGCGCGAGATGCCGCAGTCGGCGCCAGGTGAAGCGCAGCCAGCTGTGTGGTCACCCTCCGATTCGCCTCCTCAGGGAACGGCGATCGCAGATCACCCGAGCGCAGGCCGGCCTCCAAATGAACAACCGGCACCTGACGATAAAAGGCCGCCAGCGCAGCGGCTGCCACTGTGGTTGTGTCCCCTTGCACCAGGACGGCGTCGGGGTTCAATTCGGCCAGGAGCGGGTCCAGACGGGCGAAAATCTTTGCGGTAAGCGTGTTCAGGTTCTGCCGCGCCTCGAAAACGTCGATGTCATGGTCGGGTGCCAAGCCGAAGATGTCATTGACCTGCTCTAACATTTCCCGGTGTTGGCCGGTAGAAATAAGTGTGGGCTGCAGGGCCGGATGTTCCTGCAGCCCGCGCATCACCGGCGCCAGTTTGATCGCCTCGGGGCGTGTGCCGTAGACGACCATTACGCTCCTGCGCATGGGAACTCCTATGGGGAAGTGGGGGTCAGGAATGATCATCCTGACATAGACGTTTCAAAGGATAGCTCGCATGTACGCGGTCCCCTTCCGGAACTGCTGTGCGCTGCCACACCGTTGCCTTCACCGCTGCTGTCGTCGCCATCTGCCGCGACCTTCCGCAGGAAGGCGGCTTGCGCACACCTGAGAGCGGTAGCGAGTGCGTCAGGCCGCGACCTTCCGCAGGAAGGCGGCTCAGCGCAGGGGCTGCGCCCCCTGGGAGTCGGAGGAGGCCTTAGCCGCAAAGCGGTCGATCTGATCCGCCAGCCACGCGTAGGCGGCGTCCTGATAGTGAAACGGCGCCGGACCCCAAGTGTGGTGGGTGCCCGCAACGGTCAGCTCGTCGGGCAGGCGCAGCACCCGCACACCCGTAGCCTGCGCCGCAGCCTGGTAATAGCGCTGCGCAAACCAGTTCGCCTCCACCGCGCCCACGCCCCACGACGTCGGCGTCTTCGCCCCGTCCTCGTCCACGATTGCCCAAGCCGTTTGCAAAAGCAGCGTCCGGTCGGCCAGACCCAGGCTCTCCAACTCAGCGCGCCAGGCCGGCAGCGCTTCGGCCCACCGCTCGAAGTGCTGGTTCGAACCGAACTCCAGTAGACGCGCGCCCTCCAGCGAGTCGTACAGGCCCGCCGTGAGTCCCTCGGTGGTACGGGTCAGCAGCTCGCCGTCGGGCAGCTCCAGTACCCCCAGCCGCTCATCCACGATGTCCCACAGCAAAACATCCGTATCCTCCGCTGCCGTAGCCAGGCGGGAGCGGCGATCCCCCGCCAGGTCTCCGGCGTGCACGCGACTGACGAAAGCGGAGGCCAGTCCGCTCAAATCAACGATATCCCCCGCAATTTGCGATCCCGCAGAAAGCAGGGATTGGCGCGCTACATACGCCCCGACCCGCCAACCCCGAGCCCGCAGGACCTCAACAGTGTCTCGGCTGACGCAGGAGCCGAACACGGAAGCGGTTCGCTTGACGCGGGTGTCGCTCATCGGGTCCTCCTCCACGACGACGCACGGACAGACAACGCACAGACGCTACCGGGCTCACCATGCCCACGCCACGGATCGACGCGCCGGGTGAGCACCCTCTCAAACTGGGGCGGTCGTGGGAGCAGACACCACGTCAGTGTGTGACAGACTCTCCGGTAAACACCCACCGGAGAAGGGGGCACACATGCCCGCAGGTAAGCCCAAGGCCGTAGCCGCTTACGACACCACCCTGCGTGACGGCGCCCAGCAGCAGTCCATCGCCTTCACTGTCGCCGACAAACTCGCCGTCGCCCGACTCCTGGACGAGCTCGGCGTGGCCTACATCGAGGCCGGCTGGCCCGGCGCCATCCCCAAGGACACCGAGTTCTTCGCCCGGGCCCGCACCGAGCTGGAACTGCGCACCGCACGGCTGGTTGCCTTCGGATCCACCTGCAAGGCCGGCGTGTCCGCCCAGGAGGATCCCCAGGTACGTGCCCTGCTTGAAGCCGACACGCCCGTAGTCACGATCGTCGCCAAGTCCGATCCGGTGCATGTAGAACGGGCCCTGCGCACCAGCCTGGAGGAGAACCTGCGCATGGTGCGCGACACGGTGGAATTGCTGGTCGGCGCGGGCCGGGAGGTCATGGTGGACCTGGAACACTTCTTCGACGGCGTCGACCACGCCACAGCCCAGGCCGGTCAGGCGGCCGGTGCGGGCACATCCACCGCCGTCGGCGCGGAAGGTGCGGCCGGTACGGAAGCAGTGGGCGGCGAGCCGCACCTGCCCTACCCTCTTGCCGTCGCCATTGCCGCCGCACATGCGGGAGCCAGCGCCGTGATCCCCTGTGACACCAACGGCGGAACGCTCCCCGACGTCGTCGGGAAGCGGGTCGCGCGACTGCGCGACGCCCTGCAGGCGGCCGGGCATGAGGATTGCGCCATCGGTATCCACACCCACGACGACGCCGGGGTCGCCGTCGCCGGGGCCCTGGCCGCCGTTGAGGCCGGGGCGCGGCAGGTGCAGGGTTGCGTCAACGGAATGGGGGAGCGTACCGGTAACGCGAACCTGCTCACCCTGATCGCTGACCTGGAACTGAAGACCGACTTCACGGTGCTGCCCGGCGACGCCGAGGAACGTGCCCGGCGTCTGTCCGAACTGTCGGCGGTCTCCCGACGGGTCGGTGAGATCGTCAACCGGCCGCCGTCGGGTCGCCTGCCGTACGTGGGTGCCAAGGCCTTCGCGCACAAGGCCGGGCTGCACGCCTCCGCGATCCGGGTGGACCCCGGCCTGTACCAGCACATCGACCCGGAACGCGTGGGCAACACCATGACCATGCTGGTCTCGGAGATGGCCGGGCGCGCCTCCATTGAACTCAAGGCCCGTGAGTTCGGCATCGACGCCTCCGGCGACCGTGAGCTGCTCACCCGGGTGACCGAGACCGTTAAGGCGCGCGAGGCCGCTGGCTACACCTACGACGCCGCCGACGGCTCCTTCGAGCTGCTGCTGCGTGCCGCTCGCGGGGACCTGCCCGAATACTTCCGGGTGGAGTCCTGGCGCGCCTCCATCCAGGCCCGGCCCCTGCCTGGGCAGCGGTTGCTGTCCACCGAGGGCGACACGGTCACCGAGACCGAGGCCACCGTGCGCCTGTGGGCCGGCGGGCGGCGCTACGCCGTGCTGGGGGAGGGCAACGGGCCGGTCAACGCCCTGGACCACGCGCTGTGCGCGGCCCTGGAGCAGGTCTACCCCGAGACCGCCGACTTCGAGCTGACCGACTACAAGGTGCGCATCTTGGACACCGAACGCGGCACCCGTTCGGTGGTGCGGGTACTGATCGACATCACCGACGGGGAGCGGACCTGGTCAACCGTGGGCGTGGGCACAGACGTGGTCGAAGCATCCTGGGAGGCGCTGATCGACGGGCACATCGTGGGCCTGCTGCGCCGCGGCGTGCCGCCGCGGTAGCGCTACCGGCGGGCAGCGGGCCCCAGGCCGGCGCGGGTGGAGGTACCGGCGCGGAGGATGCCCGCGCGCCGGGATCAGACGCTGCGACTGTGGCCCGGCCCGAAGTAGACGTCATCAAGAGTCACGGTCCGCAATGCCCGCTCTCGCAGGATGTCGATGATCTGTCCGTACAGATGGGTGACAGTGGGGGCGTTGGCGTGGCCCAGAACTATATGTTCGGCCTGGAGCCATGTGTTTGCCTCGCCCAGCAACACCTCCTGGGTCAGCAGACCCGAATCGCCGAAGGAGCCGTACCACATTGCCTGTGTGGTGTAGCCCAGTTGCGCACATACCGAATCCGTCCAGTCGTTGCGGTAACCGAACGGAGGCCGGACGAACGGTGTGCCGGTCACGCCGAAATGGGTGTTCAGCAGCGACTCGCACTGCGACAACTCGGAGATGATTCCCGATTCGGTGAGTTCGGTCAGTCCCGGGTGCGTCCACGTATGGTTCCCCAGCTGCACCTGTCCGGACTCCACCAGCGGCAACATCTTGTCCTTGCAGTCGATCCAGCCCGGATAGTAACCGGTCACGAAGAAGGTGAGACGTACCCCGGAGTCGGCGGCGAAGTCTAGGTAGGCGTCGATCACTGAGGCGTCCGCGCCGTCGTCGATGGTGATCGCCACGACGTTGCCAACGCCGTCGGGCAGGCCGGTGATCAGTGGCCCGGGACCTTCAGGGGCGGGCAGCTCGGGAGGGCCGTCCTGGAGCCATAGGGGGCTGCGCGAGGGCGTGGGGGATGGGGGCCGTGGCGCGGTGGGGGAGGAGGTCGGCAGCGCCGCGATTCGCTGTTCGGCGGCGGGTGTCGGCGTGCTCGCGGTTTTTTGACTCGCGGAGCAGGATGCCAGGGCGCCGACGGTGCCCGCGGCGAGCATGAGCATGAACTCTCGACGGTGCACGGGCGGTCCTCCCAGGTAGTGGTGGCGCGTATTATGCCAAGCCTCGCATGGCGGCTAACGGCCTGTCCTCGTCGATGGGAATGAGATGGAGCGCGAGTTTGACCACCTGGCTGCGGATGGACTGCCTGAAACGCACTCTCAGACGGTACAACCGCAGGGACGCGGTCCAAGCGCAGAAGCGCGGTCCAAGTACGACGCCGGCAGCCGACTCGGGCCGACACTCACCACCGCCAACACCCGCGCGAACCAAACCCTCAGACCCGAAGCGCTCGAAAACCCCTAGGGGCGCGAGCAAAGCCGTGGCGGCGCCCATAGAAACAGCCCGCGACACGCCGGTCTAAAGCACCACGCTCGCGCCGATAACCGGCTCTTCGTGTTTGGGGGTGTGGTGGGTGGTGTGCTCTGGGCCGTCCGGGCGGAACTCTCCCGCGTCCGAAGGCGCCGTCCCGGGTTCGGGCGTGGTTCGGAAGCTGTTCCTGTGCTTGAGCGCGGCCCTGGTGTTTGAGGGCGGCCTTGGCGTCGCTGTTGCGGTGGACTGTGCTGTGGGGCGTTGAACTGCACCGGGTTTGATGGAGGCAGTGAATACACGGAAGGGATCACTGCCGGGAGTGCACAAAGGAAGTACCCCGAAGAGGGCTGCGGGAGCGGGCCACCAGGATGGGGTGTGCAGGGGCCCGTCGGGACCCCGAGCGGTCTAAGGGGGCGAACCTGGAGGATCGCCGAGGAGTTGGGCGCCCCGCCCCGAGGGGTTGCGTACCTGGGTGATAGAGGGGCCGAGGTCGACGCGGGCGCCCGGCCAGGAACCACCACATCCGATGCTGAGCGGATCAGGCAGCTGGCGCGAACTGAGGCGGGCGAACGCGATCCCAAAGGAGCGTGTCAGTTGTTTTTCGCGGCCGACACCAGGCCGCCCGTCCCGCTGATCTGTAAGTACATCGACTCCCACAAGGAGGAGTTCGGGGCCTGTGCCGGTCTGCCAGGTGCTGACCAGCGCCGATGTCAAGATCGCCCCGAGCACCACTTGCGCAGCCAAGACCCGTCCCCCATCAGCAAGGGCTGTGCGCGACCAGGCTCTAAAGGCTGAGAACCGGGCGGGTTCATGAGAACAACTACTGCGCGGCTGGGGGCCCGCAACATGGCATGCGATGCTGAATCGGCCTGAGTCCTGTGAGCGGCATGGGCTGGGGCATGCGGCGCCTGCTGCACCGCGGGTGCGTCTGATGCGGGCCATGGGGTTGCACGGCCACCGGCCGCGCCAAATCACCGCGTACCACGCGCAGCGCTCCCAAGGGAGCAGTGCCCGGCGGACCTGGCGGGCAGGCACTTCAGCGCGTTCAGGCCCAACGAGTTGTGGGTCGCTGACATTCCCCCACTACGTGGGAGGTACCCCCACCTACGTGCGCACCCTGTCCGGCTGGGTGTATGTGGCCTTTGTCACTGACGTGTACTCGCGTCGGATCGTCGGCTGGCAGACCTCAACGAGCTTGTACACCGACCTGGCCCAGGGGCGCCTTGAAGATGGGTATCTGGCAGCGCCAGCGCGAGGGCGCGGATCTGAAGGGCCTGATTCACCACTCCGACCGCGGGGTCCAGTACCGGGCCATCCGAGTGCGGGCAGGCCCTATCCGACTGTGATGCGGTGGCCTCGGTGGGCACCCGAGGGAGACTCATACGACAACGCTCTGGCCGAGGCCCTCAACTCACTCTATAAGGCCGAGCTCATCCGTAACCGGCACTACCTCGACGACCACGGGCCCTGGCAGGGCATCGACGATGCCCGTGTTCGCTACCGCCGAGTGGGTGCACTGGTCGGGCAACACCCGGCCTCACTCCGCCACAGGCATGCACGCTCCGATCGAGCACGAGCAGGCCTACACCCCACCAGACGACACCGACACCATCACCGAGCCCGAGCCCGAGGCAGAGGCCGAGGCAAAGGTCATGGACGTCGGCGAGCAGACCACCATCAACCAACCCCAGCCGACAACCACCGGCGCCAGATAAAACACCCTCCACAAAACCCGGGGCTTGACACGTGAGGTGCTGGTTTTCGACCTTGGGGTGTGGTTTACGACCCCGGAGTGGTCGTGAATCGCACCCCGGGGTCGAAAATCGACATGACCGGCCGTCTTGCACACCATCGCCGGGGGTCTATGGGTGCCACCGACCCCGGGCACAGGGCCAGACAGTTCGTACGTTCCACTTTTGATTCGTCACCCAGCACTCCCACGATTGGGCATCTGGCACACGCCAATGAACACGCCAACAGCCCACACCCCCAAACAGCGGCACATTGGGCTGCCGCCACCAAGGCGGCACGACATCAAAACCACTGAAACCACCCCAGGGTTGTCCCCCCAGGGGGCTTCCCAACACCACGCAGTTCCCACACGTTGCGCACAAATGACGGGCTTTAAGGCAACACATGCCGGCGCCCAAGATGTTGACCGCCACTCTTCATTCGAATTGCAGCGTTTCATGCTGGGGGTGGCTGACGGGGCTTGAACGCACCGGGCCGACACCAGCCGACGATAGCACGCGAGGACTTTCGCGCGGAATGACGCAGACACGATAACCGGAGACGACAGGTCATGCCACCCCGAACCAGCGGATTTCGGACACCGGTGTCCGAACGAAGCAACGGCCCCTCCCACCCCATGACGGGGCAGAAGGGGCCGAAGACCGAGAGACGTCAGAGGTCGTCCGCGAGCGCGGGCGGGATCTCTGGCTGGATGGGGGCGGGTGTGCCGTCGGGGATGAGCGCCAGGCAGTCGTGTCCCCAGGTGAGGAGCTGTCGGGCGTAGGCGATGGCGTGCCACCTGTCCCTCTCAGCGTCGTCGCGGGCGTCCACCAGGGCATCCACGCGCGCCTCGGAGGCGGCCAGTGCACGCTCGAGGGAGGAGACTCGCTCGGTGAGGGATTCGACTACGGCGCGCAGTGTGGTTACCTCGGCGCCCTGGCGGGCGAGCTGGTAGTCCTCCCGGTGCATGCGCCGGCTGGTGGACTGTCCGGCCAGGACGCCGGCGAGGCCGACCGCCGCGACGATGATCGGGGTGATGATTGCCGGGTCAGTCACCGGTCCCACCGCCCGAGCCTGACACCGGGGTGCCGTCGTCATCATCCACCGGCGTGCCCACGATAGGGGCCTCGTAGACGCCGCCCGTGTGGATGGCGGCGAGGACGAGCGCGGCGACGGCGAGCACCTGCTCGGCCACCTGCGCCCACGCCTCGGACTGCTCTCCGGTGATGACGCCGAGGGCCGCGAGCGCAGCCAGGATTGCGGCCACCGCAGAGTAGAGCGCTCGACGCCGCTCGGGCGTCAGCCAGGACAGGATGGTGCGGTCCTCGGTGAGTGCTACGTGCTTTCCCATATTGGTGGTCTCCGTTCACTTGGCGAGGAGCTTGCCGGAGTTGGCGTAGGAGCTGTTGAGCATGTGCTGGAGCATGCGGATGGTGTTGGGGCCTGCGATGCCGTCGACCCATTTGTCCCAGTTCGCGCCGTTCAGGTCGGCAGGGCCGCCGGACTGCCGCATCCACTGGGGAGACTTGTGGGCGGACCAGTACTGGAAGGCCTTCCACGTCTTGGGGCCTGCAACACCGTCGGCGTCGAGTCGGGTGGCGCCAGTAAGGGTGCGTAGCGCGCCGGCGGACACGGCCCCGTCGAGGAATCGCTGGAGCCGCTGGTATGCGGCGGCGGCTGGCGTGCCGGAGGTGGTGATGGTGACGCCCATGACCTCCTGTAGGCGGCGCAGGGTCGGGGAGCCGAGCACGCCGGAGATGGCGAGTTGGCGGGCGCCGTCGGTGCCGGTGCGGGCGTCGAGCGCCCGGTCCGCCGCCGAGGAGGTGGCTGCGGGTTTGGCTGGCGTGGTGGCAGTGCTGGTGGTCTTGCCGGCGCGGATCTCGTCCGCCCGCGTGGATAGGCGAGCCAGCTGGGAGTACCAGCGGCCCGGGCACGCCGTGGACATGTAGTCCTGGTGTCCTCGCAGAGGCAGGGGGCCGTGCTCGTCGCGGATGGCGGCGACCAGCTGGGCGACGGACTCGAAGTCGCCCGCGGTCATCTCGGGGCGGCACTCGATGCCGATGCCGCGGGGGTTGCCGGATGCGCCGGCGTGCCACGCACGGTCACGGTCGGAGACGATCTGGGTGCGCCTGCCCGCGCTGGCGACGTAGTGGGCGGAGGTGTTGCCGCCGGAGCGGCACAGGTAGTCCACCACGCCCTGGTGGGACTGCCCGTCCACACCCCAGTGGTGAATGACGATCACGTTGGGGCTACCCGCCGGACGCCCCGCCGAATAGTTCGGAGACTGCTTCACATCGGTGACGGCCTTATTAGGCGAGATAGTAGACATGAGTCCTCCCTTACTTTCTTGAGTTGTGTGGTTGGTGGCGTTGGGGGTCAGGCGGTGGACCAGACGCCCGATACCTTGATTGCGGTGGCGGTCTGGGGGGATCGGACGTGTACGTTGCCGTTGGTGTGGGACACCTCAACCACGGCGCCGCCGGCGACCGGGGGCGTCGCGCCGTGGACGTAGAGCGTGGCGGCCAGCTGCAGAAAACCGAGGGTGCCGTAGACACTGGCGGAGGGCCGCCAGCCGCCAGGCACCACCAGCACGTCCGTGACCCGTGAGGCCGGGACATTGCCCGTGTTGGGCTTCAGCACGCCCCAGCACATGACGAGTATGCCGGTCCGCCTCAGCCAGAGACGACTACCCGACCAGGAGCCGGCACCGGACACCGTGGTCGCCGCGTAGGCGCCAGGCGTACAGATCGTCCAGGCGGTCCCGTCCCACGACACGAGCTGTTGCAGGTCCGTGCGCCACACCAGCACCGGATCCGCGGCGGATGCGGTCACGCCGGCGGCCGCGAGCCGGGTTACGTGCTGGGTTGCGGCGGAGGCCGACGTGCACGTGGGGATAGAGGGGATGGACAGGGACAGGTCGAGGAGGGATTGGCGGGAGGCCTGGTCGGTGCCGGCGGGGACGGTGTGTCCGCGTGCGTCCTTATAGCTCACTAGGTGCCTCCTCAGGCTCGGGTGCTTCGGTGTGGGCGGTGGTGTCGGCGATGATGGCGCCGCAGATGGGGCATACGGTCCACCCGCCGGCGGCAGTAGCCGTGTTCATCATTCGGGTGCCTCGGTTCTCGGCGTTATTGGGTGGTTTGGTAGGTGAGGGTGATGGACATTGACTGGCCGCGGCCGCCGACGGCGCCGTAGTCGGAGCCGACCATGGCGAGGCCCTTGCCTGCGAGGAGTCTGGGGGCGAGGGCGGTGATGTTCAGGCGGGAGGTGCCGGTGCCCGTGATGCTGACGGAGGCGGTGGATCCGGACGGGGAGGGGCCGGTGCTGGTGCGGTCGGCGGCCTGGACGGTGGCGGTCCAGGTGCCGCGGTTGGAGCCGTTGCCGGTCAGGGTCAGGGTCGCGGAGGTGATGGCGGTGGCGTGCAGGCTGGTGATTGCGGGCCCGTAGGTGGCCATGCCGCGCAGGGTCCCGGAGGCACCGATGGCGCCCTGGTAGAGGTCGGTACGGCCCCCGTACCGGCTTGTGTTCCACTGGTCCCAGCCCTGGCCGGCCCGGTGCGTGCCGGACCAGTCCGGAGTGACGGTGACGGTGCGGGTGACGGTGACGGGCTGTCGGGATGCGGCGATGGCCTCGGCGGACGGCGGCGTAGGCGTCTCGGTCTTGGGTGGGGACGCGGGGCCGAGCACGTGCACTGGGCGGCCGGTCTCGGTGTCCATGAGCACGTGGGCGGTGGTCACGCCTGTCCAGACGGAGGCTGTGGCAGGGAGCGTGACGGCGCCGGAGTCCAGCAGTGCCACGGTCACGGTGCGGCCGTCCTCGGCGACGCCGACGACGGTGGCCACCATGACCTGGGACCTGTCGGACCCGGACCTGGGGACCTGGTCCGCCGGGGCGGCGTCGAGCGCGTCCAGTATCTGCATACCGCGGTCTCCTCCCGGTCAGGTGTCGATCGCGACGTCGACGCGGGCGGCGCCCGTGTAAAGCAGCGGCAGCTCCACGGCGGCGACACGGCCCCACAGCTCTACCGGGGCCGCGCCGATGACGTCGTGGCTGTACAGCCTGACTGGCTCGTCCAGCTGCAGGGACGGGTCCGGCGCCAGCTCGACCGGGATGGTCGTCGCTCGCCGGATGGAGGAGGCGAGCATCGTCTGCGCACTCCTGGCGGCGATCGCCTGCGACGTCACCAACGGGCTGGACCAGAAACGTGTGACGATCCCGTACGGGCCTGTCACTGACAGGGGGCCGCTGGTTTGGGACGCGACTGCCTGGAAGGTGGGCCGGCCGGCATCGTCAGTGTCCTGCCCACGGGCGACGACCCGGTTGTAGACCTGCTCCCGGGTCCATGACCGCTTCACCCCGATGACGGTGCCGTCGACACCGTCCGTGAGCACCCGCACGGGCGCCGTAGTGATCTCATCAGCGGGCGGCAGCAGGTACAGGACGCCGTCACGGCCCTCACGCAGGCGGGCCGGCCACGCATCCGCGATCTCGTACACGGCGTCGATCCGCGACTCGCCCCACGACATGGACGACGGACATGCGCGGTCCGTCAGGGCCTCGTCGATGACCACGCCCATCTGCGTCCCGATTAGGCGGCGGATCTCCGAGGCCAGGGTGCCTCCGGTGCGGGGCACGGTCAGGGACACCAGCCGGTTCTCCTCCGTCCTGTGGAGCAGGCTCTTGGCCGACACGGTGACCGTGTCGGTGTCGGTTTCCGAGGAGATGATGATGAAGCGACCGGCGG
The DNA here is from genome assembly GCF_004102025.1 of Actinomyces qiguomingii. NCBI lineage: Bacteria > Bacillati > Actinomycetota > Actinomycetes > Actinomycetales > Actinomycetaceae > Actinomyces > Actinomyces qiguomingii. The sequence goes on along the minus strand of NZ_CP025228.1, from coordinate 2,747,272 downwards.
GCTCGGTGTACTCGGATCCGTCGACCAGCGACGTGACAGTGACGGTAACTTGCAGCTCCTGCCCGAAGCACGCCAGAGGCGCCTCGGGATGATCAGGGGTGAAGTCACGGGCATTCTCGGCCTCGCTGGCGGCCCCGTACCGGGGCACGGTCAGAGATAGCGTGCCCTGCACCTGTTGCCCCACCGTCCAGGACACCGACCCGCCGGCCACTGGAACCTGCCCGAGCCACTGCGATCCCAGCCACGAGTCCACGCGCGCGGAGTAGGTGTAGGCGCCCGTCAGCAGCCCCTCCGGCAGGCTCATGCCCCGACCTCCTGCCACAGCACGCGGTCGAATTCGTCCCAGGTGCCGGCCGCGGCCGGGATCTGCGCCCAGGTCAGGCCGGCGGCGTCGACGTCGTCCCATACTGAGGTCGGCACCAGCACGTTCGGCTCCGGCACCGACACGATCGCTCCTTTGAGCGTCCAGATCCGCTCCGCTACGTCCAGCCGGCCCGTCCGGGCGTGAGACACGCTCGTGAGCGCCATGACCGTCACCAGAGGCACATCGCACGTCCCCCACCGGCACTGCCAACAGCGTGCGGGGTTGTGAAACAGTGCCACCACCGCCGGGCGGGCCGCGAGCGCCAGCATCGCTTCCGTGTCGGCAGGGGTGGTGCGCGTGGTCAGGGAGATGGTGCCCGCCCCCATGGAGGGGGCGAACACGGCCACCGGGGTGGGGCGGCCGGGGACCTCGTGCAGGGTGACCCTGGGGTCGGTCTCGCGGGCGTCGTCTCCCTGCCACAGCAGGTCCACGGCGCCGCCGCCGGTGATGTCGGTCAGCAGCGAGCGCCCGGCCCAGGGGCGCCGTACCGCGGCCGATGCGGCCTGGCCGCCGTCCCAGGTGGCCCGGTAGGTGACCGGGGTGTTAATCGGGCAGATTGGGTCGCCTAGGACCACCTGGGTGCCGTCGGAGGTGCGGGCGCCCGCACGCACCGCCCATGAGTGGCCGGTGGTGTGTCCGGTGACCGTGTACGGGGCGCCGGCCGGGACGGTGCCGGCCTCCACCACCACCTGGATGATGGGTGCCTGACCGGCAGGTACTGACGCCAGGACACCCATCAGCGGCTCCTCCCGGTGAGCTGCGCCCGCCGACGGGCCGCGGCCGTAGAGACCGTCTCAATGTGGGCGTCCAGGGCGGTGCGGTCGTCCAGGACCAGGCGGACGTCGGTACCGTCCAGGGAGCTGGCGAGGTCGGCGCCGCGGTCCGCGAGCGCGGTCAGCGTGTTCCACTGGCTGCGGGTCAGGATCGCCTCGGGGCCGCGGGTGGCGTTTACGGCGAGCGTCAGCCCCTCGGGGAGGACGCCGCCGGTGTCGAACGTTTTGGCGATTCGCCCGACGGTCGGGGAGCCCCAGATCGCGATCTCACGGGCGGAGGCGCCCACATGCGGCTCCTCGATCATCTTCCCGCCGCCGGAGTAGATCGCCACGTGGTGGGCCGGGTTGCCCCAGAACAGCAGGTCGCCAGCAGTCTTCTTGTCCCAGGAGATGGGCTTGGCCTTGGCCTGGTAGCCGGCGGCGGTCAGCCGCGGCCAGTTCCAGCCGAGGCCCCTTGCTGCATAGTAGACCAGGCCGGAGCAGTCCAGCCCCGGCGGGATACTGGAGCCGCCCCACACATAGGGGGTGCCCAGGTACTTGCGGGCCTGGCCGGGCAGTCCACCCGTGGAGGTCACCCCGTCAGAGCCGCGTTTGAACCACTGCGCGATGGAGTCGAACCATTTACCGGGCATCGCCTTGATCACCTGCTCCCACATGCTGTCTCCCATTGTGGCCAGCAGAGCTTTGGCGGGAGCGGTTACCAAGCTGGCTATCGCGCCGAGCGGGTCGGCCAGGATGTCTGCGACGGCGGACGCCGTATCCTTCAGCCAGTTCTTGGTGCTGTCGAAGCCAGATTTGAGAGCGCCCCAGATACCGCCTTCCTTGAAGGCTACTTGCCCTTTCTTACCGCCGCGGTCTCCGACGGTGGCCAGGCCGGCCCCGCGGGAAGCGTTGACAGCGTCCAACCAGGGCTTGCCACCAAGAGCGCGTAGGGCGTCCGGGCGAATAATCCCCTCACCACCAGACAGCCGTAGTGCCCCGCCACCGTCCGGGCTGAAAAATGTATAAACATCCCGCCCGGGCGTGTAGCCGGGGGTCATGGTCTGGAATACTCCACCGGTCGCATATCCGGCGATCGGGGTGACGGACGGCATCCGCAGGGACAGGCCGACTTTGCTGGCGATCGAGTCGAAGGCCTTTTTAATGCCGTTCGTGTAAACGGTTTTGATCACGAAGTTGACCGGTTTGGCGGCATACTCCTTGACCTTGTCCATCGCGGCCTTGACCGCGTCCCGCAGAGTAGTGAAAGCACTCTTAACCGAGTCGGCGAAGGACTTGATTTTAGGCAGGATCGTGTTCGTCAGAGTGTTCGCCACCGTCGTGATCGCGGTCTTAATGCCGTCCCACACCGGTTTGACGACGTTGTTGTACAGCCAGGTGAAGATCGGCCCCAGCGTGCCGTTAATGAAGTTGCGCAGCGCCATCAGCACCGTCTTGATAGAGGTCCACGCAGTGGCGATGGTGGTTCTAATGCCGGCCCACACCGGTTTGACGACGTTGTTGTACAGCCAGGTGAAGATCTTGCCGAGCTGGTCTCGGACCACGATCACGACCGCGCCGATGATGGCCGCAATGGCCGTACCGACTGCCTGAATGAGCGTCTTAATACCGTTCCACGTCGGTTTGACAATGTTGTTGTACAGCCAGCTGAAGATGTTGCCGACGGCCTGGATCGCGGCCTGAATCGCCGGCGCCACCGTGCCGCTGATGAAGTCCGCCACCGTGGAGATCGCGCTCTTCACCTTTTCCACTACGGGTTTGACCGTGGTCGCCCAAAAGCCCTGCACCGCCGGGACGACGGTGCCGGTAACCCAATCCACCACGGCGCTAATGGTGTTCTTGACGGCCTCGAACGCGGTCGTGACGACTTTCCGGAACGTCTCGCTCTTCTGCCACGCCACCGCAATACCTGCGGCCAGGGCAACCAGAGCGATGACGATCAGGCCAATCGGATTCGCATTCAGAGCGACGTTCAGCAATCCCTGGGCTATGGACCAGGCGGTGGTGGCGATCTTGATCGCGGTGATGGTGGTCTTCCAGGTCACCAGGGCGCCCACGATGATGCCCACTGCGGCCTCATTGTCCAGGATCGCCGATGCGAGGTCGATCGCCCATTTCAGCAGCGGCAGGCCCACCGACAGCAGTCCGTCCAGCAGACCCGGCAGGACCGGGAGCACCACCTGGGCGACGTCGGCCAGCAGATCCGCCAGCACCGGCAGAGCGCCCGCGAGCGCGTCCCCGAGCGTGGCCGCCACATCCACCAGTGCCGGCCCCAGGATTGCCAGGACGTCGGAGATGACCGGCAGCACCGTCTGGGCCAGTGAGGTCAGGGACGGGGTGATCGCGGTGATCGCCTGAGCCAGGGTGTCGCCCATGACGGCGGTCAGATCCCCGATGGTGGACAAGACCGTCTTCGCCGGCTCGGCCAGGCCGCCCATGACCGACCCGATGGCCTCGACGGCGCCGCCGAGAGCGTCACGCAGCTCCGGGGATGCGGCGACCATGGAGGTGATCAGGCCCGCCACCACGCCCACGGGGCCGGACATGGTCGGGATCATCTTGCCGATGAGCGGGATGCCATTGGCCCATTGGGACAGCAGGCCCGCGCCGGCACCGAGGGCCGGCAGCAGCGTGGACACTAAAGTCCCGGAGCCGATGCCGTCCAGGGCATCCTTCGCCCCAGACAGTGCCCCAGACAGCCCCTCCATGAAAGGGCCCGCGGTCTCCTTGATGCGCTCGACCGCGCCGGCCACCTTCTCAGACAGGGTCGCCCCGACACTTTCCAGCACGGGCTTGACCAGGCTGGTGACCTGGTCGGCCACCTCGATAACGCCACCGAGAGAGGACCGGATGGCGGGCATGATCGGCTCGAACGCCGCCGCGCCGAGGCGTCCGAGGGCGGCGTAGGTGTTGGACACCGCGCCGCGCACCGTGTCCGCGGATGCCAGGGCGGCGCCGGCAGAGTTCGCCTGCACCGCCTTCAAAAAGTCGTCGGAGGAGACCAGGCCGGCGGAGATGTCGGACTGGATCTGCTCCAGGGTGACGCCGGACTCCTCCGCCAGCCACTGGAAAATCGGGATACCCCGGTTCGCCAGCTGGTACATGTCCTGCGTCTGCACCTTGCCCTTGCTGATGACCTGGTTGAACACCAGGCCCACGTTCTCCAGGCTGTCGCCGGACAGGGTCGCGACGTCCGCGATCGAGGACAGGTAGGAGGTCAGCTGCTCGCCTTGCTTGACGCCGGAGGCGACAGCCGACGCCGCGATAGTGGCGGCGTCGCCCAGCCCGAAGGCAGTGCCCCGCACCGAGTCCAGGGCGGAGTCCATGATGGAGGACACCGAGTCGGCGTCATGCCCCAGTCCCCGGAGCTTGGCCTGCGCGTCCTCAATACTCAGCGCCCGGCTGATGCCGCCCTTGATGGCGATACCACCCACAACGGTGGCCACCGCACCCGCAGCGGACGCCGCCGACTGCGCCAGGGCCTTGACCGCCTGCCCGGCCACGGACGCCACCTGCTTAAGGCCGGAGATCCCAGCCGAGGCCATAGTCCCCAGAGCCGTCTTGACAGCATGTGCGGCCTGCGCCAGCTTGCCCAGGGCGGTGTCACCAGACGCCGCCTGAGTGCGCAGCTCGCCCAGACCCGTACGCACCCCCGCGAGCGCGGAGCGCACGCCGTCCAGGTCACGGGCAGCGCCCGCCTTGACCAGCTCCACCCCAGACGCCGCAGTACGCTTCAAGCTCGTGAGCGTGGACGTCGTCTCCCCGGTCCGCCTGCTCAGAGCCTCCTGGGCGGTGGCGGCCTTGGCGGTCGCCTCCTCCAGGGTGGAGCGTGCCCGAGTCAAGGCGGCGGCAGCCTTATCCGCCTTCGCGTCGGCGGCAGCCGCCCCCTCCCGCGCCTTCGTCAGGTTCTGCTCGGCCTTCGCAATCGCCGCCTCATCGCCCGATGCCCGAGCCTCAGCCAGCGCCTCCTCAGCCCTGGTGACCTTCTCAGAGGCGGCGACCTCGCCCGCCCGGGCCTCCTCGACCTCCTTGGACGCCTTGGTGACCGCCTCCTGCGCGGAGGTCACCGCAGCGGCCGCGGTCTCGGCCTCGCGGCGCAGCCTCGGGGTGGACTTGCCCAGCGAGTCCGCCAGGTCGTTGGACACATCCTTCCCCAGGGAGGACGCCGTCTTGCGGAAGTCCGAGCTGAAGGTGGTGGCGGCCTTATTTGCGGCCCCACCCATGGAGGAGGTCACCTCAGTGGTGACCCGCTTCCCGAAGCCCTTGAGCGAAGGCGCCACGTCCACGAAGACAGTACCGGCCTGATACGCCACCCAGACCACCCTCCCCTACGGTCAGGGCCACACATCGGGTGGCCGGGTCAGTCAAGAGCTTCGAGAGCGTGCGGTGTCATCTGCGCGATCAGGTCACGCAGACTGTCCGCCTCCAGGCGAGCCATCGCCCGAGCGACCGCCGACGGGCCCGGGCGCGGATACCTCGGTGGCTTCCGCTTCCGGTCCGTCAGCCCCGCCGCGATCAGGTCATAGATGTCCGCGAGCGCAGCCAGGACGGCGGTGTAGTCGCGCGGTGAGACGCTCTTGCGGGTGTCCCCGGTGTCGGGGGCGTTGGCGAGGGCCTGGGCCAGTTCCTCCGCTATCTGCTCGTCCTGGGTCATGGCGACCCAGGTGCGTGAGGTGGACGGCAGCTGGCCGATCAGGTCGATCAGCTGCCGCCACCTGTGCTGCGCCGCCGCGGCTCCCAGGTCCACGCCGTAGTACTCGTGGAGGTCGGCGCGGACCTGGGGGCGGAAGCGGGTCAGGCAGAGGCGGAGGAAGCGTCTTCCCCCTCGGTGCCGGCGGCCTCCTCGTAGTAGTCGTTGACCTGCTTGATCATGGCGGCGACGGTGCGCATGGACGGGTTGGCGGCCTGCAGCGCCTTGTAGTCCTTCTCGGACAGCCAGGAGGCCAGCAGGGTCTGCAGGCTGAACCCTTCGCCGTATTCCTCGGCGTGGTTGAGCATGGTCAGTACGTGGTCGGCCTGCTCGAACGGAAGGTCCTGGATGGCGGGGAAGGTCACGTACTTCGACTTGCCGATTCCGACGCGGAAGGGTTCGGGGGAGGTCTCCGCTTCGATGGCGGAGATCTTGGACAGGCTCGTGGTGACCGTGATCTTGTCAGCCATCACTTGCCGCCCTTAGCATCGGTCTTGGCGGGCTTCGGGTCAGCCTTGGGGGCCGGGTCGGGGAGTCGTTTCCATCCCTGTGCGGTCAGGGTGACGATCTCGGTGGGGTTGTTCGTGGTGATCTCGACGGTCTTGTCGTCGATCGTGTTGGTGAAGGTAGCCATGTTGTTGTTCCTTTTGGCGGTGGGTCAGTTGCCGGCGGAGAAGCCGAGGGCGTCCTTGTGCTTGAGCGGGCCGGTGCCGCCGAAGTAGTGGCGGCAGGGGGTTCCCAAGGTGGTGTCGGTGAAGACGTTCAGGGTCAGCTGCAGCTGGACGGCGTCGGAGGAGTTCCAAACCTCTTCGGGCACCTCGGCGAGCTTGACCAGCGGGTAGCCCTTGCCGACCAGCCACTGGTCGGAGGCGGGGCCGTCCTGGGAGACGACCAATGCCCGGAACTCCTCCTGCATGGGCACGGGCGCCTCATCCCAGTGGATCTCGCCGGTGGTGGGGTCCTGGGTGGCGGAGGACAGGTCCACGCCGTAGATGAGCTGCTGCAGGTTCTTCTTGAGCGTCTCGTAGACGGTCACCTGAATGGACTTGGCGACCTGGGTGATGTCGGAGCGGACCGGCTCGATATAGCCGAGCGCCTCGACGTCCTCGGTAGTGGTGTCGGCGGCGAACGTGTAGCCGTCGGGGGTGACCAGGCCGACCGGCCACCACTCGGTGGGCAGCTGCACCAGGCTGGTGGGAGTATCCATCAGCTTCTCCGGCAGCGTGGCGCTGGTGGGCGCCAGAAACATAAGCGCCCCCTTGGTCTTGCGCACCAGGTTGCGGTTGTCAGAGGAGGACTTCAAGCTGTCGAACGTAGGCACGACGTTTCCTTCCAGTTACGTGGATCAGATCGGTTTAGAGGAATCGGTGGACGACGCCGTAGACCGCCGCAGCGGTGTCCACGGTGTCGGTGTAGGGCTGGCCGGTCGGCAACGACTCGGCACGCACCTCGTCGATGTAGCCGGCCGGCGTGTCATGCGGGCCGCCCACGAGCGCGGCGTGTGCCAGCTCGGCGATAGACACGGCTGTCGGGGCGCCATCCGTGGTGGGGGCCTGGGCGTAGACGATGGCGCTGATGCGGTCCAGCCGGTCAATGTCGGTCTGGGAGCCGCCGCCGGCCGCGGCCACATGCACCACAGGCAGATGGTCCAGGGCCTGGACGGTCAGTACCCGGCAGGTAGCCAGAGTGGTGCCGTCACCGACTGGCAGGCCCTCCAGGACCGCACGAACCATCTTCACAGGATCAGAAGACACGGGCGATCACCTCTTCTTGGCGGCGCGGGCCGCCCTGGTACCGGCTAGGGCGCCGAGCATGTGCTGCCCCGGTACGACGACCCTGTATCCCTCCACGCCAGGCACGGCGGTACCGAGGTGGCCGAACTCGACGGCGGCCGCGTGCTCGGCGTCGGAGATGATGCGGGCGCCAGCGCGCACCGACGTTCCGCCCTTGCGAGTGCGCACCACCGTCTGGGAGGACTCAACCCGCCACGACGCCGCAAGCGCGCCCGAGCGGTGAGGAGTCGCGGCCCGCACCACAGGCAGCATGTCCTGCGCCTGGGCGAAGATCGCCGTCCCCATCTGGGAAGAGGCCAGCAGCCGGTCCAGGCCCGCATGGTTGAGCACCATCCGTGGAGAGGGCACGGTGATCACACCTCCTGATGCCGACGGGTCATGGTGACGGCGACGCCGAGCGGCCAGTGGGACGGGGACCGGTCCACCAGCCACGAGCCGGCCAGCGGGTGAGGTGCAGGGACAGTGATCACGTCACGGTGGTGGATCTGCACGCCGGGCGGTGCGTAGAGCGTGGCTGTGTCCTCGGAGCCCTCGGGCGGGGCCAGGCTCCCGTCAGCGGGCTGAGCCGCCGACGACGGGACCACCACCACGCCAGCAACAATCGCGGGCGGGTCGGCCGGTGCGAGCATCCCGTCGGCAGTGCGCTGGGACGGGCCGGTGACCGTGACGTCGGTGCGCCAGGAGTCCGGCAGCAGATCGAGGATGCTCCTCACGGCGTGCGCTCCGAGACCAGCGGGGCGGAGACCATGTGCCGCCGCCACGGGCGGAGCATGATCTGATCCTGCCGAGTCAGCCACACGCCCCCGCCCTGCGAGTCCACGGAGAACCCCTGCGAGGTGGCCAGCGGCCCCGTGGTCACAGACATGGTCGCCAGCCCCACAGGCACATCACCAGGCCGCGACAACGCCCTGGAGATCATCTGCGCAGTCACATACCGGACCACGCCAGAGGCGTCCTCCGGAGGCTCCTGCCCCAGGAACCCGCGAATCAGAGCAGCAGCGCCTACAGCCAGGTGGGGCACGGCCGCGGCCTCGCTGTCAGTCAGCGCCCGCCTTAGAGCGGCCGTGACGTCGGCCAGCAGATCCGCGTCCACCGGCTCGGGCTCCTGCGCCATCGTCCCCCACCTCCTCAACGTCGCGCTCCTCGGCCTCCTGCCAATCCGCGAGCGCGGACAGGATGGTGTGGAGCCGGTGGCCGGGCGGGTAGGAGACCTGGGCTCCGGTGTGCCGGTGAACGAATCGGGTCATGGTGTCTCCCTGTGGTCAGGCGGCCGGGGTGACTGCGCCGACGGGGTTGCGGGTGACGGCCTCGGTGTTGTTCTGGGCGACGATGTTGCGCAGGCAGTAGGCGTAGCGGGCCTTGAAGCGGAGGGCGACCATGTCCTTCTCGGCCAGGTTGATGCCGTTGACGGTGGCCTGGTCGAGGAACTTCACGGTGATGTCCTGGCGGACGCCGATGCGGACTGCGGTGGAGTCCACGATCAGGGCGGTGGCCTTGGTGGCGTCGAAGACGGGCTGGTCTCCGGCGACGGTGCCGCGTGCCCACAGGGTGGTCATGCCGGCCACCTGGTCGGTGGCGCCGGGGGTGGCGGACAGAGACGGCAGGTAGATGGGGGTGCCGTCAGTGTTGCGCAGGTTCGCCAGCTGCATGCGCAGGGAGCGGCGGGCGATGAGCTTGTCCGGCTCGAACTCGCCGTCTCCGATGACCAAGCCGGCGTTCTGCAGGATCGCGCCGACCAGGTCGGAGGCCGGGTCGGTGGCGGAGATCTGGGTGAGGTTGCCGGAGGCGGTTGCGGCGGCGAACAGGTCGGGGTCGGTCCAGGTGGCGGGCTTGTTCACGCCGAACAGGACCGCGGCGTCCAGGGCGTAGCCCATGGCCTGGCCGCCCAGGCGGGTGATCTCGCCCAGGATGTCCTCGGTGGCGTCGTCCACGACGTTCTCGTGCACGGGGATGATGACCGCGACTTCCTCGGCGACGAGGGTCTTGTTCGCCCAGGAGAACTTGGAGGTGGGCTTGGTGCCCTCGTCCGCGGTGGAGTCCTCAGTGACCCAGTTGGCGTGCGGGATGGTCGCAAGGACCGGCAGCCGCTCGGTCTTGGTTCCCATGGACACAGTCGGGAAGGCCTGCAGCACGATGGAGGAGTCCACGGCGGCGTTCAGGAAGTCGGTGGAGTACGCGTCCTGGATGAGGCCGGCGACCTCGGCGCGCGTAATGTCAGCGGTGGGCATGATCAGTTTGTCCTCTCAGACGGTGAATAGTTGGATCGGATCGGTCGGTATTGGTGGGGTCATTCGGCTCCGCGCATGCGCCGCAGAGCAGCCGCGGCGGCGGCCTTCGGGGACGGCGGCTCCTGCTGTGGGGATGACCCCGACCGCAGGCCCGGCTGCCGCAGCTTCGGCGCGGGCTTCTTCGGCGTGGTGGCGTCACGCCAGGCGAGCAGAGCCTGGGCGGACGCCTCCAGCTCCTCACGAGTCGAGCCGGTCAGGGACTCCGCCGGCACACCAGTGGAGGCGGACACCTGCAGGGCCAGGCGGGCACGCTCAGAGTCCGCCAGCTTGGACTCCAGCTCCGCCGTCCGCGACAGCGCCTGCTCATAGTCGGCCGGCAAGTGCGCGGCGACGTAGGCATCCGCCGCCTCCTGCGAAGTGATCGGCTCAAACCCGCCAGCAGGCGCCGACGCGTCAGCAGAGGCGGTGGGGGTGTCATCAGCCATGTTGGCGTTCTCCAATCTTGGGCATGAGAAAACCCTCGTCCGAAAAAACGGCCGAGGGTTGAGCAGATATGGGCAACGTTTGCGAGGGTATGACGAAGGCGGCTGGGCTACCCGCAGCACGGGAAATCGTGCCATGGTGGGACGCCTGCCGCCTTCACCTACAGGATAGCTGACTTCGCGTGACGAGTCACTACACTGTCGTGATCGATTACCAGAACCTCTACTAGCCGCGACTGTCCCTTGAACCGTCTCGCGATCTGTGATTTCGCGACCGAGTCATTGAGTCCACAGCGTCGCAGGTCGATTGCCATTCTGTCGGCTTGTCTCCGCGCCTTCTTGAACTGGTCTGCAATCGTGCTCTTCTCAGAGCTTCCCTCAGGGCTCTTGAACTCCCAGACAACGCCGTCGATCTCAACATCAGGGTTCTTCACCCCTGGGGTGTTGTCAATCATGCGGAACACTATGTTGTAACCGTGCTCGGCAAGGGTGTCCGCGGTGCGTAGCTCATGTGCTGCGACGTCGAGCCCATCAGGGACGGTCACAGCCCCAGGGACGGTAACCCGCGGGACTATTGCCGCCTTCGGTGTGAGTCCGTCGTCTTCCAGACCGTCCAGGTACGCCTTGAGTTGGCGCCGCTGGGCCTCGGAGATCTTCCGCTTGGAGGCCGTGTACTGGTGGACGTTAACCTCCTGACCGCCGTAGGCGGGGGCGGCGGTGCACTTGCAGTGGTCGTGGGCGGCGAAGCGGACCGAGTCTGCGCCGTAGACCTCGCCACGGCCGGCCAGCATGTTGCAGAACTTGCAACCGCCGTGGCTGATGCGCCGCCAACCCGTGGCCCGTGGGTCTGCTGCGGCAGATTGCATGACCGTCTGCCGGTCCGCGTCCCGTACCCGAAGTTCGCCGGCGGCCTTGACCGCCTTGGAAGCGTCCCGCATCGCGGCCTCGGGAGAGATCCCGTCGCGGATGCGCTGCTTAACGCCGGCGGGGCCAAGCGCGTCCAGGGCGGTCTCGATCTCCCGGATGACCACGTCCGCCTGCAGACCGGGCCGGAGAATAGTCATGCCCTGGCCGGTGAACAGGCGTGACCAGTCCTGGCAGAACTCGGCGGCGATGTCGGCGGCCTGCTCCTGATGGGACGAGACCACCTCCACAGCATGCCGCAACCAGTCGGCCCGCGTCTGGTCCAGACGGTCCAGGTCCAGCAACTGCCAGGTGACGTCCATCTGCCGGTTGAACTCCACCAGAAGCTCATTCAGCGCCCGTTCATGCCCGGCCTGCACAAGCTCAGCCGTCAACCGCGCCGGGCGACGATACAGCGCCACGGCCCACTACTCCTTACCGGTGCCCGCCAGCATGGGCGGCGCCGCGAGCGCGGTGATGCCGTCGGGGGTGTGGTCGACGTCGAGGCGGTCGCGGATGGCCTTGACCTGCTGCTGGGTCATACCGGGCACGAGTGGCATCAGGAGGTCGATGGGGACGCCCTGGGAGGAAAGCTTGGTGATGCCGTCGATGATCCCGCCGAAGGAGCGCGCCTCGGTGTCGCGCCAGATGACCTCGGCGCCGTGCGGGACGGTTCCCTGACCGGAGGTGGTCTCGACGGCGAGGTGCAGTGCCAGTTCCCAGGACTCGCCGAAGGCACGGCGCTTGGCGTCGAGCTTGCGCTGCTGGGCGGTCTCAGCGGCCCACAGGGCCTCGGCGGACAGGTTCGCCATCTGGCCGGTGATCTGTGCGGGCGAGATCTGGGCGACCTGGGCGATGTGCTCGACGATTTCCCGGAGCACGGCGTTGTAGGGCTCGACGCTGGCTGCTGGCAGGGCTGTTGCCTTCACGTCGGTGTCCTCGAAGGTCCACACGCGGGAGGAAGATGCCTTGAGGACTTCGTTCTCGCCGGCGGTCCAGCCGCTAATGACCTTTTGAGGGAATGCGCCGAAGCGGGAGACGATGTGCCGATCGAAGTTGACCTCGTTCAGGGCGCGCTGTGAGGCGATCAGCGGGGCGACCTCACCGATCGGGCCGGAGTCGGCGTCCCCGCCGTTGACGAACCGCACCACCGGGCACACCGGGGTGCCGTCGTAGGTGGCGCGGTGCGGGAAGGCGGCCTCGTCGTCGATGACGGCGGCTGCAGCCACGTGAGACAGGGACGCGGTCTTCGTGCGGGCAAGGTCTGCGACGGTGCCGAGGTCGAGCGGGTAGACCCACTCGTCATCCATCAGGGCGCCCCGCAAGCGCTTCACTCCGCCGACAGTCTGGACCCACACTTCCATAGCGCACACCGGGAACGGGGACACGTCGTCGTGCGCGTAGAGGGCCACGAGCTGGCGAGGCGAGCGGGGCAGCCACTCGACCGGGCCGTCGTCCATGAGCGGGCGCAGCACCAGGTAGGAAAGGCCGTAGACCAGGGCGGGGCGGTGGACCTCGTCCTGGCGGGCGTCCATGCGGGCGCGCTGCCAGAGGTCCCAGCCGGCCGCGTCCGCAGCCTTGTCCGCAGCCCGGTAGCCCACCACTCCCAGGTTCTGGGCGAAGGTGTCCACAACCATGCCGATCACGTTGCGCTTAGCGACCACCGCCAAGTGCTTGATCTCCGACTCGGCGCCCTTGGGCACCTCGGGTGTGCCCGCCTGCCCGGTAAGCCACCGGCGCAGATTCTCGCACTCGGCCAGGTCCCGGCGGCGGACCGTGAGCATCTGGGTGATGCTCTCGCGGATCTGGGCCTCATCCATCACACGACACCACCAGCCCCTCAGACTCAAACGAATGTTGCGCGGTTCGAGCGGCGCTGGGAGATCCGGTCAGACATGGCCCCATGCAGGGCCAGGGTGCAGGCCACCAGCGGCGTGATATCCGCTGCCGCGTTCTTCCGATGCCACGCCCACGCATCACCGAGCGACCGCTTCCGGGCCACCGCGAGCGCCGAGTTGAGCACGGGAGTGTCCAGGTGGCGGAGAGTGTCCTCCATGACGGCGTCGTAGAAGGAGCCGCAGGCGGCGGCCATCTCGGCGGCGTCCGTGGTAGTGACTTTCAGCCCCTTCTTCTGCAGGGGCTCGACCAGGGATGCGGCGGGGCCGCGCTTGTCGATCACGACCGTGCGGATGCGCTGGCGTGCGTAGATGCCGGCTACCCGGTCGACGATCCAGCCGACGTTGTTGCGGTTGTCGATCACCTCAACGTGCCAGCGGCCGTCCGAGCGTTGGCCGGCGACGGCCACTGACCCGGATTCGCGGCCCGGCTGCACGTCCACGGCGAGGGCGAGCCGGTCCACCGGGTTGGAGGCCATGTCCGCGCAGCGGAGCCAGGTAGCGGCGTCGATGACGGCGTTGGTTGAGACCTCGTCCCACATGCCCAGGCGCTCTCGGGCGAAGCCCTCTTCGGACAGGTCGCCGCGCTCGTCCATGATGGTGTCGCGGCTGATGCGGATGCCGTAGCCGGGGTTGGCGGTCGCCCAGGTCTTCTCGTCGTCGTAGTCGGCGTCGTTGGGGGCGGACCACTCGGCCCAACAGGTCGTGTCGGAGGACCCGGACAGGGCCGATGCGCGGAAGCGGCGGAAGATCTCGCCATCAGCCTTCGGGCCGGGCGGCGTGCCGGTGAGGATCAGCTGTGGGTTCTGCTGGGGGCCGGCCGCGTTCGTGGACCGCAGGGCCTCCATGGCGTCCTCGCCGAAGTCCTGCGCCTCGTCCGCCACGATCGTGTCCACCGTGAACCCGCGGGCGGAGCCCTTCGAGCGGGCCACGAACTCCACGCTGCCGCCGTTGTCGAGCACGATGGCCTCCTGGCCGTTCGTGCGGCGGATCTCCACGACCTTGGCAGCCAGGTCCGGGTACTTGCGGGGGTTGTCGAAGAAGGTCAGCAGGCGGCGGAACGCCTTGCGGGCGGTCTTGACCTCGTGCGCGGTGTGCAGGAACGCTTCCCCGATCACGGCCATGCCGTACAGCTCCCGGGCCTCGATCACGGCGTTCTTGCCGTTCTGACGAGGGACGGACAGGCCGCAGCGGGAGTGAGTCCACAGGCCGTTGGGCTCGGTCGCGAGCCAGTCGGACAGGACCATGGCCTGCCAGTCGTCCAGTTCCAGCCCGTAGGCGGCGGCGATGTCGGCGGCGTCAGCCCCGTCCAGGCGGGACGCCCCGTCGGCGGCGACCCTCAGCCGGGGAGTCTGGGCGCCGATCACGGCGCCGGGCAGCGAGTTCGTCAAGGGGACTGCTCACCGCCTTCTGGCCGGCACCCTCCGACGCTTCAAGGGCTGCGATCTTGTCCATCACGGCGGACAGCTGGCGGCTGATCGTCGCCACGCCCGCCGGGTTCGTGCCCGGCTTGATCAGGTCCAGCTCCTCAGCCAGACGACGCCGCTGAGCCCGCAGCACACGCAGCCGATTCCCCGACCGCACAGCCGACTCAAACGACCGAGACACCGCCCATCACCACCCCGATTCCGCTAGCCCGACGCCAGGAGCAGCCGAGAACGGCCACCACGGCCACATGCGCCGGGAAAACGGCGAAATACCAACGAAAACGCCGAAACCCGGGAAAACGGTCGGGGGGATGGAAACCAGGGGTCGGGGGGAGATTGGTAGCATTGCCGGGCCTGCTACCGGCTGGGCCGAGGGGGTCATCCCCCTCCCGACGGACCGCCCGGCCGCCTTAGGGTAGCCTTACCAGATCCGGGAGGTCCGGAACGGCCGCCGAAGATCCCGCTTCCCGATCCCACGAGAAGCATTGCACGAGCGATGAGCCGGGCGAAGATTCTCCAGCTCGTCGCCACCACCAAACGCGGCTGGAACGACGTGATCCGCGGTGTCCGCGCCAGGTCGCCCGCAGATCCAGCACACGTCCGAGATCGCGAGCAGCTTCGCGCGGTTCGCGCGATAGCGGCGATTACCAGTCCGGGACACTCACACCACCAGACCTCTCAACACTGATCAGGGCGCACGTGTCCCGCTGCACCCAATTGTGCAATCTGATCTGCCGTCTGTCCAACACCACCAGCAGGCTGGGCGCGCCGACCACGCCGCCACCCCACCATGTGCGCAGCAGCCTCCACCTCCAGTACATCCCCCCAGGCCACCCACACCTGCCGCCCCACCCGCTGAGAGCGCACCTGCTCCCGCCTGATCCACGACCGCAGCGTCCACCCAGACAACCCCGGCACCCGGTCCAGTGCCACGATGGTGGGGATCCACTCGGTGCCGTCCGGGCCGACCACGCCGGTCACGAGGCCGCCTCCGCGGCGGTTTGGGCTCGGGCCAGAGCCAGGGCACGGGTGTGCTGCCAGTCCTCCTCGCCTAGCGCCTGCCCGCAGGCAGGCAGGGTGCACCGCACGGTCGTGGACGCGCCCGCCGTCGAGGGCGGGATCACCACCAGCGACAGGCAGCCGCAGTGCGGGCAGCGCACGTTCGTGACCCGACGCTCGGGCTCGGCCATGGGCCACCGGGCCAGCGCCCGAGCAGACGCCGTAGCCAGATCCGACAGGAGATCCCCGGCCCAGGGCTGGGCGGTGACCCAGTCCAGGTGCGGGGCCAGCCACTCCACCAACGATGCCGTGGCGTCGGGCGTGGTGGGGCCGATGGGCTCGGCATCGCCGTCGGCGTCCGGCTCGGTCCAACGCGTCAGCCCAGCCGCAGGAGCAGTCACGCTACGCTCGGCGGCCACCTCACCACACCAGGAGGCGACCATGGCGTGCAGGTCATCCACGGCGACCAGCGGAGCCGGGTAGAGCATGCCCTCACCCGGACGCGCCCCCGAGCTGCCGGTGTCGGTGTGGCCCGACGGCGAAGACACCGACGGGGCAGCCATCTCGTGCAGGTGATCCACCAGGCCCGGCAGGCCCGCCACCGTCGAGGTCAGGCGGCCCACACACCACGAGCACAGACAGGCGCCGTCCTCAGCCGGACGTGGCAGGCACCCCCGGCACTCCACCACCTGGCCCGCCCGGTCCGTGGCGGTGCCGTCACAGTCCGGCGCGTGCATGCCACGGATTACGCACCCGGATACGCATGTGGTCATCGTCGTCTGACTCCCTTCCCGCGCTTGCGTATGCGGGAGCCGGAGACAGCTGTGGGAGGGGATCCGCTGCGTGCGACGGAGTGCGCCTCCCGGCCAGTCCCGTCTCCGGCCCACCCCGGCCCAGCCCTGCCAGGACCGGCACAGCCCGGCCCTGCCGGTCCCGACTCTGCCCGGCCCGTCCCGTCCCTACCCGACCCGGCATATCCAGATTCCGGACCCGGCGGATCTGCTGGGATCTGCTTAGATCTACTGATACCGGCCTCCGGCGTGTCTGGCTCCTGCGGCAGGGCCTCGTCGGTGTCCATCGCCGGATGAGCTGCCCTCCCCGGGCGGGCGGCGCCGGGGTCACACGCCGAAGCGTGGCTACCCGCGGACGCGCCGACCGACCCGGATGGAGCAGGCCCAGACTCTGGGATACCCGCGGACGCAGCGTGATCAGTGCTGCCGGGGTCACCAGCCGGTGTGGACGACGGCACGCTGCCCGGCTGGGAGCCGGGGCGTGCGCTAGCGCCGGCGCCGGGGTCACACGCCGAAGCGTGGCTACCCGCGGACGCGCCGACCGACGAAGACTGCGCAGGAGGCCGGGACACAACGGTGCCGGCACGCAGAGTTTTTGTTCCTGCCGGAGCAAGCTCCGGAGGCACCATCTGGTACAGGGCCAGGATCTCGGCGTGCTCGTTGAGCCACTCCCGAGTCCGGGGACTGTAGTAAGGGCGAGCCGGGGGAGGCAGCAGAGGCAGGACGCGGTCGGCCGCCCGCATCGCCTCTTCTCCCTTCAGCCCCTTGGAGGCGTTACCTCGTATGGAGTTGCACGAGGTGCACGCGACTACCTCGGTCTGCCACGAGCCGGCATGGCCAGGCAGACGATGGTCGTAGGTACCACCCTTGCCGCCCTTGCGGTCACGCCAGTTGACAACTTTGCCGCAGTACCGGCAAGCGTCGCCGTCCCGGTGACGGACCGGGACCGTGATCGCGTAGTTGCTGTTGTTGTTCTTCCGCTCCCGTTCCCACGCGACCTCCTCGGCGGTCTTGAGATGGAAGAACTCCGGGTCGTCGATCAGCCGGAACAGTCTTCTGCCCGACTCCGAGTCGGTCTCCAGCTGCCCGTAGCCTGCGAACTGTGCCATGTCCAGCAGACGCTCAGCCCGCGAGCGCGAGCCGGCGACCTGAATGCAGGTTGAGAACATGACCACGTAATCGGTCAGGTACTGGGCGCTCATAGTCGCCAGGCGGCTCATGAATCCGAAGACCTCGTCGATGGAGGACTCCGTGGCGTCCGGGTGTTCGGCTACCGCCAGGACGATGGGGTGCATCGCGGCGGTGTCGGACATGCGCAGCCAGGCCACAGGCGGGTCCTCTCAAACTAGACGGGCGAAGGATGAAGAGCGGAATGCGCGAGGCCGCACGCGGGCGGGCTCCGGATGCAGGCTGAGGGCATTGGTCAAGCCTCTTGGGACGGGGTGGCGCGTTTTCGACCGCCACGCCCCCGTCGGCGACGCCGCCGGCGACGAGACGGGGCAGGCTGGTACGTGGCCTCAAAAATGTCGGGCTTGCACGGGTACAGCTCGTCTTTGACGCCCTTTATCAGCCAGTCTCCGGGGCTGGCCAGCATATTGCCCTCCAGCGTCTCGACGACTAGGTAGCCGTCTGGCGTTGGAGTCAGGGCCATACCCGTTTCAGCGGCCCACATTTGAGTGATGACGTTGCATTCCGGGCTGCCGTCCAGCTGCACAGCCTCGACGACAACGGGGCGCTTGACATAGCGGCCCGGTTTGGCACTGCTCATAGGACGGCCCTCCAGATGACGATGACCAGGGCCGCGAGCGCGGATAGGAGGACGGCGCCCAGGCCGGTGAGGATGAGGCCGCCGATGACCCGGCCGACCGTGTATGCGGGGCCTTGGCTGGTGGGCTCGGGCGGGTGGAGGTCTGCCATGTGGGGTTTCCTTTCTCTGAGGAGAAGGGACTGGACGATGTAGTAGGTGATGAAGGCGCCTGCGAGGTAGACGGCGAAATGCAGGAGTTCTCTCGCGATGATGGCGGTCATGAGGTCTTCCGATCGATTTAGAACGGGGGCTCGTCGCCGAAGCTGGTGTTGCCGCCGCCGGTGTCCCAGGGGTCGTCGGCCTGGGCCGGCTGCTGCTGGGGTTGGTGTCTGCTGGTATATGGGCTGGCATGATTTCCGGCGGTTTGCCCGCCCTGGCCGGGGCGGGTACGGGTGACCTGGGCTGTGGCGTAGCGCAGGGAGGGGCCGATCTCGTCGACTTGTAGCTCCACCACGGTGCGGTTCTCGCCCTCGCGGGTGGTGTAGGAGCGCTGCACCAGGCGGCCCTGTGCGATCACGCGGGTGCCCTTGGTCAGCGTCTCCGCGCAGTTTTCGGCGGCGTCGCGCCAGACCTGGCAGCGCATGAACAGGGTGGTCCCGTCACGCCACTCCTGGGCCTGCCGGTCGAAGATGCGCGGGGTGGAGGCGATCGTGAACGAGGCGACCGCCAGCCCCGACGGCGTGAACCGCAACTCCGGATCACCCGTCAGGTTGCCGATCAGCGTGATGACAGTGTCGCCGGCCATCAGTCCGCGTCCTCTCCGGTGTCAGCTACCTGCACGAGGGCCCGGGTTGCCTCCGCGACCCGCATGGCCCGGACGATGAGCCGGCAGCCCGGCGAGGTGCGCGGATCAGCTGCGTCGAGCTCGTCCAGCCGGGCCGCGAGCGTGCGGATAGCCTCGGTGGGGACGACGGACAGGGCCTCCCAGTCGTCGATCCGGTCATAGGAGAGGCTCGCGGACACGTGGGCCTCGAGCTCTGGCAGGTAGTAGGCCTCGCTGCCGTAGCGGACGGCGATCTGCCCGGCGATGTCTCCGGGCTCCTCTGCCCATCCGTCCAGGACGCGTACGAGCGTCGCGGTCGGCCACAGGGGCTCCGGCTCCCGCAGACGCTCCGGCTCAGGCGCCGGGTCAGAGACGATGACCCCCACACGGGCGTACTCCTGGTACCGGACCGGCAGCCCGCCACGCGTGGCCACGACGATGTACGGACCGTCGTCACCTAGCGGGTCGACACGGCTGATGCGCGTGATCTCCCGGCTGCCCAGCTCGTAGACGCGCATGCCGGGGGCCAGATCGGTAACCAGGGTGGGGCGGATGATGATGGTCTCGGTCATGATCAGTTCTCCTCGGGGTCAGTGGTGGGCGGGTGGGGTGCCAGCTGGCGCATGGCCCACTCGACCTCGGCGGGGGGCTCACGTCGCGGCCAGATGGCGAGTTCGGCTGCGAGCTGGTCTGCTGCCTGCTCGCTGATCTCTGGGTAGTACTCCCACACCCCGCCGCTGTAGATCTCCAGCAGTGTGCGGGTGTGGTCGAGCAGGAGCGTGCGAAGTGCCTGCCAGTAGTTGCGGGGGTCCCCGTCCTCGGTCGGCTTGGGTCGGTCGGCCAGGGCACGGGCCAGCCATGCGACCGCCATGGTCGCGGTCTGCACCAGCTCGTCGACGAGGTTGCCGCCGTGCCCGGTGGGCGTGTCGGCGTCCGGGGTGAGGGCGCGAGCGACCTCGCCTACCTCCTCGCTCAGGATCGCCGCCCGAGCGTCATCCGACATGTCGGGGTGGTACGGGGTCATCCCCGCATGCTTGCTGTGGGCTCGGTCGTACTCGGCGCGCACACGGTGCCAGATCTCCTCCTCCGTGAGACCGGAGGCGTCCACCGCCCAGGCGACAGTCCACCTGGCCAGCTCCGCCAAATGTTGGGTGTAGCGCCAGTGGACAAGCGCTTTGGCCGCGAGCTCGTGCAGCGTGCCCAGCCGCTCCGCGTTCGAGGCCCCGCGGAAAAACACTCTCGGATATCTCGCCGGGTGCCGGACCCAGGTGATCGTCTCGGCGATCGCCGTCGACGGCTCCGAGCTGAACAGCGATGGCGCCGACCACATGTCGGAGTGTCGGGTCATGACCATGTCCCCTCTCCCAGGTCGAAGACAGAAACACGGAATGTGTAGGTGCACTGGCCCCACCGTGCGGGGGACAGCTCGGAGGATGCTTCCAAGTGCGGGCCAACCAGGTGCCGGGTGTCGTCATCCGGGAGCAGACCCGCATCCACCAGCCCGTCCACAATCGGCTTGACGGTGGGCATGAGGTTGTGCGTGTCCCGCCGGCGGCGATCTGGGAAGAGGCTCTCGATCACGATCCGTGCCCGCTCCAGCCTGGGGGCGCGCGAGAACCGGGCAGTCTGCTCCGCCATCGTCCGGATCGTCTTTGCCCGCGCATGGCGGTGACGCCAGTGCCGGTGGTCATTGGCGGAGATCACCTGGTCAGCGCCCAGCACTATGGCCGTCTCCCACACCGGTGCGACATCCGAGGCATAGGGGTGAGTGATCACCGGGTCTCACCCCTGACCAGCGGTTCCTGGTGCAGGTACCGCGTGTAGTACTCGACCCGGCCGGGAGCGACGTCAGGGGAGTCCGGCAGATAGTCGTGGCTTATGTAGTCGGCAATCTCGGCCAGGACGGCGGCGGCCGTGCGCCGCTCCCGACCCTGGGCCGCGACGACATCTGACACGGAGTCCTGGTCGTACGGCTCGGCCGGCACGTCTGCCGTGTACTCCCGGTCCTGCCCGATGTCGGGCTGCACGGTGATGGCGATCCTCATGCCGCATCACCACCCACGGGATCGTCGCCGTCGCCGTCACCGTCGGCGTCGGGGTCGCCGTCTGTGTCCTGCTCGTGCAGCCAGGCTGACAGCTCCGTCACCATGGCGTGAGCGGACTCCTCCGTGGCCTCGCCGCCGACCGGGGCACCGTCCAGCAGGAGATCCATTAGCGCCGCGACGGCAGGCCCGTCATAGGCCGCCTCCGCCGCAGGGACGGCGTCCGTGGTGCCGTACACGCGTAGGCAGCCGAGCACCACCAGGCCCGCCGCCTCGGCCAGGTCCCCGTAGGCGACCAGCCCCATACCCGTGGCGGTGACCCGCAGCGGCAGCGCACCCAGCGCCCGAGCGGTGGGCGCCCAGCGGGCCAGGGTCTTGGGCAACAGGCTGCACGTGGTGCGCACAGCCAGCGGCTGGGAGCAGGTGTGGGCGATCATGGCGGCGGCGTCCACGCGCTGCTCGTCATCGGTGGGGCCCCACTCGCCCATCGCGGCCACCCGCACTGTCCGCCCCACCAGCGTCCCCGAGACGTCCGTGGCCTGGATACTCCGCCCGTCGGCGGGCACATCCAGCCGCACCGTCTCACCACCCACTCGCCTGAAAACGGCGAGGACGGTTTTGGCCGCACCCTGGGACAGGTCCAGCTCCACCCGGTCGATCACCCTGGCGCCTGGTCCGTCGCCGTCGATCACGACGGCGTCGTCAGCGTCCTCCAGCGGCACCGTCGCCATGATGGCGGACTCGGAGTCCGTGGCCAGCAGACACAGCCGCATACCAGCGACATCCAAGACGACGCGCAGGCGGTCGCAGCCCGGCCCGGATTTGTCTGTCCCCACATGGGGGATGGTGGCCGCGAGCGCGGTCAGCAGGTCGGGCATTGGGAGGGTTGCGTGCAGCATCACCCCCAGCGGGGCAGGCGCAGTGGCAGATGTCATGATGGGTCCTCCTGGTCGAGTAGTGCGAGTAGTGAGTCGGTGCCCTGCCCGTCCGGCACCGATGCCGTGTGGGTCAGGCGGTGGTAGGCGCCGGCGCAGGCCCGGCACATCCGGGCGTCCTCCAGCGCCCCCTGGATGCGCTCCGGGCTAGCGGGGCGGACAGCCTCGGCCACGTACGGGATGCGCAGGTCGGGGGTGCACAGGCGAGTCACGTCCCGGTAGGTGCCCCGCAGGCGGACCACAGCAGGGCCGGGCTGGCCCAGGTGGATCACCGGTAGGGCCGGGGAAGCCAGCACCAGCAGCTCCAGCTCAGGCGCAGGAGCGGGTGTGGGTGTGGTGGTCATGGCGTCACCGCCTCACACTCAGCCGGGGTGATCCGGGACAGATCAATGTCGCGTGGGCTGATGCCGGCGGCCAAGGCCAGCAGCACGTCCGCGTGGCAGGGCTCGTCCAGCGGGCACCAGCACGCCAGATCACGGCCCGCCAGGGCCTCCACGATCATGCTGGTGAGAGGAGATACAGGGGCGGTCTCGGCCGGCAGCAGCACCAGGTCCCAGCGCACCCACGCCAGGTACGCCGACACCGCCTCCCGCCTGGTCTGCGGCCGGAGCACGGCCTCACTCCGCCCCGGCACGCCCAGCAGAGCAGCCGCTCCAGGCTCGGAGACCACTCGGTACTCGCCGCCGACGGCGAACGGGCTACCCCACCGGGTGGGGCGCCCGACGTAGACCGCCCCGTCGGGCATCCGCCACCCCGCCTTGCGCCGCCGCTGAAACCGCCGGGGGCTCATGCCGCCACCCCCACAGCCTCGGTCTGGTCGGGCTGGGCTGATCTTGGCTCGTGCCCCAGTACCCGAGCCTCAGCCTCGGTGGCGGGCCGGACCGTCAGGGTCAGCAGGATGGTCGCACCAGTCCCGTGGCGCACGTTGCGGCGCGGCCGAGACATCGCCACCAGGCCCTCCCGGCGGAGCTGGTCCGCCAGGTCAGCCAGGCACTCGATCTCCTGCTGCACCATGGACATGTCGCCGGGCAGCATCCGCCACAGCCACGTCACCTCACGACCCAGGGATGGAGATGCCACCATGGCGTCGGTCTCCAGGCCGGCCAGACGCCGCAACGACAGCCCAGCCGACCGAGGCACGCTCCCAGAGGCGCGGGCTACGGACTCGGCGGCCTCCGCCGCATGCTGCACCCGCCGGCACTGATGGCACATGCCACGCCCCGAGTGCGCCACAGTCCCCGACCAGCCCGGCTCACTGGCAGCCCGGCCGGCAGGCCGCATCGGCCGCTCACAGCCTGCGCAGGGGATCGGGCCCCGGGACCAATCCAGACGCCGCTGCACACGCGTCCCCATCACAACTCACCCCCAGGCAGGTCCAGGCGCAGGTACTCGGCCGCCGCCACCGCGGAGGCATCACCCTCACGGGCCAGCTGGGTCAGCATCTCCCGCACCCGCCGAGGCGATATCAGCGCATCAGCCAGTGTCATCAGCGCCGATCCCATCCACCCCGATGGGGCCACCAGCTCGCAAACCATCCCCGGCACACCGTCGCCACCCTCGGCGTCGTCGGCGCCGGTGCCGTCCGTGACCGTGGTGGCCTGCCCGCCAGGGGTCAGCACCATCCGCAGATGAGCATGCGGCACGGCATATATCCGCTCAGCAGCCGCATCCGTCTCATGCTCGACCGCCCTATCGACGATCCGCGCGGCCGCCGCCAGCACCTCCTCGACTCCACCGTCCTCGTGATCGGTGTCCTCACGGGCGGTCTCCGGGGTCGGCGCCGATGCCGCAGCGCCGCCACCACCTGCCGGACCATACGGGACGGCAGCAGCGCCCACATCCGCCGGGGCGGGCCCGTCACCGGCCATGATCATCAGGACGGCGCCCAGGCCACCCAGGCCCAGGGCCAGCAGCGACAGCCCCGACATCACCGGCGCACGGCCCGTGACAGCCAGCCACGCCTGCACACAGCCGACCAGCACGCCGACGCACAGCAGGCACGCCCCCACCGCGATCCTCCGCTCCACACTCATCGCACCATCGCCTCCTCACGGGTGGCTGCGGAGGCAATGCGGGCCAGGTACTCCACGCACGGGCACGGCTCGCCGGCCATGTGGTGGTAGCCGTCGCACCGGTCATCAGTGCACCCGCACCGGTCACCCGGCCACCGGGCAGTGTCAGGACCGCAGTGGTGGGCCACGTACTGGCGCACAGTGATCCCCTCAGCGGCGATAGTCGCGCGGGCGGCGCGAGACAGGCCAGACACACGAGCAGTCATCGGGCCGGCACCTCCTTCACAGCGTTGTCGTCGGTCGGGGCCAGGCGGAGCACGGCGCGCACCACGTCGACCAGTCGACGTCTTTCCGCCTTGTGGCGGGCCTTGTAAGATTGGGTTCGAGCCATCGGTTTTCCTTTCACTTGCTTGGCTCACCGGCCGCCGGCAGATACGTTGCTGGCGGCCACTCTTTTCTTGGTCAGATGGCGTAAAGGCGTCGCCGGCGACGGCGAGACGAAGACGCCAGACGCGCGGGCACAGCGAGGCGACCAGACCGAACCATGTCAGTGACCGCGTCGATGTCCTCCTGCCTCGCAGCAGCAGCACGACGGGCCTCAGCAGCCGCAGCAGCCGCCTCCACGCGGGCCTGCCTGTAGGCATCCAGATCCGCACGACGCACACGCCACGGCCCCCGCTCACTCAGCTGATAGGCCGGCAGCACGCCCGACGAACACAGCTCCGTCACCCGCTGCCGCGAGCAACCGAGCACCTGGGCGACCTGCACCGTCGTCAGATCCGGCTCCAGAACCTCACTCACCGCACCTCACCCCCATCCGGGACGTCAC
The DNA here is from genome assembly GCF_004102025.1 of Actinomyces qiguomingii. Taxonomy (NCBI): domain Bacteria; kingdom Bacillati; phylum Actinomycetota; class Actinomycetes; order Actinomycetales; family Actinomycetaceae; genus Actinomyces; species Actinomyces qiguomingii. Next base: position 2,722,539 of record NZ_CP025228.1, on the reverse strand, counting down.
TGGTGGGGTGGGCGGGGCCGGCGCAGCTACGAGACACCAGCCCCGCCCCGCACCCAGCGCCGCACAACCGGCAGGAGTCAGGCCGGCCGACGGCGGTGTGCACCTCCTCGGCGGTCTTATCCCCATTACCCCGCGACGACGCCGGGCCCTCAGCCGCCACGTCGCCGCTCACCGAGGAGGCGGCAAGATTTTCCCGACCCGGGGTCGGGGCCTCCTCGGTAGGCTCCGAAGCACCAACCGACCCGCCGGCATCGGAGCCGACGGCGGAACCCACCGAGGAGGAGTCATCGTGGACGCGTCTCTCGCCATTGATGCCGTCAGTACCAGCATCGGCGCCGGCGGCCTGCTGATCGCGACCCTCGCCAATCGTCGAGCGAAGCAGGCCAACCGACAGGCGGAGATTGCCAACGATCTTGCCGCGCGTAGCCTCGCCAAGGCCGAGGAGGCAAATCGCATCGCTGAACAGGGAAACCAGATAGCAGGCGACGCGAACGCGGTCGCACAACGGGCGCTGGCCGCACAGGCGGACACCGTCAAGTACTGCTGGCGACTCAAGATCGACAGCGACCTTGCCGTACTCGCTGTCAACGACAGCGCTCACACGGCGCACCAGGTGACCGTCATCGTCGACCGTGACGGCCACGTCGAAGCAAGAGCTCAAGCCGATCACTGCCCGGCTTTCGGTGAGCTCCCACTCGACCTCACGAGCCTGATCGAGCAGGAGATCGAACAGGAACGACGGGCCGCCGCCGCAAGGGCATGTGCCCCCGACGGAATGGTCTTCATCGGCAGACAAGCCCGCCGCATCAAACTTCGGGTCACGGTCAACGCCGTCACCGACGCCGGAGTGCCGCACAGCGACGTCAGCGAGGAGATCCTCGCCATAACCGACAAGACGGCCAAGGTCGCCCGGAAGCGCTGACATCACGCGACCTCCTCGTCGCCGGCGAGCCGGCGCGATCACAGCGGGCTGAGTCTCCGAGCGGTCTCCGTCCGCCGCTGCCGGCGACTCGGACTTCCCAGCCGGCCCGGTCTCACCAGCATCTGGGGCCTCCGTCGTCTGCTCCTGCTGCTGGCGCTCCAGTTCCCGTCGAGCATCCGCATCACGCGACAGGGTGACCAGATAGTTGTCGATTACTCCTTGCAGCCAGCCCACCGTCTGGGCGGCCCCGGAAACCTGCTCATCAGTCGCCGTCCCCAACTCGAGCATCGGCAGCTTCGGCTCCTCCGACACCTTGAGACGTCGGGACTCGCCTAGCTCCTCATCCCACACAGACATCACGCCACCTCCTCGTCGGAGGAGCGGTGCGTGGCCGGGTCCTCGTCACCGGACAGGTGCCGGGCCGCATCCTCCAAAGACCAGCACGAATCGCACGCCTGCTCGTGGGCCAGCAGAGCCTCCGCCGGCACACCCGCGAGCGCAGCACCCACACGCTCGACCGCGGCGATGCCTTGCGCCTCGACGGCGGGGGACGGGCCGGAGGCGGCCACGGATTGCGGACGCCTGCTGCGCCGCAGTAGTTCCCATCCAGGCACGCCGAGGGCATCACCGATAGCCACGAGCTCGCCGACCTTGAGGTCGGCATGCTCGTTCAGCCGCAGGGACAGGTACGGGCGTTTAAGCGACACTTCGTCCGCGAGCGCGGTCCCCGTGATGCCACGGCGCGCCATCTCGGCTCGGATCTCGGACGCGACCGACATCATTCCTCCTCCCGTTCGCGATTGCGAACACCTGAAAGAATGATGCTCGCAATCGCGAACGTTGTCAAGAGGGATTGCCAGGCGTGTTCGCATGTGAGAACATCACGATATGGGTAGCAGGTCGATTGAGCAGCACCCGGCCGATGTGAGGGTGTCTGAGGCGCTCGGAGGCGCACTGGAAGACAGCGGGATGAGCTTGCGTGAGCTCTCGCGCAGGTCTGGTGTGCGGCTTACTCGTCTCGGCGACGTGCTCCGCCGTGGTCGAGCGATGACAGTAGGCGAGCTGGAAGCCATCGCGGGAACGCTCGGCCTTGATCCGGTGGAAGTGCTGCGCGAGGCGCAGGAGAGAGCCCGCGAGCGCGAGCGTGCCCAGGTCGTGCAGCTGGGGGAGCGTCGTCCTGATTGGCCGGAGGAGCTGCCGCCGGAGTGGGAGCTGGCAGCGCAGATCCAGCCCGGGGCGGATGAGGAGCTGGCGGAGACGACCGGCTGGCGTGACGACCTTGGTGAGGAGTCCCAGGACATCCCCTACGAGGAGGACTGACGAATGGGCGGCGATGATGCGGCTCGTCACGCTGACAGGACGTGCCCGGCCTGGGACAATGGACCTGTGCCGGCTCGCGTCCGAGAGGAGGTGAACGACAGATGGCGTTTCCACTCAACCTCACGTCCGTACTGACAGGCGTGACCCCGAGCCAGCTGAGGAGCTGGCGTGACAAGGGGTTGCTCGTGCCCGAGGTGAAGCCCAAGCGGCCGCCCTTGTACTCCCTGCGAGACCTGATCGCCCTGCGCTCCATCGCCCGCCTGCGCAACGAGATCTCCCTACAGAAGATCTCCGCCGCCTTCGAGAACCTCGATGTGCTGGACATGGCCGAGCACCCGTCTGCCTACCGGTTCGGCACCGACGGCACCACGATCTTCGTCGAAGCTCCAGATGACCAGGGCGTCTACGACATCCTCAAGTGCCCGGGGCAGAAGGACATGTTCACCTTCGAGCAGCTCGCCGAAGCATTTGAGAACTTCCGCGGCGACAAGGTCGTCGACCTCCGCCGCCCGGCTGAGCACATCGAGGTCGACTTCGGGCGGATGGGAGGCTGGCCGACAATCGCCAGCACCCGCATCCCCTACGACACGATCGCCCAGGTCATCGACGGCGAGGAGATCACCGTCGACAACATCAGCGACTACTACCCGGCCGTCACCGCCGAGGCCGCCGCCGACGCCGTCGCCTTCGACGCCAAGGTCAGGAGCGTCGCGTGAGACCAGCAGAACTCTGGTTCTACATAGACGAGAACATCGCCGACGGCGTTCACAAGACCCTCGCGAGCGTCTACCGCGTACACCGCTTCCGCACGCCGAAGGATGAGGGCCTCACCGGCGGGGTCAAAGACATCCAGCTCTTCCACGACCTCGCCCTGAGAGGCTTTGACGCCATCATCACCATGGACGGCCGCCAACTGGAGAACCAGGACGAACGCGACGCCCTCGCCGCCAACAACCTGCACTGGATCGGCTTCAACATGCCCACCACCAGAGGCGCAGACGCCATCGCCAGGCAATCGGCCACAATCCTCGCAGGGATGCCCTACGTCCTCGACCACTGGGCCAACAAGCCCACCGCATACCACCTACCCGACCTGCCCGGCACCCCACCAGACATCGAGCCTCTCTGACCCAGTAGCCGCGAGCGCCGCGCCGACGCTTGTAACCGAGGTACTACAAGCGTGGACGATATTCGTGTCCGAGGTCGCGGCTAGCATCCCCGCTCGTGAGACCAACGATGGACACCCTGCTCGCCGCCGCTGACAAGCAGCAGGTGTTCGTGCGGTGGCTGAACATGCCGGAGGGGTGGCGCGGCGCCTACCATCTCCCGTCACGGACCATCTACCTGCGCAAGGGCATGGACGAGTGCGCAACCGTGCCCACCCTCATGCACGAGCTGGCCCATGCCTCCCGTGGGGATGACGGCCACCAGACCCGCCCCGTGGAGGCCCGCATAGACCGCCAGGTGGCCTGCCGTCTTATCACCTCCGGCGCCTACCGAGATGCCGAGGCCCTGGTGGGTCCGCACCCGGGGGCTCTGGCCGTCGAGCTCGACGTGCCCAGATGGGTCGTGGTCGCCTACCGCGAGACACTGCGCCGTCACAAGATCGTTGCCTAGAGAGCTGCCAAAACCACACGGGAGCGCCGGACGCAGCGCAAAGATAAGGACACCACTGCACACATAGATCGCCGCCCCTTCCCGATTTGGGAAGTGACGGCGATCCGCCGCTTTATTCACTGGTCGAATAGGGTCGGCGGCTCGTGCGGGTGGTGCACATCAATTACTCGCAGAATCCGATAGCGGCGGCGAGCCCTTTTATGCTTGGGCGGATAGACGATCTCTACGACCGCGTCAATCTCGTCATCGGCCTGGAAGGAGGTGGCATGTGATGCCACGTCGCCGAGGAAGTCATCATCTTCGACCATTGCGGTGAATTCTGCAGGAAGCCCGCTGACGGAATCGGTGGTTTCGAAGCGCCATGGCCCATCATCGAACGACAACCTGAGCACCTTCAAGCGCATCTGCTTCACCTCCATGGTCTCACTTTCAAACTCCGGGAGAGGCTCGAAGAAGGCACGGTCCGCCGCAGTAACCTCCTCCGGGTCATCTGCGCCTACAGTCACGGAGGTGACTCCCGGCCGAGTAGTCGGGCGTGTGAAGTCACGCGCGCCGTTGATGAAGACGTTCGAGGACGAGATGTTTAAGACGATGCCCGGCTCCGTGATTTGTTCACCGTCATCCAGCGTTGCGGTCTGCATGCCCTTGCCGACATCCTGGCGTTCTACGATCTTGCGTCCCCGTAGCTTCTTCAATACAGCAAGAGGCTTCTTGATCAGGGAACCGAAGGTTACCCCGGTAATTCCTACCGCGGCACCAAGCGCGGCGACATCCTCACTTAGGAACCACTGCTTCACAGCCTCAACCCAGGTGAGGTCCATCGTCAAAACAAGCTCGGTGGCAAATGAACCGTGTTCGGTCGCGGTCACCCGCAAGTCGATGTTCTCAGCCTTTGGGGCAGCCTCCTGGACAACCGCCTGCACCATCTGCGAGTACCCCATGAGTGCGCGCCCGTAGTCGCCGGCTGTCATCGTGCCGTCGTCAACAGCTTCCCCGTGGAAGGCGAAGACGACCTGTTCCTTGTACGTCTTCTTGACCATGCTCCGATCCTCCCAGACCCCACCGACATCATCAGTGTCTAGAACCGGCTGTTCCTCTGCGGACGACTGGGGCGGCGACGATGCGGGAGCCATAAGGAGACCTCGGGGGAGTGCACGGGCTCCGTGAGTGTTCACGGTTGAGTGACCGCATACTAACGGCCTCCTTCGTCGCTTGACGTCAGTTTGAACTACGCGGTCAGGCCGCTGTGATCCCCGCGGGGGCCTCCACCACCGTGATCTCATCTCCCGCGAGCGCGTCGGTGAGGGTGGTCAGCTGGGCTTGCAGGGCGGCCATTTGAGCGGCGAGGGCGGCCGCGTCCAGGCCCGCCTCGGGCTGTGCGGGGGCGGGCTCGGGCGGGGTGGCGTAGGTGGGGGAGGTGATGTTGACGATGGCCTCGGCGGCGTCGGTGGCGGCGGCGTAGGCGTCGGGTGTGAGGTGGCCGTAGGTGTCTACGGTGGTGGTGATGGACTTGTGGCCGAGGCGGCGTTGGACGGCGATTATGGGGACGCCGGCGCCGAGCAGGAGGCTGGCGTGGGTGTGGCGCAGGTCGTGGACCCTGGGAGTCTTGGTCAGGCCCGCTTCCCGGGCGCGGGCGAGGGCGGGCCTCCACACGCGTGTGGAGAAGTGCTGGGACTGGATGCGGGCGCCGTTGCGGCTGGTGAACACGAGGGCTTCGGCGGGGCGGCCGGCGGTCATGTCGCCCAGCTGGCGGGCGAGCGGGCGGGGCAGTGCAATGGTGCGGGTGGTGGCGCCCTTGGTGCCTCCCAGGTAGACGCCCTTGTCGCCCTTCTTCCAGGCCCGGCAGATGCGGGCGGTGGGCGGGGCGGCGGTCAGGTCGAGATCTGCGACCTGCAGGGCGGTAGCCTCGCCGAAGCGGGTACCGGTGCCGGCGAGGAAAGACACCAGGGGCCGCCAGTAGGGGTCCACGGCGTCGATGAGCAGGCCGAGCTCATCACGGGTCAGGAAGGTGGTGGAGGCACCCTTGACATCGTCGGACGGCACCCGCACGCCCTGGGCGGGGTTGGCCTGGATCAGGCCCTCCTCCACGGCAGTCTTCAAGCACTGGGACAGCAGGCGCTGAGCCTCCCGGATCGTCTTGGACGACAGCGGCCGGGACGCCGCGCCCTGGGTGCGGGGGCGTGCCTGCGTGGCGCGCATAGCCCCGACCCAGGCGACCACCACCTGCCGGGTGATCTGGGTCAGCAGCAGCGACCCAAGGGGCCCATCCAGGTACCGGCGGTACTGGCTGCGGTAGCCGGCCACCGTGCCCGGCGTCGCATACGTGCCCACACGCTCCAAATAGGCGGAGAACCAGACGCGCAAAGTAGGCACCTCACGCTCGGCATCGGCCGCGTCCAGGGCCGCGAGCGCGGCGGGGCCGCCCAGTGCGGAGACGAGGTCGCAGAAGGACTCGGCAGCAGCACGGGTGGGGAAGGACTCCTGGTGCTTGGAGGAGGGGTCCCCGGGGATGAGGGGGAAGCGAACCGAGTAGCGGGTGGTGCCGTCGGCGCGGCGGCGGGCGGACACTACGGGCCGGCGGCGGCGCGGGGCGAGTGCCGTCGGCGCGGGGGAGGCGGGCATGGTGGCTCCTGTGCCATGAGGGTGCCCTAAAGGCCCCGGACGACGGGACTTTCGGACACCGTTCGGACACCGCACGCCAGCGCCTTACGTACCGACCGCCACTATTCGTTGCAATAGCGGCGTTTCGTGATGGGGTGGCTGACGGGGCTTGAACGCACCGGGCCGACACCAGCCGACGATAGCACGCGAGGACTTTCGCGCGGAATGACGCAGACACGATAACCGGAGACGACAGGTCATGCCACCCCGAACCAGCGGATTTCGGACACCGGTGTCCGAACGAAGCAACGGCCCCTCCCACCCCATGACGGGGCAGAAGGGGCCGAAGACCGAGAGACGTCAGAGGTCGTCCGCGAGCGCGGGCGGGATCTCTGGCTGGATGGGGGCGGGTGTGCCGTCGGGGATGAGCGCCAGGCAGTCGTGTCCCCAGGTGAGGAGCTGTCGGGCGTAGGCGATGGCGTGCCACCTGTCCCTCTCAGCGTCGTCGCGGGCGTCCACCAGGGCATCCACGCGCGCCTCGGAGGCGGCCAGTGCACGCTCGAGGGAGGAGACTCGCTCGGTGAGGGATTCGACTACGGCGCGCAGTGTGGTTACCTCGGCGCCCTGGCGGGCGAGCTGGTAGTCCTCCCGGTGCATGCGCCGGCTGGTGGACTGTCCGGCCAGGACGCCGGCGAGGCCGACCGCCGCGACGATGATCGGGGTGATGATTGCCGGGTCAGTCACCGGTCCCACCGCCCGAGCCTGACACCGGGGTGCCGTCGTCATCATCCACCGGCGTGCCCACGATAGGGGCCTCGTAGACGCCGCCCGTGTGGATGGCGGCGAGGACGAGCGCGGCGACGGCGAGCACCTGCTCGGCCACCTGCGCCCACGCCTCGGACTGCTCTCCGGTGATGACGCCGAGGGCCGCGAGCGCAGCCAGGATTGCGGCCACCGCAGAGTAGAGCGCTCGACGCCGCTCGGGCGTCAGCCAGGACAGGATGGTGCGGTCCTCGGTGAGTGCTACGTGCTTTCCCATATTGGTGGTCTCCGTTCACTTGGCGAGGAGCTTGCCGGAGTTGGCGTAGGAGCTGTTGAGCATGTGCTGGAGCATGCGGATGGTGTTGGGGCCTGCGATGCCGTCGACCCATTTGTCCCAGTTCGCGCCGTTCAGGTCGGCAGGGCCGCCGGACTGCCGCATCCACTGGGGAGACTTGTGGGCGGACCAGTACTGGAAGGCCTTCCACGTCTTGGGGCCTGCAACACCGTCGGCGTCGAGTCGGGTGGCGCCAGTAAGGGTGCGTAGCGCGCCGGCGGACACGGCCCCGTCGAGGAATCGCTGGAGCCGCTGGTATGCGGCGGCGGCTGGCGTGCCGGAGGTGGTGATGGTGACGCCCATGACCTCCTGTAGGCGGCGCAGGGTCGGGGAGCCGAGCACGCCGGAGATGGCGAGTTGGCGGGCGCCGTCGGTGCCGGTGCGGGCGTCGAGCGCCCGGTCCGCCGCCGAGGAGGTGGCTGCGGGTTTGGCTGGCGTGGTGGCAGTGCTGGTGGTCTTGCCGGCGCGGATCTCGTCCGCCCGCGTGGATAGGCGAGCCAGCTGGGAGTACCAGCGGCCCGGGCACGCCGTGGACATGTAGTCCTGGTGTCCTCGCAGAGGCAGGGGGCCGTGCTCGTCGCGGATGGCGGCGACCAGCTGGGCGACGGACTCGAAGTCGCCCGCGGTCATCTCGGGGCGGCACTCGATGCCGATGCCGCGGGGGTTGCCGGATGCGCCGGCGTGCCACGCACGGTCACGGTCGGAGACGATCTGGGTGCGCCTGCCCGCGCTGGCGACGTAGTGGGCGGAGGTGTTGCCGCCGGAGCGGCACAGGTAGTCCACCACGCCCTGGTGGGACTGCCCGTCCACACCCCAGTGGTGAATGACGATCACGTTGGGGCTACCCGCCGGACGCCCCGCCGAATAGTTCGGAGACTGCTTCACATCGGTGACGGCCTTATTAGGCGAGATAGTAGACATGAGTCCTCCCTTACTTTCTTGAGTTGTGTGGTTGGTGGCGTTGGGGGTCAGGCGGTGGACCAGACGCCCGATACCTTGATTGCGGTGGCGGTCTGGGGGGATCGGACGTGTACGTTGCCGTTGGTGTGGGACACCTCAACCACGGCGCCGCCGGCGACCGGGGGCGTCGCGCCGTGGACGTAGAGCGTGGCGGCCAGCTGCAGAAAACCGAGGGTGCCGTAGACACTGGCGGAGGGCCGCCAGCCGCCAGGCACCACCAGCACGTCCGTGACCCGTGAGGCCGGGACATTGCCCGTGTTGGGCTTCAGCACGCCCCAGCACATGACGAGTATGCCGGTCCGCCTCAGCCAGAGACGACTACCCGACCAGGAGCCGGCACCGGACACCGTGGTCGCCGCGTAGGCGCCAGGCGTACAGATCGTCCAGGCGGTCCCGTCCCACGACACGAGCTGTTGCAGGTCCGTGCGCCACACCAGCACCGGATCCGCGGCGGATGCGGTCACGCCGGCGGCCGCGAGCCGGGTTACGTGCTGGGTTGCGGCGGAGGCCGACGTGCACGTGGGGATAGAGGGGATGGACAGGGACAGGTCGAGGAGGGATTGGCGGGAGGCCTGGTCGGTGCCGGCGGGGACGGTGTGTCCGCGTGCGTCCTTATAGCTCACTAGGTGCCTCCTCAGGCTCGGGTGCTTCGGTGTGGGCGGTGGTGTCGGCGATGATGGCGCCGCAGATGGGGCATACGGTCCACCCGCCGGCGGCAGTAGCCGTGTTCATCATTCGGGTGCCTCGGTTCTCGGCGTTATTGGGTGGTTTGGTAGGTGAGGGTGATGGACATTGACTGGCCGCGGCCGCCGACGGCGCCGTAGTCGGAGCCGACCATGGCGAGGCCCTTGCCTGCGAGGAGTCTGGGGGCGAGGGCGGTGATGTTCAGGCGGGAGGTGCCGGTGCCCGTGATGCTGACGGAGGCGGTGGATCCGGACGGGGAGGGGCCGGTGCTGGTGCGGTCGGCGGCCTGGACGGTGGCGGTCCAGGTGCCGCGGTTGGAGCCGTTGCCGGTCAGGGTCAGGGTCGCGGAGGTGATGGCGGTGGCGTGCAGGCTGGTGATTGCGGGCCCGTAGGTGGCCATGCCGCGCAGGGTCCCGGAGGCACCGATGGCGCCCTGGTAGAGGTCGGTACGGCCCCCGTACCGGCTTGTGTTCCACTGGTCCCAGCCCTGGCCGGCCCGGTGCGTGCCGGACCAGTCCGGAGTGACGGTGACGGTGCGGGTGACGGTGACGGGCTGTCGGGATGCGGCGATGGCCTCGGCGGACGGCGGCGTAGGCGTCTCGGTCTTGGGTGGGGACGCGGGGCCGAGCACGTGCACTGGGCGGCCGGTCTCGGTGTCCATGAGCACGTGGGCGGTGGTCACGCCTGTCCAGACGGAGGCTGTGGCAGGGAGCGTGACGGCGCCGGAGTCCAGCAGTGCCACGGTCACGGTGCGGCCGTCCTCGGCGACGCCGACGACGGTGGCCACCATGACCTGGGACCTGTCGGACCCGGACCTGGGGACCTGGTCCGCCGGGGCGGCGTCGAGCGCGTCCAGTATCTGCATACCGCGGTCTCCTCCCGGTCAGGTGTCGATCGCGACGTCGACGCGGGCGGCGCCCGTGTAAAGCAGCGGCAGCTCCACGGCGGCGACACGGCCCCACAGCTCTACCGGGGCCGCGCCGATGACGTCGTGGCTGTACAGCCTGACTGGCTCGTCCAGCTGCAGGGACGGGTCCGGCGCCAGCTCGACCGGGATGGTCGTCGCTCGCCGGATGGAGGAGGCGAGCATCGTCTGCGCACTCCTGGCGGCGATCGCCTGCGACGTCACCAACGGGCTGGACCAGAAACGTGTGACGATCCCGTACGGGCCTGTCACTGACAGGGGGCCGCTGGTTTGGGACGCGACTGCCTGGAAGGTGGGCCGGCCGGCATCGTCAGTGTCCTGCCCACGGGCGACGACCCGGTTGTAGACCTGCTCCCGGGTCCATGACCGCTTCACCCCGATGACGGTGCCGTCGACACCGTCCGTGAGCACCCGCACGGGCGCCGTAGTGATCTCATCAGCGGGCGGCAGCAGGTACAGGACGCCGTCACGGCCCTCACGCAGGCGGGCCGGCCACGCATCCGCGATCTCGTACACGGCGTCGATCCGCGACTCGCCCCACGACATGGACGACGGACATGCGCGGTCCGTCAGGGCCTCGTCGATGACCACGCCCATCTGCGTCCCGATTAGGCGGCGGATCTCCGAGGCCAGGGTGCCTCCGGTGCGGGGCACGGTCAGGGACACCAGCCGGTTCTCCTCCGTCCTGTGGAGCAGGCTCTTGGCCGACACGGTGACCGTGTCGGTGTCGGTTTCCGAGGAGATGATGATGAAGCGACCGGCGGGCTCGGTGTACTCGGATCCGTCGACCAGCGACGTGACAGTGACGGTAACTTGCAGCTCCTGCCCGAAGCACGCCAGAGGCGCCTCGGGATGATCAGGGGTGAAGTCACGGGCATTCTCGGCCTCGCTGGCGGCCCCGTACCGGGGCACGGTCAGAGATAGCGTGCCCTGCACCTGTTGCCCCACCGTCCAGGACACCGACCCGCCGGCCACTGGAACCTGCCCGAGCCACTGCGATCCCAGCCACGAGTCCACGCGCGCGGAGTAGGTGTAGGCGCCCGTCAGCAGCCCCTCCGGCAGGCTCATGCCCCGACCTCCTGCCACAGCACGCGGTCGAATTCGTCCCAGGTGCCGGCCGCGGCCGGGATCTGCGCCCAGGTCAGGCCGGCGGCGTCGACGTCGTCCCATACTGAGGTCGGCACCAGCACGTTCGGCTCCGGCACCGACACGATCGCTCCTTTGAGCGTCCAGATCCGCTCCGCTACGTCCAGCCGGCCCGTCCGGGCGTGAGACACGCTCGTGAGCGCCATGACCGTCACCAGAGGCACATCGCACGTCCCCCACCGGCACTGCCAACAGCGTGCGGGGTTGTGAAACAGTGCCACCACCGCCGGGCGGGCCGCGAGCGCCAGCATCGCTTCCGTGTCGGCAGGGGTGGTGCGCGTGGTCAGGGAGATGGTGCCCGCCCCCATGGAGGGGGCGAACACGGCCACCGGGGTGGGGCGGCCGGGGACCTCGTGCAGGGTGACCCTGGGGTCGGTCTCGCGGGCGTCGTCTCCCTGCCACAGCAGGTCCACGGCGCCGCCGCCGGTGATGTCGGTCAGCAGCGAGCGCCCGGCCCAGGGGCGCCGTACCGCGGCCGATGCGGCCTGGCCGCCGTCCCAGGTGGCCCGGTAGGTGACCGGGGTGTTAATCGGGCAGATTGGGTCGCCTAGGACCACCTGGGTGCCGTCGGAGGTGCGGGCGCCCGCACGCACCGCCCATGAGTGGCCGGTGGTGTGTCCGGTGACCGTGTACGGGGCGCCGGCCGGGACGGTGCCGGCCTCCACCACCACCTGGATGATGGGTGCCTGACCGGCAGGTACTGACGCCAGGACACCCATCAGCGGCTCCTCCCGGTGAGCTGCGCCCGCCGACGGGCCGCGGCCGTAGAGACCGTCTCAATGTGGGCGTCCAGGGCGGTGCGGTCGTCCAGGACCAGGCGGACGTCGGTACCGTCCAGGGAGCTGGCGAGGTCGGCGCCGCGGTCCGCGAGCGCGGTCAGCGTGTTCCACTGGCTGCGGGTCAGGATCGCCTCGGGGCCGCGGGTGGCGTTTACGGCGAGCGTCAGCCCCTCGGGGAGGACGCCGCCGGTGTCGAACGTTTTGGCGATTCGCCCGACGGTCGGGGAGCCCCAGATCGCGATCTCACGGGCGGAGGCGCCCACATGCGGCTCCTCGATCATCTTCCCGCCGCCGGAGTAGATCGCCACGTGGTGGGCCGGGTTGCCCCAGAACAGCAGGTCGCCAGCAGTCTTCTTGTCCCAGGAGATGGGCTTGGCCTTGGCCTGGTAGCCGGCGGCGGTCAGCCGCGGCCAGTTCCAGCCGAGGCCCCTTGCTGCATAGTAGACCAGGCCGGAGCAGTCCAGCCCCGGCGGGATACTGGAGCCGCCCCACACATAGGGGGTGCCCAGGTACTTGCGGGCCTGGCCGGGCAGTCCACCCGTGGAGGTCACCCCGTCAGAGCCGCGTTTGAACCACTGCGCGATGGAGTCGAACCATTTACCGGGCATCGCCTTGATCACCTGCTCCCACATGCTGTCTCCCATTGTGGCCAGCAGAGCTTTGGCGGGAGCGGTTACCAAGCTGGCTATCGCGCCGAGCGGGTCGGCCAGGATGTCTGCGACGGCGGACGCCGTATCCTTCAGCCAGTTCTTGGTGCTGTCGAAGCCAGATTTGAGAGCGCCCCAGATACCGCCTTCCTTGAAGGCTACTTGCCCTTTCTTACCGCCGCGGTCTCCGACGGTGGCCAGGCCGGCCCCGCGGGAAGCGTTGACAGCGTCCAACCAGGGCTTGCCACCAAGAGCGCGTAGGGCGTCCGGGCGAATAATCCCCTCACCACCAGACAGCCGTAGTGCCCCGCCACCGTCCGGGCTGAAAAATGTATAAACATCCCGCCCGGGCGTGTAGCCGGGGGTCATGGTCTGGAATACTCCACCGGTCGCATATCCGGCGATCGGGGTGACGGACGGCATCCGCAGGGACAGGCCGACTTTGCTGGCGATCGAGTCGAAGGCCTTTTTAATGCCGTTCGTGTAAACGGTTTTGATCACGAAGTTGACCGGTTTGGCGGCATACTCCTTGACCTTGTCCATCGCGGCCTTGACCGCGTCCCGCAGAGTAGTGAAAGCACTCTTAACCGAGTCGGCGAAGGACTTGATTTTAGGCAGGATCGTGTTCGTCAGAGTGTTCGCCACCGTCGTGATCGCGGTCTTAATGCCGTCCCACACCGGTTTGACGACGTTGTTGTACAGCCAGGTGAAGATCGGCCCCAGCGTGCCGTTAATGAAGTTGCGCAGCGCCATCAGCACCGTCTTGATAGAGGTCCACGCAGTGGCGATGGTGGTTCTAATGCCGGCCCACACCGGTTTGACGACGTTGTTGTACAGCCAGGTGAAGATCTTGCCGAGCTGGTCTCGGACCACGATCACGACCGCGCCGATGATGGCCGCAATGGCCGTACCGACTGCCTGAATGAGCGTCTTAATACCGTTCCACGTCGGTTTGACAATGTTGTTGTACAGCCAGCTGAAGATGTTGCCGACGGCCTGGATCGCGGCCTGAATCGCCGGCGCCACCGTGCCGCTGATGAAGTCCGCCACCGTGGAGATCGCGCTCTTCACCTTTTCCACTACGGGTTTGACCGTGGTCGCCCAAAAGCCCTGCACCGCCGGGACGACGGTGCCGGTAACCCAATCCACCACGGCGCTAATGGTGTTCTTGACGGCCTCGAACGCGGTCGTGACGACTTTCCGGAACGTCTCGCTCTTCTGCCACGCCACCGCAATACCTGCGGCCAGGGCAACCAGAGCGATGACGATCAGGCCAATCGGATTCGCATTCAGAGCGACGTTCAGCAATCCCTGGGCTATGGACCAGGCGGTGGTGGCGATCTTGATCGCGGTGATGGTGGTCTTCCAGGTCACCAGGGCGCCCACGATGATGCCCACTGCGGCCTCATTGTCCAGGATCGCCGATGCGAGGTCGATCGCCCATTTCAGCAGCGGCAGGCCCACCGACAGCAGTCCGTCCAGCAGACCCGGCAGGACCGGGAGCACCACCTGGGCGACGTCGGCCAGCAGATCCGCCAGCACCGGCAGAGCGCCCGCGAGCGCGTCCCCGAGCGTGGCCGCCACATCCACCAGTGCCGGCCCCAGGATTGCCAGGACGTCGGAGATGACCGGCAGCACCGTCTGGGCCAGTGAGGTCAGGGACGGGGTGATCGCGGTGATCGCCTGAGCCAGGGTGTCGCCCATGACGGCGGTCAGATCCCCGATGGTGGACAAGACCGTCTTCGCCGGCTCGGCCAGGCCGCCCATGACCGACCCGATGGCCTCGACGGCGCCGCCGAGAGCGTCACGCAGCTCCGGGGATGCGGCGACCATGGAGGTGATCAGGCCCGCCACCACGCCCACGGGGCCGGACATGGTCGGGATCATCTTGCCGATGAGCGGGATGCCATTGGCCCATTGGGACAGCAGGCCCGCGCCGGCACCGAGGGCCGGCAGCAGCGTGGACACTAAAGTCCCGGAGCCGATGCCGTCCAGGGCATCCTTCGCCCCAGACAGTGCCCCAGACAGCCCCTCCATGAAAGGGCCCGCGGTCTCCTTGATGCGCTCGACCGCGCCGGCCACCTTCTCAGACAGGGTCGCCCCGACACTTTCCAGCACGGGCTTGACCAGGCTGGTGACCTGGTCGGCCACCTCGATAACGCCACCGAGAGAGGACCGGATGGCGGGCATGATCGGCTCGAACGCCGCCGCGCCGAGGCGTCCGAGGGCGGCGTAGGTGTTGGACACCGCGCCGCGCACCGTGTCCGCGGATGCCAGGGCGGCGCCGGCAGAGTTCGCCTGCACCGCCTTCAAAAAGTCGTCGGAGGAGACCAGGCCGGCGGAGATGTCGGACTGGATCTGCTCCAGGGTGACGCCGGACTCCTCCGCCAGCCACTGGAAAATCGGGATACCCCGGTTCGCCAGCTGGTACATGTCCTGCGTCTGCACCTTGCCCTTGCTGATGACCTGGTTGAACACCAGGCCCACGTTCTCCAGGCTGTCGCCGGACAGGGTCGCGACGTCCGCGATCGAGGACAGGTAGGAGGTCAGCTGCTCGCCTTGCTTGACGCCGGAGGCGACAGCCGACGCCGCGATAGTGGCGGCGTCGCCCAGCCCGAAGGCAGTGCCCCGCACCGAGTCCAGGGCGGAGTCCATGATGGAGGACACCGAGTCGGCGTCATGCCCCAGTCCCCGGAGCTTGGCCTGCGCGTCCTCAATACTCAGCGCCCGGCTGATGCCGCCCTTGATGGCGATACCACCCACAACGGTGGCCACCGCACCCGCAGCGGACGCCGCCGACTGCGCCAGGGCCTTGACCGCCTGCCCGGCCACGGACGCCACCTGCTTAAGGCCGGAGATCCCAGCCGAGGCCATAGTCCCCAGAGCCGTCTTGACAGCATGTGCGGCCTGCGCCAGCTTGCCCAGGGCGGTGTCACCAGACGCCGCCTGAGTGCGCAGCTCGCCCAGACCCGTACGCACCCCCGCGAGCGCGGAGCGCACGCCGTCCAGGTCACGGGCAGCGCCCGCCTTGACCAGCTCCACCCCAGACGCCGCAGTACGCTTCAAGCTCGTGAGCGTGGACGTCGTCTCCCCGGTCCGCCTGCTCAGAGCCTCCTGGGCGGTGGCGGCCTTGGCGGTCGCCTCCTCCAGGGTGGAGCGTGCCCGAGTCAAGGCGGCGGCAGCCTTATCCGCCTTCGCGTCGGCGGCAGCCGCCCCCTCCCGCGCCTTCGTCAGGTTCTGCTCGGCCTTCGCAATCGCCGCCTCATCGCCCGATGCCCGAGCCTCAGCCAGCGCCTCCTCAGCCCTGGTGACCTTCTCAGAGGCGGCGACCTCGCCCGCCCGGGCCTCCTCGACCTCCTTGGACGCCTTGGTGACCGCCTCCTGCGCGGAGGTCACCGCAGCGGCCGCGGTCTCGGCCTCGCGGCGCAGCCTCGGGGTGGACTTGCCCAGCGAGTCCGCCAGGTCGTTGGACACATCCTTCCCCAGGGAGGACGCCGTCTTGCGGAAGTCCGAGCTGAAGGTGGTGGCGGCCTTATTTGCGGCCCCACCCATGGAGGAGGTCACCTCAGTGGTGACCCGCTTCCCGAAGCCCTTGAGCGAAGGCGCCACGTCCACGAAGACAGTACCGGCCTGATACGCCACCCAGACCACCCTCCCCTACGGTCAGGGCCACACATCGGGTGGCCGGGTCAGTCAAGAGCTTCGAGAGCGTGCGGTGTCATCTGCGCGATCAGGTCACGCAGACTGTCCGCCTCCAGGCGAGCCATCGCCCGAGCGACCGCCGACGGGCCCGGGCGCGGATACCTCGGTGGCTTCCGCTTCCGGTCCGTCAGCCCCGCCGCGATCAGGTCATAGATGTCCGCGAGCGCAGCCAGGACGGCGGTGTAGTCGCGCGGTGAGACGCTCTTGCGGGTGTCCCCGGTGTCGGGGGCGTTGGCGAGGGCCTGGGCCAGTTCCTCCGCTATCTGCTCGTCCTGGGTCATGGCGACCCAGGTGCGTGAGGTGGACGGCAGCTGGCCGATCAGGTCGATCAGCTGCCGCCACCTGTGCTGCGCCGCCGCGGCTCCCAGGTCCACGCCGTAGTACTCGTGGAGGTCGGCGCGGACCTGGGGGCGGAAGCGGGTCAGGCAGAGGCGGAGGAAGCGTCTTCCCCCTCGGTGCCGGCGGCCTCCTCGTAGTAGTCGTTGACCTGCTTGATCATGGCGGCGACGGTGCGCATGGACGGGTTGGCGGCCTGCAGCGCCTTGTAGTCCTTCTCGGACAGCCAGGAGGCCAGCAGGGTCTGCAGGCTGAACCCTTCGCCGTATTCCTCGGCGTGGTTGAGCATGGTCAGTACGTGGTCGGCCTGCTCGAACGGAAGGTCCTGGATGGCGGGGAAGGTCACGTACTTCGACTTGCCGATTCCGACGCGGAAGGGTTCGGGGGAGGTCTCCGCTTCGATGGCGGAGATCTTGGACAGGCTCGTGGTGACCGTGATCTTGTCAGCCATCACTTGCCGCCCTTAGCATCGGTCTTGGCGGGCTTCGGGTCAGCCTTGGGGGCCGGGTCGGGGAGTCGTTTCCATCCCTGTGCGGTCAGGGTGACGATCTCGGTGGGGTTGTTCGTGGTGATCTCGACGGTCTTGTCGTCGATCGTGTTGGTGAAGGTAGCCATGTTGTTGTTCCTTTTGGCGGTGGGTCAGTTGCCGGCGGAGAAGCCGAGGGCGTCCTTGTGCTTGAGCGGGCCGGTGCCGCCGAAGTAGTGGCGGCAGGGGGTTCCCAAGGTGGTGTCGGTGAAGACGTTCAGGGTCAGCTGCAGCTGGACGGCGTCGGAGGAGTTCCAAACCTCTTCGGGCACCTCGGCGAGCTTGACCAGCGGGTAGCCCTTGCCGACCAGCCACTGGTCGGAGGCGGGGCCGTCCTGGGAGACGACCAATGCCCGGAACTCCTCCTGCATGGGCACGGGCGCCTCATCCCAGTGGATCTCGCCGGTGGTGGGGTCCTGGGTGGCGGAGGACAGGTCCACGCCGTAGATGAGCTGCTGCAGGTTCTTCTTGAGCGTCTCGTAGACGGTCACCTGAATGGACTTGGCGACCTGGGTGATGTCGGAGCGGACCGGCTCGATATAGCCGAGCGCCTCGACGTCCTCGGTAGTGGTGTCGGCGGCGAACGTGTAGCCGTCGGGGGTGACCAGGCCGACCGGCCACCACTCGGTGGGCAGCTGCACCAGGCTGGTGGGAGTATCCATCAGCTTCTCCGGCAGCGTGGCGCTGGTGGGCGCCAGAAACATAAGCGCCCCCTTGGTCTTGCGCACCAGGTTGCGGTTGTCAGAGGAGGACTTCAAGCTGTCGAACGTAGGCACGACGTTTCCTTCCAGTTACGTGGATCAGATCGGTTTAGAGGAATCGGTGGACGACGCCGTAGACCGCCGCAGCGGTGTCCACGGTGTCGGTGTAGGGCTGGCCGGTCGGCAACGACTCGGCACGCACCTCGTCGATGTAGCCGGCCGGCGTGTCATGCGGGCCGCCCACGAGCGCGGCGTGTGCCAGCTCGGCGATAGACACGGCTGTCGGGGCGCCATCCGTGGTGGGGGCCTGGGCGTAGACGATGGCGCTGATGCGGTCCAGCCGGTCAATGTCGGTCTGGGAGCCGCCGCCGGCCGCGGCCACATGCACCACAGGCAGATGGTCCAGGGCCTGGACGGTCAGTACCCGGCAGGTAGCCAGAGTGGTGCCGTCACCGACTGGCAGGCCCTCCAGGACCGCACGAACCATCTTCACAGGATCAGAAGACACGGGCGATCACCTCTTCTTGGCGGCGCGGGCCGCCCTGGTACCGGCTAGGGCGCCGAGCATGTGCTGCCCCGGTACGACGACCCTGTATCCCTCCACGCCAGGCACGGCGGTACCGAGGTGGCCGAACTCGACGGCGGCCGCGTGCTCGGCGTCGGAGATGATGCGGGCGCCAGCGCGCACCGACGTTCCGCCCTTGCGAGTGCGCACCACCGTCTGGGAGGACTCAACCCGCCACGACGCCGCAAGCGCGCCCGAGCGGTGAGGAGTCGCGGCCCGCACCACAGGCAGCATGTCCTGCGCCTGGGCGAAGATCGCCGTCCCCATCTGGGAAGAGGCCAGCAGCCGGTCCAGGCCCGCATGGTTGAGCACCATCCGTGGAGAGGGCACGGTGATCACACCTCCTGATGCCGACGGGTCATGGTGACGGCGACGCCGAGCGGCCAGTGGGACGGGGACCGGTCCACCAGCCACGAGCCGGCCAGCGGGTGAGGTGCAGGGACAGTGATCACGTCACGGTGGTGGATCTGCACGCCGGGCGGTGCGTAGAGCGTGGCTGTGTCCTCGGAGCCCTCGGGCGGGGCCAGGCTCCCGTCAGCGGGCTGAGCCGCCGACGACGGGACCACCACCACGCCAGCAACAATCGCGGGCGGGTCGGCCGGTGCGAGCATCCCGTCGGCAGTGCGCTGGGACGGGCCGGTGACCGTGACGTCGGTGCGCCAGGAGTCCGGCAGCAGATCGAGGATGCTCCTCACGGCGTGCGCTCCGAGACCAGCGGGGCGGAGACCATGTGCCGCCGCCACGGGCGGAGCATGATCTGATCCTGCCGAGTCAGCCACACGCCCCCGCCCTGCGAGTCCACGGAGAACCCCTGCGAGGTGGCCAGCGGCCCCGTGGTCACAGACATGGTCGCCAGCCCCACAGGCACATCACCAGGCCGCGACAACGCCCTGGAGATCATCTGCGCAGTCACATACCGGACCACGCCAGAGGCGTCCTCCGGAGGCTCCTGCCCCAGGAACCCGCGAATCAGAGCAGCAGCGCCTACAGCCAGGTGGGGCACGGCCGCGGCCTCGCTGTCAGTCAGCGCCCGCCTTAGAGCGGCCGTGACGTCGGCCAGCAGATCCGCGTCCACCGGCTCGGGCTCCTGCGCCATCGTCCCCCACCTCCTCAACGTCGCGCTCCTCGGCCTCCTGCCAATCCGCGAGCGCGGACAGGATGGTGTGGAGCCGGTGGCCGGGCGGGTAGGAGACCTGGGCTCCGGTGTGCCGGTGAACGAATCGGGTCATGGTGTCTCCCTGTGGTCAGGCGGCCGGGGTGACTGCGCCGACGGGGTTGCGGGTGACGGCCTCGGTGTTGTTCTGGGCGACGATGTTGCGCAGGCAGTAGGCGTAGCGGGCCTTGAAGCGGAGGGCGACCATGTCCTTCTCGGCCAGGTTGATGCCGTTGACGGTGGCCTGGTCGAGGAACTTCACGGTGATGTCCTGGCGGACGCCGATGCGGACTGCGGTGGAGTCCACGATCAGGGCGGTGGCCTTGGTGGCGTCGAAGACGGGCTGGTCTCCGGCGACGGTGCCGCGTGCCCACAGGGTGGTCATGCCGGCCACCTGGTCGGTGGCGCCGGGGTGGCGGACAGAGACGGCAGGTAGATGGGGGTGCCGTCAGTGTTGCGCAGGTTCGCCAGCTGCATGCGCAGGGAGCGGCGGGCGATGAGCTTGTCCGGCTCGAACTCGCCGTCTCCGATGACCAAGCCGGCGTTCTGCAGGATCGCGCCGACCAGGTCGGAGGCCGGGTCGGTGGCGGAGATCTGGGTGAGGTTGCCGGAGGCGGTTGCGGCGGCGAACAGGTCGGGGTCGGTCCAGGTGGCGGGCTTGTTCACGCCGAACAGGACCGCGGCGTCCAGGGCGTAGCCCATGGCCTGGCCGCCCAGGCGGGTGATCTCGCCCAGGATGTCCTCGGTGGCGTCGTCCACGACGTTCTCGTGCACGGGGATGATGACCGCGACTTCCTCGGCGACGAGGGTCTTGTTCGCCCAGGAGAACTTGGAGGTGGGCTTGGTGCCCTCGTCCGCGGTGGAGTCCTCAGTGACCCAGTTGGCGTGCGGGATGGTCGCAAGGACCGGCAGCCGCTCGGTCTTGGTTCCCATGGACACAGTCGGGAAGGCCTGCAGCACGATGGAGGAGTCCACGGCGGCGTTCAGGAAGTCGGTGGAGTACGCGTCCTGGATGAGGCCGGCGACCTCGGCGCGCGTAATGTCAGCGGTGGGCATGATCAGTTTGTCCTCTCAGACGGTGAATAGTTGGATCGGATCGGTCGGTATTGGTGGGGTCATTCGGCTCCGCGCATGCGCCGCAGAGCAGCCGCGGCGGCGGCCTTCGGGGACGGCGGCTCCTGCTGTGGGGATGACCCCGACCGCAGGCCCGGCTGCCGCAGCTTCGGCGCGGGCTTCTTCGGCGTGGTGGCGTCACGCCAGGCGAGCAGAGCCTGGGCGGACGCCTCCAGCTCCTCACGAGTCGAGCCGGTCAGGGACTCCGCCGGCACACCAGTGGAGGCGGACACCTGCAGGGCCAGGCGGGCACGCTCAGAGTCCGCCAGCTTGGACTCCAGCTCCGCCGTCCGCGACAGCGCCTGCTCATAGTCGGCCGGCAAGTGCGCGGCGACGTAGGCATCCGCCGCCTCCTGCGAAGTGATCGGCTCAAACCCGCCAGCAGGCGCCGACGCGTCAGCAGAGGCGGTGGGGGTGTCATCAGCCATGTTGGCGTTCTCCAATCTTGGGCATGAGAAAACCCTCGTCCGAAAAAACGGCCGAGGGTTGAGCAGATATGGGCAACGTTTGCGAGGGTATGACGAAGGCGGCTGGGCTACCCGCAGCACGGGAAATCGTGCCATGGTGGGACGCCTGCCGCCTTCACCTACAGGATAGCTGACTTCGCGTGACGAGTCACTACACTGTCGTGATCGATTACCAGAACCTCTACTAGCCGCGACTGTCCCTTGAACCGTCTCGCGATCTGTGATTTCGCGACCGAGTCATTGAGTCCACAGCGTCGCAGGTCGATTGCCATTCTGTCGGCTTGTCTCCGCGCCTTCTTGAACTGGTCTGCAATCGTGCTCTTCTCAGAGCTTCCCTCAGGGCTCTTGAACTCCCAGACAACGCCGTCGATCTCAACATCAGGGTTCTTCACCCCTGGGGTGTTGTCAATCATGCGGAACACTATGTTGTAACCGTGCTCGGCAAGGGTGTCCGCGGTGCGTAGCTCATGTGCTGCGACGTCGAGCCCATCAGGGACGGTCACAGCCCCAGGGACGGTAACCCGCGGGACTATTGCCGCCTTCGGTGTGAGTCCGTCGTCTTCCAGACCGTCCAGGTACGCCTTGAGTTGGGCGCCGCTGGGCCTCGGAGATCTTCCGCTTGGAGGCCGTGTACTGGTGGACGTTAACCTCCTGACCGCCGTAGGCGGGGGCGGCGGTGCACTTGCAGTGGTCGTGGGCGGCGAAGCGGACCGAGTCTGCGCCGTAGACCTCGCCACGGCCGGCCAGCATGTTGCAGAACTTGCAACCGCCGTGGCTGATGCGCCGCCAACCCGTGGCCCGTGGGTCTGCTGCGGCAGATTGCATGACCGTCTGCCGGTCCGCGTCCCGTACCCGAAGTTCGCCGGCGGCCTTGACCGCCTTGGAAGCGTCCCCGCATCGCGGCCTCGGGAGAGATCCCGTCGCGGATGCGCTGCTTAACGCCGGCGGGGCCAAGCGCGTCCAGGGCGGTCTCGATCTCCCGGATGACCACGTCCGCCTGCAGACCGGGCCGGAGAATAGTCATGCCCTGGCCGGTGAACAGGCGTGACCAGTCCTGGCAGAACTCGGCGGCGATGTCGGCGGCCTTCTCCTGATGGGACGAGACCACCTCCACAGCATGCCGCAACCAGTCGGCCCGCGTCTGGTCCAGACGGTCCAGGTCCAGCAACTGCCAGGTGACGTCCATCTGCCGGTTGAACTCCACCAGAAGCTCATTCAGCGCCCGTTCATGCCCGGCCTGCACAAGCTCAGCCGTCAACCGCGCCGGGCGACGATACAGCGCCACGGCCCACTACTCCTTACCGGTGCCCGCCAGCATGGGCGGCGCCGCGAGCGCGGTGATGCCGTCGGGGGTGTGGTCGACGTCGAGGCGGTCGCGGATGGCCTTGACCTGCTGCTGGGTCATACCGGGCACGAGTGGCATCAGGAGGTCGATGGGGACGCCCTGGGAGGAAAGCTTGGTGATGCCGTCGATGATCCCGCCGAAGGAGCGCGCCTCGGTGTCGCGCCAGATGACCTCGGCGCCGTGCGGGACGGTTCCCTGACCGGAGGTGGTCTCGACGGCGAGGTGCAGTGCCAGTTCCCAGGACTCGCCGAAGGCACGGCGCTTGGCGTCGAGCTTGCGCTGCTGGGCGGTCTCAGCGGCCCACAGGGCCTCGGCGGACAGGTTCGCCATCTGGCCGGTGATCTGTGCGGGCGAGATCTGGGCGACCTGGGCGATGTGCTCGACGATTTCCCGGAGCACGGCGTTGTAGGGCTCGACGCTGGCTGCTGGCAGGGCTGTTGCCTTCACGTCGGTGTCCTCGAAGGTCCACACGCGGGAGGAAGATGCCTTGAGGACTTCGTTCTCGCCGGCGGTCCAGCCGCTAATGACCTTTTGAGGGAATGCGCCCGAAGCGGGAGACGATGTGCCGATCGAAGTTGACCTCGTTCAGGGCGCGCTGTGAGGCGATCAGCGGGGCGACCTCACCGATCGGGCCGGAGTCGGCGTCCCCGCCGTTGACGAACCGCACCACCGGGCACACCGGGGTGCCGTCGTAGGTGGCGCGGTGCGGGAAGGCGGCCTCGTCGTCGATGACGGCGGCTGCAGCCACGTGAGACAGGGACGCGGTCTTCGTGCGGGCAAGGTCTGCGACGGTGCCGAGGTCGAGCGGGTAGACCCACTCGTCATCCATCAGGGCGCCCCGCAAGCGCTTCACTCCGCCGACAGTCTGGACCCACACTTCCATAGCGCACACCGGGAACGGGGACACGTCGTCGTGCGCGTAGAGGGCCACGAGCTGGCGAGGCGAGCGGGGCAGCCACTCGACCGGGCCGTCGTCCATGAGCGGGCGCAGCACCAGGTAGGAAAGGCCGTAGACCAGGGCGGGGCGGTGGACCTCGTCCTGGCGGGCGTCCATGCGGGCGCGCTGCCAGAGGTCCCAGCCGGCCGCGTCCGCAGCCTTGTCCGCAGCCCGGTAGCCCACCACTCCCAGGTTCTGGGCGAAGGTGTCCACAACCATGCCGATCACGTTGCGCTTAGCGACCACCGCCAAGTGCTTGATCTCCGACTCGGCGCCCTTGGGCACCTCGGGTGTGCCCGCCTGCCCGGTAAGCCACCGGCGCAGATTCTCGCACTCGGCCAGGTCCCGGCGGCGGACCGTGAGCATCTGGGTGATGCTCTCGCGGATCTGGGCCTCATCCATCACACGACACCACCAGCCCCTCAGACTCAAACGAATGTTGCGCGGTTCGAGCGGCGCTGGGAGATCCGGTCAGACATGGCCCCATGCAGGGCCAGGGTGCAGGCCACCAGCGGCGTGATATCCGCTGCCGCGTTCTTCCGATGCCACGCCCACGCATCACCGAGCGACCGCTTCCGGGCCACCGCGAGCGCCGAGTTGAGCACGGGAGTGTCCAGGTGGCGGAGAGTGTCCTCCATGACGGCGTCGTAGAAGGAGCCGCAGGCGGCGGCCATCTCGGCGGCGTCCCGTGGTAGTGACTTTCAGCCCCTTCTTCTGCAGGGGGCTCGACCAGGGATGCGGCGGGGCCGCGCTTGTCCGATCACGACCGTGCGGATGCGCTGGCGTGCGTAGATGCCGGCTACCCGGTCGACGAATCCAGCCGACGTTGTTGCGGTTGTCGATCACCTCAACGTGCCAGCGGCCGTCCGAGCGTTGGCCGGCGACGGCCACTGACCCGGATTCGCCGGCCCGGCTGCACGTCCACGGCGAGGGCGAGCCGGTCACCGAGGGTTGGAGGCCATGTCCGCGCAGCGGAGCCAGTAGCCGGCGGTCGATGACGGCGTTGGTTGAGACCTCGTCCCACATGCCCAGGCGCTCTCGGGCGAAGCCCTCTTCGGACAGGTCGCCGCGCTCGTCCCATGATGGTGTCGCGGCTGATGCGGATGCCGTAGCCGGGGTTGGCGGTCGCCCAGGTCTTCTCGTCGTCGTAGTCGGCGTCGTTGGGGGCGGACCACTCGGCCCAACAGGTCGTGGTCGGAGGACCCGGACAGGGCCGATGCGCGGAAGCGGCGGAAGATCTCGCCATCAGCCTTCGGGCCGGGCGGCGTGCCGGTGAGGATCAGCTGTGGGTTCTGCTGGGGGCCGGCCGCGTTCGTGGACCGCAGGGCCTCCATGGCGTCCTCGCCGAAGTCCTGCGCCTCGTCCGCCACGATCGTGTCCACCGTGAACCCGCGGGCGGAGCCCTTCGAGCGGGCCACGAACTCCACGCTGCCGGCCGTTGTCGAGCACGATGGCCTCCTGGCCGTTCGTGCGGCGGATCTCCACGACCTTGGCAGCCAGGTCCGGGTACTTGCGGGGGTTGTCGAAGAAGGTCAGCAGGCGGCGGAACGCCTTGCGGGCGGTCTTGACCTCGTGCGCGGTGTGCAGGAAACGCTTCCCCGATCACGGCCATGCCGTACAGCTCCCGGGCCTCGATCACGGCGTTCTTGCCGTTCTGACGAGGGACGGACAGGCCGCAGCGGGAGTGAGTCCACAGGCCGTTGGGCTCGGTCGCGAGCCAGTCGGACAGGACCATGGCCTGCCAGTCGTCCAGTTCCAGCCCGTAGGCGGCGGCGATGTCGGCGGCGTCAGCCCCGTCCAGGCGGGACGCCCCGTCGGCGGCGACCCTCAGCCGGGGAGTCTGGGCGCCGATCACGGCGCCGGGCAGCGAGTTCGTCAAGGGGACTGGCTCACCGCCTTCTGGCCGGCACCCTCCGACGCTTCAAGGGCTGCGATCTTGTCCATCACGGCGGACAGCTGGCGGCTGATCGTCGCCACGCCCGCCGGGTTCGTGCCCGGCTTGATCAGGTCCAGCTCCTCAGCCAGACGACGCCGCTGAGCCCGCAGCACACGCAGCCGATTCCCCGACCGCACAGCCGACTCAAACGACCGAGACACCGCCCATCACCACCCCGATTCCGCTAGCCCGACGCCAGGAGCAGCCGAGAACGGCCACCACGGCCACATGCGCCGGGAAAACGGCGAAATACCAACGAAAACGCCGAAACCCGGGAAAACGGTCGGGGGGATGGAAACCAGGGTCGGGGGGAGATTGGTAGCATTGCCGGGCCTGCTACCGGCTGGGCCGAGGGGTCATCCCCCTCCCGACGGACCGCCCGGCCGCCTTAGGGTAGCCTTACCAGATCCGGGAGGTCCGGAACGGCCGCCGAAGATCCCGCTTCCCGATCCCACGAGAAGCATTGCACGAGCGATGAGCCGGGCGAAGATTCTCCAGCTCGTCGCCACCACCAAACGCGGCTGGAACGACGTGATCCGCGGTGTCCGCGCCAGGTCGCCCGCAGATCCAGCACACGTCCGAGATCGCGAGCAGCTTCGCGCCGGTTCGCGCGATAGCGGCGATTACCAGTCCGGGACACTCACACCACCAGACCTCTCAACACTGATCAGGGCGCACGTGTCCCGCTGCACCCAATTGTGCAATCTGATCTGCCGTCTGTCCAACACCACCAGCAGGCTGGGCGCGCCGACCACGCCGCCACCCCACCATGTGCGCAGCAGCCTCCACCTCCAGTACATCCCCCCAGGCCACCCACACCTGCCGCCCCACCCGCTGAGAGCGCACCTGCTCCCGCCTGATCCACGACCGCAGCGTCCACCCAGACAACCCCGGCACCCGGTCCAGTGCCACGATGGTGGGGATCCACTCGGTGCCGTCCGGGCCGACCACGCCGGTCACGAGGCCGCCTCCGCGGCGGTTTGGGCTCGGGCCAGAGCCAGGGCACGGGTGTGCTGCCAGTCCTCCTCGCCTAGCGCCTGCCCGCAGGCAGGCAGGGTGCACCGCACGGTCGTGGACGCGCCCGCCGTCGAGGGCGGGATCACCACCAGCGACAGGCAGCCGCAGTGCGGGCAGCGCACGTTCGTGACCCGACGCTCGGGCTCGGCCATGGGCCACCGGGCCAGCGCCCGAGCAGACGCCGTAGCCAGATCCGACAGGAGATCCCCGGCCCAGGGCTGGGCGGTGACCCAGTCCAGGTGCGGGGCCAGCCACTCCACCAACGATGCCGTGGCGTCGGGCGTGGTGGGGCCGATGGGCTCGGCATCGCCGTCGGCGTCCGGCTCGGTCCAACGCGTCAGCCCAGCCGCAGGAGCAGTCACGCTACGCTCGGCGGCCACCTCACCACACCAGGAGGCGACCATGGCGTGCAGGTCATCCACGGCGACCAGCGGAGCCGGGTAGAGCATGCCCTCACCCGGACGCGCCCCCGAGCTGCCGGTGTCGGTGTGGCCCGACGGCGAAGACACCGACGGGGCAGCCATCTCGTGCAGGTGATCCACCAGGCCCGGCAGGCCCGCCACCGTCGAGGTCAGGCGGCCCACACACCACGAGCACAGACAGGCGCCGTCCTCAGCCGGACGTGGCAGGCACCCCCGGCACTCCACCACCTGGCCCGCCCGGTCCGTGGCGGTGCCGTCACAGTCCGGCGCGTGCATGCCACGGATTACGCACCCGGATACGCATGTGGTCATCGTCGTCTGACTCCCTTCCCGCGCTTGCGTATGCGGGAGCCGGAGACAGCTGTGGGAGGGATCCGCTGCGTGCGACGGAGTGCGCCTCCCGGCCAGTCCCGTCTCCGGCCCACCCCGGCCCAGCCCTGCCAGGACCGGCACAGCCCGGCCCTGCCGGTCCCGACTCTGCCCGGCCCGTCCCGTCCCTACCCGACCCGGCATATCCAGATTCCGGACCCGGCGGATCTGCTGGGATCTGCTTAGATCTACTGATACCGGCCTCCGGCGTGTCTGGCTCCTGCGGCAGGGCCTCGTCGGTGTCCATCGCCGGATGAGCTGCCCTCCCCGGGCGGGCGGCGCCGGGGTCACACGCCGAAGCGTGGCTACCCGCGGACGCGCCGACCGACCCGGATGGAGCAGGCCCAGACTCTGGGATACCCGCGGACGCAGCGTGATCAGTGCTGCCGGGGTCACCAGCCGGTGTGGACGACGGCACGCTGCCCGGCTGGGAGCCGGGGCGTGCGCTAGCGCCGGCGCCGGGGTCACACGCCGAAGCGTGGCTACCCGCGGACGCGCCGACCGACGAAGACTGCGCAGGAGGCCGGGACACAACGGTGCCGGCACGCAGAGTTTTTGTTCCTGCCGGAGCAAGCTCCGGAGGCACCATCTGGTACAGGGCCAGGATCTCGGCGTGCTCGTTGAGCCACTCCCGAGTCCGGGGACTGTAGTAAGGGCGAGCCGGGGGAGGCAGCAGAGGCAGGACGCGGTCGGCCGCCCGCATCGCCTCTTCTCCCTTCAGCCCCTTGGAGGCGTTACCTCGTATGGAGTTGCACGAGGTGCACGCGACTACCTCGGTCTGCCACGAGCCGGCATGGCCAGGCAGACGATGGTCGTAGGTACCACCCTTGCCGCCCTTGCGGTCACGCCAGTTGACAACTTTGCCGCAGTACCGGCAAGCGTCGCCGTCCCGGTGACGGACCGGGACCGTGATCGGCGTAGTTGCTGTTGTTGTTCTTCCGCTCCCGTTCCCACGCGACCTCCTCGGCGGTCTTGAGATGGAAGAACTCCGGGTCGTCGATCAGCCGGAACAGTCTTCTGCCCGACTCCGAGTCGGTCTCCAGCTGCCCGTAGCCTGCGAACTGTGCCATGTCCAGCAGACGCTCAGCCCGCGAGCGCGAGCCGGCGACCTGAATGCAGGTTGAGAACATGACCACGTAATCGGTCAGGTACTGGGCGCTCATAGTCGCCAGGCGGCTCATGAATCCGAAGACCTCGTCGATGGAGGACTCCGTGGCGTCCGGGTGTTCGGCTACCGCCAGGACGATGGGGTGCATCGCGGCGGTGTCGGACATGCGCAGCCAGGCCACAGGCGGGTCCTCTCAAACTAGACGGGCGAAGGATGAAGAGCGGAATGCGCGAGGCCGCACGCGGGCGGGCTCCGGATGCAGGCTGAGGGCATTGGTCAAGCCTCTTGGGACGGGGTGGCGCGTTTTCGACCGCCACGCCCCCGTCGGCGACGCCGCCGGCGACGAGACGGGGCAGGCTGGTACGTGGCCTCAAAAATGTCGGGCTTGCACGGGTACAGCTCGTCTTTGACGCCCTTTATCAGCCAGTCTCCGGGGCTGGCCAGCATATTGCCCTCCAGCGTCTCGACGACTAGGTAGCCGTCTGGCGTTGGAGTCAGGGCCATACCCGTTTCAGCGGCCCACATTTGAGTGATGACGTTGCATTCCGGGCTGCCGTCCAGCTGCACAGCCTCGACGACAACGGGGCGCTTGACATAGCGGCCCGGTTTGGCACTGCTCATAGGACGGCCCTCCAGATGACGATGACCAGGGCCGCGAGCGCGGATAGGAGGACGGCGCCCAGGCCGGTGAGGATGAGGCCGCCGATGACCCGGCCGACCGTGTATGCGGGGCCTTGGCTGGTGGGCTCGGGCGGGTGGAGGTCTGCCATGTGGGGTTTCCTTTCTCTGAGGAGAAGGGACTGGACGATGTAGTAGGTGATGAAGGCGCCTGCGAGGTAGACGGCGAAATGCAGGAGTTCTCTCGCGATGATGGCGGTCATGAGGTCTTCCGATCGATTTAGAACGGGGGCTCGTCGCCGAAGCTGGTGTTGCCGCCGCCGGTGTCCCAGGGGTCGTCGGCCTGGGCCGGCTGCTGCTGGGGTTGGTGTCTGCTGGTATATGGGCTGGCATGATTTCCGGCGGTTTGCCCGCCCTGGCCGGGGCGGGTACGGGTGACCTGGGCTGTGGCGTAGCGCAGGGAGGGGCCGATCTCGTCGACTTGTAGCTCCACCACGGTGCGGTTCTCGCCCTCGCGGGTGGTGTAGGAGCGCTGCACCAGGCGGCCCTGTGCGATCACGCGGGTGCCCTTGGTCAGCGTCTCCGCGCAGTTTTCGGCGGCGTCGCGCCAGACCTGGCAGCGCATGAACAGGGTGGTCCCGTCACGCCACTCCTGGGCCTGCCGGTCGAAGATGCGCGGGGTGGAGGCGATCGTGAACGAGGCGACCGCCAGCCCCGACGGCGTGAACCGCAACTCCGGATCACCCGTCAGGTTGCCGATCAGCGTGATGACAGTGTCGCCGGCCATCAGTCCGCGTCCTCTCCGGTGTCAGCTACCTGCACGAGGGCCCGGGTTGCCTCCGCGACCCGCATGGCCCGGACGATGAGCCGGCAGCCCGGCGAGGTGCGCGGATCAGCTGCGTCGAGCTCGTCCAGCCGGGCCGCGAGCGTGCGGATAGCCTCGGTGGGGACGACGGACAGGGCCTCCCAGTCGTCGATCCGGTCATAGGAGAGGCTCGCGGACACGTGGGCCTCGAGCTCTGGCAGGTAGTAGGCCTCGCTGCCGTAGCGGACGGCGATCTGCCCGGCGATGTCTCCGGGCTCCTCTGCCCATCCGTCCAGGACGCGTACGAGCGTCGCGGTCGGCCACAGGGGCTCCGGCTCCCGCAGACGCTCCGGCTCAGGCGCCGGGTCAGAGACGATGACCCCCACACGGGCGTACTCCTGGTACCGGACCGGCAGCCCGCCACGCGTGGCCACGACGATGTACGGACCGTCGTCACCTAGCGGGTCGACACGGCTGATGCGCGTGATCTCCCGGCTGCCCAGCTCGTAGACGCGCATGCCGGGGGCCAGATCGGTAACCAGGGTGGGGCGGATGATGATGGTCTCGGTCATGATCAGTTCTCCTCGGGGTCAGTGGTGGGCGGGTGGGGTGCCAGCTGGCGCATGGCCCACTCGACCTCGGCGGGGGGCTCACGTCGCGGCCAGATGGCGAGTTCGGCTGCGAGCTGGTCTGCTGCCTGCTCGCTGATCTCTGGGTAGTACTCCCACACCCCGCCGCTGTAGATCTCCAGCAGTGTGCGGGTGTGGTCGAGCAGGAGCGTGCGAAGTGCCTGCCAGTAGTTGCGGGGGTCCCCGTCCTCGGTCGGCTTGGGTCGGTCGGCCAGGGCACGGGCCAGCCATGCGACCGCCATGGTCGCGGTCTGCACCAGCTCGTCGACGAGGTTGCCGCCGTGCCCGGTGGGCGTGTCGGCGTCCGGGGTGAGGGCGCGAGCGACCTCGCCTACCTCCTCGCTCAGGATCGCCGCCCGAGCGTCATCCGACATGTCGGGGTGGTACGGGGTCATCCCCGCATGCTTGCTGTGGGCTCGGTCGTACTCGGCGCGCACACGGTGCCAGATCTCCTCCTCCGTGAGACCGGAGGCGTCCACCGCCCAGGCGACAGTCCACCTGGCCAGCTCCGCCAAATGTTGGGTGTAGCGCCAGTGGACAAGCGCTTTGGCCGCGAGCTCGTGCAGCGTGCCCAGCCGCTCCGCGTTCGAGGCCCCGCGGAAAAACACTCTCGGATATCTCGCCGGGTGCCGGACCCAGGTGATCGTCTCGGCGATCGCCGTCGACGGCTCCGAGCTGAACAGCGATGGCGCCGACCACATGTCGGAGTGTCGGGTCATGACCATGTCCCCTCTCCCAGGTCGAAGACAGAAACACGGAATGTGTAGGTGCACTGGCCCCACCGTGCGGGGGACAGCTCGGAGGATGCTTCCAAGTGCGGGCCAACCAGGTGCCGGGTGTCGTCATCCGGGAGCAGACCCGCATCCACCAGCCCGTCCACAATCGGCTTGACGGTGGGCATGAGGTTGTGCGTGTCCCGCCGGCGGCGATCTGGGAAGAGGCTCTCGATCACGATCCGTGCCCGCTCCAGCCTGGGGGCGCGCGAGAACCGGGCAGTCTGCTCCGCCATCGTCCGGATCGTCTTTGCCCGCGCATGGCGGTGACGCCAGTGCCGGTGGTCATTGGCGGAGATCACCTGGTCAGCGCCCCAGCACTATGGCCGTCTCCCACACCGGTGCGACATCCGAGGCATAGGGGTGAGTGATCACCGGGTCTCACCCCTGACCAGCGGTTCCTGGTGCAGGTACCGCGTGTAGTACTCGACCCGGCCGGGAGCGACGTCAGGGGAGTCCGGCAGATAGTCGTGGCTTATGTAGTCGGCAATCTCGGCCAGGACGGCGGCGGCCGTGCGCCGCTCCCGACCCTGGGCCGCGACGACATCTGACACGGAGTCCTGGTCGTACGGCTCGGCCGGCACGTCTGCCGTGTACTCCCGGTCCTGCCCGATGTCGGGCTGCACGGTGATGGCGATCCTCATGCCGCATCACCACCCACGGGATCGTCGCCGTCGCCGTCACCGTCGGCGTCGGGGTCGCCGTCTGTGTCCTGCTCGTGCAGCCAGGCTGACAGCTCCGTCACCATGGCGTGAGCGGACTCCTCCGTGGCCTCGCCGCCGACCGGGGCACCGTCCAGCAGGAGATCCATTAGCGCCGCGACGGCAGGCCCGTCATAGGCCGCCTCCGCCGCAGGGACGGCGTCCGTGGTGCCGTACACGCGTAGGCAGCCGAGCACCACCAGGCCCGCCGCCTCGGCCAGGTCCCCGTAGGCGACCAGCCCCATACCCGTGGCGGTGACCCGCAGCGGCAGCGCACCCAGCGCCCGAGCGGTGGGCGCCCAGCGGGCCAGGGTCTTGGGCAACAGGCTGCACGTGGTGCGCACAGCCAGCGGCTGGGAGCAGGTGTGGGCGATCATGGCGGCGGCGTCCACGCGCTGCTCGTCATCGGTGGGGCCCCACTCGCCCATCGCGGCCACCCGCACTGTCCGCCCCACCAGCGTCCCCGAGACGTCCGTGGCCTGGATACTCCGCCCGTCGGCGGGCACATCCAGCCGCACCGTCTCACCACCCACTCGCCTGAAAACGGCGAGGACGGTTTTGGCCGCACCCTGGGACAGGTCCAGCTCCACCCGGTCGATCACCCTGGCGCCTGGTCCGTCGCCGTCGATCACGACGGCGTCGTCAGCGTCCTCCAGCGGCACCGTCGCCATGATGGCGGACTCGGAGTCCGTGGCCAGCAGACACAGCCGCATACCAGCGACATCCAAGACGACGCGCAGGCGGTCGCAGCCCGGCCCGGATTTGTCTGTCCCCACATGGGGGATGGTGGCCGCGAGCGCGGTCAGCAGGTCGGGCATTGGGAGGGTTGCGTGCAGCATCACCCCCAGCGGGGCAGGCGCAGTGGCAGATGTCATGATGGGTCCTCCTGGTCGAGTAGTGCGAGTAGTGAGTCGGTGCCCTGCCCGTCCGGCACCGATGCCGTGTGGGTCAGGCGGTGGTAGGCGCCGGCGCAGGCCCGGCACATCCGGGCGTCCTCCAGCGCCCCCTGGATGCGCTCCGGGCTAGCGGGGCGGACAGCCTCGGCCACGTACGGGATGCGCAGGTCGGGGGTGCACAGGCGAGTCACGTCCCGGTAGGTGCCCCGCAGGCGGACCACAGCAGGGCCGGGCTGGCCCAGGTGGATCACCGGTAGGGCCGGGGAAGCCAGCACCAGCAGCTCCAGCTCAGGCGCAGGAGCGGGTGTGGGTGTGGTGGTCATGGCGTCACCGCCTCACACTCAGCCGGGGTGATCCGGGACAGATCAATGTCGCGTGGGCTGATGCCGGCGGCCAAGGCCAGCAGCACGTCCGCGTGGCAGGGCTCGTCCAGCGGGCACCAGCACGCCAGATCACGGCCCGCCAGGGCCTCCACGATCATGCTGGTGAGAGGAGATACAGGGGCGGTCTCGGCCGGCAGCAGCACCAGGTCCCAGCGCACCCACGCCAGGTACGCCGACACCGCCTCCCGCCTGGTCTGCGGCCGGAGCACGGCCTCACTCCGCCCCGGCACGCCCAGCAGAGCAGCCGCTCCAGGCTCGGAGACCACTCGGTACTCGCCGCCGACGGCGAACGGGCTACCCCACCGGGTGGGGCGCCCGACGTAGACCGCCCCGTCGGGCATCCGCCACCCCGCCTTGCGCCGCCGCTGAAACCGCCGGGGGCTCATGCCGCCACCCCCACAGCCTCGGTCTGGTCGGGCTGGGCTGATCTTGGCTCGTGCCCCAGTACCCGAGCCTCAGCCTCGGTGGCGGGCCGGACCGTCAGGGTCAGCAGGATGGTCGCACCAGTCCCGTGGCGCACGTTGCGGCGCGGCCGAGACATCGCCACCAGGCCCTCCCGGCGGAGCTGGTCCGCCAGGTCAGCCAGGCACTCGATCTCCTGCTGCACCATGGACATGTCGCCGGGCAGCATCCGCCACAGCCACGTCACCTCACGACCCAGGGATGGAGATGCCACCATGGCGTCGGTCTCCAGGCCGGCCAGACGCCGCAACGACAGCCCAGCCGACCGAGGCACGCTCCCAGAGGCGCGGGCTACGGACTCGGCGGCCTCCGCCGCATGCTGCACCCGCCGGCACTGATGGCACATGCCACGCCCCGAGTGCGCCACAGTCCCCGACCAGCCCGGCTCACTGGCAGCCCGGCCGGCAGGCCGCATCGGCCGCTCACAGCCTGCGCAGGGGATCGGGCCCCGGGACCAATCCAGACGCCGCTGCACACGCGTCCCCATCACAACTCACCCCCAGGCAGGTCCAGGCGCAGGTACTCGGCCGCCGCCACCGCGGAGGCATCACCCTCACGGGCCAGCTGGGTCAGCATCTCCCGCACCCGCCGAGGCGATATCAGCGCATCAGCCAGTGTCATCAGCGCCGATCCCATCCACCCCGATGGGGCCACCAGCTCGCAAACCATCCCCGGCACACCGTCGCCACCCTCGGCGTCGTCGGCGCCGGTGCCGTCCGTGACCGTGGTGGCCTGCCCGCCAGGGGTCAGCACCATCCGCAGATGAGCATGCGGCACGGCATATATCCGCTCAGCAGCCGCATCCGTCTCATGCTCGACCGCCCTATCGACGATCCGCGCGGCCGCCGCCAGCACCTCCTCGACTCCACCGTCCTCGTGATCGGTGTCCTCACGGGCGGTCTCCGGGGTCGGCGCCGATGCCGCAGCGCCGCCACCACCTGCCGGACCATACGGGACGGCAGCAGCGCCCACATCCGCCGGGGCGGGCCCGTCACCGGCCATGATCATCAGGACGGCGCCCAGGCCACCCAGGCCCAGGGCCAGCAGCGACAGCCCCGACATCACCGGCGCACGGCCCGTGACAGCCAGCCACGCCTGCACACAGCCGACCAGCACGCCGACGCACAGCAGGCACGCCCCCACCGCGATCCTCCGCTCCACACTCATCGCACCATCGCCTCCTCACGGGTGGCTGCGGAGGCAATGCGGGCCAGGTACTCCACGCACGGGCACGGCTCGCCGGCCATGTGGTGGTAGCCGTCGCACCGGTCATCAGTGCACCCGCACCGGTCACCCGGCCACCGGGCAGTGTCAGGACCGCAGTGGTGGGCCACGTACTGGCGCACAGTGATCCCCTCAGCGGCGATAGTCGCGCGGGCGGCGCGAGACAGGCCAGACACACGAGCAGTCATCGGGCCGGCACCTCCTTCACAGCGTTGTCGTCGGTCGGGGCCAGGCGGAGCACGGCGCGCACCACGTCGACCAGTCGACGTCTTTCCGCCTTGTGGCGGGCCTTGTAAGATTGGGTTCGAGCCATCGGTTTTCCTTTCACTTGCTTGGCTCACCGGCCGCCGGCAGATACGTTGCTGGCGGCCACTCTTTTCTTGGTCAGATGGCGTAAAGGCGTCGCCGGCGACGGCGAGACGAAGACGCCAGACGCGCGGGCACAGCGAGGCGACCAGACCGAACCATGTCAGTGACCGCGTCGATGTCCTCCTGCCTCGCAGCAGCAGCACGACGGGCCTCAGCAGCCGCAGCAGCCGCCTCCACGCGGGCCTGCCTGTAGGCATCCAGATCCGCACGACGCACACGCCACGGCCCCCGCTCACTCAGCTGATAGGCCGGCAGCACGCCCGACGAACACAGCTCCGTCACCCGCTGCCGCGAGCAACCGAGCACCTGGGCGACCTGCACCGTCGTCAGATCCGGCTCCAGAACCTCACTCACCGCACCTCACCCCCATCCGGGACGTCACTGGTGGGGTGGGCGGGGCCGGCGCAGCTACGAGACACCAGCCCCGCCCCGCACCCAGCGCCGCACAACCGGCAGGAGTCAGGCCGGCCGACGGCGGTGTGCACCTCCTCGGCGGTCTTATCCCCATTACCCCGCGACGACGCCGGGCCCTCAGCCGCCACGTCGCCGCTCACCGAGGAGGCGGCAAGATTTTCCCGACCCGGGGTCGGGGCCTCCTCGGTAGGCTCCGAAGCACCAACCGACCCGCCGGCATCGGAGCCGACGGCGGAACCCACCGAGGAGGAGTCATCGTGGACGCGTCTCTCGCCATTGATGCCGTCAGTACCAGCATCGGCGCCGGCGGCCTGCTGATCGCGACCCTCGCCAATCGTCGAGCGAAGCAGGCCAACCGACAGGCGGAGATTGCCAACGATCTTGCCGCGCGTAGCCTCGCCAAGGCCGAGGAGGCAAATCGCATCGCTGAACAGGGAAACCAGATAGCAGGCGACGCGAACGCGGTCGCACAACGGGCGCTGGCCGCACAGGCGGACACCGTCAAGTACTGCTGGCGACTCAAGATCGACAGCGACCTTGCCGTACTCGCTGTCAACGACAGCGCTCACACGGCGCACCAGGTGACCGTCATCGTCGACCGTGACGGCCACGTCGAAGCAAGAGCTCAAGCCGATCACTGCCCGGCTTTCGGTGAGCTCCCACTCGACCTCACGAGCCTGATCGAGCAGGAGATCGAACAGGAACGACGGGCCGCCGCCGCAAGGGCATGTGCCCCCGACGGAATGGTCTTCATCGGCAGACAAGCCCGCCGCATCAAACTTCGGGTCACGGTCAACGCCGTCACCGACGCCGGAGTGCCGCACAGCGACGTCAGCGAGGAGATCCTCGCCATAACCGACAAGACGGCCAAGGTCGCCCGGAAGCGCTGACATCACGCGACCTCCTCGTCGCCGGCGAGCCGGCGCGATCACAGCGGGCTGAGTCTCCGAGCGGTCTCCGTCCGCCGCTGCCGGCGACTCGGACTTCCCAGCCGGCCCGGTCTCACCAGCATCTGGGGCCTCCGTCGTCTGCTCCTGCTGCTGGCGCTCCAGTTCCCGTCGAGCATCCGCATCACGCGACAGGGTGACCAGATAGTTGTCGATTACTCCTTGCAGCCAGCCCACCGTCTGGGCGGCCCCGGAAACCTGCTCATCAGTCGCCGTCCCCAACTCGAGCATCGGCAGCTTCGGCTCCTCCGACACCTTGAGACGTCGGGACTCGCCTAGCTCCTCATCCCACACAGACATCACGCCACCTCCTCGTCGGAGGAGCGGTGCGTGGCCGGGTCCTCGTCACCGGACAGGTGCCGGGCCGCATCCTCCAAAGACCAGCACGAATCGCACGCCTGCTCGTGGGCCAGCAGAGCCTCCGCCGGCACACCCGCGAGCGCAGCACCCACACGCTCGACCGCGGCGATGCCTTGCGCCTCGACGGCGGGGGACGGGCCGGAGGCGGCCACGGATTGCGGACGCCTGCTGCGCCGCAGTAGTTCCCATCCAGGCACGCCGAGGGCATCACCGATAGCCACGAGCTCGCCGACCTTGAGGTCGGCATGCTCGTTCAGCCGCAGGGACAGGTACGGGCGTTTAAGCGACACTTCGTCCGCGAGCGCGGTCCCCGTGATGCCACGGCGCGCCATCTCGGCTCGGATCTCGGACGCGACCGACATCATTCCTCCTCCCGTTCGCGATTGCGAACACCTGAAAGAATGATGCTCGCAATCGCGAACGTTGTCAAGAGGGATTGCCAGGCGTGTTCGCATGTGAGAACATCACGATATGGGTAGCAGGTCGATTGAGCAGCACCCGGCCGATGTGAGGGTGTCTGAGGCGCTCGGAGGCGCACTGGAAGACAGCGGGATGAGCTTGCGTGAGCTCTCGCGCAGGTCTGGTGTGCGGCTTACTCGTCTCGGCGACGTGCTCCGCCGTGGTCGAGCGATGACAGTAGGCGAGCTGGAAGCCATCGCGGGAACGCTCGGCCTTGATCCGGTGGAAGTGCTGCGCGAGGCGCAGGAGAGAGCCCGCGAGCGCGAGCGTGCCCAGGTCGTGCAGCTGGGGGAGCGTCGTCCTGATTGGCCGGAGGAGCTGCCGCCGGAGTGGGAGCTGGCAGCGCAGATCCAGCCCGGGGCGGATGAGGAGCTGGCGGAGACGACCGGCTGGCGTGACGACCTTGGTGAGGAGTCCCAGGACATCCCCTACGAGGAGGACTGACGAATGGGCGGCGATGATGCGGCTCGTCACGCTGACAGGACGTGCCCGGCCTGGGACAATGGACCTGTGCCGGCTCGCGTCCGAGAGGAGGTGAACGACAGATGGCGTTTCCACTCAACCTCACGTCCGTACTGACAGGCGTGACCCCGAGCCAGCTGAGGAGCTGGCGTGACAAGGGGTTGCTCGTGCCCGAGGTGAAGCCCAAGCGGCCGCCCTTGTACTCCCTGCGAGACCTGATCGCCCTGCGCTCCATCGCCCGCCTGCGCAACGAGATCTCCCTACAGAAGATCTCCGCCGCCTTCGAGAACCTCGATGTGCTGGACATGGCCGAGCACCCGTCTGCCTACCGGTTCGGCACCGACGGCACCACGATCTTCGTCGAAGCTCCAGATGACCAGGGCGTCTACGACATCCTCAAGTGCCCGGGGCAGAAGGACATGTTCACCTTCGAGCAGCTCGCCGAAGCATTTGAGAACTTCCGCGGCGACAAGGTCGTCGACCTCCGCCGCCCGGCTGAGCACATCGAGGTCGACTTCGGGCGGATGGGAGGCTGGCCGACAATCGCCAGCACCCGCATCCCCTACGACACGATCGCCCAGGTCATCGACGGCGAGGAGATCACCGTCGACAACATCAGCGACTACTACCCGGCCGTCACCGCCGAGGCCGCCGCCGACGCCGTCGCCTTCGACGCCAAGGTCAGGAGCGTCGCGTGAGACCAGCAGAACTCTGGTTCTACATAGACGAGAACATCGCCGACGGCGTTCACAAGACCCTCGCGAGCGTCTACCGCGTACACCGCTTCCGCACGCCGAAGGATGAGGGCCTCACCGGCGGGGTCAAAGACATCCAGCTCTTCCACGACCTCGCCCTGAGAGGCTTTGACGCCATCATCACCATGGACGGCCGCCAACTGGAGAACCAGGACGAACGCGACGCCCTCGCCGCCAACAACCTGCACTGGATCGGCTTCAACATGCCCACCACCAGAGGCGCAGACGCCATCGCCAGGCAATCGGCCACAATCCTCGCAGGGATGCCCTACGTCCTCGACCACTGGGCCAACAAGCCCACCGCATACCACCTACCCGACCTGCCCGGCACCCCACCAGACATCGAGCCTCTCTGACCCAGTAGCCGCGAGCGCCGCGCCGACGCTTGTAACCGAGGTACTACAAGCGTGGACGATATTCGTGTCCGAGGTCGCGGCTAGCATCCCCGCTCGTGAGACCAACGATGGACACCCTGCTCGCCGCCGCTGACAAGCAGCAGGTGTTCGTGCGGTGGCTGAACATGCCGGAGGGGTGGCGCGGCGCCTACCATCTCCCGTCACGGACCATCTACCTGCGCAAGGGCATGGACGAGTGCGCAACCGTGCCCACCCTCATGCACGAGCTGGCCCATGCCTCCCGTGGGGATGACGGCCACCAGACCCGCCCCGTGGAGGCCCGCATAGACCGCCAGGTGGCCTGCCGTCTTATCACCTCCGGCGCCTACCGAGATGCCGAGGCCCTGGTGGGTCCGCACCCGGGGGCTCTGGCCGTCGAGCTCGACGTGCCCAGATGGGTCGTGGTCGCCTACCGCGAGACACTGCGCCGTCACAAGATCGTTGCCTAGAGAGCTGCCAAAACCACACGGGAGCGCCGGACGCAGCGCAAAGATAAGGACACCACTGCACACATAGATCGCCGCCCCTTCCCGATTTGGGAAGTGACGGCGATCCGCCGCTTTATTCACTGGTCGAATAGGGTCGGCGGCTCGTGCGGGTGGTGCACATCAATTACTCGCAGAATCCGATAGCGGCGGCGAGCCCTTTTATGCTTGGGCGGATAGACGATCTCTACGACCGCGTCAATCTCGTCATCGGCCTGGAAGGAGGTGGCATGTGATGCCACGTCGCCGAGGAAGTCATCATCTTCGACCATTGCGGTGAATTCTGCAGGAAGCCCGCTGACGGAATCGGTGGTTTCGAAGCGCCATGGCCCATCATCGAACGACAACCTGAGCACCTTCAAGCGCATCTGCTTCACCTCCATGGTCTCACTTTCAAACTCCGGGAGAGGCTCGAAGAAGGCACGGTCCGCCGCAGTAACCTCCTCCGGGTCATCTGCGCCTACAGTCACGGAGGTGACTCCCGGCCGAGTAGTCGGGCGTGTGAAGTCACGCGCGCCGTTGATGAAGACGTTCGAGGACGAGATGTTTAAGACGATGCCCGGCTCCGTGATTTGTTCACCGTCATCCAGCGTTGCGGTCTGCATGCCCTTGCCGACATCCTGGCGTTCTACGATCTTGCGTCCCCGTAGCTTCTTCAATACAGCAAGAGGCTTCTTGATCAGGGAACCGAAGGTTACCCCGGTAATTCCTACCGCGGCACCAAGCGCGGCGACATCCTCACTTAGGAACCACTGCTTCACAGCCTCAACCCAGGTGAGGTCCATCGTCAAAACAAGCTCGGTGGCAAATGAACCGTGTTCGGTCGCGGTCACCCGCAAGTCGATGTTCTCAGCCTTTGGGGCAGCCTCCTGGACAACCGCCTGCACCATCTGCGAGTACCCCATGAGTGCGCGCCCGTAGTCGCCGGCTGTCATCGTGCCGTCGTCAACAGCTTCCCCGTGGAAGGCGAAGACGACCTGTTCCTTGTACGTCTTCTTGACCATGCTCCGATCCTCCCAGACCCCACCGACATCATCAGTGTCTAGAACCGGCTGTTCCTCTGCGGACGACTGGGGCGGCGACGATGCGGGAGCCATAAGGAGACCTCGGGGGAGTGCACGGGCTCCGTGAGTGTTCACGGTTGAGTGACCGCATACTAACGGCCTCCTTCGTCGCTTGACGTCAGTTTGAACTACGCGGTCAGGCCGCTGTGATCCCCGCGGGGGCCTCCACCACCGTGATCTCATCTCCCGCGAGCGCGTCGGTGAGGGTGGTCAGCTGGGCTTGCAGGGCGGCCATTTGAGCGGCGAGGGCGGCCGCGTCCAGGCCCGCCTCGGGCTGTGCGGGGGCGGGCTCGGGCGGGGTGGCGTAGGTGGGGGAGGTGATGTTGACGATGGCCTCGGCGGCGTCGGTGGCGGCGGCGTAGGCGTCGGGTGTGAGGTGGCCGTAGGTGTCTACGGTGGTGGTGATGGACTTGTGGCCG
Source organism: Actinomyces qiguomingii (assembly GCF_004102025.1). Taxonomy (NCBI): domain Bacteria; kingdom Bacillati; phylum Actinomycetota; class Actinomycetes; order Actinomycetales; family Actinomycetaceae; genus Actinomyces; species Actinomyces qiguomingii. The sequence continues at coordinate 2,681,525 of NZ_CP025228.1, read as the reverse complement.
AGGCGGCGTTGGACGGCGATTATGGGGACGCCGGCGCCGAGCAGGAGGCTGGCGTGGGTGTGGCGCAGGTCGTGGACCCTGGGAGTCTTGGTCAGGCCCGCTTCCCGGGCGCGGGCGAGGGCGGGCCTCCACACGCGTGTGGAGAAGTGCTGGGACTGGATGCGGGCGCCGTTGCGGCTGGTGAACACGAGGGCTTCGGCGGGGCGGCCGGCGGTCATGTCGCCCAGCTGGCGGGCGAGCGGGCGGGGCAGTGCAATGGTGCGGGTGGTGGCGCCCTTGGTGCCTCCCAGGTAGACGCCCTTGTCGCCCTTCTTCCAGGCCCGGCAGATGCGGGCGGTGGGCGGGGCGGCGGTCAGGTCGAGATCTGCGACCTGCAGGGCGGTAGCCTCGCCGAAGCGGGTACCGGTGCCGGCGAGGAAAGACACCAGGGGCCGCCAGTAGGGGTCCACGGCGTCGATGAGCAGGCCGAGCTCATCACGGGTCAGGAAGGTGGTGGAGGCACCCTTGACATCGTCGGACGGCACCCGCACGCCCTGGGCGGGGTTGGCCTGGATCAGGCCCTCCTCCACGGCAGTCTTCAAGCACTGGGACAGCAGGCGCTGAGCCTCCCGGATCGTCTTGGACGACAGCGGCCGGGACGCCGCGCCCTGGGTGCGGGGGCGTGCCTGCGTGGCGCGCATAGCCCCGACCCAGGCGACCACCACCTGCCGGGTGATCTGGGTCAGCAGCAGCGACCCAAGGGGCCCATCCAGGTACCGGCGGTACTGGCTGCGGTAGCCGGCCACCGTGCCCGGCGTCGCATACGTGCCCACACGCTCCAAATAGGCGGAGAACCAGACGCGCAAAGTAGGCACCTCACGCTCGGCATCGGCCGCGTCCAGGGCCGCGAGCGCGGCGGGGCCGCCCAGTGCGGAGACGAGGTCGCAGAAGGACTCGGCAGCAGCACGGGTGGGGAAGGACTCCTGGTGCTTGGAGGAGGGGTCCCCGGGGATGAGGGGGAAGCGAACCGAGTAGCGGGTGGTGCCGTCGGCGCGGCGGCGGGCGGACACTACGGGCCGGCGGCGGCGCGGGGCGAGTGCCGTCGGCGCGGGGGAGGCGGGCATGGTGGCTCCTGTGCCATGAGGGTGCCCTAAAGGCCCCGGACGACGGGACTTTCGGACACCGTTCGGACACCGCACGCCAGCGCCTTACGTACCGACCGCCACTATTCGTTGCAATAGCGGCGTTTCGTGATGGGGTGGCTGACGGGGCTTGAACCCGCGACCTCCTGGACCACAACCAGGCGCTCTACCGACTGAGCTACAGCCACCATCGGGCGACAGCGTCGCACCGAGTCGGTACTTTATCGGCTAGCCCGTGCTGGCACCAATCCGGACTCCGTGTACTGCGTCACCCTCGCGGCAGGGGAGCGAGAGTGCGTGCCGACCCGGCCCGGGTGCAACCGCCGCGGTGCCGGCGCCTGCGCGCCCGGACGACGCCGTCGGCCGGGGAGGCGACTCCGGGGCGGGCGGCGGAGACGACGTCGTCAGAGCAGCTCAGCTGTCGGGTGCGCGATGACTCGGTCGGCGACGGCCTGGCACTCCTCGCTCGACGGGCCCTCGCCCGCGGGGAACAGCACCTCGCGGTAGTAGCGCAGCTCGTCTATCGACTCCAGGATGTCTGCCAACGCGCGGTGACCGCCGCGCTTCTCCGGGGCGTGGAAGAAGGTGCGCGGGAACCAGCGCTTGGCCAGCTCCTTGAGGGATGAGACATCCACGATCCGGTAGTGCAGGTAGTCGATGAGCTCGGGCATGTCGCGGACCAGGAAGGCCTTGTCGGTGCCGACGGAGTTGCCGGCCAGCTGCGCGGTGCCCGCCTCCGGCACCAGGGACTTCACATAATCCAGGACGGTACGGCCAGCCTCCTGAAGCGTCAGGCCGTCCTTCAACTCCTCCAGCAGGCCGGAGCCGGTGTGCATCTCGCGCACGTAGTCGCCCATCTGCTCCAAGGCGGCCGCCGGGGGCTTGATCAGCACGTCGATGCCCTTGCCCAGCGGCTTGAGCTCGTAGTCGGTGACGATCACTGCCACCTCGATCAGCGCGTCCGCCTGAAGGTTCAGGCCCGTCATCTCGCAGTCGATCCAAACCAGGGGATCGGCGGTAGTTATCTGTCGACTCACGGTCGCCGAGTGTAGACCCGGTTCGAATGATGGCTCGGGCACTGATGTACCTTGTGGCCCATGACAGCGCAGGACGTCAGTGCGGAGATGTTGGACAAGCTGACCTATCAAGTCGAGCGCGAGCGGGGTGCTGACAAGCTATGGCGGGCGCTGGTCGTGATCTGGGCCCTGGTGTCGGTGGTGCTGAGCCGCTCTGGCGTTATGACGGTGGCACTGCTGGCGGTGGTCCTCATCCTGGCCGCCGGTCTCGTGGGCGGGTGGCTTGTACACCTGCGGCGCTTGAAGGAACTACAGCGCCAGTTGAATGACGCCATAACCCAGGCGGAGGCCTACGGAGACGAGTAGCTTCCGGGTGGTGCACCCGCGGTGAACCATGGACGCGGTTCACCGGTGTCGCTGGCCTGTCCCAGAGCACTCGACGAGGGTGACCAGGCAAGATGCGTGTTGCGAAGCCGGAGTGGCACCCGCCACCGCGACTCCGCGGGTCGCCCGGGTGAATGGTGGCCCAGCCGAATCGTCGACCAACGTTCGGTTGCGGAAAGTCGCAGTAGGCAGCATCTGTTATCGCCTGGTTCTATCAGGCATCGGATACGACTACGGTGGACGACCTTGGCTGCCCCCTCTACTCCTGTGTCGTCAGGTGGGGGGAGCCGGACACCTGTGGTGTACTTGGACCGCGTTCCTGCGGTTGGACCGTCTGAGAGTGCGTTTCAGGCGGTCCATCGGCAGCCAGGTGGTCCATCTGCGGCTCGGCGGTCCAGATTTCGCTCCTGAGCAGGCGGGCATCCTGTTAGCGGCTCGGGAAAGCGCCCTGGCGGGCCGGCCGACGGCGTTGGCGGCAATCTCAGACACATCCCGTCTCCGCACGCCAACAGCTGCGGAGACCGATACTGAGAATGGAACAGGCTCCGCCCACCATGTCACACGTGGACTTGTAGTTGGTGCCCCCGCCCGGACTCGAACCGGGAACCTGCGGATTAGAAGGCCGATGCTCTATCCATTGAGCTACGGAGGCTTGCCGGAACAGCGTACGTCACCATGGGCACAAGTTCCCAGTCGGCAGCGACGTGCCGGCTGTTCACCGGCGCCCGGCACAGGTATCGTTTCGGCCAAGCCGATGGGCCTTGCCCCCAATCCCCGGAAGGACACCCGTGCCCGCAACAGCCCTTGCCGTGCGTCTGACCAACGCCCCTGCCTACGAACAGCCGCGCATCTTCACGGCTGCGTTCACAGTTGGCAGACGGCCCACCTGCGACGTCGTCGTGTCCACATCCAATGTGGTCTCGGGCGAACACCTACGCGTCACTCCTACGCCCGAAGGTTGGGTGATCGAGTGCATTTCGCGTACAAACGGCATGTTGGTTGCCGGGCAGGACGCTCGCCGCGTCCTGGTTACAGGCCCAACCCGCGTGTACCTCGCCAACAGCTCGGGGCCCGGCATCGACTTCGTCCCCACGCAGTTGCCCGGCTCGCCCCAGGAACCGCAAGCGGACCCGGGGGCCGTTTCTGCCGCTGCGGCCCCGGCCGCTCCGGCCCCTACACCCACCCCCGCCCCGACGCAGATACCGCCCGCATCTGCTCCGGCCCCCGCGCCGACGCAGATACCGCCCGCCGTCGGCAATCGGGCGCCCGCATCCGCGCCGACCGGATATGGGGCTTCCGCGGGCTCTGCCGCATCCGCGCCGACCGGATACGGGGCCTCTGCGGGCTCTGCCGCATCGGCAGCCACCATTGCCGGACCGCCCGGGCATCCCAGCCCCCCAGGATCGGCCGCATCAGGTGGTACCGGTGGCTTTCCCACCGGACCACGCAGAACCGTGGCCAAGGTGACCATCACCTCATCCGGCACCATCGGCCGTGCCCCGGACGCCAGTCTGCGACTGGATGATCCGCGGGTGTCGGGTCATCATGCGCGTGTTGACCTGACCCCGCAGGGGATTGTGGTGACCGATCTGCGTTCCACCAATGGCGTGTTCGTGGGGCAGCAGCGCGTCCAGAGTTACACGGTGACCGAGCCGACCACCTTCGGCATGGGGTCGACCTTCGTGGTCATCAGCCCGGACGGCACCTGTGAGGTGCAGGTGGCCACCGCCGCCGGCGAGCTGGTTGGACGCGACCTGACCTTCTCCGTCAATGACGGCAAGCTCACCTTGTTGGACGGAATCTCCTTCTCCCTGCCCGGCAATGAGCTGCTGGCCGTGGTCGGTCCCTCGGGCGCGGGGAAGTCCACCCTGCTCAAGGCGCTGACCGGTGAGCAGAAGGCCCAGCAGGGGCAGGTCCTGTTCGACGGCCTGGACGTGTATGAGCACTACCCGGTGATGCGCAATAAGATCGGCGTGGTCCCCCAGAATGACGTGGTTCATTCCGCGCTGACCGTGCGTCAGACCCTGGAGTACGCCGCGGAGCTGCGCTTCGCCAAGGATGTGTCCAAGGCCGAGCGAAGGGCCCGGATCGGCGAGGTGCTGGAGGACCTGGACCTGTCTGAACATGTGGACAAGAAGGTCAAGCAGCTCTCCGGTGGTCAGCGCAAGCGCGTATCAACGGCCATTGAGTTGCTCACCCGCCCCTCGCTGTTGTTCCTGGATGAGCCGACCTCCGGTCTGGACCCACAGCTGGACCGGGATGTCATGGAGCTGCTGGCGTCCTTGGCGCACGGCACTCGTCCCGGAGACACGGGCCGTACTGTGGTGGTGGTCACCCACAATGAGAACCATATCGATCGGGCCGACAAGGTCCTGATCCTGGCCGCGGGCGGTACTCCCGTGTACTTCGGGGCGCCCCGTGAGGTGATCGGGTACTTCAGTCAGCGCCTGGTTGAGTTCGGGCGGGCCGGACGGTTGGTGGTTAATGCGCCCCGGGGAGGTTTCCCCGATCCGGTGTCGATTGAAGGATTCGCCGATGTCTATGCACTGATCCGCAACCACGCGCCTGAGCTGCGCGCCCACTTGGAGGCCACCGTGCCCTCCACTCGGCGCGGCGATGGCCGGAAGATCACCACTACGACGAGCGCCGATGAGCGGCAGTCCCCTCAGCAGACCGCAGCGCGACAGGTCTCCACCCTGGTGCGCCGCCATCTGCGGATCATTGCCGCCGACTCCTCCTACCTGCTGTTCATGTTGGCCCTGCCGGTGATCATCGGCCTTCTCACCAAGGCCATATCCGGCACCAATGGATTCGCCGTCCCCGATCTGCCCGATCCGACTCCAGAGGAGCCGTGCGTGCGTTACTCCATGCAGGCCCTTGAGCTGCTGGTCATCCTCATCACCGGCGCGGCCTTCTCCGGGATGGCCGCCACCATCCGTGAACTCGTCGGTGAACGTGACGTCTATCTGCGGGAGAAGGCAGTGGGGCTGCGGGCCGGCTCCTACCTGGTGGCCAAGGCGCTTGTGCTGGCGCTGATCGTCACGGTGCAGACCGCCGCCATGGTCGGTATCGCACTGGCGCTCAACAAGGCCCCCACCGACGCCGTCCTACTGGGGTCGCCGGGCCTGGAACTGGCCGCATGCTGCTGGGTGGTCGCCTTCGTCTCCGGATTGCTGGGGCTGGTAGTCTCGGCCTTCGTATCGTCCTCCGAGCAGGTCATGCCGGTTCTGGTGGTCACGATCATGGCGCAGCTGGTGCTGGCAGGCGGGGTCATCCCCATCGCCGGTCGGGCGGTGTTCGAGCAGCTCGCCTGGTTCATCCCCGCCCGTTGGGGTTACGCCATGGCCGCCTCCACGGTGCAGATGAACGACATCCTGCCCAACCGTGCCGAGGACCTGTGGGAGCACACCGCCTCACAGTGGGCCACTGACCTCGGCCTGCTGTGTGCGATCGGACTGGTCTGCTTCCTGGCCTGCTACATCGGTCTGTCTCGCCGTGACCGCCGCTGATCGACCAGGTGACCGGGGATCGCAATGGCGGGTCGATTCCGGCTGTGACCCGGCTTCCGCCTAAAGTTGTGCCATGGCCTCATCTGCTTCCCCGCTGCCCGCCGGAGAAGACGTTCCCGTCTCTGCGCTCAGCCGCGCACAGCTCATCGACGTCCTCACCGACACGGTGGGGGATCTGTCCAATCTCGATCTGAGTCTCAATGCCGAGGGCGCCCAGGACGCGCGTCGCTTGCGTGCCGGACTGGTGGCCCAGATCCGCGACCACGTACTGCCCCGACTCGCCGACGCCGACATCCCGGCGATCGTTGTGGTGGGAGGCTCCACCGGGGCCGGTAAGTCCACGCTGGTCAACTCCGTGCTCGGTGAGGAGGTCTCCGATGCCGGTGTGCTGCGCCCCACCACCCGCACTCCGGTGCTCGTGGTCAACCCGGAGGACGAGGCCGCACTCGCCGACCACCCGATCGCCCAGGTCTGCCTCACCGTGACCTCCGCTGCCATCCCCGCAGGACTGGCGCTCGTGGACGCCTCGGATCTGGACTCCGTCCAGGAGACCAACCGAGCACTGGCCGTCCGATTGCTTGAGGCAGCCGATCTGTGGCTGTTCATCACCACAGCGGCCCGCTACGGCGACCACACCCCCTGGGTCTCCCTGGAGGAGGCCGCCGGGCGCGAGACCCCCATCGGCGTCGTCCTGAACAGGGTGCCAGCAACGGTATTGCCTGAGGTCCGTCGGGACCTGATTGAGCGCCTGGATGCACTCGGTCTGGCCGAGTCCCCCTTCTTCGTGGTTCCCGATGCTGGGCCGCACGAGGGCCTGCTGCCCGAGGCCTCCGTAGCCGAGCTGCGAGACTGGTTGCAACTGCTGGCCGGCCGGCACCGGGCCGCCGGTCTCGTGCGGCGTACCGGACGCGGCCTGTGGACCGGGCTGCGCGCCGATCTGATTACCCTCGCCGACGGCGTCGACGCCCAGGATGACGCCGCCACCCGCCTGGAGGAGGCCTCCCAGCGTCTCCTGACGGCCCCTGGCGCGGATCTGCGTGCCGACGTCGAGCGCGGAACCTGTGGGCAGGGTGCTCCCACCACGCGGTGGGTCACGCTCGCCTCCTCCGGAGGCCCACTGGCCCCCCTGGCGCAGGGCGGCAAACTCCGCTCCGGATGGTTCGGCCGCACCCGCAAGGCGCGTGCCGCGGCGCTGGCGACCCTTGCCGGTGACGCCTGCGAGTCCATAGTCTCCCGTCTGGAAGCGGCCGTCGTCTCCGTCGGCGACGACGCCGTACGTATCTGGGATGCCGCTGGCGCAGCCGCTCATGCCGCCGAGCTTCTGCCGACCAGCACCGACGCTCCCGCCGTTGTGCAGGCCTGGGCATCGGCGCAGCACGCCCGCATAACCGCCCCTCCCAAAGGACTCACCCAGCAGGGCGCCGGTGATCTGGTGATAGCCGCCGCAGCCGGTATTGAGGGCGCCCGCGCCGCCGCGGAGCGGCAGGGACTGGGACAGGCGGTCACGGACGCCAAGGCCTCCTTGATGCAGACACTGACCGATGTTCTCGCCGCGACGGTTCCGGCCGGCGCGGCCCGAGCTCTTGCCCCCGACCCCGCATTAGCCGCCGCGCTAAGACTGCGCGCCGGTGAGATCGCACCGTTCACCCGTCCTGGAGCCTCCGCATGACTTCGAACCCGACCGCCAGCCCCTCCGGGGGCCACGTGCTCGACGCCGCCCACCTCCAGGCGCGCCTGGATCGTCTGCGCGCCGCCCTGGACGACTGCCCCACAGAGATCCCCGCATCCCTGTCCATGCCAGCCAGAGATCGTCTGGACGAGGTTGCCGAGCGACTCGCCCTCGGCGTGGACCACACGGTGGTGGCACTGTTCGGCGGCACCGGCTCCGGCAAGTCCTCGCTGTTCAACGCTCTGACCAGCCTGCAGTTCGCGGATGTGGGCGCCCGCCGCCCCACTACCTCCCTCGCCACCGCCTGTTCATGGGGCGATGACGCCGCCGCTCTGCTGGACTTCCTCGAGGTCGTAGATGACCGCCGCATCCGCCGGGAGTCGCTGCTGGATGCCACCGACCAGGACGCCTTCGCCGGCTTAGTGCTGCTGGACGTTCCCGACTACGACTCAGTCAGCACCGAGCACGCCTTGCAGGTGAACCGACTGGTGCCGTTGGCCGACATCCTGGTGTGGGTGGTAGATCCGCAGAAGTATGCCGACGCGGTACTGCACGAGGGTTATCTGCGTAAACTCGGTGCCCGCCAGGAGGACATGCTCGTGCTGGTCAACCAGGTGGACACACTGCCCGCCGGCGGCATTGACACGCTGCTGGCGGACGTGCGCTCCTTGTTGGCTGCCGACGGCCTGGAGGATGTGCAGGTGCTACCGGTCTCGGCGGTGCGCGGCGACAACCTTGGCGCGGTGCGTGAACTGTTCTTAGAGCGAGTCTCTCGCGAGTCCAACGCGGCCCGCACCGCCTCCGCCCAGCTCGATGCCATAGCCATGCGACTGCGCCCGGCCGCTGCGGCGCAGCCCGTGGCCACTCGCCCTGAGCTCGCCGACGCCGCCGTCACGGCGCTCATGCACGCCTGCGGCGCTCAGGCAGTTGAAGACTCCGTGCGCACCGGCTTGGCGCGCACCTTCCCGCGCGCCATGGCCCGCCCGGGACCGCCTGCCCGCGACGCCGTCGCCTCCATTCAGACGACCTGGCTGCGCCGCACCACCGAGGGATTGCCCGCCGCCTGGCTGCGCAGCGTGGAGGCCGCCGTCGCCACCCCGGAGGCGCTTGCCGCGCGCACTGCCGAGGCCGCCGGCAGTGTGCAGTTGCCTCGGCACCGCGTACCGTTGATCGAACTGGCCTGGTGGGGCGGCACGCTCGCCGCAATCGTCGGGGTGATCTGGGCGGTTGTTGGCCTGCTGCAGGGGCAGGTCTCCGCCGTTGGACTGATTGCGCCACTGGCCGTCTTGGGCGTCGGACTGGTGGTGGCGGTGGCGGCACTGGTCGCACGGCGTTCGCGGGCACACCGGGAGGCGGCGGAGTACGCACGGGCGGTTCGGGCTCGACTGGTGTCAGTAGTTGCCCGTGATCTCACCCGGCCCGCCGACGGCGTGCTGGTACGGCACCGGATGCTTCTGCAGGCGCTGGAAGTACCTCACCAGTAGTGCGTGGTGACCGGGACGGGGCCTCCTGTGAGACTCCTGTGCCGGAACAATCTTGTACGTGTGTGGCGGTTGTACGCTCGTGTGCACTCGCGGTCTGAAGGCGTTGTGCAGTTGGTGCCGGTGCACGCCATTATCTGGGCTCCGGTTGGGGTTGTAGGGCGGTGGCCCGGGCGTTCTTGCAGATGGGCTTGGGTGCATGACGCCGGACCATTACGACCGATCTCGTTGGTTATTTCTACCGATCTCGCGGGAGGGAGAGAGGGGGAGAGGGGAGGAGAGCCGGGGAGGATCGGGGAGGGGCGAGTGAGGGGGTCACCGGCGTCCACAGGCGGCGTTCGTGCAGGGGGGACTGCCCCGCCGTTAACAGGCCGGTGGCGGTGCCGGGCGTGGCTGCGGGACCGTTGAGGCAGCCGGCACGGTGCCGGCCCCGATGAAGGAGCATCCCATGAGCCGTCAACTCGATTTAGTCCTCCAAGGCGTCCTCGGAACGAATCCCGCCGTCACCCGCACCGCCAGTGGGCGTCCATACTGCTACTTCCGCGTGGCCACATCCCCGTCCTTTCGCACCGCGCAGGGCTGGCGGGATGGGCAGACCATCTGGTTCACCGCCAAGTCCTGGGGGCCGCTGGCCGAGAACCTCGGCCGCTCCCTGCACAAGGGCGACCCCGTGGTGCTGGTGGGACGTTTCTCCCAAGAGAGCTGGTCAAATGGGACGGAGGAGTTTCTGACCAACGTGCTGACCATCTCCTGCGGCGGCCACGACCTGACGCGTGGCGAGTCGCGCTTCATGCGCATCGTCCACTCCGCAGCCGCCGACACCACCGAACCCGGCGAGTCGGAGGGGTCGGAGGCGTCGGTTTCCACCACCTCCTCCGGTTCGGCCCAGACCGCCGAGTCCGCGCCCACGCCGGACGATGCCGGGGCGGTCGCCGGACACGCCGCCCCGGAGGGGCAGAACCCGCCGCCGTCAGAGTTCCCCTCCGGCACACACCCGGCGCCGACGCGCCGCCTTGAGGAGATGAATGAGCCCAGCGGTGAGACTCCCGGCGCCGTGCCCACAGGCATCGCAGGGCGTGTCGCCCCGAGTTACGTGCTCGCCGACGAACACGACTGATTCCACCGCAATCCGGGCCCGGTAGCGGCCAGGACCGGGCGCTACCCTCAGCCCTTAAGACCTCGGGTGCGGACCTGTCGGTTCAATGAGGACGGACAGGTCCGCCGGATGCGCGACGTCGAACACCTCGATCAGCACCCGCACCGCCAACTCGGCAGCCGCCCGCGCGTGCGTCGTACACCGCACCAGCGCCGCCTCGTCCCATTGCCAACCCAACGCGCAAAGGGCTGCCAGGGCGTCGTCGCCGAGCAGGGCGCGTCCATCGCCGTCCAGCTGCGGCACAGTCAGTTCCACACCGGCGGGGACCGGCCTGACCGCCAGGATCGGCGCCAGACACGAAGGGGCCAGGCGGTGACGGCGCCGCAGCAGACGCAGTGATCCGGTGGGGCGTGCGTGGGCAGCCGTGGTGGCGGACATGATCGGTGCCGCGGCCTGCAGCCGTACCGTCGCCGGATGGCAAATCCCCATATCGTCTCGGGGGCGCGCTGCGGGTGCGACCATGGCATCAGCGCCGGCAGCGTCCGCAACCGGGCGGTCGGACCCGGTTAGCAGGTCGGTGAGCGAGGGGATGAAGCGGCTCCAAGAACCGACGTCGAGCGGGCCATCGTTGTTAGGGAGCGTTGCCGGCATGTTCGGAACGGTAGAACGTCTACGCGGGACTCACCACATCCCGAGTCGGTGAGTTCGGGCGTGTCACGCCCGGAATTCCGGGTGTCACTGATTACCGTGGCTTGCAGTCCCGGCGTGCCTGCGTCGGCCGCAAGCAGGAAGCAGCTTCCCATGATTCGATTCGATAACGTCTCCAAGGTGTACAAGCGTGGAGCTCGGCCCGCGCTCGACGAAGTCTCCATTGAGATCGAGCGCGAGGAGTTCGTGTTCCTGGTGGGTGCATCCGGCTCCGGCAAGTCCACCTTCCTGCGCCTGACCCTGCGCGAGGAGCGCCCCACCTCCGGTGCCATTCATGTGCTCGGACGCGACCTGTCGCAGATATCCAGTTGGAAGGTGCCCAAGCTGCGCCAGGAGATGGGCTTCGTTTTCCAGGACTTCCGCCTGCTGGAGAACAAGACCGTCTTCGAGAACGTCGCCATCGCCTCCCAGGTGATCGGCAAGCCCCGACACTACATCCTCTCAGCCGTGCCTGAGGCTCTTGATCTGGTGGGGCTGTCCGGCAAGGAGAAACGCCTGCCCCATGAACTGTCCGGTGGCGAACAGCAGCGCGTGGCGATCGCCCGGGCGATGGTCAACCGCCCCAAGCTACTCATGGCCGATGAACCCACCGGTAACCTCGATCCGTCTACCTCTGTGGGCATCATGCGGCTGCTGGATCGCATCAACCGGCAGGGTACAACCGTGGTCATGGCCACCCACGACGATGAGATCGTCGACCAGATGCGCAAGCGGGTCATCGAACTGAAGGCCGGTGAGGTTGTGCGCGACCAGGCGCGCGGCGTCTACGGCTCGGACCGTTGAGACCGCAGGTGTGGGCCGTGAGAGCCGCAACGACTGTGAATCCCGTGAGAGAGAGGTAATGAGGTAGCCGCATGCGATTCCGTTTCATCATCTCCGAGACCTTCAAGGGGCTAAGCCGCAACCTGGTAATGACCGTCTCAGTGATCCTGGTGTCCTTCGTGTCACTGCTGTTCGTCGGAGCCTCGGTGCTGCTGCAGAACCAGATCTCTGTAATGAAGGGCGACTGGTACGACAAGGTCGAGGTCAGCGTCTACATGTGCCCGACCTCCTCCACGGTGGCCGCCTGCGCCGAAGGTGAGGCCACCCAGGAACAGATCGATGCGGTCGAGGATCTGGTCAACTCCGACACGCTGGCCCCCTACATCGACGAATACACCATCGAGTCCAAAGCCGAAGCCTACGTGCGCTTCATGGACGCCTACGGCGAGTCGCGCATAGGCCGCAACGCGACCGAAGACATGATGCCGGTGTCCTTCCGCATCAAGCTCGTCGACCCGGAGAAATATCGGGTGGTGGCCGAACAGTTCACCGGCCGGGCTGGCGTGGAGCGCGTCATCGACCAGAGAGAAACACTCGATCCCCTGTTCGTGGTTATGAACCGGGTCTCCTGGATCACCGGGGGACTGGCCGCGATTCTGGCGTTGACCGCGGTGCTACTGATCTCCACCACGATCCGCCTATCCGCCATGAGTCGATCCAAGGAGACCGGCATCATGCGGCTGGTCGGAGCCTCGAACCTATTCATACAGCTGCCCTTCATGCTTGAGGGCGCCATTGCCGCGCTGGTCGGTGCGATCGGCTCCGTGGCCGCACTGTGGGCCGGAGCCCGCTACATCGTCACGGACTGGTTGGCTACAGAACTGAAGTTCACCGCCTTCATTGGCACCGGCGATGTGCTGCGGCTGGCGCCCTGGCTGCTGTTGGCGGCCGTCATCCTGGCACTGTTGTCCTCCGCCTTCTCACTGTCCAAGTACACGAGGGTCTGATTGTCATGCTCCCGCTCCAACTCCCATCCCAAGCTCGCTTTCCGTTGCGCCGGTTCCCCATGCACCGTCATCTCCGGCGTCGGGCGCGCGGCGTCGCCGTCGTCGCCACTGCCCTGACGCTGGTGGCCGCGCCGATCTCGGTCGTAGCGCTGGCAGATGAGCGCCAGGACGCCGTCGACGACCAGGCCGCCGCCCAGCAGAAACAGGCCGAGCTGGCTTCCTCCCTGGAGGGTGTGTCGGCGCAACTCGGCCAGGCCTATATCGACCTGCAGAACGCCGAGTCCTCCCTGTCTGCAGCCCAGTCCGAACTCGACGACGCCGAGACCGTCCTGGCGGAGAAGGAACGCGAGCAGCAGACCGCCTCCGATCGCCTGGACGTGGCCGAGTCCGATCTGGCCGCCCTGCAGGAGGAGTCGGAGCAGACGCAGACGAACGTGGATGAGAACGCCACCTCCGTGGCCGACCTTGTGGTGGCCACCTACCAGGGCGACAGTGCGATCACCTCCTGGACCTACGTGTTCTCCTCCGACTCCGTTGATGAGCTCACCGATAGGGCCTCCACCATGGAAATCGCCACTGGCGTGCAGGAGTCCGTGTTGTCCGCCGCGGAGGAAGAGCGCGCGCAGGCCGCCAACCGTGAGGCGCGTCAGGACGCCGCCACCGAACGCGTCGCCACGCTCAAGGAGGAGGCCGACGTCGCCAAGGAGGCCGCCCAGACCGCAAAGGATAACGCTGAGTCCAAGCGCGATGAGGTGGTCGCCCTTAAGAGCGACAAGGAGACCGCCGCCGCGGACCTGGAGAACCAGAAGGCCGACCTTCAGGAGCAGCAGGCGCAGGCGGAGGCCGATGAGGCCGCCGCCGCAGCGGAGATTCAACGCATCGACGCCGAGAACCGCGCCGCCGCCGCCAAGTCCGGGCAGAGCGTGGCAAGTTCCGGCAGCACCGACACCGCGTCCCTGGGCACCGGAAATATAGGAAGACCGCTGGCCGGCCCGCTCGTAATCACCTCCCCCTACGGTTGGAGGATGCACCCGGTCCTGGGTTACATGCTGCTCCATGAAGGCGTGGATCTGATGGCCTTCACCGGTACACCGCAGTATGCGGCGGTCTCCGGCACGGTCACCTCAACCACCGACTATGGCGGCACGGCATGCGGCAAGAGCGTGACCATCAATGGCGGAATCATTGACGGTCAGTCCGTCCAGGTCCGGTATTGCCACCTGTCGGCGCAACAGGTGTATGTCGGGCAGACGGTCACCAAGGGGGAGCAGATCGGCTTGACCGGAGCGACCGGTGGGGTCACCGGGCCGCACTGCCACTTCGAGGTGTACCTCAACGGGGTGACGGTCGACCCGATGAGCCTGCCCGGGTTCTGAGGAGCTGGCAGGCGGGTCCCAGCGGGCGGTTGATAGTTGCGTGCTGCGGGCATTAGGCGGGGTGCCGCACAAGTCTTGGCGGGCGTCGTCGGCCCAAGTAGGATGCGGCGCCGTGGCCCGATGGTCCGGGACGAGGGAAGGAGACGCCGGTGGCCAAGAGGAAGACCGAGGGGATGAGGAAACCCACCCCGGCGGAGCGCGCCAAGGCGGCCGCCTCAGCGCACAAGACCATCGCCCGCAACCGCAGGGCGACTCACGATTATTTCATTGAGGACCGCTATGAGGCTGGACTCGCCCTGACCGGCACCGAAGTGAAGGCGCTGCGCATGGGCCGGGCCTCCCTGACCGAGGCGTGGATCGAGATCGACCGCAACGGTGAGGCCTGGCTTCAAGGCGCCCATATCCCCGAGTATCTGCAGGGCACCTGGAATAACCACTCACCGCGCCGCAAGCGCAAGCTGCTGCTGCACCGCGCCGAGCTGGACAAGCTCGCCCAGCGGGTGCAGGCCAAGGGATACACGATCGTTCCGCTGGAGCTGTACTTTACCGGCGGGCGGGTGAAGCTGGAGATCGCGCTGGCACGCGGTAAGCAGGACTGGGACAAGCGCCAGGCATTGCGGGAGGCGCAAGATAAGCGCGAGGCGGCGCGGGCCATGGCGGCCGCCAACCGCCGGCGCGGCTGAAATCGGCTGTAAGGCCCAGCGCGGGCCGCCCATCGCTCGTTCTGACGGCGTCGAGCGGCGAGGGTGCGTACTCGGTGCCGTCGAGCGATTTCTCCTCTGGGAGTGCGCGGCCCAACGACTGCTACGGCGCCTGGGCGGTTCGCTTCACCAGCGGTCGTGCACATGGGCGCGGATGCGCCGGTCGTACAGGTCCTCCAGAGCCGCGTGCAACTGGTCGCTCAGCGGTTCCAGGGCGGCGGCCGCGGCGTTGGCGCGGGCCTGTTCGGCGTTGCGCGCGCCGGGGATCACAGTGGTCACGCCCGGCTGATCCAGTATCCAGCGCAGCGCCACCTGGACGGGGGTGGCGCCCGCTGGGCCGAGTTCGCGGCACAGGGCGGTGAACTCCCGGGCGGCCTCAACGCCGACGTCGAAGGGCACTCCGGAGAAGGTCTCGCCGATGTCGAAGGCGGAGCCGTCCCGGTTGTAGTTGCGGTGGTCGGAGGAGGGGAAGGTGGTGTCCGCGGTGTAGCGGCCGGACAGCAGCCCGGAGGCCAGCGGCACGCGGGCGATGATGGCGGTGCTGGTGGCCTGCGCCGTCGGCAGCACCTGCTCAAGCGGCTTTCGGCGCAGGACGTTGAGGATAATTTGCACGCTGGCGCAGCCGGGGCGGCGCATGGCGTCCAGGGCCTGGGCGCAGGTCTCCACGCTGACGCCGTAGGCGCGGATGCGTCCGGACTCGACCATCTCTTCCAGCCAGTCCCAGGTGCGCTCGGCGGCGATGACCTCACTGGGCGGGCAGTGCAGCTGCACCAGGTCGAGGGTGTCCACGCCCAGGTTCTTCCGGGAGCGGTCGTTCCAGGCCAGGAAGGCTTGGCGCGTGTAGTTCTCCGGGGTCTGTTCGACGCGCCGACCCATTTTGGTGGCCACGGTGAGTCCGGCCTCGGGGTGTGCGGCCGCGAAGGCGCCAACGAAGCGTTCGGAGCGGCCGTCGCCGTAGACGTCGGCGGTGTCGATGAAGGTGACGCCGGCATCGAGCGCGGCCTGCAGGGTGGCGGTGGCCGCATCGGCGGTTACCTCACCCCAGTCGGAGCCGAGCTGCCAGGTGCCGATGCCAATGGCGGAGATGTCGCGGTCCAGGGCGGGCAGTGGGCGGGCCTGCATGATGTGTGCCTCCTATGAGTCGAGCCGATGTCACCAGCCTAGCGGCACTAGTGACTCGGCGAAACAAAATCAGTGGCGAAGATCTCGCGGCTGCCGCGGCGGGCGTTGGTACCCTTGTAGAGCTGAGCTTTCAGCGGGTTCCCGTGCGGAGTACCGGGCGGGAAAAACTCAACAGGGGATGATCGGTTTCGACGACGGTCGTGGATTCAGGAGAAGCGGGTCGAGGATGCACAGTCATCTCGTCAACGCTCTGTGCGAACCAATAGGTGCCGATAACACTCGCACCGACTTCGCCCTCGCCGCCTGAGGCGAGCCTCGAAGTCCGTCAGCCCGGGGGAGCTTCCGCCCCGGTTCCTGGCGTCATCTAGGAAGCCACTGCTGGGGCCCCTCGCCACCGGGGGCCCCGGGACTCTCAGGTGGCTGAGCCCGTCGGCGTCCTTGTTCGCGTGAGACGCCGGGGCTGAGAAAACTCAGCAGCGAACTGCACCCGGAGAAGTCCTGTTGCACCACCGTCGGACCGGGGTTCGATTCCCCGCATCTCCACTATCCGTTGAAATACCAACGAAAACCCTCCCGCGGCCCCCTCTGTGGGGTCCCAGTGGGGTCAGGAAAGGTCACGAATCGGCACGGGCGCGCCTGAACAGGAAGGCCCCTACGCCATGACCATTCCCACCCTCCCCGCCGCTGCTGCCCGCCGCGCCCTCGCCCGAGCGGTCATCGTCCGCCCCGGCGACGTCACCGGCGGCGAGATCCGACGCCTCTTCGGCCCCGGCGCCGACCTGAAAGTACGCCGGGCACCACTGTGCTACCTCCCAGACACCAACCGCCCCGGGCGCACCTACTGCGACGCCGCCACCGCCCACCTACAGAGCGGGCAGGTCGCCGTCGTCGAGGTCGCCTACCACCTGCCCACCTCACTGCTCGAATGGGTCGCCGCCGGCGCACTGCGAGCCGCCGAACAGGCCGGCCGCGAGCGCCACACGGCCCGATGCCACCACCACGCCGGCTGCCGCACACTCACCATCGCCCTGGACACCTCCGGCGGCCTGGACGCCGATCTGCGCGCCCTCGTGGCCGACGTCGAAGCCGACAACAACAACGACGAGGGTGCCAGGGTCGCAACCAACGACGACGGCGCCGGGGTTGACCGCCGCATCACGGCCAGGGCGTGCGGGTGGATTCTGCACGAGGGCGGAAGCCTGAGGGACGCCGGCCAGCTGGCACGGTGGGCGCGCAACGCCTGGTGGGCGAACCGGCTCGGCCTGCCGGGGGCACGCAGCCGGGGCGTGATCGTCGCCGCCGACGGCACACTGCTCGCCGAGACCCGCAGGCACGGGCACGGGCCCGGCCCCTACACGCAGCACGTGGTGCTCGCGGACATGTTGCGGCTCACCGGCGGCGAGTACCCAACCGAGATCGGCATCGCCATGGGCCGCATCCGCCAGGCTATCGGCCAGCCCGTGGCGCACGCGAGGTTCTCCGAGCTGTGCGAGGGGCCCGGCCTGTAGGGGCGTTCAGATCATGCCGGCACGCGCTCGCGGCCAGGTGCGGGCGGGGAGTGGGCTCCCCCTCCCCGAGGGGCAGGCCGGGTCGCGCGATATATAGGGAGAAGCAATGGCTTCGGAGGGGTGTCTACCGGGTGGACATCCCTCCGTCCTCTGCGGGCGTGGGGCCGGGGGGTACACAGAAGTGTGCACCCCCGGCGGGATGCTCCGTCCTCTGCGGGCGTGGGGCCGGGGGGTACACAGAAGTGTGCACCCCCGGCGGGATGCTCCGTCCTCTGCGGGCGTGGGGCCGGGGGTTCCGTCCGCCAGGCGGACCGAACGCCCGTGAGGCCTTTTCCGCCCCTCCGCGGAATACGACGGGGCGCCAGCGGCTCCCAGAACTTTCCCGGTGCCGGGAAACTTCGGCGGTGCCGCCATAGTTTCGTTTCCGCGTGCGGAGTTTCCCGAGCCTCCTCGGAAAAGCCCTTCGTCGGCGCACCGCGGGGCCGCGAAGGGGGGTACGCGAACGGGCAACCCTAGCGGCCCGCGGGGACGGCGGCGAAGGGGGGTGTCAGCTGAGCTGACACCCTTCACGGCTGCCGCACGCGAGGTCTCCGGTGACGCCGCCGATAAGGCAGCGCCCGCCGGTCTCAGACGGTTTTTCCCGGCGCCGGGGAAAACCTCTCGGTGCTGGTGTGGGATGATCCGGGGGCGCCCCTGGTGCTTCACCGCCCGGGGGCAGGGCGGGGGTTGAAGGTACTTCGGTTACTTTCAACCCCCCGCCGTTAGTTTTTGTCGGCGCCGACAAAAACCCTCGGTGCTCACCCCGCCGGTTCCGGGCGCTGCCAGGCGGAACCAATCTGCCCCTGAAAGGGTGTGAGTCAGGCTCACCTCCCTTCGCCGTCGGCGGCGCGCTTCGCGGGGCGGCGTGTAACGAAACCCGGGCATGCAGGTGGCCTCTCACGCGCGCGAGCACGGCCCCGTGTCCCCGTACCCAGTGGGGGCGCGAACGGCCCGCAGAATCGCTTACAGGCGGCCTCACGGGGCAGGAAAAACATGGGGGAGACATGCACGCTGCCCCGGGGCTGCTATCCCGCGGTTACCGGCCAAGGGTGGGCGGGGGGAGTCACCCCCACGGTGGCCGGTGGGCTCAGTAGCGCTTAGGTGATCGGGCCGGAATCTTGGACCCGTCGCGCCTATCTGCCGCCTCCCCGGCGGTCCCGCGGGCGGCGCTGTCTAACCCCTCCCCCTGGGGGGCGCCGGCCGGGTGGGCGCGGTGCGCTCGTGTTCGTCAGGTTGAGTGTTGCGGGTTGCGCTCGCGGCCCCGCGTGGCCGTCGCGGGGAGTGCTGGCCGGGCGCGGCCACGCCTCGGGTGCGCTTCCGGCCGTTGGTGTGCTCACCGCGTGCTTCGTGGTTTGTCGCGTGAGTGTTCGCGCGTTTCGACGTCGAATCGGCGTCGCGCTACCCGCTGTTTGTAGCAGTCATTGTCTGCGCTTTGAGTGCTTCGCCCGCGCTCGCGGTTCAGTGCCTCGCGTCGTCAAGGGAAACACGGCCGGAATCGCTCACGTAAGGCCGATAGGCGGGGCGAACAGGGCGGGTACGTGTTCCCGCCTACAGGATGGGGGTGGTGCCGTCTGTGGGGCATACAGGGGGTTCTCGCGTGGGGTGCGCCGAATGTATCCCGCGGTGTCCGGGAGCGCCCGGCCGGTGAGCCCGCGAAGGGGCACGCAGTTGGTGCGGTACCTTCGCGGGCCTTCCCGGCGTCCCGGCGGCTCTAGGGCCGGTGGCCGCGTTCGGCGCGTAGCACGTCCAGGGCCTCGGCGATATCCGGTCTGTGCCCGAGCTGGCGTTGCACGCGGTCGAGTGCCCGCTGCCCGCGCCGGACCCATAGGGCGGGCAGGTTCATTACGCCGGTGCCTGCCTGTTGGGCGTGGGCGCGGATCGTGTCGGCGTCCAGGTCTAGCAGTAGGCCCATCTCCTCGGCGTCGAGCATGAGCTGCCCGTTGATCATCTTCACGCTGTCCTCCTTCTCGTGTTCAGGTCGGGTTGGCGCTCGCGGATGCGCCGCCCGGTGGGGGTGTCGGCACAGGTCGGGTGCATGCCGTTGTCGCCGGGGTATGGGGTGCGGGGCAGGTGGCACACGGGGCACCAGTAGCCGGTTAGGGCGATGAGCCTTGCGCCGGGGATCTGCACTTCACCCGTGTCCACGGCCCACGCGTTGCCGTGCTCGTCGAAGAGGATGCCGTTGCTCATGGCCGTCCACCTCCCGCGAGCGCGAGGCCGGTTGACCCGTTGCAGTCGGCGCATAGGTCGGGCTCAGGTGCGCCGTGCGGGCAGCTGTCAGCCTCGGCTGGTTGCGGTGGTGTCTCCTCTTCGTCCGTCGAAGGTGTCATCGAAGGTGCTGAAGGTGTCGTCTTTTCAGGACATGACACCTTCAGCACCTTCGTGGCACCTTCGGGCTCGAAGGCCCACACCCAACCCTGCCCCATGCTGGCCTTGCAGGTGGTGATCCTGGGGCTCTTGCAGCGGCGGCGGGCGTTCTTCAATGCCTGCTCACCGAACCCCGCTTGGCGTCCCGCCTTGATCACCTCCCCGGCACCGGCCTCCCCGCCCTGGGAGCCGATGAAGTCGACAATGAACGCCTCGGCTGCGCTGCGCTCGTCGGCGTCCTCACCGTCATCCTTGGCTCGCAACAGGTCGGTTACGGAGCGCTCGGAGATGCCCTGCGGGGTGAAACGCCCGATATGGGTTTCCTCCCCGTTGGGCAGTGGAACCGTGGCCTCTTCAATGGTGTACTGCAACGAAGGTAGCGAGGCAGCGTCCCTGCCGAGGCTGTTCTTCGTCTGGGACACCACACGGCAGTTGTTGTCGTCGTCGCGGGCGAAGGCGAACACGGAGCGGGGCACGTCCGTAAACGCCTTCGATTCGGACACGGCCATGATCGGGTCTGTGTGGGCGCCCTTGTTGTGGTGCGCGATCCCCAGCACGACGCTGCCGGTCCGGTCGGCGATCCTCACGAGAGGGTCAAGCATCTTGCGTACCTCACGTGACCGTGACGCGCTCAGCCCGTCTCCCAGAAGGGACATGAGCGGGTCGACGACCACAAGCGCTACGTCGTTCGCGGTGATGGCGTCTTCCAGGGCGGTGTTGTCCCGGGGCAGGCTCATGGTGACTTCGTCCCCGAAGGCTTCCTGCACTTGCACGCGCCCGACCTTGGACAGGTCGGCGCCGGCGGCCATGAGGCGGGGGACAAGGGTGTACTCCCATGAGTCCTCAACGGCGACGTACAGCACCTTTCGCGCCTGGCCCCGGTATGCGCCGGGCAGGGTTCCTCGGGTGATCTGCGCGGCCAGCCAGATACCGAAGGATGACTTGCCGGTTCCCTCTCGCCCGGCTGCGAGGGACAGGGAGCCGACGGGTATACGCCCGTCGCCGTCGTGCTCCCAGGCCCAGCGGACCGCCCTGGGCGTGATGGTGTCCGCCCATGTGACGCGCAACTGCCGTGCGTCGTCGTCTTCAATGAAGGGGGAGGTGTCGCTCATGCTGCTACCCCCGCTTCACGAAGGCGGGCGCGCTCGCGGACCGCCCGCTCCATGATCGATTCCCGCGGGGTGGGGTCCACGCTCGCCGCGAGCGCCCGGTTCACCTCGTCCAGGAACGCCCGGTGCGAGGCCGCGAGGGCGCGGGCGAGATCCCGCTGCCCCTCCGCGTATCCGGCCGCGCGGGCGAGCGGCCAGGCGGCCTGCACGGCGTCTACGAACCCGGTGTAGTAGCCGTTGGTGTGTGCCCGCTGCTCGGTGAGCGCTACCTGAGCCATGGCCTCGTTGGTGAGCTGGCCGGGGTTGGTGGCCCACGCCGGGGCGGTGGCCGGGGGCTCGCACAGGTGCAGGGCTACGACATGGTCGTAGGCGGTGTTTACGGCCTGTTCGACGGCGGCGTGCCGGCGCTCGGCGGCGGCCTCCACGTCTACGGGTGGCAGTCCGGCGACGTCGAGGGCGGGCGGCATCCCCGGGATCGGCGCCGTCGGCTCCTTCGGGGCCTTGGGGGTGTTGGTGCTGGTGCTCACCGGTGGGCCTCCCATCCCTGGGAGGCGCGCACGGCGGCCTTGAACTCGTCGGCGGCGACGGCCAGCCGGGCCAGCAGCCGACGGGTTGCGGTGTTCAGGGCGGCGATGCGGTGGCGGGCGTGAATGTGACGGTGGCCCCGGCTATGATTGGGGGCGAGTCCATCACTGTTCAGGCTCGGGTGCCCCGCCGGCTCGTTTCCCCGGCGGGGCGCCTTCATGTTCGGGCTCATGCGGCCTCACCCCTGGTGGTGAGGTAGGCGGGCACGTCGAGCCCGAGCCGAGTCAGCTCGGAGATGGGGATTCGGACGGACTTCCCGAGCTTCACGGCCCGCAGATCACCGCGGGCGATCATGTTGCGAATCGTGTTGGGGGACAGGTCCGCGAGCGCTGCGGCGTTGTCTACGGTCAGGTTGTAAGCGGCCTGTTTGGCGGCGCGCTTGGGTGCGGTCATGGTTTGGGTTCCCCTTCGTGGGTACAGCCGAGAAGGCCCTTGTTAGGGGCCTGATTTCGGCTGCCGCTCCCACTCACTAGGGAAGGCTCCGGGCTGACCTGACCGGACTAGGTACCCCAACTAGTACCACGTCCGCCGGACACGTTGCAACGCTACCTGTGGTTCAGCACCGCCAAGTAGTCTTCCACGCTGACCACTCGGAGACCGGCCCGGTAAATGAGCTCGGCCGCATCTAATGCCTCCTCCTCGGTCAAGCCGGGGATATTGAATTGGCGGCCGCACTCGCACTGCCGAATAACGGCGGGCGTGAACCCATCCTCCCGTTCGTCACCCTCGGGCAGGATTCCGCTCCACTCCGCTTCGAAATTGTCCAGCTCTAGGCTGTTAGCAGACTCATGAAATGCCACGATAACGACGGCGCGCGCCCCATGCGTGCGGTGCCAGGCGGGACTATTGCCGCCGTCGCACATGACGATGACTCCGTTCTCGAAAAGTTCGTTTCCCAGGCCTCGCACGTTAACGCCGTCCCTCGTCGAAGGC